>JAFCCO010000001.1 GCA_017610175.1 Candidatus Iainarchaeum sp. | reverse complement strand
GACGGAGCATGCACCGGAAACGAATCATTCCTCACCTGCCCGGCAGACTGCTTTGGATGCGGAGACGGAATATGCTCAACAACAGAAAGCTTTGCTTCCTGCCCGGCAGACTGCAAACCAACCTGCGGCGACGGAACATGCGCAGACACAGAAAACTGCCTAACCTGCCCACAAGACTGCGGGCAATGCATAGAAGAAAAAACAATCCTTGAAAAAACATTTGAAAAACAAGCAACAGAACAAGAAATCCAAACACTCGCGGAAGAAACAGGAATCTCAAAACAAGACGCAATCGAAGCATTCAAAAAAATACACATAACAAGAACAGTAAAAGTAACCCAAGCAAAAACCACTCCCACCCAAACAACCTACAAAACCACAATAACAATAAACGCAAAAAACACAACCACAAAAACACTCAAAAACGTGAAAATAATCGAAACAATACCAAAACAAATCGCCAAAACAGCATCACAAATCAAAACCCAAACACCCTTCAAAGTAATAAAAGAAGACCCAATAATCGAATTCACAATCCCAACCCTCAACAAAAACAACACAACAGAAGTAACCTACTTCGTGGAAAAGAAAATCGAACAAGCAACACTATCAGAATGGGCCCCTCCCATCCCAATCGAAGCCACCGAAGTAATCCCAAAACCAACCACCTGCACAATTGACGCAGACTGCGACGACCAGGAACCCTGCACAAACGAATTCTGCATAAACGGGCAATGCAGCTTCATCCCAGTAGCAGACGGAACAAACTGCGGGTACGGAAAAGAATGCAAAAACGCAGAATGCACTGAAATACAACGCATTCAGGCAGCAGAAGAACAAGACCACAACACAATTTTAATTGCAGCCGCAGTGCTCCTAATCATAGGAGCAGCAGCATGGTACTACAAAAGGCAATGACCCCCTTTGCCCGGAATAGGCTTTGCACTTAAAGTCTTGAATTGAGGCAACTTTAGGTGCAACCTTCACTTTAAGTGCAAAACCCCCGCAGTAATTAGCTTTAAATACTTCTTTGCAGTTTCTTTAAGTTAGCCTTAATACTATTCCGTTGGAATATAAGGTTAATAAAGGAGAAAGTGCGTTAATTAAAACAGGGGAAAGAGTGAATTTGGTGCCTTTATGATCGGGGAAAAGCTTTCAGAAGTTTACACAGGCTTGGAGGACAAGTACTACAACCTGCTTGACTTCCTTGACGCCAAGGGCATGCCTGTTTATGCATACAACGATTTTCTCGAGGACAAGGGAGTTCCTTCCTTTCCATTCACTGTTGCTATCTTATTTCTTTTAATAATGGGGCTTTTTGCATTCGCCGCATTTGGAACAGCGGTAAACCCGACAATCTCGTTCCAAATCCAGAACCAGTTCAGCGACTCACTAAGCGGAGTGCGCGTAACGGTAACGGACCACGGAGGCGGCTTAATTGAGGAGAAGACCGTTGGAGACGGGGGCGAAGTAACACTGCAAAACATAAGGGTTGGTTCTGTTCTCAAAATTATGGGGGAAAAGGACGGCTTTGAACCCGCCACATACACGCTTACAGTAAAAGCCGATGAGGGCAATGAAGTTTCCCTGCAGCTAAAGCAGATAATTAAAAGCATTGAAGCATCAGTAACCGTTGTAGACAAATTAACCGGGGACGCAATAGCAAACGCACATGTTCTGGCACAATGGCGCGATTTCTCAATAGAAGGATACAGTGACGCTTCAGGATTTGTTTCAGTCACCGGAGTTCCGGAGGGAATCCCTGTAAACATTAAGGTTGAAGCAGACCCCTACGAAATCATCAGCCAGAATTTTGAGTTTACAGAAAAAGAAAACAAGACACTGAGAATGAGCCCGAAGAGCATTTCGCTCCAGGGAAAAAGCCAGCTCCACATTACAGTAAAAGACGAGGAAAACAACCTTGTTAGCGATGTGGAAATCACAATCAGGGACAATTCAAACGACAGCATAATTTTCCAGGAAATATCCGAAAACGGCGAACATACTTTTGGAGTAGATAAGGGAACAAGTGTAAGAATCTCAGTGAAAAAAGACGGGTTCCTGCGCTATGACTCACAGGTTGAAGAAGAAAGCTTTACACTAAGGCAGGATGAGGAAACAAGAAACATAATTTTGCGAAGAGGCGGAGAAAAGCTAACAGTGCTTACATTTGCTGGCGGAAACATTCCCCTCAAAGACGTTGAAGTGATGCTGTTTGATACTGAAAACAACTTAATTGACTCCGGCATAACAGGCCTTGGGGGGGCAATCGACTTCCAGGATTTGAACGGCGGAATATACTATGTGACAGGATGGAAAGACGGCTACCTGCCCATAAGAAAACAGGTGAATGTGGCTGAAACAGAGAGCACAGCCCTTATTCTGGAAAGCACGGACGGATTAAACAGCGCATTTGTTGACATTTATGTGATTGACTCAACACTCGGTGCCGCAAACGGGGCAGACCTACTTTACTGGGAAAAAATTGACGACGCAACCCTTCCCCTCGGAGTTCCAAACGGAACATCGGACTTAAGCGGATTTGCCCGCATCACAACCCCCACAGACATAGTTGTCTTTGTGGAGGCAAAGAAAAACTTTGAAGAGGGAAGTGGGGAAACAACCGCAAGATCAGGGGTAAGCAACGAAATAAAGATTGAACTCCTGCGCGTTGTTACAATTATTGAACTTTCAATCCTGGATGCGGACGGAAACCCCGCAAACGGAACGGTTAGAATAACTTCACTGAACGGGGACCTGCTTTTCGACGGCCCAATAATTGACGGAAAGGTCTTCTTTGATTCGCTTGGAAACTCTCGCGTGAACGTTGAAGTTACCGACGAAGAGGGAAACACTTATACAGAACAGGTAAACCTTGAAGGGGAAACAACAATCCAAATTGACTTGGGTGACGAAGAAGAGGTTGATTCACTTGCGCCCCTGGTTGAGTTTGAGGGAATATTCAACAGCAGCAACGAAAAGGTCGAGGGAATTTCAAAGGGCGACTATTACTGGCTTAGGTTCAGGCTCCAGTTCCCTGAGGGAACCCCTAAAGCAGGATTCCACGCAAGGGTGGGTTCAGACGCAATAGCATTCATTGACTCGCAGGAAATTGGAATAGTTGGCTTTGACGCCGTTTCATCAGACTACCGCTTTGGAAAAAGCTACCAGCCACAACCGGCTCCGGGCCATGAAAGCGCAGACATGCAAAATGAGGGCAGGGCAGGCGAACCCAACAAATGGATTGAGCTCTACTTTGATGCACCGCCAGAAACCATAATTGCAAAAATAAAAATCAAAGCAGAAGACATAATGCTTAGCCCCGAATTTGAGGTGCACTACAGGATATGGAACGTTGTTGGCGGAAACTATTTCAGAAACCCGCTTGATTCAGAACTCGGAGAGCTTCTCTTCTCAAGCAACAAAACCCCGCTCTATGCGGAAACTTTCACTGAAACAATTGAACTGTTTGAGTCGGAGGCATTGTGCGAAGGCAATTTGTGCACTTCATACCGCTTTGTTGGAATTAACGGAGAATTCATAGATGAAACAGACTTCAAGCCCATGGAGGGGGAAACATACGCCCTTGAAATTGACCTGAGGGCAGAAACATTTGTTACCGCAACACTCAAGCTTGACACAAGCAAAACCATGCCCCTGCTTTTCTTCACAGGATACGACATTGACACATTTGAAAACATGCCTTCAACCGAAGAAATTGGGGAACTCCCCGAAGCGGACACAGACATTTCATCACAGGGCTACTTGGAGGATTTCCCCATTGGAACAGTTCCTGACTCAGAACTTGAAACAAACCCGTACGGATTTGAGGAAAACGAAAGCAGAAACACCTCACTTACAATCCCCAACATTTCAATCCCGGAAGGGCAGGAAAGAAAAATCAGAGTATACTTCAAAACAGAAACGGCAGGCCAGGCGTTCATAAACACACAGGCAATTGCAGGAAGCACTGTAATAAACAGGGATTTTTTCTTTGACATTAGCACAGTAAAAACACTTGCGCTCGATGTGTCCCCTGAAAGCATCTCACCAGGCCAAGACTTTACGGTAACAGTAAGGGACGAGGAAAGCGTTGAATTTGTTTCCAACGCAATACTGCACCTGCGCGACTCACAGGACAGTTTAGTCCACTCAATTGCAGGGAACGCAAGCAACGGAAAGGGCCTGTCAGGGCAATACAAGTTCAAAAACACGTTTGACCCAGGCGCATACAAGCTTGAGGCGGTTGCAGAGGGCTATGCCCCTGCGGAAACAGAAATACTTATCGCACAGGACAACCTGCTGGAAATAAAGGACAAGATTAAAATCAAGGTCGAGGAAAACCAGCCGTCCGGAACCGCAAACGCAACACTCAAAAACCTCTCAAGCGAAGAGGTTTCAAACATCACATACGAACTTATTAAGCCAAACGACTTCCCGAATGAATTCTATGTAACCATTGAACTGCCCCCTTCACTTAACCAGGGACAGGACGGGAGGGTTACGGTAAACGTTGACGTTGACCTTGAGGAAGACAGCCAGGAAAGCCTGCACGGAGAGCTTGAAGTTGAAATAACAGGAAGCGTTGCGGGAAAGTTCCCGACCAAAACAAAAACAACAGTCATAATTGACTACAACAAAAAGCTTGACTCAGACTGCATAAGGTTTGACAAAAGGGAAGTGCGCCTCAAACTAATCGGCAGGGCAGGCAGTTCAACTACAGAAGAACTGGAAATTGAAAACAAGTGTGAGGAAGACGTTTCACTAACCGCAAAGGTTGACAACAAAAACAACGACCCCAACCTCAGGCTCACAGCAACTCCGGCCACAATTAAGGCAGGGGAAAGCGAGGTTGTAAAGGTCACCGCAACAAACACTATTGAAAGAATGTACTCGCTAAACAGGCCGTTCGCATTCAACATAACATTTGAATCAAGCAAGGTAAGCAAAAGCATTCCCGCAATGGTTGAAGTGTGGAACCCAAGGTTTAGCCTTGGCTTCCCGCCAAACCTTTCAATCTGGCTTGCCCGCGGGCCAACAGACCCGAGAGCAATTGGGAACAGGCCGCTGTTCATAAGCAACACAGGACAAACGCCAATAACATCCTTCCAGATGGCAATGGAGGACGAAACATACAGGAACTACCCGGGACTTCGCGTTGACCTTCTCCCGTACTCCGTAGACCGCGCAACAATAAACCCGGGGCAGCAGCTTAGCCCGACAAGATATGTTAAGGCAGAGTTTGCAAAGGACGACGCATTTGCACAGCCCGCAACAGGACTGGTTTCATTCCACGGCGTTGTCATGGGAAGAAGATACCCGCTTGGAAAAACAGCCGTTGCGGTAAATTACGGCGGATACAACTGCCTTGAATTAAGCGCAACAACCGCACTGAACTTTGCAAGCAAATCAACTTACGGAACCCAATTCAAGGAAGTTGTGCTGAAAAACAACTGTGCGGAACCTGTAAGGGTCAGGACAATTGACCCCAAGCAAGTGCAGGGCAATACACTTTCACTTGTGCCAAGCGACTTTACACTCCAGGCAAAGCAGGCGCAAACTGTAAGGCTGCAGCTTGCGGTTGCAAAGGAAACAAGATTCAGGACAATCAAAGTTAAGGCCGTTGGACTGATGGTAAACACCCAAAAGTTTGTTGAATCAAACCAGCTCCCGATTTCGATTGACATCGGCGAAAAAGCGGACACCAAAGAGGGAAAGGCAACAGTTGAAAAAGATGTAAAGGTTTGCGGCGAAGACAGAAAAGTAAAGGTCACATTCCCAAAACTCAGCAGCGACTGCACACAGGGATACTGTGATGCAAAAGAACTTGCCGAATACCTGCTAAAAGAGCTTGACACCACATTAAAGAGGGCAAAGGACAAGATTCACAGGGGAGAAAACAACGCAAAGAATTTCCCCGGCTGTGCAGGCAAAAGTTACTGCACATTTGCAAGCCTTGGCCTCGGACTGCAGCCAATGGCTGTGTACATGCAGCTCGACCACATGACGGAAGATGTTGTAGAGCACGAAATGCAGGCAAGGTCACTCACTGAACTAAAAACATTCAGCCACGTATCACAGGGCACAAAGCAGCTGGAGGGGCAGGATGTAGGGGAACTTACCGGCTTTGACTTCGGGGTAGTGCACCTTGGAGGGCAATTCAAGGGATGCGGAAAATACACTGTCAGGTTTGATGGGGCATTCCAGGTCCTGAATGACGAGATTTTGCTTGACGGGCAAACGATTCTAGTAAACATAAACCAGACACAGGACAGGACAGTAACGCCTGAATGTGAAAACAAGGTGCAAAACGTTCCAAACTTCCTGCCGTTCGACGAAAAATACACAAAGAACGAACACTATGAAAGCTGGCTTGGCCTTGCATGGTATGAGGAAAGCAAGCTAAAGGACGCCGCAGAAATATTTGCAACAAAGCTGTTCAAAGAAGGAGAGGAAAGAACAGTAACCTCAAGGCAAAACAACAACCTCAAGGTAGTGCTTGGGCAGGTTGAGGGCGGACTTGTAAAGGTTTCAATTGAGGGAGCGGGCGGAAGCGACGAACCAAAGGTTGTAACAGTTAATATTGCGCCGATTGCAGAGTCAGACCTGAAGAAGCTTGCAAAGGAAGCGGCAGAAGCTGTTTCAGCACTCAAAAGCGGGAACATAAAGGGATGCATTGACCCCAACGACCCGCCACTCTACTTTATCATAGAGGAAACAGAGTTCACTGAAAAGCTCTACGGAAAGCTTGAAATAAAATCATCATTCAAATCGCTTAAAATAAGCAACCAAGAAACATGCATTGACGTAAATGTAACAAGGAAGATTGAGGACGAGGTAAAATTCAGGACAAGCTACAAGGACTCGGTGAACAAGACAGGAATCAAGGCTGTAAGGATAAGGAATTCAAAGGGCGACCTTCTTTACGAGGAAAAAGTCAACGGAACAATCGGCGAAAACAAGAGCATCAAGCTCTCAAAGCAATCAGACAAGGCAAAGCTGTACACCGCAGAGGTTCAGCTCTGCGCAGAGGGAGACAACCTGTTCCCGCTTGCGGCAGAAAACATCGGAACAATCAAGGTCTGGGCAAACAGCATAAAGAAAGACATTCCAAACCCTGAAACAGACCCGCCGTTTGAAACAAAAATTGAGGCCTGCGGAATACACCCCTATGACTTATTTGAAAAACTTGGAAACAAGGAACCAGGCACATATTATGCAACACTCGGCTGGAGAAGCCCGCCCGACAAAATAAGGCTAAAGGATGTAATAATTGCACTGCACAACAACAAAACGCTTGACACCTTGGGCAAGATGGTTACAGCCCCGGGCGGATCAGGAGTGCCGCTTGACAAGCAGCAGGTTTGGCAGGACTACATGCAGAGCTCAAGGCTTAAGGGAATTGGAATGTGGACCGCAGGATGCGTTGTGTTAGACGGGCTTGCATCCGCAGCCGTTCCGGGAATCGGGTGGATTGCTGCCGGATTCAACATATTATTTGACTGTATTCTCCCAGGAGCATACATGGCCGCAAGGGAAACACAACTCGGAGGCCAGGTACTGGACAGCATTGGCGGATTTTTCACAGACATGTGGGACTGGGTTAGGGGTGAATACGACATATCCAAAACACAGGCCGTGCCTCAGGCAAGTGCACAGCAAACAAAGCTTGGTCAGTCATACAAAGAATTAGAACAGGCGCAACAGGAATGGGTATCCGAATCAGGTTCGCGTGCAATAAAAGCCGGAGTAGTTACAAGCGGCTTACGCAACTTTGTGATAAGCGGAAGGGCCGGAATGCCCGCAGGAGCCATGATAAGCAATGCAGCCCAAGCAACCAAACTGGCGGATGCCGCCGCAGACTATCTTGCTGAAGAAACGGTTAAAAACGCCTTTTCAACAGGAAACAATCCAGCATTATACCAGCAAACAGTTGATGAACTAGCCACTACATTCAGGGGCCCGCTTAGGCGAGAATTTACAACCACCGTAAGCAGGGGTGCCGCAAGTGTTGATGACCTTATCACCGGGCCTGCAACAAGAGCAATTAACGATGCCAGCGGAGATGTGGGAACGGCACTTATAGAAAGGGTAAGAAGATCACAAATGCTGCCAAACAGACAGCTTGCAGGGATGATTGAACCCGATGCAACAGACATTGGAAGAGTAACCCGCAACATTGAAACCGGCTTTACCCAAAATGTCGCAAACGGCACAGGGCAAAGAATGGGGTCAAGAACAATTTCATACGATGCGGTTGGAAGGCCCGGCTCACGCATGGTAACCGATTATACAACAGACTTGGCAAAACGCACAGCATCAGAATTGGAAAACAGTATGGGCCCAACCAAATACAACAAAATGGTACGGGATGCGGGATTCCCGGACAGTGAAGCATTTGTTAGGGATTTACAAGGGAAAATGCGCCCAGAAGTTGAAAAGACATTAAGGGCTAATGTTCCAGAGGGTGGAGCAACAGAAAGAATACAAACAGGGAAAAATAAATGGAGCACTAAACACAAACCAAGAATTATAGACCCGGATGATGCCGCAAGAATAAGCAGCGATGTGTTAGATGATATTGGAAGAAACGGAGTCGGACCAAACAGAATTAAGATTGGTGCCCAGGTAATTGACGACTCAATTGACGACACAATAAAAGAGGCAATTAGAAAAGCAGGAACCGAAAGTCTGGACGATGCCGGAAAGGTCATAAAACCAGGCAGGCTAAAGTCTTTCTTCAAAGGAATATTCAGCTGGAGCTTCGCAAAAAGCATGCTTAAAGGACTGGGCATAGCAGCCGCCGGGCAGCTTGGCGGATACATTGGAAGCAGGGTGTACTGGGAAGGAATGTTTTCGGACCCGCTGCAAAACCCGGATGTTCCAAAACTAAGTGTTAACTTAGGGACAATTGGAGACGGAGAAGACAATGACGGCGACGGGCAAACAGATGAAGAGATATGCGACGGCCGCGACAACGACGGAGACGACAGGGTGGATGAAGACTGTGGAAGCATAATAGACAATGATTTATTCAACGGCTCCACCTACAGAATTGACATTATAGAACGCACCCCGAAAAACACAGTGTGGGAAATCAAAAAAGTAGTCATAGGAACAGGCCCGCTAAGCTTTAAGACAATGAACACACTGCTGCAGACAAACAAGGCAGAGCTAATCGAGGGAGACTGCCAGGGCAAGTTTGCGCAGCGCGGAGTGCAGGAAATGTTCGGGCCATACATAATCAGCGCAGAGAACGCAAGAGTTGTTGGAGTGAACAGGGCAATGTTCTACCTCAAGCCGGAGAACACAGAAAAGATTCTGGCAGTGCAGGAAAAGCACAGTCTTGATCTCGCAGTGCTCTTAACAGCAATGTTTGAATCAAACACGCACAGAATGCCGGACTTTGACGGGCAGCTTGAAGCAATAGCAACAGAGCTTAAAACAATGCAGAAAGACTGCTCAACACACGAGTGCACTCTTGAAAAATTCGCACAGGCACACAAACTCAAAGCAGACACGCTAAATAAAACATTCAAAGCCTGGAACGAGCTTCCAAAGCTTAAAGTGAGCAGCAGCTAAGCCGGTGATTTAGTGAAACAACGCGGATTCAACCTCTTTACCGCTTTGGTCGCGTTTGTCCTAATAGCCCTAAGTGTTCTCTTGATTAATGGAATGATCCAAAGCGAGCGAAGTGCTGCCACAAGGATTACACAGGAGCAAAGGATGGCTGAGCTGCAGGCCGTTGCCGACATGGCCCGCTCTGACGCAATCCAGGTCTTTAACTACGGCCTGCGAAAGGAAATTGAAAACTGGATGACAAATCCCGCAACAGGCGGAATAACGCTCGACCTCTCTGAAAAAAGCTGGGACCAGATAAAAAGGGATTTTGCCGAGGCAAAGTTTGGCGGAACGGAAGGAAGGGAGTTTGCAAAGTTCACGGCGTCAACATTGAAAAAACTTTTTTCAGGAGAGGCACACTTTGGAAACTATGCCGTAAAGCTTGAGGGGGAAGAAAGCCTTGAGGAAATTCTAAAAAACCTGACAGAGAAAAGTGTTGCAGAGGACGACTTCTTTGAGATTGTTGAATGCCCGACCGGGGACCCAAGAAACTGCCCGAAAGGAACCTTCTATGTTAACTTAAAGGTTGCAAAATTAACCGAGGCAGAATATGAAATGCTGCCAAGAATTACTGTTCTAAACAAATCAACAGGCGACGAAATAAAGGAAATAATTCTTCCGCGCGCAAATTTCAGAATTTACGTGCCACTTCGTGTTTTTAAGGCCCTGGCAGAAGCACGTGCACTTGCACACTACCCCCTGGTAAACGGAGCAATAAACAGTTCAAGCGACAAGGGGCTCTTTTCGGCACGCGCACACAACATGATTGAGGAAATGGGGATTGGGCTGTGCGACAAGGGAGTGTGCAATCCAAGGGGAAACCCCTTCACCAAACCAAGCACAAACAGCTACGGCGGCATGGCCTGCCCAGGGGACTCAATACGGGGAGATGATGTAATTGTTTCAGTTTCAACAAGCAGTTTTTCAGGGCAGTACAATGCAGCAGACCCTGACAGCGGAGCCGCAGACAGTATGGAAACAGTCATGCGAAACATGATAAACAAAATGGTTTGCGGCATTGCAGAAGACTCGGTTTCAAACGGCTGGCTTGACGCAGACCCGAACGACAGCTTTGACATTGTCGGGGGACCCCAATGCAGTTACATCCGCGAGCTAATAGTGATTCCGGAATCAATGATTTCAAAAAACATAATCCAACTAAACGACGATTCAACCCCTGGGGGGAACGTTGGAGGAAGCTCCGGCGGCTATTCACCAGAATCTTGCCCGCGGGAACCGGAGAACAAAATTGGAATGTTCCGCCAG
Source organism: Candidatus Iainarchaeum sp. (assembly GCA_017610175.1). Lineage (GTDB taxonomy): Archaea > Iainarchaeota > Iainarchaeia > Iainarchaeales > JAFCCO01. The sequence goes on along the minus strand of JAFCCO010000001.1, from coordinate 139,325 downwards.
GGCGGTGAGCTAAAAACGCCAAGCCTAAACATTGTTGACTTGCCCTGCTCAGGCACAGCCTCAAGCGGAGGGCAAGCCTACTGCACAGAGGTTGACACAGTAAAAGTAAAGCTCTGGTTTAAGGAAAACAATCCCACTTACATGGTGGACAAGACGACCCCTGAAACCAAGATTTACAGCATAACTTTGCTTGACACAACATTCGAACCGTTTACCGCAAACTGGGAGCAGGGAAGTGTTGGAAGCAACTGCATGTTTTCAAAAGGACCTGAAACAACAAGCTGCAGTCTGGATTCGGGCTGGACCTGCACAACCCACCTTGACAGGGATTACAAGAATGCTTTGGGCTGCGCCGTAAACTGATTTTTTGCAAGCAAAAAGCATTTAAATAAGGAGCACCTATTCTTTAACGAATCATTGCGGGATTAACTTAATAAAGGACGGAATGCAATAATAATATAGAGTTATTAAGTGAACAAACCATGGACTTGAAGGGGCTCTATTTTCAGGCAGAGGACAAATATTATGCCACAATAGACTGGCTTGATAAAAAAGGAATACCCATCTACAAGGTAGTGGATGCAATTGAAGCCAACAACCTCCCCTCATTCCCAATCATTACCGGAGCAATAGTAATATTATTCATCTTATTTGCATTCCTGCTTGTCGGAATTGTCGCACCAACCTCAAACATAAACATGGTTGTGACAGACAAGATTGATGGCTCGCCGCTCGAGGGCGCAACAGTAACACTGTTCTTTGCCGGAAAGCAGGCATCAGACATTACGGGCGCAGACGGAAAACTTTCATTTGTTGTGCCTGCCGGCGCAAAAATCACGGGAACCGTTGAAAAGGCGGGTTTTGGCAAACAGGAATTGGACTTTACCGCAGGAGCCGGAACAATTGACAAGGCGCTTGTGCTGATTAAGGAACTTGAAAGCTTTTCAAAAATCATAATGCTAAAGGACAGCGGCACAAACTCAAAGCTGCTTTCAGAGGTTACAATTGACTTCAGCTGTTCAAACGAGGACAGCGACTTCTCGGAGAGAAAAACAAGCACCTCAGGTGAAATAGCACTTGAAGTCCCCGGAGACTGCGGAAACCTTGTTGCAAACCCGGTTTCAGGATTTACAATTGATGACCCAACAATAAGCCTTGACGATTCAGCACCAGAACTCCTGCTTGAGGCAGAGGCTGTTGAAACAGGAACAGTTCTTGTCCACGTAAAGGACTCAGATGCCGCAACGATTGCTGGGGCAGAAGTAAGGCTTATCAGAAAAGACGGAATACCGCTTATGACAGAGTACACAGGGGATTCCGGTACGGCAACATTTACCGAAGTTCCCACAGGAGACTATTCGGTAATAGTCGGGGACAGGCAGTCAAGGTACGCAGACTTTGATTCAAGCCTTATTGAGGGCACAAAGGGCCTTTCATCAGAGCAAACGCTTGAATTTAACATTACACTCAGCGAAAGCGTTGCAGGAACAATTAAAGTTGACGTAAAGGACTCAGAAACAGGGCTTCCAATTGAAAACGCAACGGTTAAGGTAAAAAAAGACAACACAATCAGGCGAGAGGATTACACAGGCAGTGACGGAAAGGTTGAATTCAATGTGCAGGAAAACATCGCATTTGACCTTGAAATAAACCACCCCGGATACATTATAGCAACGGTAAGCAACATTGCCCCCTCGGAAAGCACAAACCACATAGTGCTTGAGCCTGCAACAAGCTCAAACAGCCAGACCCTTTTGGTTGAATCAAAGGACTCAAGGGGAAACCCAATTGACGGGGTAAAGCTTATTCTAAAAAAGGCAGACGGAAGCATGGTTGGAGCCCCTAAAACAACAGGGTTTGACGGGAAAGCAGAGTTCCCGGACTTGCCGCTTGAAACATTCTACGTTTATGCAGTAAAGAAGGGCTTTGAAGGCAAAAACAGCACACCCCTTACAATCAAGGCAAGGCAGGAAAACAAGGTAATTATTATACTGGATATTGGCTACGGGGATATAGAGCTTGTTGTGCTTGACGAAGAGGGAGAGCCTGTGCAGGGTGCTTTGGTTGAACTGCACAACCTTGTTTCAGAGGAAAGGGAAATCGGAGACGGAATAACAGACCTTGAGGGAAAGGCCTCATTCAACGTGCGCGCAGACAAGAAAATCTTCTTCAAAATAGACGCGGACGACTATATGGAATTTAACACAACCTCACTGAAGGCCGACGCAGGCGCAAAAACGGTGAAAGAGGTAAGGCTTGTAAAGGACGCGGCAAAGCTTGAAATTGAATTTGTCGGAATGTTCCAGGGCACAGAGCAAACAATTGGAAGAACAGTCACATCAGGGCAGGAGTATATTGCAAAATTCCTGCTGAAGGTTCCAAAAGGAAGCCAGTTCAACAAGGCAGGAATACACCTTAGGACTGGAAACAGCCAGGACGGAAGAATAAACACAATGGAAGAAGACGACTTATACATAAAAGAAGTGTTGGTTTCATCCCTGAACATTAAAAGAGGGCGCTCTTACTCACCCCAAAACAATTACGCAGAGGACAGCAAGCACTTAAGCGGCGGAAACGCAAAATGGGCAAGCGTTGAGTGGAAGGACATAACGCAGGGAGTTTACGAAATTGAAGCAAAAGTCCAGATTAAGGAAAGCGTGCCGCTTGGGACACAGCTCAAAATGGCTTACAGGGCATGGGGCAAAACAGGAAGCTATGTGCGGTTCCCAAGAGACAGCGATTTGCAGGAAAACGAGTCAACGGCATCAAAGCACTCGCTTTACGCAAACGCAAACGTTGAAATATTCACACTTGGCCCAACAAGCATGTGCGATTCATTCTTCTGCAGGACCTTTACAATTGAGGACCTAAGCAAGAAAACAAAGCTCAATGTTGTAACAGAGTACCCTGCAACAATCTCAAACCGCTACAAACTGCACTTCTCAATAAGCAGCATTGGAAAAAAGCCGCTGCCTGAGTCGGAAATTGAATTCGGAAGCGAAAGCGACGGATTGTTCTTTACAAACTACAAGGTTCTTGACGCACTTGGAAGCGCTTCACAGGGGGTTGCAGAAGCATACTCTCTCTCAAAAACGGTTGGAACAATCAACAAGGGAAGCGAAATAACAGGTCAGATTGAATTTGTAACCGAAAAAGAGGGAAGCAACAAATTCACAATCATAATAAAGAGCGAGCAGGCGCCAATCTTTGACGAGGCAATAAACGTTCGCGTTGACGCCGCAGAACAACTGCAAATAGATGTCCTCCCGCGCGAAATAATTCCCTTAATAGACAATTTGCTTGTGGTAAAGGTCAGCGACGACGACGGAAATGCAATAAGCAATGCAATTGTTACGGCAAAGTTTGAGGAAGACGTGCTGTTCAGCGGGCAGACAAATGCATTAGGGGAAACAAGCTTTGAAATAGAGGCACCAAGCCCTGGCACAACCCTTGAGATTAAGGCCTCAAAGAACGGCTACCTTGCAACAAATGTTGAAATTGCAATTGACGACAGCATTCTCCTCATAACTCCACCCAAAATCAAGGCAAAACTTAACCCAATAGACTTTGAAAGCAGGATAGGGATTTTAATAAGCAACATGACGGCTCTGGCACAATCGGTTGAAGACATAACGGTATCAAATGACTTCCGGGACCTTGTTGAATTCAAACTTGACCTGCCATCAGAAAAGAACCTGCCTGTCAACTCAGACGCAAACATGTTTATTACAATAAAGCTCACAGAAGAAGGCTTTTTGATAGACGAGCCGACAAAGCTCAACGGATCAATTGTGTTCGAAACCAAGGCAGAGGGAATTGACGCCCTGTTTGTCACAGACATACCGCTTGAAATAAGGGTAGGCTTCGGAGACGAAGTGGATGACTCAGACTGCATCCGAGCAGACCCGGCAGTGTGGGAAGTCATAACAGACGGCAGCAAAACAAAGAAAATAGGAATAAAAATTACAAACACATGCACTGTTGGAGGAATAGCCATCCCCCTAAGAAACTTCTCCGCAAAAATCCAAAGCGAAGAGGAAAACCTTATTGGAACATTCAAGCTCAGAAGTGAAGACATAGAGGACGCGGAAGAGATTGAAATAGGGGATGACTTTGATGTAATTGTCCCGCAGCTCCCGGCAGATTTCGAAGGAGACATTGAAATTGAATTCACGCCAAACCCGGAAATAGACAGCGAAGAGGCAGAATACCAAATTGTTCTGCAGGCGGAAAACAAAACCCTCAACGGAAAAGAGGAAGTCGAAACAAAAATCAAGACAAATGTATTCATAAGCAACCTATCCAAGTGCCTAAAGGTCCTTGCACCTGACCCGGTTGAAATTCGCACAACACCCTGGAACACAGGCTATGGAAACTTTGCAAACTTCGGGTATAATGGATACGCCCAAGGTGGATTCGGAGGATACAGCGGCGGCGGAGGTTACTCAGGAGGTTTTGCAGGAACATACCCCAACAGTAACTTTGACAGCCCGTTCAGGACAAACTATTACGACAGGGGCGAAGAGGACTCATGGAGATACGGGCTTGGGGAAAACTCAATCAGGATTGAAAACACCTGCACAATTGCGGTAGAACTTGACCTTGAAGCGGATGCGATGATTAAAGCGGCAGAAAACAAATTCTCGCTTGACCCACAGGAAACAAAAGATGTTGAGATTGAATCAGGCTACAGAATGGGCAAGTACAAACTCAATGTAAACGCAAGGGCAAGCGGAAGCAAAGACAAGTACACAAAGATTGCAAGCGTTAACGTGATAGTAAAGCGCCCTGATGAAATAGACGAGGACTGCATAAAGCTATCCCCAACCGAAATAAGCCTGAACAACTTTATAGGAAAGCCAGTGCCCGCAAAAATATACAACTATTGCTATGATGCCGGAGTATTCCTTGAAAAAACAGACAGGATAATTGAATTCAAATGCCAGATTCCAGGCAGGCCATCAGGCCAAATGAACTTTGCGGCACAAAACACAAACACCGCACTGTTTGCAAACGGCGGCGGTTACACACCAAGCGGCACAGCACCAACAGGAACGCCTGAATCATACTCCCCATACGAAACACACAATGCAACAGGGTTTGCAGGCTCAGGGCAATACAACAGCCCTTATGGAAACCAAAACCAGGGCTATTACCAATCAGATGCATCCAACCCATACGGTGGAACAGGCTCAGGATACTCAGCCTCAGGCACGGAAGGGGCATGCCCGGTTATAAGCGGAGTTTACATCAACGACGAAACCAAGCAAACAGGCGAGGACGGAAAAACAATCCAAATTATTGAATACGAAGTAAAGCCAAACATACAGTACAGGCAGCAACTCTGCCAGACCTCAGGAGAATTGCCGTTCCAGTCCCTCTTTGGGCTGAGAATGACCGCATCAAGCGCTTACTACAGGACGACAATAAGGGCAAGCGCTCAAGTTAAGTACAGCACTGCATTCGGACAATCAGACACAGCATTCTTCCGAGTAATGCTCCAGGACACATGGGGCCTTGGCGAAACAATTGATGCATGCATAAAGAATGCGGCAAAGCAAAACCCACAGGGTGAACTTGCGGAAAGAATGACTGGTGACGGAAGCTGCTGGCTAAACGACCCCCTTGCATGCATAAACACAGATGCACTTGACTTTACAAAAGTTTACGCAGGCAGTACCCCAACAGGGTTTGTGCCGCAAAAGAACATCCCCGGAGGGAGAGGAACAGTGGAGCCCGCACCCAAGATGATGAAGCTTGCAAGAAACCTGTGCGGATTCAACGACAGGATAATTGAAGTTTCAATAGCCCAATCGGACTCGGGCGGAGTTAAACTTACCCCCTCAATCACAGACAGCGGCCACAATATTGCAATCAAGATTGACGCAAGCGCACTCCCCTACAAATGCGCAAAAATAAGCACCTCAATCACCGCAAAACTCAAGAGAGACTGCTGGCCAGCACCCAGAGAATTCAGCATCCCGCTAAAACTCAATGTTTTGCACAAGGATTTCAAAATTGGATCAGACAGCGTGGTAGGCTGTGAAACAGCACAAATTGGAACAGTCGGACCAAAGCCACCAACAAACGGCGAAATAATTGCCTGCCCGCAGGGACAAAGCGGAAGCGCAATATACACCAAATACGGCTTTGACAAGATTAAGTGGGACTGGAGCAAAGACCTCCACGACGACAAATATATCTGCGACAGAATTGCAGGAAAAGACGGACTGGAAGCAATAAACACCTTCTGTGATGCAGTGCAATTCAGCATTGAAGTAAACAAGAAGGCAAAAGAAATTAAGGACAAGATTAAAACCGGCAGCGAGAAGTGGGAAACTGAACTTATCAACAACGAAGAGGTTGTAAAGGCCGCAACAGGCAAATCAGGCAACGACCTTACAAACATCAAGAACACCGAAAACCTGTTCAGGTGGGCCAAAAAGCAGATTGTCGTAGACGAGGATGTAAAGGACAAGAAAATTGCATTCTTCCTTGGAACAGACGGAAAGCCGCTCAGTGAAACCAACGAAAAGATTCTTGCAAACGTCAAAGCAGCATTTGCAAATGTTCCAACACTTCCAACCGACAAAAGCAAGCTGTTCGAATACTTAACAAAAACAAACGAAGCAATCGGAAAGATTAACGACAGTTACACAGGACTTATACTGTCCACAGTCAGCAAAGACCTTGCATGTGAAGACGCAGCCAAATACAAAGCACAGTGCGAGGCAATCGGAATAGACAAGGTTGAAACTTCAACAGAACCGTTTGCGGACTATGTTATAACACTCAACGAATATGAGCGCCTGCACGACAAGATGTGGAAAGCACTAGACAGCAAAGACAAGTGCTTTGAAGCAATGGCTTGTACAGGAACCGCAATTGACCTTAGTAGCGATGCAGCCCCTAAAGTAGATAAAACAAAAGCAAAATGCTGCAAGGTTGACCTTAGCACCACTGCAAAAGATGTCCCGATAAGCGTGGACTTCCTAAAGGAACTTTTAACAAAGATGGACGGGTTCACAGTCGCAGAACAGCACAAGGACAAGATGGACGAGGAAAGCGTAACGAATGCGTTTGAAAAAGCGGCAAACATCAAAAGTGACTGGAAAGTAAAGGAACTCTTTGACAAAGACGTAAACTTCTTCGCATACCTAATCAAGGACGGATACACATCAGCACTTAGAACAGACTTTGCAGCAAAATACGACAATGTTGAATACGCCAAATGGAAAATTAGCGGAGACATTAAAGCTGGCCTGTTCAATGTTTTCATCAACTACAACTGGGCAAACGATGAATTTGAACTCAAATTCGAGGAAGAACAAAGGCTTGCAAAAATAAGCGCAGATTACGCAAAGAACCCGTTGTTCGAAATTCCAATCGACGGAAAAGTTGCGGATGCAGCAAAGAAAAGAGTCGGCTACGGAACAGCCCTGAAAAACGCAGACAGAACCCTGTTCATCAAAACAGGAATAGATGCACAGGATCCAAACAGGGTTGAAGTTAAAGCCCTTGCGGCAACAGAAGCCATGAAAGAATTTACATTTACAACAAACACCACAGTTACAGGCAGTGCAGACGGAAAGGTCCTTGCAATATCAGGGAACACATTTGAATTCAGGCCATCATACCCGGTGGTTGTTGCTGCCGAAATGGTATCCAGGGACGGGCAAGAAGGATTGCTCTACGACCTGCCGGTGCCGGGCGGCCTTCTCTCAACAAGCCGGACAGAAAAAATGGCTTCACTTATAGAATGGAGCGGAATCGGAAAGGACAGCCGCATACAGCACATTGTTGCACAAAGAGAACTCTGCAACGGCGTTGGGCAGGACTACTTTGGATTCAAGAAGGATCTTGCAACAGCTACAAGTGTAAAGGGAATAATGTTCATACCATACGAAATGAAAACCAACCTGGAAATAAAGTGCGCGCAGGGCGGGGCAAAAGTCAGTGCAAGCGTCCGCGGGCAGCCCACCGGAAGTGTCACAGTCGCAGGCACACAGGAACTTAAAACAGCGGCAGTTGGAATTACCCCAACAGGCAACAAAGAAGAGCAGTACTCACTGGATTCATTGCTAAAAGAAATCAAGACAGGAAATATCTGCATTACAGAAATCGAAAGCAACAAACTTGGCCTGCAGTGGAACAAAACCCAGCTGCTAAAGTAAAGCAAAGGTATTAATATTAAAAAGAAATAATTAATTAGGCGAAAAAAGAAAAAACAAAAGGGAATTGCATGAACTTAAACGACCTATATTATTCCTGGGAAGACAAGTGGTACGGACTCCTTGACAAAATTGACGAGAAAGTCCCGGTCTACAAGGTAATAGAGCCGATTGACAAAATCGCCCCAAGCTTTGCACTATTGCTTGCCCTTGTTGCAATTGTTGCCCTCGGGGCAGTTATTGGATTCTTTGCGGGAACAGGCCAAAGCTCTTTTGCAGTACAGGTTCTTGACCAAGACGACAACCCTTTGCCCAATGCTGCAGTCAAAGTAATCTTCAATGATGAAGTGGTATTTACAGGCACAACAAACGAACTCGGGGAAACAGACCCGATTTTATTGGCGCTCGGAGCCAGTTTGGACGTGGAGATTTCAAAAGAGGGCTATGAAAAAACAACCGATTATGTGACCCTTGAGAGCGCAAGCCTTACAAAAAAATTCTACTTAAACGAAATCCTGACAAGAGAGCTTAATATCCTGCTAAAGGACGAATACAGCCAGCCAATAAGGGAGCCTGTTACACTGCATTTTGCATGCAAAAACTCAGATGTGCAGGCACCAAGCAGCATAGAAGTTTCCAACGGGCAGGTAACAGTTATTGAACCCGCAGGATGCAACGGATTAATTGCAAGCGTGGAATCGGACAGCTTTGACCCAAAAAGCAGCATTGAAATTACAAGCGGAACACAAACAATTTACCTTTCAGCCCCTGCCGAGGCAACAGGAAGCGTTAGGGTTGAACTGAAAGCGGACGGGCAAATAATATCCGAAACAGAAACAGTTTACCTCTACAAGGACACAGGGGAATTATCAGGTTCAGGGCCAATTGACTCCCAGACAACCGCAAACGGGATTGCAATATTCTCAAAGCCTGCAGGGGACTACTATGTTAAAACAGCGGGAACAGGCGGCTTTGGAAGCACCCAAAGCGCGGTCTTCTCAATTGTTGTTGACTCCTCTGAAACGGTTATACTTGAACTTGAACAAAACATTGTTGGGGAAATAAAGCTTAAGATTGTAAACGAAAGAAACAATGATGAAATAACAGATGCGCTGGTTAGCCTGAAAAAAGGTGTGGAGGACGCAGCCCCTGCACGCAACACAAACTCAGACGGCAAAGTGACATTTACAGTAACCGAAGATGTTGAATACACCGCACTAATCGACCACGAAGACTACTGCCTTGGAACGGTTAAGGTAAGCATAAGTGACTCTGTGCAAACAATAGAACTTGAGCCATACACCCCTGCATGCGGCGGAACAATGAAGGTAAAGGTAATTGACCAGACAGGAAGGCTTGTGAAAAACACAACAGTTTCACTGCACAGCCCGGACGGCTTCTCCCTTGGGTTCCAAAACCAGACAACGGACATAAACGGAATCGCAAGCTTTAAGGGCGTGAAGTCAGGGGACTACAAGGCATTTGCATTCAAGGCATCAAGCTCAGGATGGAGCGAAGTGGAGCACTTTATTGAAAGGGCTGCGGACAAAACAATTGTAACCGTTGTCTTAACGGTTCCGGACGGAACAATTAGGGCACGCGTGCTAGATGAGGACGGAAACCCGCTTCAGTTTGCAACAGTTGCATTCATCGAAGTTGTGGGAGACAAAATTGTTGGAGGGGGAAGCAAGCCGGTGGAAGACATAAACGGCACGCTTGACCTTACCACCCGCGCGGACAAGAAAATTTACATAATCGCAAGCAAAAAGGGGTACACAAACTACACATCCCTGATTTACTCAGTTCCACCAAACGGAGTGCAGGAAATCACAGCGGTTCTTGAAAAAGAGATAATTTCAGGGGACATAAAGGTTGAATTCAAGGGCATTTTCAACAAGCAGGGAAAAATCGTTTCAGTGCTTGCGCCAGGGCGAAGATATAAGGCAATGTTCCAGCTAAGGGTTCCTGCAAACACAAATTATGAATCAATCGGAATGCATGTAAGAACAGGCGACAAGAAAATAATGGAACTTGACAAGCTTGTGATAAAAGAATTGAACGTCCCGGGGGAAGCCGGAATAATCAAGGCAACATCCTACAGCCCCGAAAACGGATACGACGTTGACTCCGAACACATAAGCAGTGACAAAGCCAAGTGGGCAAACATTATTATCAGAAACTTTGCAACAGGCCTAACCGACGTGGAAGTGGAGATTGAAGTAAAGGAAACCGCAGAAGTCGAGGACGAACTGTCAATCCACTACAGGGCGTGGGCTGAACAGGACAGCGAATTTGTAAGAAACCCGATTGATGAAGTGCTTGGAAGCGTGGACGGGGTTTCAGAATCACTTTACGCAAACACCCACAGGGAAGTTTTCCAGGTTGGGACAGAAACCGTTTGTGACGAGCAGTTCTGCTTCTCGGCAAACATTCTTGACCTCTCAGAAGGGCTTGCACAAAGCGTTTCAGAGTCTTTTACGGGAAAAATATTCAGGGAATACAAGCTCAACTTCAGCATTCTCAACAACTCGGAGTTTGAAACAGACTCATACCTTGGGGCAGAAATCAGGCTTGTTAACGAAAACGACTCGCTTTTGATAAACGATTACGAAATTACCGGCGCACAGGGAACAACAATCCCCGGAGAGGCAAACGACAACGAAACAGGTTGGATTCCAATCGGGGATTTGCTGCCCAACAGAAGCGCAACCGGGCGCGTTAACTTCACACCAAACCAGTCTGGAACAGCCCCGCTTCTGATAGAAATTAGGTCAGGGCAAAGAATTGTATTCTCAAAAACAATCACAATAGGGGTAACTGCCGCAAACAGGTTTGAAACAGTTGTTGTGCCGGAACTTCTTCCAAGCGGAATTGAAAACAAGATAACAGTTACCGTGAAAAACCAGGCAGGCCTTGAAGTTGCAGACGCAACAGTAAAAGTAAGGGACAAGTTTGGAGACGTTCTGGCGGAAAAGACATCCAACAGCAAGGGAATCGCAATACTTACACTGCCAGCACTTTCCCCCGGAGAAAAACTAAAGCTTCAGATTGAAAAGCTTGACTTTGAACTCTACGAAAGGGAACTTGGGGTAAACGAGGAAATTGTCTCAATAAAGCCGTCAAGGCTCGGAATCTCGCTAAACGTTGCAACAGACCCAGAGGGCGAAAAGAAATTCACAATTGAAAACCTGTCAAGCTTTGACGTTAAAATATCAAGCCTTGAACTGGACGGGCGGTTCCGCAATTTGCTTGACGAGGAACGCATCAGAAACTGGCTCTTCACATTTGAAGGCGAAACAATCAAGGCAGGGGCAGAAAGGGAATACAGCCTGAAAGCATTCCTAAGCGATGCCGGAAAACAGGTTTCAGAAGCAAAAACACTGCAGGGAGAGCTCCAGGTAGGGCTTAGCGCATACGGTTCACTGTGGGAATTTAACGTTCCAACAACTGTAAGCATTGGATTGGGAGGCGAGGTAACAGACCCCACGTGCTTTAGCATAACAAAGAAGGAATGGAAGGGCTTTACAGAAGGAAACCCCATTGAAGTTGAGTTTGAAGTGCAAAACAACTGCGCAAAAGAAGGCAACCCTGTTGAATTAAAGGACATTGAGGTAAAGGTCGCATGGCAGGGCAATAGTGTGGGGCAATTTGAACTAAGAACCGAGCAGGCGGCAATAGAACTTAGAAGCGGTTACTTCAGGAAATTTGCGGCAAGGCTTGCCGAAGGGGAAACAATCTCGGTTGTACTCTCATTCATGCCTGACGCCGCAATAGACGGAATAGCAAACGCGGAAATAATCTTTCAGGCAGGCAACCCAACGGACGCAAAAGTGCAGCTTTTAACAGACAAGCTTCTGGCAGAGCTGACCACCGCAAACCTTGTGGACTGCATATACGTTGACAAGGAAGTTTTGATAATTGCCCCAAGGAAAAGCGACGTATTCAACATTGAAACACTTGGAAACTGCGGGCCACAGACCCAAATAACACTTGAATCAGAACTGACCCTTTCAAAAAGGACCCTTTCAATGACATCTGACGAGTCAAAAGAGATTGAAGTGTATGCGGAAAGAAACATTCCAGGACAGTACCCAATAAACATTTACGCAAAGGGCTCGGACCAGACACAGAAAAAACTGGTCAAAACGGTGAGGGCAAGAATCTTTAGTGGCAAATGCCTTGATTTGACAAAATACGAGTTCGAAGTGTTTGATGACCCTGCAAACGCAACAGATGGGTTTGACACATCAGAGGTAATCAACAACTGCTACGACAAGGCAGTTGAAATAACCGTTGAATGGGACGAGCACAGCTGGATGGACGCCATGAAAACAGGCGCAATTGTGGGCCTCGCAATGGGCCTTGCAGGTGGATTCTCAGCAATGGGTGAAGGAAGCAGCTTCTTTACAGGCGCCGCAAAAGACGCAGCAAAAGGCGGCGGCAAGGAAATTAAAAGAACATTTGGAGGGCGAGAATACATTTATGATGGCGAGGACTGGCGCGACAAAAAAGGAGTCCGAATAACAGATAAAGGAATACTTGGAGGATTGGAAGCGGGCGGAGACAAGCCTGCAGCCCCTGCAGTTGTACCAAAACCAGTTAGTCCGCCAGTACAACAACCAGCAGCCCCAGTTGAACAACCAAAACCCCCTGTTGAACAACCACAACTCCCAAGAACTGATTATGCCGCCCCATCAGACGAGCCAATCCTAGGGCCAACAGGCCTTGCAACAGGCGCAGCGCAGTCGATCGGTTCAGGAATTGGACAGGGCATGATGGGCGGAATGGTTGGTGGAATTGCAAAGGGAATAATGGGCCCGCCAAGCTTTGCAAGCTGGGGCATTCAGGGCTTTTTGATGGGAACGCTCTGGGCTTACTCACAGCAGGAAGACGGAACATTTACATTCACAGAGATTTTGAGGGACATTGAGGTTCACACCGCAGAACTGTTCCTGCCAGGGGCATTGCTCACTATTGAGGGAGAAGGTGAGGAAACCGAAACCACAATAGAGGAAGTGCCAAGCGAGGACATAATAGTACAACTGCGGGACGAATCATACACCGAGCCAAACCGCGAAAACGAAAGGCTCAATGTGGAATACACAAGGCTTGACGTTATTAACACAACAGGGGTTGTGCAGCCTGACCCTGCAACACCAATTTATAGGACACTGAAAGTAAGCGGTGAAAGGATCAATTATGTGACCGAATATGAGTTTGACGAAGAAACAAGGCCTGAAGAAATTGAGGAAGAGTCAAGGGACGCATACTCACAAAGATTCAAGATACAGCTCAACGCCTTCAACCCGCTTGAAGCGCAGAAAGAGCCGGGGCCAATTCCGAACTGCAAGCTTGGAACCAAAGTTGGGGTCACAGGGAAAGCGGCAGTTCCAAAGGTTTTGTTCAAATGGGACTGGGACAGCATAAACATTGATACCTGCGACGAGGGAAATGACGATTACATATACTGTGATGCAACACAGTTCAGCATTGAATTGCTACGCAAGGTAAAGAAACTGCAGGAATTCATCCAGGAAAACAAACCGTTTGACTGCCCAAGCCCGGGAAGCGCCTCATCTGTAAAAGAAAGGCCAATCATTTCAACAGTTGCAGATGTCGCACTAACAAAAATCCAGGCAAGAAAGGTCAACAACGACGCAAACATATTTGCAACCGTTGAAAGCAACAACAACAAGGCAATGGCGGTTGAGGTAACAATTAACATAAAGAACGCGGAAACAGACGCGCTTGTAAAAAGCTGCACAAAGGAAATTGAGCTCATAAGCAGGGAAATAGTTGACTGCCTGTTCACGGGAGTGCCGGCAGGGTCATACAAAACAGAGGCAATAATCGTGCCAACGCTTTGCCCGGACTGCGAAAACAATGACGAGGACTCAGACAGCATAAGCACAACGCTAATAATGGGAGAGCTTGGAATAGAGGAATGCGAGCCATACACAACCCTAAGGTTCAAGCAGTTCCTTGAGGCAACAGAGGTTGCAGGAAACAACGCCTGGAGCAGTGCAGACAAGGAAGAAATGCTAAAACTGCTGAAATTCAACGCATTCCTCATAAGAGATGCATACACAAACGATTTCAGGGCCGACTTCCACGAGTTCTGCGTGCACCAGAGCTTCTTCGACTGCCCGGCGTGGTACTACGAGGGAGACGACAGCTTTGGAAAATATTTCTCAAGCGGGGACAACTTCATATTTGATTATGCACAGGCACCGCACTCACCGCTGCAGGCCGGAAAGTACGAAATTACCCTTGACGTTGAATTCAACAACGACAACTGGGAATTCTTCTCAAACGGACAGCCTGATGCTGTTGTAAAGGTTAGAATGTCACAGCTCAGCATGCCTGAACCCGACAGCCCGTTCTACTACCTGCCGTTTGACGGAAGGATTGGGGCGGATTCACTTAACGGAAGGCAGGGATACGGAGTTAATTTCAGGCAAACAAGCGAGGAAACAATCAGCATCAACAGCGAATCAGACCACCTGGTTGTTTCAACAAACCTTGCGGCAAGCACCCCTGTATTCGGAGGATGGGTTAACGCAGGATTCAACGATGACTTCAGGAGACTGAACATTGACAGAAGGGGAATACTGCTTGATGTGCAGGCAGGAGCAGACGAAACAAATATTGTGCTCAGCCCAAGCTACGCCACCCCAATAATGATGAAGGTTGGTTACGGAGAGGGAGAGGACGCTTACGGATTCTACTCTATTGAAGTTGGAGGAAGCCCAGAAACGGCATTCTCAAAGATGATCCCATGGGACGGGGTTGGAACAAACTGCCGCGACTTTGAGGACAGCCCAATGCTTGACGCATGGCAGAACACTTGGGACGTGCACGGAGGGGTAACGGCAAACATAAGCTGTGCAAGAGGAACAGATATTCAGGATTACGGAATTGAATGGTGCAACCCAATCAGGAAGGGAAACACCTACCTGCAAAGTGTTGTTTTCACACCACAGAACACAAGCAGCCTGATGCAGAGAAGATCATACTCAGACGAAATGGCCTTAATCGCAGTTGACAACATAGGCACACAGATTGCATTGAACGGAGTTCCCGGAATGCAGTTCAACAGCTATGGCTCAAGCAGTATTGATTCGGTAGAGGATGTATTCGACCTTGTAAGCGAAGGAAAGGTCTGCCTAATCGGTTCAGACAACAGGATAAGCAACCAGTTCTTCTGGAACCCAAAGGTAATCCTTGAAGAGCTTGCAGGCGAAAGAAGCAAGGCAGAAGCAGACTGCATAGGCGCGTCTTAAAAAGGCTTAAAATCCAAATGGAATGGTTTTTGAATGGGAATAGTTGACAACATAAAGGACCTTTACTTTTCGGTTGAAGACAAGTACTATTCCGTGCTTGACAATCTAAACAACTACATTCCCATTTACAAGGTTGTAGACCCAATCGACAGCGTTTTCCCGTCCCTGCTTGCAATCCTAATTGTTACAGTCATTGGGCTGGGCGCGATTTTCCTTCTCCCAGTGCTTACAATCCAGCAGGGAGTAGTCAATGTGCTGCTGGAAGACGATGCAGGCAACCCTTTGGCAAACGTGGAAATTACATTCATTTCAGGTGACCTAACCGGAACCGTTTTGACCGACAGCAGTGGAAAAGCACTGCTTATCCTCCCGGCAGGGGAAGAGGCAAAACTTAGAATCAAAACACTTACGATTGGCGGAACCGAATTTTTGCCCTTTGAGGACACAGTTCTTGTCTCAACAGGGGCGCAGGAGAAACTGATAAAGCTTAAAAGAAGCCTGCCTGACATCATTGAAAGAACACTTGTTTTCCAGTACACAAACGGGGAAAGGATTTCATCAAAGCCAATTAGGGTAAGGCTTGCCTGCTCAAGCGGAATAACCCCTGTCCCCCCGGAAGTTATTGATGAGGATCGGGATGGAACAATAACGGTGCAGGAACCGCCAGGCTGCGGAGTGATGCAGGCAACTGTCCTCGAACCCGTTGAATTTGCGGGAGATGTGTATCTCTTAGACAAAAGCATTGTAACCCTGAGGCTGCAGGAAGAGGAAACTGCAATTGGAAGCCTGAGGGTAAAAATAAAGGACAAGCAGGGAAAGCTTCTTGACACGGTCAGCTTTAAAGTAAGCCTGTTTGACGCAGACGGATTGAAGGAACAGGAGAAATTTACGCAATTCTACGGTGAAACAATTTTCAGGGACATTGTGCAGGGCACATACAGTGTGGGCGTGCAGGACACGGCAGGGAATTACGCAATTGCAACCGAGGAAAACATCAGAATTAGCGTTGACGAAACAGAATCTGTCAACGTTGTGGTAAGCAAAAGCATTAAGGGAACGCTTGAAATCACAGCGGTCGATGCCGATTCAGGTGCCGAAATTGCAGACGCCGCAATAAGGCTTGTTGGGGCGGACGGCAAAACCGTTGCAGAGAGCAAAACAGGCGAAGCAGGAGAGCCAGTAATTTTCCCAATAGAGGAAGATGACGATTACATCCTTTACAGCGTGCACGATGATTACCTCTACGGAGAACTTGATCTCGCAGGCGAAATTGACGGGGTAATAGAGCTGGAAATGGAGAAAATGACTGCTGAAAACAGCGGGAGAATTAATGTAAGGGTTTTTGACGAGGACGAAGTGCCTGTTGAAAACGCAAAAGTAAAGCTTCGCTTCCTTGAAAATGATTTTTTGGCACCCTACGACGCCGAAATAACGGACTTCAACGGGAACGCAGAATTTATCGGAGTCAAGGAAGAGTCATACTACATCTATGTTGAAAAATTCCCCTCATCCGGAGACAACAAATTGGACGGAAAGAAGATTGACATAAGAACGGTAACCGACTTTGTTGTAGAGCTTTTTATTGGGGAAACAACAGTAAATGTTGCGGCAGTTGATGAGGAAGGGCAGAGTGTTGCAGAATCAGACGTTGAATTCTTTTCAATAACAGGAACAAGCCTTGGAAAAATTCCGCTAACGGACGGGACAGCAAGCTACTCATTGAAAGCGGACAAGAAAGTTTACGCAGTTATAAAACACCCCAATTTCCAAACAGTCCACACAATGCCAAAGCAGCTTTACCCGGAAACAACTGTTAACTTTTTGGCAGAGCTTGAGCCAAGACTTATTTCAGGCGAGCCAAAAATAGACTTTGTCGGCGCATTCACACCAAGCATGCAGCCTGCCGGCTCACTAAATGCCGGACAGCGTTATATCCTAAAATTCAAGCTGGCCGTTCCGGAAACAGACGGCTATGACAGGGGCGGCGCACACTTTCGCGTTGGAAACGAAAGCCTTCTTGCAAACGACCCGCTTGTAATAAAGGACCTGATAGCAGGAAACGTTTCCTCAGTTCTCAAAGGCAGCACATTTACCTCTCCCACCGGATACAGCGTTGACTTTGAAAACCGTGTGAAAGGGGACGCAAAATGGGTTAACTTTGAGTGGGATGACATAGAGGCCGCAAACTATTTCTTTGGAATTGAAGTAAGGGTAAAAAGCCAGATAACACCGCAAACAATGCTTCCAATGCACTACAGGGCGTGGACAGAGGTTGACGACGCAATTGAAAGGGACCCCTACGACAGCACACTAGGGGTTGAGGAAAGCAGCTCACAAAAGCAGGCCCTCTACGCAAAATCATATTTCCTGGAATATTACGAGGGAGAGCTTGCGGAGTGCGACGAAGACTTCTGCTACAGCGGCGAATGGATTCTTGACGAAGAGGAAGGGCTTTACATATATGCACCGTACGAGGCACGCGTCAACAGCCCACATGTATTCAACTTTATTATCTCAAACAACAGCAGCACAGTTTACAGCGACAGTGAACTGTCAATAATAGGGTTGGATGAAACATTCCTGATAACAGAATACGAAATACAGGACGCGGACGCAAGAACAATTACCGCCGAAAACATCAGGGTAAGGACGGTTGATGAAATCAGCCTTGGAAACTTCACCAAAGGCAAAACGGTTAACGCAAAACTTAAGTTCAAGCCAACAGAGCTTGGCTCGGACAGCTTTGAAATAAAGGTGGTTGCAGACGGAAAAATCGTGTTCCAAAAAATTGTTTCAATTCGCGCTGTATCCGAAAAGAACATGGCAATAGAGGTTCAGCCGCTTGTGGTTCCATCCTTTGTCGCAACACCAATGGACGTTACAATCTACGAATTGGTTGATGGAGGGCAAAAGTTTGAGTTGCAAAACGCAATAGTAAGCATTACAAAAAGCGCCTACAACAGGACAGAGCAAAGCTGGACAGACACAACAAACAGTTTGGGAAAAGCAAGCTTTACAATCCCGGCCTCTTCAGCGGGAACAAAAATAACAATCAGGGCGGAAAAGCCGGGCTATGCCGCAGAACCGATTGAACTGTTTGTTGACGCAAACGTTCTACTCTTTTCGCCGGAACAAATAACCTCAAATCTCTCAACAAAGGACGAGCCAGAGGCAAACAAATTTATTGAAATAACAAACATTATCCCAAGCGAGCTTGAACTGACAAGAACAAACATAAGCGGGCGGTTCAAAGGCCTTTTGGATGAAGCCACAATGGCCAACTACCTTGGGCAGTTCCAGGGAACAACAATTGAAGGAAATGAGGTAAGGGAAGTAGAGCTTGTTAAGGTAAAGCTCAGCGAGAACGCTTCGGAAATCCTGAGGAAAGCGGAAAAGCTTGAGGGAAGCGTCTGGCTTACATTTGAAAACAAGGACGCTGGAGCTGTCTACGACTTTATAATCCCCCTAAAGGTAAACGTAACAATAAGCGGCCTGCCTGAAACAGAAGACTGTGTTGTAATAACAAAAAGCAAGTGGGAAACAACAACACAAGGAAATGCGGCAGTGCTCGAGTTTGAGGTGCAGAACAACTGCATGAGCAAGGGAAAATTCCTACCGCTCGACAGGCTTGTTGCAAAAATAGACTGGCAAAGCGACATAATGGGAAACGTTGAATTAAGCCTGCAGGACGCCCTTTCAGCTGAAAGCAATATTGAAACACTCAAGCCAATTGTCTGGTCAAGAATGTTTGAGGACGTTCGCGAAGAAGGGCTTTACTACGGCCTGCTTACATTTACCCCCCTCCAAGGCTACCTTGGGCAGGACGCCGAATTCCAGGTTTCAATTGACGGGGAAATGTTTACAGGCGAGGGAACAGGCTACCAAAAGGTCGGAAGCTCCCCAAGCTATATAGATTCATCAATCAAAATAATGAACCTTGAAAGCTGTGTAACGTACGAGGGCGCGGAATCGGTTGTGCTTGTTCCAGGCGTTGAAAACGGAAGCACAACATTTGTGGTTGACGCAAGCAACTGCGGAAACACAACAATTGACTTTTCACTCTGCAGAAACGACACAGGATGCAGCGGCGGGGCAGAGGGCGGAATAAATGTAATGCCGCAAAAATTTTCAACAACCCCAACCAACCCGGTGCAGGAAATAACAGTAATGCGCCAGACAATTCCCGGACTGTACGGAGTATGGGTTTCGGCAAGAACTCCTGGAAGAAGCTTCAAAAAAGTGAAGCTGCTTGACGTGTTTGTGGACATGTCAGAGCACGACATTTTCTCACTTGACAAATACGAATTCAACATCAAAGGGCAGGGAAACAAGGACACAGCACAGCTGAAGAACAAAAGCCTCTCCGAAATGGTTACGGTTGACGCAAGCGCATGTGCCTGGGGAATGGCAGAGGAACAGGAAGAGGAACTCTTCAACCTTGCGGGCGCAGGAGTCGGAGCCGCAATCGGAGGAATTATGGGAGCCCAGCAAGCGCTGAAAGCAGGGCAGGGCGCACAAAAGGCTGCCGAATCAGTTGACGACCAGGCAATAACAGACGGAGGGGACGCAGCAACAAAAGCAGGCGATGCCGCATCAAAAGCAGCGGAAGCCTCCCAAACAGCGGTTGACAGCGCGGACAAAGCAGTTGAAGCGGCCGAAAAGGCAAAGGAAACCGCTGATGCAACTCAAAAAGCCAGCAAAGCACTTGAAACAGGAAAAGCCGCACAGGTTGACACTGTTTGCCAAGCCGGAGGCGCAGTAACAGGAGCTGCCCAGTCATTAACGGCAGCAACCGAGGGCATACAGCAAGCAACCGATGCCGCTCTTGACAATACACAAGACTTTGCAGACACAGCACAGGACGGGCTTGACAAGGCAACAGAAGCACAGGATATGGCAGGCGAGGCACAAAACAATTATTCACAAGGGCAAAAGAACGCAACTCCAAAATCGGCCGGAGAGAAACCACCAAACCTTGATGCGGCCGCAAGCTTCTTCGACACTTCAGGCGGAAGTGGAGGATTCCTTGGATTCGGAAAAAGCGGTTTTAAGGGCTCCGGAAAACTTGCAGGGCAAGCAAGCGACACAATGACTGACGCAACAAAGCAAGGGCAGGAAATAATTACTGACGACCTTGGAAAAAAGATTCCCGAAGAAATTGCAAGCACAGAGGCGGAAATTGATGCACTAACCACTGCAATGAACGCAGCACGCCCACCCTGCCTTGCCAGAAGCTGTGCCCCTGGAACCTGTTGCCCACCGAAGTGTGTTCCCACTTGCCCAGGAGCAGCGTGCGAGGCAGCAATTGATGAGGCAATAGTAGAATTACAAGCATTCAAAACCGAGCAACTGGCTGAGATGGAAGCCGAAAACGAAGCCATGAAAACTGCAATGGGCAGCGCCAAAGACACAATAAAAGACACAATAAGTGACCAGCTTAAGAATTCAATAAAAGGAATTGACGACGCCGTCCCTGCGGTGAAGAATGCATTGAAGGCGGCAAAAGCCGCTTCAAAAGCGGCAGAGGGAATGGCAATGGCGTCCTCAATGCAGAAAGGGGACTTCTGGGCAATTACAGGAACATTTGCAGCGCTTGGGGCGCTTGCAGGAGGGCTGCTCGGAGGCCTGTTTGGAGCGGATGACGACCCATGCGCCCAGCGCGTGCAGCAGCCGCTTGTGGATTACATAATTAACCTGAAGGAAGACGCCCTGCCACTAACAATTGACAGGCAGGGAATTGCTGGAACCTGGAATACCGAGGACGCCAAGGTATTTGGGACATGGGAGCGGCAGGATGTGGCTGTTGTGTTTGAAAATACTGCTCTGGAGGAATCTGAACCTGTTTACGGAACAACCGCTTTTAGCGCAACAAAGCACAACCACGCAAACCCAACAATAATTCCAGGAGACGACGGAGACTTTGGGCCATTCAATGTGCCGGACATAAGCGCCGAAACATTCACACAAAGAATACACCTAAAATTCAACACAAAGACAATTATTGACAAGATTCCGCCATACAGGCCGGAATCAGGCTGCCTGCAGGGCACAATGTTTGGAACAACAGGATATGATGCACTGCCACGCGTAAAGCTCTCATGGGCATGGAACGAAGTAAGCGGAATAACAAACGAAAGCTGCCTTGCGGAAAACCCAAACGGAATATACTGTGACGCAACACAGTTTGGAATAATGCTAACCAAGAGAATCAAAATACTTGAGGACTTCCTCAAAGAAAACCCTGTAATAACCTGCCCGGACAACCCGGCAATGCTTGTGCTGGAGCAAATCCAGGCTCCGATGGAAACGCACGAAGTTCCAAGCGGAACAATGGGCCTAAGCGCAATAGAGAAAAGCGTTGCGGGAACAACCGCCGCAGTAGCAGTCAAAATTGAAAACAACTCAGGGTTTGACAAAAGCGGGGATATTGAAATATACCTTGTGGCACCAGGCGGAATTTCACTAAGCGCTGGGCAACAAACATGCACACAGGCAGCGTTTGTGCCGGCCGGAAGCACAGAAACTGTTTCATGCGGCTTTGTTGACCTGCCGGAAAGCAGCGGCTACTACAGCGCAAGGGCAAAGCTGATTAGCGAGGACACAATAAACAGAAACGACGTTAACTCAGAGGTCCCGGAATACTTTGATGCCGAATACCAGGACAGGACAAGCAGCCTGACTGTTTCATTCCTTATTCCCGGAACACAGGAAGAGGGCACCTGCTGGCTGCCCTACTCAACAAGGCTCTTTGATGGAAAGCCCGCGCTTGAATATTATTTGGAGGAAATGGACGAGTTCGGAGAGGTTGTGTGGACTGATGAGATACAGAACCTGAACGACTTCAGGGACTACGTGCAATTCAAAGTAAGCCTTATGGAGGACGGATACAGCACAGATTTCCAGAGCGACTTTGTGGATTACTATGATGAGATTGCTTTCATGGACGCACCTGAGTGGTTTGTGAGCAGAGGAGACGGTGCATTCATAGATTACTTTGGCGACACAAGCAGAATGCACTTCGTTAGAAGATATGTTAATTCAACAAAGCTCTCAAACGCCGGAAAGTACGATATTTTGCTAAAGATTGACTTTGAGAACAAGGACTTTACACTGTTTGACACGAGCGGAGACCCAACAGCCGAAATTGAGATAAGCATGTACATTGCAGAGGAACCGTTCCCGAACAGCATCTTCTACTACCTGCCATTCAACGGAGAGCTTGGAAAAACAACCTCTAACGGGCGTGTAGGATACGGATTGGACTACATAAACGCAGGAGACGCTTTCACAGTCAACAGCGATGACGGAATACTTGTCAATACAGAGGAGATTTCCGGCTCCACAACGGTCAGCACGCTAAATACTGACACTGTCTTTGGCTTTAAGAACATTAATTCACTTGCCTCAAACAGGGGAATGCTGCTTAAAATTAAGAGGGGTTCAAGCTACAACGAAAACGACCTGCTTTTCTACCCCCACTACGCAACACCTGTTATGATGGTAATAAACAAGGGCTCAACGGACGAACCGTTCTCGGCATTCTTTGAACTGCTTGATGTTGACCAGCCGCAGGAGGTTGGAAGCAGCCTTAGCTTTTGGACGGGAGCAGGGCAGTGCCTTGACTTTACAGGAATCCCTGTGTTTGAAAAGTTCTCAAATACCCCTGACAGGGAAGGAGTTTCAGGGGACCCGCTTGCAGTGTGGCAGTATGCTTACGCACTTGACTGGAAGGACGCAGAGCGCTCGGGAGACGTCTACCTCAAAACATATATTTACACTCCAACCAACGGCTCTTTTGCACTTAAGGGAATTGCTCCGGAAGGGCTTGCATTCCTAACGCCTGACAGCGCACTGGCATCATCGGTCGAATTGAAGGGAATTTCCACAATGAACAACAACAGCAAATCAGCAAGGGACAGTGTTGCAGAACTCCAGGACCTCTTTGAGCTTGTTGAGGCCGGAGACGTTTGCGTGACAGACACCGGTTCCGAGACGTCTTTCTGGTGGAACCCAAAAACACTTTACGAAATGGTGGGAAGCTACAGCAGCCTTAGTGAAATAGAGGAAGGCCTTGCAGCAGACCAGACCTGCATTGGCTACGGCAGCTAGGCAAAACCATTTTAAACCAGTTAATCGTTAAGGTTATTGCATGATAGACTTAGCCATGCTGTTCATAATGGAGTTTTTTCGGGACATGACCTTTGTCCTAAAGATATTCATACTGCTCACAATAATTTCCTTTGCGGTAAACCATTTGGGAAAGGGGCCTGTTTCAATCGTGTTGATTGTCGGGTTTGCATACTTTATGCTTTTGTCACCCTATGCGTGGTTTTTTGAAACGGTTTACGTTCTTATGATGCTGCTTGTGATGGGCGCGGCCGGAATCCTTATTGACTTTTTCTTTGTCGGAGGAGGTTCAGGCGGTGGAGAGCAGAGCCCAATAAGCAGCGGGGCAGACCTTGCCAAGAGGGTTGCTTCCGGACAGGGCGCAAGGGCAAGAGCCCCTGCAAGAGGGAGGCGTTAAGTTGAATGAGAAAGGCAATCTTGTGCTGATAATTCTTGCCGCCTTTGTGGTTGTTGCATTAATCCCCCCGGTTATTATGGCGGTTTTCCCGATTGCAGACATCATTATGAGAATAATTCTTGCGATAATAATTTTTGCGACTGTGAGGGGATACATTGGAAACAGCGTAATTTCGCTTATAATTTCAGCAGCCCTTGTTTATTTCCTTGTAATTAAGTGGGCTTACTTTACGGCCTCAGCATACATTCTGCTGTACTTTCTGATGGGATTCTCTTTCCTTTCGGTAATTGTGTGGGGAATTGGGATGAATATGAAGAAATAGAAAGGAATTTATTAGATAAGATTCATTAATTTAATGAGGAAAACAAAATGGATTTGATGCCAATTCTTGCGGTAAGCGGGCCCTTTGCGGATCCTTTGCTTGACAACATTTGGGTAGTGCTCTCACTGTTCTACCTTGTGTGGATTTTCAGCTGGGCAAAAAAGGCTTTGGGGAGCGCAAAGCTTGCGATTTTGTTTGCAGTAATTGTAGTTTACCTGACAGTAATTCAGTTCCCGCAGCTTGTGTTCATTCCGGTGCTGATTTTCCTGTTTGCAACGTTTGGAAACACTTTGTTTGAGAAGGTAAAGATATTTGATTAGGTGCTATTAATGGACTCGTTTACCTTCATGATCGCGCTCGTTCTGATGATGCTTGCCGTCCAGTTCAACGAAAACTGGCTGGCTTTTGCGGTTGTTGCGGTGACAATCCTTACAATGAGAAGCGTTTCCGCAACAATAATTCTTGTTGTGGCAATGGCTGCATTATATATGTTTAGGTCAAGCCTTGAGCCCTACTGGCCGTTCGTTTTCTTCGGGCTTGTTATCTTTGCACTGATTTTTGGAGTAAAGCAGGGCGGGGGCGGAGAGCAGCAACCCGAATACTACAGCCCGGACATGTATTCAGGGCTGATGGGCGGGGGCGAATGATTTTGAACCCGGCCATAGGAATATTTCTTCTCTTTGCATGCATGTTCTTTATCTGGTTTGAGATGCCAATTCCCGCGGTGGTCACAGCCATTGCATCATTTTTTGTATTCAATTACCCTTCCGCAAAAAATTTCGGCTCAAAAATAATGGATGAGATGGAGGAAGCGGAGGGGCAGGTTCCGGACCAAACCGTGTGGATAGACGGAATAAAGGAAATGGGCGCAAGAACAGGCGAGACCTTTTTTTCAGACTACGAACAGGTCGCGAGCATGAATTCAAGGACAATGACAAAGTGGAAGTTCAAGCCAAAGAAATTAGGGGAAGCCGCAAAAAAAACAAAAGACTCGGCCAAGAAACTGTTTGGCTAAAGCTTGGTTAGAATCTTGCGGTTTGCTTCAAGAACCTTTTCCATCAAGTCCTTTGTTGCGGTATTGATTGCCTTAAGGTCGGAAATCTTTTTATCAATCCCGTTAATGCGCTGTTCAAGCACGGCTATGTTTCCGCTTAATTCCTTGTTGGCGGGAGTTGCAAGAGACTCAATTTTTTGATGAAGCTTGCCGACACCTTTTTCAACATCCTCCATCTTTGACTTCTGCTCCTCCAAAACAACGCGCTGTGTTGTGTCCCTCAATTCACGCTCTTCATTCTCGGCAACAAGCTCTTCCTTGATTTTTTCAGCTGTTTTCTCGGCGGTCTTTTCGGCAATCTGGTCCTGCACAATATCGGCCTCTTTCTTTGCCTCAGCCTTTTCGCCTGCGGCCTCTTTCATATACTGCTTTGACTCCTCGTCATTCAAGCCAATGTCCTTCAAGGTGGCCTTGATAACTGAGTTATCAATTCCGCTTTCCTTCATCTTTTTTATGGTCTGAAGCACAACTTCCCTGTTTACCATCGTAACCAACATTTATATTTTACTTATCTATATAATAATTACCTATATAAATAAGTTCTCGTTAATGATTAACTGATTACTATGGATTTCCGCTTAAAAGACGGCCCCTGGAAGGAGATGTTCAAAGGGAATTTCGAGGGATACGACGTTGAAATATACTCAAACCCTGAATCCATAATCCTTGTGTCCATTCTTGAAAAAGAGGGCGGAAAAGTAAAGGGCTCGGTTGTGGAGGTTTACAAGGTATTCCACGCTGTCGGGGAACTGGAGGGGTTTGTTGAAACCCTTCCCCGCGAAGTTATTACAATAACAAAGCACGATGAAAAGGAAACAACCAGGTTCTTTATTCTTGGTTCAAAACCAAGCTATGTGGAATACGATGAAGAAAAGTTTGCGGCAGAGGTTGAGGCAAACATCAAAAATCTCAGGTCAAGTGTGAAAACCATAAGTGCCGTAAGCAAGGCATATGATTTGCAGCTGCAGGAGCTTGAGCAGGCGCCCGAGCAAATAAAGCAGGCATTTTTCTCACAGCCGCTGATTGTGCCCCTCCTCTCAACATCATCACATATCCCGTCAGGCTTTGCCGCAGCGGCGCCTGCTGGAAAAGCAATAAGCTTTGGGGAATTAATGCTTGGGATAACAAGGGAGCAGATGGGGGTAAAGGAGCCGCTTTCACTTTTTTCATCAACAGTTGTTTCAGGAGGACGCAAAGAAGCCCGTGCACACATGCTGCACCTGCTTATTGAAGGCGCACTTTTGTCAAACATTCCGGCGGTTGTGATTGACTGGAACAAGCGCTTTAAGGGGTTGGGTGTGAGAACAACCGCAAGCGATGATTTGAAAAGTTACAAGGTTGATATTGAGCCAATCGGCTTTCCGACAAAAGAATTTTTTATCCCCCAGCAGCTGCGCGTTGACCTTGGAAGTGTGAACAGAAAGGGGTTGCTTGAATTGTTTGGACTGGATGAAACAATTGCCGGAAAGGAAATAATGCAGGTGCTTGACGAAAACAGGGTTGCAAGCCTTGCAGAAGTTTCCGGAATTGTAAAGGCAAGGCAGACAAGGGGGGAATTCAATGAATTCCAAAGAAGCCGCGCCGCACGCATCCTAAAGCTAATGGATTTAAGGTATCCCGAACTTTTTGACGGCGAAAACAACATTGCTGAAATCAGCAAAAGCTGGCTGCACGGATTGGGCAGGGCAGGAATAGTAAATATGGGGGGGCATGACAAAAGGGTCTCGCTAATAATGCTTCACTGCATTATTCACGGCCTGCTTGAGCACTACAAAAAACAGGGCCCAAGTGCGCAACTCAGAAGCATGATTATTATCCCGCAGGTGGAAAGCATTATTGGAAGGAACGAAAACAGCGAGCTTGCAAAAACAATTATTCAGGACTTAAATGAAATGCAGCAGTATGGTGTGGGAAATGCCGTTTCTGTTGCGCACGAAATTGATTTGCAGCCCGGCATGCTTGACGCGGCAAAGGCAAAGGTGAAAATCGTTCAGGGAAACGATGTTGGCGTGCAGCTTAAGGGAAGAAAGAATTACCGCGTGCTCTTAAGGCCCGGGTTGAGTGCCTGCACTGAACTTGTTGAAACCCGTTAGGCCTGTTTCCTTTTGCCCTTCTTTTCCGCAATCAATTCCTTTACCTGCTCAAGAGTTGCAAGCTCCAAAGGGTTAATGCTGTCAATAACATACTTTAATTCCTGAAGCTGTTCCTGCGAAGCAAGGCCCTGCTTGAATGAATCAAGCTGTGCCTGAAGCTCAATGTTTTTCCTTTCAAGATCCTTAACGCGGGCCTCAACCTCGGCGGACATTTCAGAGGTTCCTGCCTTCCCGCCGATTTCACCCGAAACAATTTTGGCCTCAAAGGCCTTGTGTTTTTTGTTGAGAACAATCAGGTTTCTTCCAAGGATTTTTTCGTTCCTTACAAGATACTTCATTTTCTGGCCGATTATAAGAACACTGCTGTTAAGGGAGTGAATGTCCTGCCTGAATCCGGCAATGACAGATGCTGCCTTCTTTGGAATTGCTTTCCTCTGTGGCCTGTTTCTGGGCATAAAAAATTAACTTCCTACTTTTGGTTTCTGGAATCTAATTATAAATAACTATTGCTGCTTAAAAATATTACGTATGGAAGAAAAGAGAGTAAAAGGGCTTTTATTAGATGCAGACTATGAAGAAAAGGTAAATGGCTCGGTAATAAGGCTTTTTGTCAAGTCAGGGGGCAAAGTCCTTATCTTTCACGACCCCTCATTCTATCCCTATTTCCATGTAAAGGCGGAGGACCCAAAAAAGGCAGCTGCAGAAATAAGCAAGGCGGTTTTCGGGGAGGGCTCAAAAGCATTCAGGGTAAGCGAAGCAAAGAACGACCTTTTGAAAGTTGAATTCAAAAACGTTTCAGAATTGAAGGATGCAAGAAAGGAAATCCGTTCGCTCCCGACTGTTTTTGCGGCATTTGAATACGACGTTCCATTTTCAAAACGCTACTTAATTGACAAGCAGCTTGAGCCAACCTTTGGAATTGAGCTTGCGGTTGAAGGGGACGAAATTAAGGAAGTTAAGGCAGCAAAAGTGCAGGGCGAAGAATTTAACTTTGCGGCGTTCGACATTGAAACACTTTCCCCCGGAAGATTCAGCGACGCAAAGCGCGACCCGGTCCTAATGATTTCGTTTGTTTCGGCAAAAGGGGAGAAGCTCCTTACCTACAACGGCAAGCTGCAGGGCGCAAAGAATGTTGAGGTTTTTGAAAGCGAGGAAAAAACGCTTCGCGCGTTTTTCAAACTGCTTGCACAGGAAAAAATTGATGTGCTGGCCACATACAACGGAGACCGCTTTGACCTGCCCTACATAAAAGAGCGGTGCAAGACGCTGGGAATCAAGCCAAAGTTTTACCCTGCCAACGAATCCTTCTCGGTAAAGAAGGGAGGGCGCGATACCCATGTAAGGCTGCACGGAATGCAGCACCTGGATGTATACCAAATGCTTCGCTTCCTGAACCGGTTCGGGGTTGTGAACCTGATAAAGTTTGACCTGGAGTCAGTTGCGTTCTCACTTTTCGGGAATGAAAAGGAAAAAATCAGGGCCGAGGAAATTAACGAAATTTGGGAGAAAGGAGAAGGGCTTGAAAGGCTTGCCGAATACTGCATTGCAGACTCAAGCGTTACGCTCAAAATTGCAATGCAGTACGCCCCCCTAATCATGGAGCTCTCCAAGCTTGTTAAGCAGACACTTTTCGAAACAAGCAGAAGCAGCGCCTCGCTCCTCATTGAATACCTGCTGATGAACAAGGCTTTTCTTGAGGGGAAGGTTGTTCCAAACAGACCAACCGACGAGGAAACAAGCCAGCGCATAATGCAAAGCTTTGTGGGGGGCTACGTAAAAGAACCAACCCCAGGGCTTCACGAAAACCTTGCGGTTCTGGACTTTTCATCGCTTCACCCAAGCATAATGATTTCCCACAACATAAGCCCTGAAAACTTAAACTGCGGGCACAGGGAATGCAGGGAAAACGTTTCGCCAAACAACCAGCAGTTCTGCACAAAAGAGGAAGGCTTTCTGTCGGGAATTTTAAAAAACCTTTTTGAAACAAGAATGGACCTCAAAAAGAAGCTCAAGGAAATTGGAAAGCAGGGGGAAGGCGCTCTTTTGCTCAACGCAAGGCAGCAGGCCCTCAAGATTTTAATGAACTCATTTTACGGCTATCTTGGCTATGCTAGAAGCCGGTGGTTTTCAAGGGAGTGCGCGTCAGCGGTAACCGCCTGGAGCAGGCAGTATGTTAAGGGAGTAATTGACAAGGCGGAAAAGTCCGGCTTCAACGCGCTATATGGGGATACAGACAGCGCGTTTCTGCAAATCCCGGAAGGCAAAAGCGACGAGGACGTTAAGAAATTTGTTGAAGAAATTAATGCATCCCTTCCGGGGGTAATGAACCTTGAGCTTGAGGGATTTTTCAAGAGGGGAATTTTTGTAACCAAGGAATCGGGAGAGGGCGCAAAGAAAAAGTACGCGCTAATCGACAGGCAGAACAACCTGAAAATTGTCGGCTTTGAATATGTGAGACGCGACTGGTCAAACATTGCAAAGGAAACGCAGCGAAACGTAATTACCGCAATCCTTGAGGAGGGAAATCCCGACAAGGCAGTGGAAATTGTAAGGGATGCAATCAAGAATCTTAAGGGAGGAAAAACCCCAAAACGCGAACTCGTTGTTTTGACAATACTGAAAAGACCGCTTAACAAATACGATTCAATAGGGCCGCATGTTGCGGCAGCACAGAAAGCCGTGCAGCGCGGAAAGGAACTTGGAACCGGAAGCGTAATAAGCTATGTAATCACAAAGCGTGGAAAAAGCATCAGTGACAAAGCCATGCTTGAAGAGTATGTTGAGGAAGGGAATTACGACTCAGACTATTACATTTCGCACCAGGTAATTCCGGCAGTAATCAAAATAATGCGTGAACTAGGCTACAGCAAGGAAGACTTAATTCAGGGTGGAAAGCAGTCAAAGCTTGGCGCGTTTGGCTAGGCACTTAATCTATTGATTCTTCGCCTGCAGGAGGAGCGTCCTCTGGCGTATCCTGGAAGTCCTCAACCTCAAAGTCAGGGAGGAATTCATCCGAATCACCCATTACAGGTTCGACGGGAGCAGCAGCCTCGCCCGGTCCGTTGACATCGAGTTGTGTTTCAGCAGCAGGTTCAACAGGCGGCTCCACCGGCGGTTCTACCGGGGGCTCAACTGGCGGTTCAATTGGAGGTTCTACCGGAGGTTCCGCAGGGGGAAGTGTGCCACCGTTTCCCGCAGGAGGCAAAGGCTCCGGCTGCGGGGACAAAACAAAAAATGCAATTGCAACAATTGCAAAAACCGCAACTATTACAAGAACAATTTTTGAAACATCATAATCTTCAAACATTCAAATCACCAGAAAATCCTGAATATTAAACTGCGAAGGTTGTATTTATACTTAAGCCCGCAATGGAAACCAACCAGACGACGGTGATAATGTTTAAATAGTAGAAAGCTGTGAAGAATATAGGTTACAGTAATAAATGCCAAAGAGTGTTTTGATGAAGTTTCAGTACTTGTTTACCTTGCTTTTAATTCTTGCTTTTTTCCAGTCAGCAAACGCAAGCTGCTGGGGAACATTCTGTGATTTGTGCAACACAAAGGACGGCGGAGCAACACTTGAATGTGTTGTAATCAACAATAGGAACACTGCCGCAACAAGAATTACCCAGACAGACATTGACAGTTTCTGGAGCACTGCCCCGCTTGGCGGAGTCACAAAGGTTGACTGGTATATTACTGACGACACTGCAAAGGGCGCAGCGTCAAACCTCTCCCCAAATGTGGAAACAGCAACAAACAATGTTGTAAATTTTATCGGGCCGGCAATTGGCTCAGGAATTGAATGGAACCTTTCTGTTGAAAAATTCAGCACAAGAAGTGACCAAACCTATCTTCGCGCTGATTGGGGCGGTTCAAACAACAGATTAAAATTTGTGCCTGAAGGCGGCAAGGAAACCGTTACCAACATTACAATTGATTCCCGCGGAGTAAACCACCAAGCAGACTTGCGCTGCCAAGCAACCGCAGCCCAACAGTGTGAAATTGATATTCAAGGAGACCTTAAGGTTCTTAACGGAGCAGTTTTGGATGATATAAAATATATCAAAGCAGGCTCGTTCACAATGGAAAGCACCATGGCAGGCAGAACATCAATTCTCAGGCTGCGCGGCGACATGGATGTTGCAGGAGATATTACAATCAAAAACGGGTCATACATCCCGGACAACCGAATAAACGGCCACATCAAAACAACAAACAACGGAAATTTTACAATTGATTCGGCAACAGCACCGGCAAACGGCGACACATACATTTACTACCTTGCAGGCCCAATGGAAATAAGCGGTGACATTCTGGTCAAAGGCGGGCCGCACCACGCATATGTAAGGGGCGACAGCAGAATTACGGGAATTACCGCAAACAACCTAAAGCTCTGGTCCATAGGAAACCACCAGGCAAACATCCACAACATAAGCGGGGCAATAAATGTCGCTGGAACCATCGAGCTTCTGGCAGAAAACACCGGAACAGTGTACATGCGGGGAGAATCGGGAGCATACATCGATGGGATTACCGCAAGAAACATCACGCTTCACACAAAATCCAGTGGAGAAGCGTACATTTACCACATAAGCGGTCCGGTGAACGCAGATGCAGGCGGAATAAGGGGAGACATTGAACTCAAGCAGGAAAGCACAGGTGACGCATACCTTTATGGGGCGGACGAATGGATAACCGGAATAAAGGCAAGAAACCTCACACTCAACAACACAGGGCCAAATGCATGGACCCAAATAATTAACATGCGAAACGGAAACATTGACGTTTCAAACGACTTCAAAATTCTTGGAAGATACTCCAGGCTAAATGACTTCAGAAACGGAGATATAATAGTTGGCGGAAACTTTGAAATCACAGGCCCCACCTACCAGTCGGATGCAGGAATTGTGGCAAACTCCAGATTCAACAATATAACAGTTGGCGGAGACCTTACCCTGCAAAACAAGAGAATCTATTATGTCGACGGCCTTGTTGATGTTGGAGGGGCAATGAACCTTACAACAACAGAAATTCACGGGAAAGCAAGCTTTGCAGCAAACCAGGTCAATATGACAAACTCAAACCTTTACTGCAATGGAGACCAGCACTGCAAGCTAAACGCTTCAGGAGACATTTCAATAAGTGGAAAAGGCCCAAGCAACGGCCAGTCCACAATGTACTTTGAAAAAATAGAAACCACAAACGGCGGAAAATTCAACCTAAGCAATGCCGCATTGATTTCAAACTCCAACCACTTAAACGCGGCGGGAGCGGGAATTTTTATTGACGGTGTTGCAGGAACGGATTCATGGACCATGGACACTTCGGAAATCCATTTCAACAAGCCGGCGCCAATTCGCCTTTCAAACGGAAACGCATTGATTGTAGGACGATACCCCTCAAACTACGCAACATACTACTCAAAAGACATTGAAGTAATGAACGGAAACCTTACAGTCAAAAGGGGCGCAGAAACAGGGAGAAGGCATTCACTCTGGGCAATTTCAAACGGCAGGATTTACGCAAGCGGAGACATTTTGTTTGAAGACGTATTGGTAGACGGGACAACCGGATACATTACAAGCGTTGAAAGCGCACTCGGAGACATCACATTCACGCGATCAGAGCTTAGAACACTGTGGGGTCCGCTAAGGGCAATAAACGGGCGCATTACATTCACAGGAACGGCAATCACAGACGACCTTATACATGACAATGCATGGGTGGGAATTTATGCAAACGAATTCTTTGTAAACAATGCACAGTTCCATGACCTTACATACAATTCAACAAACTCCGACCCAAGCAAATACGGGGCAATAGAAATATCAGGCCTAATGAGCCTTACCAACGCAGACCTGACAAACAGCTGGGGCGGCAACCACGGCAATGACATAAGATGGATTCACGCAGGCGCGCTTGAAATGGCAGACAGCCAAATACTTACCAGGGGAAACATAATAATTCAGGATTACCTGAAAATGGTCAACAGCAGGATAAGGTTAAATGACAATGAAACAATTGACGACCCGACAAACAGCCTGATAAAAATAGAGGTTGTGAACCCGGTAAGCCAAAGCTACGGCATTTACATCGAGGGAATGAAAAACAGCGAATCCATAGAGGCAAACTGGGACGAGCCGCTCTCAGTGGCAAATAAGGGGGACTCAAGCCACCCTGCAATATTCAAAGACACCAAAATTGAAAACACAGGACAGGCGCTAACACTTGAAACCTGCCAACTGGAGGTCACCGGAACGTTTGAAACATTCTCAAACGCAGGAACCCTTATCACAGGCTCGGCAAGCGACCCGGGAAAGATTAACATGACAACCGCACTGGCGTGGTCGCAGCACAGTTGTGGGGCTCCTGGCTCAATAAGCTGCAGCCTGACACCAAACCCTGCAACACACGACTCAACAGCATTCAATTCAACAATAACCGCTGACTTTGTTGGCGCCGTTCCAAACGGAACAACTGTTAACATAAACTGCGGGAACGGAACAAGCACAACCGCAACGGTCAACAGCCTGCAGGCAACAGGAACCTGCAGTTACATAGACTCCGGAACGGCATCACAGGTATTTAACGTGGTTGCCTCAAGCAGTTCGCCAGTTGTACAGTGCAGCAACTCCGTATTCCAGAACTTCGGAGGCGGAGGCCCAGGAGGTGGCACAGCGGTTCCAACAACAATTGCAATCGGAGCGTTCATTCTTGACAAGGCAACAAAACAGCCAATAAACAGCACCGCAGAAATATTCATTGACATCACGCCGGGAGGAAGCTGTGCATCAAACCCAATAACAACAACAATAAGCGATGGAATACTAAATTATTCCCTTTCAGGTTGCCTGCTTGTCCCGGGAGCACAGTACATCGCGCAAGTCACAATTGATCCGGCAGGAGCGAACGAAACAATAAATGTTTCGTTCTACCCATAGGGGGAATCAAGTGATAAAAAAACTCACCACCCTGGCTCTTTTCTTAACCCTAATTTGCAGCGGAGCAAGTGCCGCAATTGACGACCCAACAACAATTGGAATGACGGAAGGGACAAGTTTCTATTACGCGATTGATGTCGGAACAGGGGCAACCCCAACATCCTACCAAACCGCAGGAAGGGCTGGAATGCTAATAGACATAGGATTGAAACCATCCCCCGACCCGCTTCCGGCGGGCGACACACCAACAGGGGATTCGCAGAGCGAACTAATGTTCAAGTTCCTTGCAGGATTTTTGGGGGACAGCGGGGCAAACGACGTTGTAATAGACGAATTAAGGGCAAGCCCTGCTTTGGTTGAGCCGGGAACCACCACAACCCTTATTGCAACAATTCAAAACGACAACAGCTGCGACGTCACAGACTTTACAATTGACTTTAGAATAATTTTCCAGGATGGATTTACCACCTTTAACTGCCCGGCACCGGCAGGCCCGAATACAATTCTTGCAAACAGTTCGGCAAGCTTTGCATGCACAAGCGAAGTGCTTAACACAGAGGGAAGGTATGACACAAGCGCCCAAATTAGCGGGGTTTCATTCTCGGAAACAGGCTGTGCAGATACACCGGTTGGAAACGTAAAAACAACCTCATTTATTGTTGCACAAGTAAGGTCATCACTGTTTGCAATTCCCGAAATTAACCTAATTGCGGTCGTTGCCCTGGCACTTATAGTGCTTGCAGTAGCTTCCTCAAAGCGCTGATTTTTAACCCTTTCCAAGGAAAAGATGTTTTAAAGGTGAATGCAGAATGGAATCGGAAGAAGTGAAAAAATACCTAAAAGCAGGCTCTATTCTTGGAAAATTGCAGAAAAAAGCGAGAAAAGAAGCCGTTCCAGGCAAAAAACTACTTGATATTGCTTTAAAAGTTGAAAAAGCAGTCAAAGACCTATCATCTGAGGGAAAAGCAGGGCTTGCTTTCCCAACAAACTTGAGCCTGAACGAGAACGCAGCCCACTATGCGCCTGGAAAAGGCGATGAAACGGTTTTTGAAGAAAAGGACGTTTTGAAGATTGACATGGGGGTTCATGTGGACGGATACATCGCAGACGCCTCTTTTACAATTAACCCAAGCAATGAATGGGCAAAGCTTATTGAGGCGTCAGAGCTTGCGCTGGAAAACGCTTTGAGCATTGCCAAGCCGGGTGCGGAAATTGGAAAGATTGGAGCGGAAATAGAGAAAGCAATTAAAAGCAAGGGATTCAACCCGATTCAAAACCTTACAGGCCACGGCCTGCAAAGGTACATTACCCACGCAGCTCCAAGCATCCCAAACATTGAAAACAACGACGACCGGGTTTTGGAAGACGGGGCCTATGCAATCGAGCCGTTTGCAACAAACGGGGAGGGCTTTGTAAAGCAGACCCAGCAGTCTGAAATTTTTGAAATCGACGAGCCAAAGCAGGTTAGGAATTCCCACGCAAGAAAGGTTTTGGAGTATGTGCTTGAAAACTTCCAGACACTCCCGTTTGCGGAAAGATGGATTGATGATGGCCTGAAGCTCAACGACTTCCAGAGAAAAATTGCAATGCGCGAACTTATGAAAGCAAAGTGCATCAAGGCGCATCCAATTCTAAAGGAAGAGGACGGAAAAATCGTTACCCAAAGCGAGAACTCAATTATTATTCACGACGGAAAGGTTGAGCCCCTCGTAAAATAAGCCCCGACTTCTACATAATGAATGCGGGCGCAAGCCTAATAAACAAGTTCAGCGCTTAGAATTACGATTGGAATGGAGTTTAGGCCAACAAGAGAGGAACAGGTTTTTTTTGCGGCAATCGCGGTAACAACTTTGCTTGCGGCAATGCTTTTTGCGCCGGCGGTTGGCGTTCCGGATTTGTTTGGCCTAAAGATGGAGAAAGCCTTTGAAATAGTTTCAAGCATTCAGTTCATTCTCTTTGTGGTAGCTGCACCGCTCCCGATTGCACTTATTTCCCTACTCAGCAAAAAGGCGGAGAAGATGAAGGCAATTCTGCTTGCAACCTCAGCCACAGTAATTGCGCTTGCAATCCCAAACCTTATTTTTGCGCAATTCCAGCAGTTTCTTGTGCTGCAAGTGGCTTACGTAATCTCGGTTCCGCTAATGGTTGGAACAGC
Organism: Candidatus Iainarchaeum sp.; assembly: GCA_017610175.1. Taxonomy (GTDB): domain Archaea; phylum Iainarchaeota; class Iainarchaeia; order Iainarchaeales; genus JAFCCO01. The sequence goes on along the minus strand of JAFCCO010000001.1, from coordinate 102,779 downwards.
CTCACTCAAGCACGCGGAGCTGAAGAAATGGGTGGCCGCAAGGGCAACGTCCTCAGCATTCAAAAAAAGCCTTATGCTCATAAACATCAGCCTAATTGTGCTCTCCGCAATGTACATCATGCCCCAGCAGGAAGAGTTTATTGAAAATCTTGAAACAGCTTTCCTTGAGCCGGTTCTTGAGGGACAGAACCTGCAGGGGAAGGTAACTGATGCGGTCGCGGAATCATTGGTCAGAAGCCAGCAGGCACAGGTTGAGCAGATAACATCAATGCCAACATTTACAGCGCTCGGGGACAGTGAAGACCCGAATGCGGTGCTGTTCTTCCAGAGCCTTTTGCTTTTAAGGGAGGAGCTCTACAAGCCAAGCTTTAAGGAACTTGTAAAAAGCCAGCTGGAAAGCAACCGGCAGGAAATTGACACAAAGCAATTGACCCAAATGGCCAAGAACTCAATCCCCGGAATCAAGACAATGGAGCAATTCATCTGGGTTTTCTTCGGACTCATCCTCATAGCGGGGTTCTCGCTTGTGGGCAACTTCATAATGGTGCCGCTTTCAATGATTTACGCTGCCTTGCTTCAAAAACTGCTTCCCCCTAAAGAGGCCGAACCAAAAAGTTCTAATTAAATAGTTTGCGCCGCCGAATTGATTTATAGAAGTCCCTGTAGTGTAGTGGATAGCATACAAGCTTGCGGAGCTTGCGACCCGGGTTCAATTCCCGGCGGGGACGCTTTTTCAATTACAAGGAAATTTATAAACTCTTTCAACCAAGAAAAATTAAGCAACGCAGGGGTTTCCGAGCGGTCAAAGGAGTCAGGTTCAGGGCCTGGTGGCTTAGTGCCTTCGGGGGTTCGAATCCTCCCCCCTGCATTGATGCAAAAAAGGATTAGCATAAAGAACGCATTTATTTTTCATGGAACAGAGGGCTATCCAGAGGAAAACTGGTTTCCTTGGTTAAAGGAAAAATTAGAGAAACAGGGTTACACAGTATTTGTGCCACAGTTTCCTTCCCCTCCAAAAATTCCGGCAAAAATTACCGAATGGTTTGATGTATTCAAAGATTACAAACAGTATATTGGCAAAGACACCATTCTTATTGGGCACAGTTTGGGCGGAATTTTCGCACTGCGAATATTGGAGAAATTGAAAAGTCCCGTTAAAGCGGCTTTTTTTGTGGGAACCCCGATTGGAGTTCGCCCCATCTTAAATTATGACCGAGACAACAGCTTCAGTGGCTTTTCATTTGAATGGAAATCCATAACAGATAAAGCCCGCTATTTTGAAGTTTTCCAATCAGATACAGACCCCTATGTTTCTCTTGGAAACGGAGAGGAGCTAGCAAAAAAACTTGGGGTGAAATTAAATTTTGTGCCAAATGCAGGGCACTTTAATTCAAAAGCAGGATATACCAAATTTGATTTGTTGCTTGAAAAATTGAAACCAATAATTAGTGAGCATTATGCTGGAAAAGGTAAAGCAATTTGTTAAAGAGTCCTATGAAAAAAGCGCAACCGGCAAAAGCCTGGAGCACTTTGAGAGCGCCGCCCGCTGGGCACAAAGGCTAAAGCCTGATTCTGACGAAGCGATTATTATCGCAGCCTACGCCCACGACATTGCAAGGGCTTTTAGAAAAACAAACACAGAGCAGACATTTAAAGAAAAAGAATTCAATGACCCCAAAATCCTGGAAGAGCACCAGAGGGAGGGCGCAAGAATTGTTTCCGAATTCCTGAAAAAAGAGGGGTATGAACAGGGCAAGATAGAGCGAATCAAGAACATGGTTGGAAAGCACGAGGTTGGCGGAGACGCCGAATCCAACCTAATAAAGGATGCAGACAGCATAAGCTACTTTGAAACAAACGCCATCAAACACACCGGGCTTGCAAATAAGTTGGGAAAGGAAAAGGTGAGAAGAAAGATGGACTGGATGTTTGAACGGATAACATCAGAGCAAGCAAGAAAAATAGCCGAACCAGCTTATAACCATGCAATAAAGCAATTGGGACAAAGCCCTGAAAACCTTTATTAAGTTCTTTGAAGCTATTTGTTCCATGGCTTTTAGTTTAATCCGGCTTGGAAAAGAGGACTTAAGGGTTGTTCTTCGCGATCTTGGAACAATGATTGAGTGGAGTGCGGTAACATTTCTTGCCCCGCTTCTTGTTTCACTTTACTACGGCGAGCCGTTTTCCATCGCAATAGGCTACCTAATTTCGGCAGGGGTTGCGTTTGCGGTGGGGCTTGCATTAAGGAACGCCTTTGCCCCCACGCAGGAAACGGATTTGAAACACGCGTTTCTCACTGCATCAATTTTCTGGCTTGTTTACTGCGGAATTTCCGCAATGCCCTTTGTTCTCGTGCAGGGAATGACATTTATAGACGGCTACTTTGAGGCAATGTCTGCCCTGACAACAACAGGACTTAGCGTAATGCGCTTTAGCATTGACTACGCCCCAAACTCGCTTGTGTTCTGGAGAAGCATTCTCTCCTGGATTGGAGGGGTTGGAATTGTAATCATGGCTTTAACAGGAATCCTTACAACCTACAGCCGGGCAAGCAAGCTAAGCACTGCGGAGGGCAGGGATGAAAGAATCAAGCCAAATATTAAGAACACAATTAAGGAAATCTGGAACATTTACATTGGTCTTACAATTTTCGGGGTAATACTTCTCTTCCTCAGCGGGATGGGATTGTTTACCGCAATAAACTACAGCATGTCCGCAATCAGCACAACAGGAATGGACATAACGTCACAGGGCCTGCTTGGAGCACACCCTATTGCAATTGACCTGAGCCTGATATTAATAATGATTTTGGGTGCAACCTCTTTCTCGGTCCACTACCTGGTCTTCAAGAAAAAAAGGCTCGGAATTCTTTTGCATGACGCAGAATTCAAGGTCTTAATACTTCTGGGGCTTTTGGGGGGATTTATGATTTTGCCCAAAATGGTTCTCTTTTACGGGGGAAATGTTGATGTTGTCATAAATGCGTTCTTCCACTCTTTTTCAGCCCTGACATGCGGCGGCTTTTCACTCGTTGCCGCATCAGACATAAGGCAGTGGGACGACTTTGTAAAGCTCGTTCTTGTGGGCGTAATGTTAATCGGCGGCTCCACAGGAAGCACAGCGGGCGGGATAAAAATTTCAAGGTTCATAATTTTTGTAAAATCGGTTTACTGGAGAATAAAGGAAGCGATTTTGCCGGCCAAAAGCTTTTTTGCAAGAAAATTCGAGGGCCGGAATTTGGAGATTCGCGAAATAAAGGAAATAAACCAGTTCATCCTCATCTGGATGGTTTTCATTGTTGCAGGCGTAATGGTTTTAACGCTTCACGGAAACACTCTTGCGGACAGTTTGTTTGAGGTTGTTTCAGCGCAAAGCAATGCCGGAATTTCGGCGGGAATAACACATGCAGGAATGCCTCTTGCCGTTGAAATAATGCTAATACTCAACATGTGGGTCGGAAGGCTTGAAATAGTGCCGATTCTTTCAGCAATAGGCTTTGCCCTTTCATTTCGTGCCTCCAGAAAGTGAAAGGTATTAAATACGGGAAAGAACTTAAGTAAAGCGATAGCACATGTACATCATAATTATAGGCGCAGGAGAGGTGGGATACTTTCTTGCACAGCTTTTGCTTGAGGAAGAGCATGACGCGGTTGTAATAGACAAGAGTGCGGAAAGGTGCGACAAAATAAGCCGCGACCTTGACATTATTGCAACACAGGGCGACGGAACAGAACCAGGGGTTCTTGAAAAAGCAGGGGTAAAGGAATGCGACGCCGTTGTTGCACTAACAGGGCAGGACGAAACAAACATGGTCATTTCACTGCTTGCAAAAGAGCTGGGGGCAGAACAGGTTGCGGCAAGAATCGGAAAAGTTGACTACGACGAAGAGGTTTTGAAAAAGCTTGGAATAGACATTGTAATTCACCCCGAGGCAGCTGCCGCAGGGTACATTGCCGAATTAATTACAAAGCCAGGTGTGCTGGACCTTGCGTTCATTTCAAGGGGAGCCGCAGAAATAATGGAAATTGAAATAACCGAAAAGCACAAGATTGCAAACAAGAAAGTAAAAGAAATAGAGCACCCACCTGGTTCAGCAATCGTTGCACTTTTGGACAACAAAAACCTCGTAATTCCCGACGGGGACACGATTGTAAAGCCAGGGCAAAAAATACTGATTTTGGCAAAAAGGGAAATTGCAGAAAAAGTAAGGCAGTCGCTTTAACGATGCCTTCGCCTCAAATTACTCGGCTTTGTGGCTCTTGCCATAAAATCACGTGAACCAGGACCCAACCGCCCTGCATGCCTTTGGGCCAAAGCACCATTCCGCGTTCTTGCGCGAAGCGGCCTGAAGCGTGAGCCTGGAACGTGTGGCGCCCTGCGCAAAGGCTGCCTTCTTGAAATTGCCCGAAACACGCCCCTTCCCGCAACCCAAACATAAATTGCCTGCAAAAGCCCGCCAATAAAAGGCAACTTGAAAAAAGCGCTTGCACGCCTTTGCTGCGGAATCATTTTCGGAGTGCGCTGCATGGTAAGCATTCTTCCCTCTCGCGCCTCCGCAGCCCTTTCCGCACGCATTTCTTTTCCGCGCTCGCCAGCAGTATAAGCCATGTTTCCCAAATAACTATGTGAATTGGATTTATTTAATTGTTTGGGAGCCGGATTCTGCAAACCTTTAAATAGAAGTTGGTGGACAATTTTATTATGAGTGATTTACTTCACGGCTGTTTTTACGGCGAAAAAGGCAGAATGCAGAAATGATTTTTTCAGCCTTGAGGCTAAACAATCCGGCGTGAAGAAAGCTTCTTATTTCTTTTTAGAAACAAATTCTATTACAAAAAACAATGGCTGCGGTAGTCTAACGGTTAGGATCTTCGGTTGTGGTCCGATGGAACCGGGTTCGATTCCCGGCCGCGGCCCTTTACCCTTTTCCATCAATACAAAACAGCAAATTCTCAGGAAAAGGAAATCATTAAATAATCCAAAAAACAACAGTACTCAGATATTGCCCGGGAAAAGCCTGTGTGCCAGCTTTGCTTCTGGTGGAGGTGATGCATGGGTCCCTAAAGGGCTTTGCCAAACCAATTCTTTTTCTGAAAGTGATTTACTTCATCAATAACTTCGGAGGTGCAACTAGATGAAATCAGAAACAGACGTAAGAATGCAGGGTGGTTCACTTCACAAAAGTGCTGTTGCCAAAAAACAGTGGATTAAGGGACAGGTCCCTTAAAGCAATAAAGAAAGAAGGGTTTGGGAATACAGAAACAATAGAGTTTAGGGGGGAGGACATTCCAAAGCTTGTGGACGAGCTGAATTCAGCCGGCTCCAAAGCGATTGGAATAACAGGGGAAGATCTCTTCACCGAATACTGCCTTGGAACGCAAACCTCTCTCGCGATTCTCAAAAAGATTCCCTGGAGGGGAGCGGGAATGGTCTTTGGAAAGCCAACACTCTGCCTGCTTGGATATGAGACCACAAAACTGGAGGGAAAGGGAACGGTTTCCTGTGCGGTAAACCCAAAGTTCAGGCTTCTTAGCGAAAACTATTTGGAGAAGCTGAGGCGCAACGGCCTAAGCGTTGAAGTGAAGGAAGTCAACGGAAACCTTGAGAGAGCGGTTGAGCAGGGCATTGCAGACTTGTGCCTGGATGTAGTTTGCACCGGAAAGGCAATGCGCGAATGCGGGCTCTCAATTCTTGAGAAGGTGTTTGAAAGCGACATCGTTCTCATTGGGGAGAAGCAGGAGAATTCGTTTGAAATGAAGGGGCTTGCAAATGCTTTGCGCGAAAGCGCTTCATCAAACCCAAAAAGTTTCACGCGAAAACTCCTTTCCAACAAAAGCCTGCTCTGCAAGAAACTCAACGAGGAATGCTTTGAGTTAATTGAGGCAGCACTTGAGGGAAGGAAAAGCAAGGTTGTGTGGGAAGCAGCTGATCTCCTCTACTTTGTTTCAGCGTTACTGCTGGAGCAGGGCGTTTCGGTTGACGCGGTGTTCAACGAATTGCGGAGGCGAAACAATGAAAAGCGACGCAATTAAGTGGGAGAAATGCAACGGGCTTGTTCCAACCGTAGTGCAGGAAATTGATTCGGGAAAGGTGCTGATGCTTGCATACTCCTCAAAAGAGTCACTTGCAAAGGCGCTGAGGGCAGGCAAGGGAATTTACTGGAGCAGAAGCAGGCAATCGCTTTGGGAAAAGGGAGAAACAAGCGGCAACACACAGGAACTTATTTTGGCTTTGAGCGACTGCGACAGGGATTCCCTGCTTTTCATGGTCAAGCAGAAGGGGAACGCCTGCCACTTGAACAGGAAAACCTGCTTTCTTGGGAGGGTGAGGAAATGATTGCAATAGTTGACTACGGCTGCGGAAACATACAGAGCCTTGAGAACGCATTCAGGAAAATAGGGCAGGAAACCACCCTTGCTTCAACAGCAAAGGAAATAGCTGAAGCAAAGAGAATTGTTTTGCCAGGAGTAGGGAGCTTTGGGCAGGCAATGGAGAAAATTCGGGAAAATGGAATTGAGCAGGCACTGAAAAGGGCTGCGCTTGAAAAGCCGTTTCTCGGAATCTGCCTTGGAATGCAAATTCTCTTCGAGGAAAGTGAGGAATCAAAGGGAGAGGGCCTTTGCCGGCTGAAGGGGAGCGTGAAAAGGTTCACTGTTGCAAAAAAGGTTCCGCAAATGGGCTGGAATCAGGTAATTCCCTTAAGCAGCAGAGGATTGTTTGAGGGAATTGGAGAAGAATGGTTCTTCTTTGCAAACAGCTTCTTTGCAGTCCCTGAAAAGGAAGCGATTGCGGCTGAATCGTTTTACGGAAAAAGGTTCTGCGCAGCAGTGCAGAAAGGAAACCTTGCCGCAACACAGTTCCACCCGGAAAAGTCCGGAAACGCAGGTCTAAAGATATTGAGAAATTTTGCAAAAACGGAGGTGAAATAAAAATGCTTGCAAAAAGAATAATTCCCTGCCTTGACTGCGACTTAAGCGGCCAAAGCGCAAGGGTGGTAAAGGGAACAAAGTTCTCAGAACTAAAGTATGTTGGGGAACCAAGCAAAATTGCGGAAAAGTATTACAGGGGGGGAGCGGACGAAATTTGCTTCCTTGACATAACGGCTTCAGCCGAAAGGCGGGGCACAATGCTTGATGTGGTGAGGAAAAGCGCTGCGCAGGTCTTTGTCCCGCTCACAGTCGGAGGGGGAATTAGTTCAGAGGAAGAGGCAGTTGCTGCGTTCAAAGCGGGGGCGGACAAGGTAAGCATTAACACATCTGCAATGCTCAATCCATCACTCATAACCACTCTTTCAAAAAAGTTTGGAAGGCAAGCCGTTGTTGTTGCAATTGACGCAAAGCACAGCGGTTCAGGCTGGAAGTGTTCAATCTACGGGGGCAAGGAATTGACTGAAAAAGACGCGGTTGAGTGGGCAAAACAGGCGGAATCGCTTGGGGCAGGAGAAATACTGCTCACGTCCATGGACAAAGACGGCACAAACAGCGGCTTTGACTTAAAGCTGACAAAAGAGGTAAGTGAATCTGTTGGAATTCCGGTGATTGCGTCAGGAGGAGCTGGAAGCCCAAAGGACTTGTACGGGGTGCTGGACAAGGGAGAGGCTGACGCAGTTCTTGCGGCAGGCATTTTCCAGAGGGAAGACTGCTCAATTGCAGAGGCAAAGGAGTTTCTAAAAGAAAAGGGACTGGAGGTGAGAATTTGATTCCAAGCATTGACTTAATGGGCAAAAAAGTTGTTCAGCTGAAGCAGGGGAAAAGGCTTGCTCTCTCAATTGCAGAGCCCCCGGCAGAGTTTGCGCAGCGCTTTTCAGAATTTGAAGAGGTTCAGGTAATTGATTTGGATTCCGCAATGGAACAGGGAAGCAATCTTGCAGAGGTGAAAAAAATCTGCGGGATTGTGAACGCAAGAGTTGGAGGAGGAATTCGTTCAGTGGAAAAAGCAAGAGGGGTTTTTGAAGCAGGGGCAAAGAAAGTAATTATTGGAACAAGGGCAGAGCCAGAATTTCTTTCCAAATTATGTGAAGAATTTGGGAGGGAGAGGGTGATTGTTGCATTAGACAGCAGGGAGGGAAAGGTTGCAGTGCAGGGCTGGAAAAATGCATTGAACGAAGGGCCTGTTGAGCGGGCAAAACGGCTTGGGCAATACTGCGGTGAATTCCTCTACACATGCATTGAAAAGGAGGGATTAATGCAGGGGCCTGACTGGGCAACAATTAAAAGGTTAAAAAGCGTTTGTAGAAATAAGATTAGTGCAGCCGGAGGAATTTCAGGCAGGGAAGAGGCAGAAAAGCTTGAAGAATCCGGAGTAAAGGCAGTAATTGGAATGGCGCTTTACACAGGAAAAATTGGTTTAGGTGAATTGAAATGAGCTTCAAAACGGTCAGGGGAATGCAGGACTTTCTTCCGGAAAGGGCCTCAAAGAAAAAGTGGATTGAATCCATTTGCAAATCTATTTTTGAGAGCTACGGCTTTGAGCCAATGGAAACCCCTATTGTGGAGGAGTTTGGACTGCTTGCAAAGAAGGGAACAGGCGGGGAAGCAATTAAGGAAGAGATTTACTACTTCAAGGACAAGTCGGATAGAGAGCTAGGGCTAAGGTTTGATTTAACCGTTCCGCTGGCACGCGTTGCCGCAACAAATCCGCAGCTGCAAAGGCCTTTCAAAAGGTATGCAGTGGGAAGAGTTTACAGGTACGACAGGCCGCAGGCAAAGAGATACCGTGAATTTACTCAGGCAGACTTTGACATTTTGGGAAGCGCCTCTCCCCTGGCAGACTTTGAAATTCTGGCAATCTGCGCAAAAACAATGCTTGCCCTCGGATTCAAGAAAGGGGAGTTCAAGGTTGTTGTAAACAGCAGAACTCTGCTTGAGGAAATTGCACTCTGCTGCGGAATTGAAAAGGAAAAAATCGTTGACTGCTTCAGATGTTTGGACAAGCTTGACAAGATTGGGGAAAAAGGGGTTGAGAAAGAGCTGAAGGAAAAGGAAATTTCATCAAAGATTCTGAAGCAGGTTGCGCTAAACGACCTTGCGAAATTAAAGCTTAAAAATGATGAGCCGCTCAAAGCGCTGCAGCAGGTAATGGGGCTTGTGAAAAAAAACAGGCTTGACAAGTTTATTGAAGTTGACTTAAGCCTTGCACGCGGACTCGAGTACTACACAGGAACGGTTTTTGAAATAAAGCTAAAAGACGGGCCAAGTGTGGCTGCAGGTGGGCGCTATGACAAGCTCGTGGAAAGCTACGGCGGGCAGAAAACGCCGGCAATTGGAGGGTCATTTGGGGTGGAAAGGCTTCTTGATTCATTGGAGAAAAGAATTGAGAAAAAGGCTTCAGCCGATATATTTGTTGTCCCGCTTGGGGACAAGGCGGTTGAGCAATCAATCGCGGTCTCCGAAAAGATTCGCGGTCTCGGACTGAACTGTGAAACGGATTTGATGAACCGCGGAATCGGAAAAAACATCCAGTATGCGGACAAGAAAGGGATTCCGCTTGTGGCAATTCTTGGAGAAAATGAGTTGAAGGAAAAGAATCTGACCGTTAAAGTGCTTAAGTCGGGAAAGCAAAGCAAGATTTCGCTTGAAAAGCTTGAGAAACTCAGAAAGCTGCTTGAATAGGACAGATTAAAATAGTTTTCTAATTGTAAGTTTTTATATTGCTCCGATAGCTCAGTTTGGTTCAGAGCGCGTCATTGGTAATGACGAGGTCCCGGGTTCGACTCCCGGTCGGAGCTCATAATTACCCCTTATTCTGCTAAGGTGCCTCTGATTTGAGAATCCAATCAATCTCATCCACTTCTCAAATTGTTTGTGACCATAAACTTCAACATAATAACTATTTCTCTTGACATTGTGCTGAGTGTAAAGAGAGAAATACTTGCTAAGAAAATCCTTCAGCTGAATGAACAGTGGCTGACTTACAATATTCAAAGTTATTCGAGGATACGGTTTCTTATACTTTTTTCGCAAATCAAAGAAAACACATCCATCGGTATCAAAAATTCCTCGAGTCGTCGCGAAAATGAATTCACTCCCTGCTAAGAGTATTTCATCAGGAATAGTAACACTAAATGTCTTATTGCCCGATACAAAATTAAATCGATTTGTAAACATTTTGAACAACATTTTAGAGTGAAAATTGAGTGTCATCGCTCTTTTCTTTTTCCTAAAATATATACAAGGGGTAATATTGAAAAGTCTTTCAATAATTGCCGGGAGAGTATTTGTAAGATAATTTTTATCAAGTTTTGCATCCCCTGTAATGTTTACACAATAAAGTGGTCTTGTTCGCTTACCTGCTGAGGCAGTAATACAACCATCTCCTATGACAGCCCCTATAAATTCACAAAGCTCTGTTGAGAGCGGATTTTCCATAAATCTATACCACTGCTCTCTTTCACTCTTAAGGAACTTTTCGTTGAAGCCAGTTCTAAGCCCACCAATAATTTCGTCTTTGTGCTTTTCAAAACAAGCCTTTCCGCCTTTAATCGCACCCCAATTCCAGGGCCTGCTAATTATATTTGCTTTGAAATAAGTTTGCTTTTCTATCGACAATAAATGTATCATTGAATTGAACCGATTGTAAGAAATAAACAGCGCCCCCTATTGGTATTTTTGGAATTGAGATCTATGCAAAGCCAAAAAGTTAGCAAGTTTGTCCCAACTACTAACTCTACTTGCTTTTCTGACGGCTGCAAAGAATTCTTTCCTTACCTCGCTAGATTCAAACCCAACCCGCTCTTGCATACAAGAACTTTGTTTTCCCCCTTTAAAACCTCTTGGAAAGAGTGGCTTTCCGGTGTTCACAGCGACCACTCCCTCTTAAGATTCTTGCATAATTCTGCAAGAGAAAACCCGTCGCTAAATGGGCTGTCTCTTGCTTCTGAAACTTTATTTGAAATCATCGCATCACCTCCAAGTTAACGAATTTTTTCGTGGACATCTCTGGTGCTTTTGGAGGCATTAAATCCTTTGTGCCGAAAGAAACGAGGCCAAAAGTTTAAGCCGAGAAAAGCAGAGTCCTGAGAAAAAATTCCAAAAGGAGGTGATGCTATTTAGAATAAGCGGTTTAAACCTGTAAAAACCTTTAAATATCCCAAAGCACTTTATTAGGTTGAATGCTTTCGGAAGAAATAATCGATGCCCTTGTGGACAAGTACATTAAGCCAGATTCCATCCTGTCCTTTGGAACAAGCAGGGACTCTGAAACTTTTTTGAAGAAGATTGCGCTAAAGCTTCAGGATGAAGAGCATCATTTGGAGAAAGTGAGGGTTATTCCAACAAGCAGCAGGATTGCCGCTGTTCTGGGTGACCTGCACATTCCTGTTGCAGACATCAACGAGCGCGAGGTTGATGTGGCGGTTGAATTCGTTGACAAGGTTGACTCGCTCTTCAATTACATCAAAAGGGATTCAACAAGCCTTGTTCGCGATAAGATGATTGCGCAGAGTGCTGCGGAGATGATTGCAATAACGGATGAAGCAAATCTTGCAAAAAGGCTTTCGGGAATTGTTCCGTTCGAGGTTTCAATTTTCGGGTGGAAAAGGACCCTTGCACAGCTGGAGGCGCTTGGAACGGCAAAGCTGCAGAAAAAGGGGGGCAAGCCGTTCAGGACCGAAACAAACCACTACATTATCAACGTTGACATTGACGAAATTTACTCAATGGACGAATTGGAGTTCCAGTCAAAGAACGTTCCGGGAGTTCTTGAAACAGGGCTTTTTATCGGCTACGCCGACCGCGTAATAACGCACAGCAAGAAGGGAATTTCCGTTAAGAGCAGAATGGATTACAGCAAGCAAAACGATTTGGGCGACGAAGCGGTAAACGGAATTCTTGCTCTCTGAAAGCTTTTTTAATTGCTCGCTTTCCCTAATATTTACTGATTCAGAGGCCGGAGTAGCTCAGCCTGGTTAGAGCGTTCGACTCATAATCGAAAGGTCGAGGGTTCAGATCCCTCCTCCGGCACTTTAATTTAACGCCTTCCCCTTCTGGCCCTCTTTCTTTGCCTACGCAATTCCCTTGCCTTAGCATCCCATTCATCAAATAAGACATAGGTTTGCGTAACCTGCCTTTTCAGGCCCTTTTTTCCCTTTCGAAAAGATGGCTGGGAGTTGAACAAAACCTTTCCGCCCCTTGGAAAAAATGCGGCTTTTTTTATGAGAGAGTTTAAGCCTGCTTCAAGCCCGTAACCCCTCAATGCAGAAAGCCACTTTGGGTTATTGTTAAACAACTGGCTTAATGCACGCATTTTAATTGCCCGCTGGCCGCTGTGCTCCTTTAGAATCGGCTTTGACCAAAAGGCCAAATTCAGGCCCCTTAAGAGCTTTGGAAAAAAGCCCCGCTTGGCGGTGGGATAAACCTTGCCTGTAACCATGTTTACGTTCAGGCGCGAAAGCTGCTCCACCAACTGGTTCACTTTCTTGGGTGTCACATTGAGAAGGTCGGCGTCCAGCGTAACCAAAACATCGCTTTTGTTTGCCCTGGCCTGCTTGGCTCCTGCAATAAATGCCTCTGCCTTTCCAATATTTCTGCCCTGCTTGGAATCTGATGGAATTACCTTTACTCCAAGACTGCGGGCAACTTCAGCGGTCCTGTCAATACTCCCATCATTTACCACCACAAGGGCCCTTCCTGCTTTGTCCTGGTTTCTCCAGGAAACAAGGGGTTTCAAAACAGAGGGGAGTGCTGCCGCCTCGTTGAAAACAGGAACAATCACCGTAACCTTTTCAGCCATTTTTTTCGCACCGTTCAGACAAACAGGGTGAACTTTGAAGGGGGAAACCAATTGGTTTCCCACCCAAAATTCTCAGAACTCATTATCGTCGTCATTCCGCCTGAAACATCGCTTCAAGGCAGTCAGTCCTCAGCCTGTTCATCACTGCGAAAACATTGTTTTCGCTTGACGCAAAAGCATTGCTTTTGCATCATTACTGCTAAGACTTATAAATTAATTCATTTAAAAGAATATTTACCAACGAATTCTTTTAGTTGCCCCGGTAGTGTAACGGTTAAGCATTCTGCCCTCTCAAGGCAGTGATTCGGGTTCGAATCCCGGCCAGGGCACTTTCAATCCCTACTAAGTATAAATTACAAAAAAGTTAGTATATGCATGAGCGTTTGCATAATCATTCCCTGCAAAAACGAGGCTTCCCGCATCGGCAAGGTCTTAGAGGCAGTGCAGGATTTTAAGAGGGGCTCAAAAGAGCGCGTTGACATAGTTGTTGTAAACGACCACTCAAGGGACAACCTTGGGAAATTAACGCGCGGGTTTGAGGGTGTTTCAGTAATTGAGAATCGGAAAACCGGCTTGAAAGAGGGCCTGCTAACCGGTTTCAATCACGCTTTTGAAAGAAAGGCAGGCGTTGTGGTAACACTTGACGCGGACATTGCAAATTTAAACAAAAAGCATATTGAGGGCCTTGTCAAAAACGCAAGAGCCGGCCATTTGGCTGTGGGTGTATTGCCGCATTTTACCAGGGGGAAAAGCCGCTGGGCAAAAAGCATTAGGATTCAAAGCAGTGGGCAAAGGGCCTACAATGCAGCAGACTTGGCTGCGGTTCTTAAAGACCCAAAGGTAATTAAGCACCTTGCAAAAAGCCCTGCCTATGGCACATCAGTATTCTTTTACGACGTATTTAAGCGAAAGTTCGGCAAGCCCCTTCAAGTTCACTTGGGAGGAGTTACGCATACGCGCAAAGCCAAAAAAGCCCAAAAACTGCCAAGGTTTAGAAACGTAAAAATGTTTGCAAGCCAGCTTGTTCACAAGGGCGCTGCAAGAAGAATTAAGTGAATAAAAAAAAGTAGCCAAAAGATAAGCCGGAAACTCAGGCTTAACTTAAGGGCTGAATTAGCGTAAACCGTTTACTTCCTTGGAACAAGCCAGGGAGTCTTGTTTTTCTTGCACTGCTCTTTCCATTCTTTTTCGGTTGCGTGGCTGACGTAGTTTCCGCTCTTGTTGAGAACGGTTTGCTTTACGTCTCCTCGCTCTTCCTTCATCAGGCTGTGGACTGTGTCAAATGTCTTGTTTGGGCACTTGAATCCAAAGGTGTTCTGGTCCCCGTAAACCGTTAAGAGTTCCTCTCCGGTTACTCCCTTTGCAAAGCGCAGGCCGATGAAATCGGTTTGCTTCAATGCTTCAGGGTCTGGAACGCCCTTAAAGTTGGTTAAGATTCTCTTAACCAAATCCTTTCCGCTAATGGAAATGGAGATGCAGGGCTTTTCAACAACCCTTGCATGTGTGTCTTGTTCAACTTCAATCATTTTAAATTCCTCCAACTATTAACGCAGTTCTCGTATATCTGCGTTTCGCTCTTCAGCAAGCCTCTTTAAGTCCTCGAGTTCGCGCACATTTGCGCAAAAGCTTACTGCAAGCCCTCTTTTTCCCTGCCTTGCTGTTCTTCCAATCCTGTGGATGTAGGTTTCAGGCTCTTCCGGGAAGTCAAAGTTTACAACATGCCCTATGTCGTCAACGTGGATTCCTCTTGCCACAATGTCTGTTGCAATCAAAACTCCGCCCCTTGATCTCTTAAACTTTTGGAGAATTGAATTTCTTGCGCTCTGCCTTTTGTCGCCGTGAAGCGGCAAGGCCTGAATTCCGCGCCTTAAGAGCTGTTCCTCCAGCCAGTCAACCGTTCTCTTGGTTCTGCAGAAAACAAGTGTTTTTGCGTTTTGGTCCCAGCCAATTATGTCCTGCAAGGCATTAATCTTGTGCCTTTTGTCAAGCATAATGTAGTACTGCTCAACCTCGTCAACAGGTGAATCGTCCTCGCTCAAGTTGAAGAAAACCTTGTCATCCTTCAGGTGGGTGTCAATCATGTTTTGGATTGAGCTGGGCATTGTTGCCGAGAAAAGCATTGTCTGCCTGTGTTTTGGGGTGTAAGAAATTATTTTCTCAATGTCGTCCCTAAAACCCATGTCAAACATTCTGTCTGCCTCGTCAAGAACAAGGAACCCTGTTTTTGAAAAGTTAAGGTTGCCCCTTGAAATGAAGTCAAGAAGCCTTCCCGGTGTTCCAACAATTATTTCAGGCTTGCGCCTTAAAAGCTGTGCCTGCTTTGAGACACTGTCTCCGCCAAAAACGGCTACAGCGCTTAGCCCGCTTCCCTTTGCAAGGGAAACAACTTCCTCTTTTACCTGGAGAGCAAGTTCCCTTGTGGGAGTAATTATCAATGCTGAAAAAGCCTGCCTTGGCTTAATCAATTCAATCAGTGGGATTGCAAATGCCGCGGTTTTTCCTGTTCCGGTCTTTGACTTTCCCACAATGTCCTTTCCATTGAGTGCAACAGGAATTACCTGTGCCTGCACGTCTGATGGCTCTTCAAAACCCTTTTGGTGGATTGCCATCTTAAGGGTCTTACATATGTCTAGTTCTTCGAATTTCAAATTATTCAACTCCTTTTGCCTTCTAAGAAGGTATTTGTTTTGTGCAAAAGGCAAAAAAACGCTATTCCGCTCGAAGCGGCTTGTTCTTCATTTAAGAAAAAAATAGAGTTTCCTTTCCTTTTCGTATACATAATAGATAAATCGAAAGCATTTTAAAGGGTAAACAAAGGCTGTTTTCCAAGCCCCAATAATTAATAAGCCCAAAAGCGCTTCTTTTAGTATGGCAGGGGAACAGATTTGGGGGATTTATATCCAACCCATCCAGCCGTCGGAATTGCACAATGCAGAAAAGTCCCTGAAAATGGGATATGACTTGAAGATTGGGAGGCACAAGCCAGGCAAAAAAGGCATTTTTATTTCAAACCACACAATCAATGGCACCCTTAAATCCATTGCAGCACAAACTCCTGTTGCAGGGGCATTTTTGGGGCACATTAAGTTTGTTGTTCACCCAAAAGACAAGCTTATTGAGGTTGGCGCATATTACCCTATTTCAAGGGCTTCTCCCCTTTCCACAGGGATAAAGAACCAGCTCAGGGGAAAGGGACTTGCCGCGCTTGCAGAAGTGAAGGCCTTGAGGGATTTGAGAAAAAGATTCAAAGGATATTCAATCAGACCGGCTAGAGCAAACAACACCAAAAAGAGGCTTGAGCAGGTGAGAAAAAGGGGAACTGTTGTGGGAAAAGCTGTTCCGATTGCCACCGAAATTGAGAGGATTAGGAAAAGGACCCATAGTGTAAGGCGAAGGTGATGCTGTGAAGAAGAAAAGAATTATGGGAAAGACTGCTGCAAAGCCCATTAGGAAGCCGGTTGCAAGAAGGCGGGTGCTAAAGCCAGGGCCACAGTCAAGACCCGGCCCTGCACTAAGGGCGTTTGCCGCACGCTTTCCTGGGAAGCCATCGGCTGAGCTTGTAAGGCATATGGCAAAGGCAATGCTGACAAACCTGAAAGTAGTAAAGGTTAAGGGAAAACAGTTTTCAGAATCCTATTCCAGAAGAACCGCAGAGCAAATCCTTTCATCGGGAAAAGTTTTTGCACTCAAGGGAAAACTTTCCGGAGTTCAAAGTATCGGCTGCCTTGACTTCACCATTGCAATGACCGCCGCTTTGCGCGCCAGGGGAATTCCGGCGTCCTTTGTGAGAATTGGAACACACAGTTACTCAGTGGTCAAGTTGGGGGGAGAACGCTTTATTGTGGATTTAACACACAAGGCAGAGCTTGTTTGGAAATTAAGCGAGACCGAAAGCAGGCTTATTCAAATCAAGAAAAAGAAAAAGGAATTTGCAATTGGGAAAGATGCTTGGAGCGTTGGAATCAGGGGAATTAGGGACTTTGAGAGAACGTTTTGAATGCCTTTCTACGTTTACCTTGTGGAATGCAGGGACAAAAGCCTTTACTGCGGCTGGACAAATGATTTGAAAAAAAGGGTTGAGGCGCACAACAAGGGCGCCGGGGCAAAGTATACAAAGCGAAGGCGGCCTGTAAGGCTTGTTTATTCAGAGGAAATTGAAAGCAGAAGCTTGGCTATGAAGCGCGAGCACAAAATAAAGCAATTTACACGGGCTGAAAAGGACAGGCTTGTTGCAGGAATGTAGCTGTTTTTAACGCTTTTGCAACCTTTTTTTTAGTGGGAAACATGGCTGCAATTAACCTGCGCATAAAGGAACAAATCGGTAAGCTGGTGGACAAGACCACTCACCTGAACGTGGCTGAGACAACAGAGGCCATTGCAAAAAAATTCGGGTTGAGCGAAAGGCTTATCAGCTACACCCATATTGAGCTTAGAAACAAGATGAACGAATACGGCTACAAGCGAATCCCAAACAAGGAAAGGTTCCTGTTTTTGCCGCATTGCCTGAGAAACAGCAAGGAATGCATTGCGGAATACAATGAAGATGGATTGCAGTGCAAGAAGTGCGGAAAGTGCCAGATTCCGGCTTTGATTTTGCTTGCAGAGGAAAATGGATTTGGGAAGGTTTTTATCTGCCCCGGCGGAAGCATGGTTTACAAGATTATAAAGAAATACAAGCCAAAGGCAATTCTGGGGGTTGCCTGCTATAATGAAGCAAACATGGCTTTTGATGTCCTCCAGGGAACAGAGGTTTCGCCACAGACTGCACTGCTTTTGTACGACGGCTGCAAGGACACAAAGGTGAATCTTGAGGAAGTCCGCGAAAAAATGAATTTGCGGAATGAAAGGCCTGCAAAGAAATTAATTGAAACCAAGTAATTCGAGAAACTGCTTTTTTGAAACAGCAAGCTCTTTTTTCCCCTCAACCAAAACAATCGCTTTGGAGGGAAGAGTTTTCCAGATTTTTAAAAACCCTTTTTTCTTAACCTGCTCAAAGTATTTGTCGATTCGCAGCTTTTGCTTTTCGTCAAGCAATCCAAGTGAGTGGTCAAACTTTTCCTGCTTTAGCGCGGCACAGAAGGGGTAGACTTTGCGAAGGGTTCTCTTGCTTACCGCAATGGACGGAAAGAGCTGGCAGATTACGGGCGCGACATTGTGAACCTCGCAGCGCCCCCTCTTCAGCATTGAACACCAGCCCTTTGAGTTCCTGTTCAGCGCAAGAACCGGAAGCAGCAGGAATGCGTTGGGCACTGTTCCAAATTCCTGCTCTGCAAAGGAAGCAATCTTTGCGGGAAGCCTGTTGCTTGAAATTGAAAGCTTTTCTCCACTGCTTTTTCTTGCGTAAAGAAATGCAACAAGCACGCATTTTTTTTCAATAAACTCGTCCAAGGGGAGGGAAAGCTTTTCTGCAATGCGCTTTGCTTCATAGGGAAGCAGCGTAATCCAGTACCGCTTGCAGCATTCACTGCATTTAAACGAAAAGCAGCCTATTTTCATTAATTCAATTCTACTGCATAGCTTTTAAATTCTTATCAAAAACTACTTGTTATACCAATTGCCCTCGTAGCTCAGTGGTAGAGCAGCTGCCTTGTAAGCAGCAGGTCATGGGTTCAAATCCCATCGAGGGCTTTTTCTGATTCAATTAATAGATTTAAATACTAGAAATTCCATATTAAGTATGATTTTATGATTTCGGAAACAACTGTTGTGCTGCAGATTGCACTTGCCGCATTGCTTGGCAGCATGATTGGATTTGAGAGAGCAGTTAAGGACAAGCCCGCCGGAATAAGAACACACGCAGTTGTGTGCATTGCAACCACCTTGTTTACCGCGGTTGGATTTGCTGCAATCTCCCTTAGCCCGCAGGGGCACATGGGCCACATTCTTGCAGGAATAGTTACAGGAGTCGGATTCATTGGGGCAGGAGTTATTTTTCGCGAAAGAGAGGGAGTTTACGGAATTACAAGTGCTGCAAACCTTTGGGCTGTTGCAATAATCGGGATTACAATCGGATTGGGTTACTATATTCTGGCGGTTGCGGCAACCGTTTTGATTGAAGCGGTTTTGCTGATTGGAAGGAAAATTGAGGAAAAACTTAAGTTAAAAAATTAAAGGAGGAATTGGAATGGAAGAAATTATTCAGTTTATTGCAAACTACGAGGATTGGACGGTAATTAAAAAACTAAAGATTGAGGAAAAGACAGGTCCGAAAATGGTTATGGAATTTATTGCATCCCTTGGATTGAGCTTTGACAACAAAATGGAAAGCAACCTAAGAAAAATTGTTGACCTGAAAAAGGTTGACGCCGCATTGGCGGAAATTACTTTGGGAAAATCCGAGGAAGAAATCGCCACCGCTTTGAAGGGAGTAAACAAGCGGACTGTTTCAGCGGCAATAAAGGAAATTTCCACTTTGCCCGAGCTCCAAAAAAACGAGCAAAAGGAACTTGCGCAGTTCTGCAAGGTTTACGCAACAAGAAAGGTTCTGAAAGGATGCGGCCTGATGGCTGACTACAGTCAAGTTGACGTTCCCGGCATGAAGAGGGTCAAGAAAAAGAAGGGATAAAATGCCTTTTCTTGAAGCATTGCATTTGCTGGATACAAGCCTGCTTTACGCAGTGCAGTCAATTCAGCTCCCGTTTCTTGCGGAGGCAATGCTTGCAGTAACTTTTCTTGGAAACCCGATTTTTTGGATAATTGTTGCGGCAGTACTTCAGTGGAGCGGCAGAGAGCATAAGGCATTTAATGCAATGAACATAGTGCTGTTTGCGGGAGCAATAACCGGCGCGCTAAAGCACATTGCTGCAACACCAAGACCCAGTGCCGCAATTTTCAATGTAATTGCAAAGGACACATATATTGGATTCTCCTTTCCCTCAGGGCACACTGCAGTGATTGCCGCGGCATGGGCATACTGGCGCAAATTCCTGGACAAGAGAGCGGGAGTGCTGCTGTTGATTGCGGTTCCGCTTGTAGCCTTTTCAAGGCTCTACCTTGGCGCACACTTCCCAAGCGATGTTATTGCAGGGGCGGGAATTGGGGTTGTTGCAGGGCTTGGGCTTCTGTGGATTAACAAGGAAACACGGCACGCCCACTTTGTTCCAACAAAGTTTGAGGACAGTTTGGCCATTGCAGGGTTGCTTGCGGCAGGATTGCTTGCATTAAGTTTGCTTAAGGAGTTTCCGCTTATCGCAATTTTGCTTGGCTATTACGTTGGTTACTTTCTCGCAAGGGAGCTTGAGATGGATGCAGTGGCTGAGAGCCTTGCAAAGAGCTTGCCAAAGCTTGCGGCAGGGGGAATTGGTTCTGCTGCAATTCTTGGAGCTGCGGTGCTTGCTTCCCCGAACGGAGTTCTTTCACTCCAGGGAGAGGTTTCAACCGCGGTCTTTGTTGCATTGCTTTTCTTGGGCTTCTGGATTAGCTTTGCTTTCCCCCTGCTTTGGGAAAAAGTGGGGCAAAAAGGCAAGCAATAAACTTTAAAACCGTTGTGCGAACTTATTTCATTAGCCCTCCTTAGCTCAGTAGTTAGAGCACTCGGCTGTAGATTTTTGATACTCCCGCAAGGAAGCGCGCCAAATGGCTGCCGCGAAAAAAGCGGTTACCGAGGGGTCCCCGGTGCAAATCCGGGAGGAGGGACTCTTTTTTTCTTTAGCAAGCTTTAAATAGCAGCTTCGCATTTAATTTAACCGAATGAAGCGAACTATTTTACTTGCATTATTGATTGCATTTGCTGCCCTGCTTGCAGTCGGCACTTATGCAGAGGAAAACACTGCACCTGTCCCTATCCCTCAGAATATGGCTATTTTTGTTATTGATGTTTCAGGGAGCATGGACTGGGCAACATACCCTTCTCCGCTTGAAATGGAGCAATTGCCAGAAGAGTTAAAGGAAGAGCTTGAGAATTACAGGACTTCGCTTTCAAACCTTGCAAACGACCTCAATGACGAGGAAAAAAACCAGTTTTTTGCAGGATGCGGCTCCTGCTCTGTTGATTTGCTTGACGAAACCAAAAAAGACATCCCTGACCTGAGCAGGGAAAACCCCAACTATGAGTTTTCAAGAACTGTGGAATCCATGCGGAACGACCTTGAAAAGAGTGGAAAGGAATACCGTGTTTCAAAACTCTCTTCAGCAAAAAAGGCAGCATTAAATCTCATAAACATGATGGAACTTGCCGAGCAGGTTTTTGGGACTGATGCACACGCCGGCGTTATAAGCTTCAGCGGATCAGGCAGTGAAAGAAGCAAGCTAACCTATGACTTGAATGCTGTTCGCGGGAGAATTGATGCACTTAAAGCATATGGTGGGACAAATATTGGATCAGGACTTGAAGAAGCCTTTGAAACAAGGAAGGAGGGGGCACTTCCCTCATCCAAAGTCAACATTGTTCTTCTTTCAGATGGAAGAGTGAATGCCGGCCGGGACCCTGAAGCAATTCTTGAAATATACTCCAAAAATGCTGGCAAAGAGAATGTCAAGATTGACACAATCGGTTTTGGAATGATTGAGGCCGAGGTTGACAAGGCGCTTTTGCAGGAGCTTGCGGAAAGCACAGGTGGAAGCTACAACTTTGCTGCAACATCAAACGAGCTTTCACTCTCATTTATTCTCAGTGGGCACACAGGATTAGGGAATTCAATTATTTTCAAGGCACTTGGTTCCATTTTGCAGGGAGAGGAAAAGGTAATTGGAACTTTGCAAATCGGATACGACACAGGGGAACTCTTGATTACACTTAACTGGCCGGGCAGTGAGCTTGACCTGAAACTAAGGGATGGAGCAGGAAACATTGTTCCTGAATCAGAGTACACTCTTGTCAAAAATGAAAACATGGTCATGATTAAAATGAACGAGCCTCACCCAGGAAACTACGAGCTTGTTGCATTTGGAAAAGATGTTCCAGAGGGCGAACTTGAATACAATGTGATTGTAAGCGAGGAAAAAGGCAAGTTTAAAATTACAGAGTTCCTGATTGACAACATCCTAATTATTGTAGTTGGTGTCGCAGTTGCTGCGGGCGCAGCATTCTATCTGATTAAGAAGAAGAGTGCAAAGTCGCCTGCAAAAGCCAAACCAACCACCCAAGGGTGAGTCCAAGTAATTGTCTGTTACCTTTTTCTTCTTTTTCCCGCTAACTTATTTTAATGTTTAAGATAGGAAAACCGCGCGGAAAAGCTGAAGCCAGCGAAATGTTTGAAATGCGATATGATTTGCTTCACAGATACATTGGCTTTCCGCGCGAAAAGCCGGTTGTTAAAAAGAACCAAACTCCCCTGGTTGCAGTTCTAAACGGCAAAGCAGTTGGAACCGGAACCCTTTCAATTGAAAGGGGAAAGAGCCACATTCAGTACGTCGCTGTCAAGAGAAAATTCAGGCACCGCAGAATCGGAAGCAAAACGGTCCAAAAGCTTGAAGAGCGTGCGCGAAGAAAGGGTGTGAAGGCCATTTATGTAAATTCAAGAAAGCACGCGAAAAAGTTCTTCAAACAGCTTGGTTACAAATCCACCGGAAAGCTGTTTAAGCATTCAAAAATTGGAACACTGCATATCCGAATGGAGAAGGAACTCTAGCTATTTCCTGTGCAGTGAGTAAATTGCAAGAACCGCAAACGCAACAAATGCAATTGATGCAAGGTTCATGCCCGGAACCGAAACCGGTTCCCTGCCGGTTTCAAGAATCTTAAGCAAAGCCTTTTTCTCGTCGTTTACAGTCACTTTCTCTGCATCAGGGTTTGTTAACTCTGCCTTAACCCAGTAGCTTTTTCCTGCCAAAAACTCTGGTTCGCCGTCAATTACAATCCCGCTAAAGGACACTGTTACCGCATCGCTTCCAACAGAGTTGTCCGGAATAACGTCTGTCCACTGCATATTGGCGGGGAGAGTTTGGGTTAGGGTTATTTCCCTGTTAGTAATCGGGTCAAGAATGGTTAGCTGAACCGGAACAACAAAACTTGCCCCGCTGAAGTTTTCAACAACGACCTCGACATCAAAAGTGTCGGTGTCTTCGCTGAGTGTTTCCTGCGGCAGAATCTTAATGTCCCTCACCAGCAGCACATCAGACGGGGGTGGCACAAAAGTTACCGTAACTGTGTCTGTCAGTGTTTTTGGGGGAATTGTTGAAAGCCCAAATGCATCATCATATGTTACCTGCACAGCGTAATCAATTGTTGTTTCAGTATCGCTTACATTATCCAAATAGGTCTGGAGTGTTACAGTTACTGCCTCAAGCACTGACCCCTCTTCCCCGATTTCGTCGAGGTCAAATGGAATTGAACTTGTTGCGCACGCCCCAAACGGGCACCTGGCTGCAGCAAAGTTTACACTGGTAATCCTTATGTCAAAGCGGTTGTCCGTGCTTGTGTTTGTTAGTATCCAATCCAAATCAAGCTGCTGGGCATCATTTAGGAATGGGGTAAAGAAGAATAAACGGTTGCCCCCACTAATCGTTGCCTGCATATTATTCGGGTCAAAAACATTAACTATAATTGATGGAAGCGGGCCCGCAAAATTTAGTATTTCCCCGTCCCCATTGGCCTGCTCAAGGTTGAGGGTTGGCTGTGTGCTGCCCCAAACCCACGGCTCTGAACTGCAGTAATAACCATTCTTGAATGCCTGCCAGCCGTGAACACCGATTTCCTCAATCTGTTGGCAGGAGAGTGCCTCTATTGCAAGTGTGTAAACACCTTTCCCAAGCGATGCAAAGGGGATTAAAATTGAACTGTTTGCCACGGGCTCGTTGAAGCACCCGTCGGGTTTTATGGTTGTGTTGTAGTATGTGTTTGTTGTGCCCCCTGCTTCGGTGAGACTTGCCCTTGCAACGTACTTAAAGCCCGAGCCAGGAACACCGTCCAAGCAGTATGAATCAAATGTTCCAAAATTGCTTATGTTAAGGTTTGTGGTGTCGTCAATTACTATGCCTCCGAGTGCGGGATCGTTTACAGCCGGCTTGTTAAAATTCATCGAAGCCTGGTAATTGAAATTGCTGCATGTAAAATTTACACGCTCATCCTCCAGGAACACATTTATCTGTTCAACAAGTTCCCATGAGTGTGAATTTGCAAAGTAGTCGTTTTCGTATGCGTCGTCCCTGCTTGTCCCAATAACAGAGATGCATTTTTTCCTGAAAATTTTTACTGCGTAAGACTGGTTTGGTAAAAATACGCCGGAGCTGAAGTCAATTGTCATTGTCTGGGTATAGACCGGAAAAGAACTTGACCTGTTGTTGAATTCCCTTATTTTTGTTCCGCCACTCCACACTTCGGCCTTTATGCCCGCATATTTAAACCAGCCGCCCACTCTGAAATCGTGGCCGGTTACCTCAATGCTGGTCACCTCAGGAATTGAATAATTTGGGTGCAATGCAATTACGTCATCCCACGGTGCCGATGGGTCATAATCCAGTGGCCCAAATGACGAATAATTGCAGGAATAGCTTCTCAAAACCGTTACTTCTATTTCATCCCTGTCTGTTTGGCCCTGCTGGTCCTCAACAGTTAATCTTATTCTTTTGGTGCCGGGCGACGAAAAACTTTCACTTATTGTCGCACCGTCCCCAATGTCACTCCAATTGCACCATGAATCCGAGCATTTTGCTTCCCACTCATAATCAAGATCTCCGCAGTCCCCCCCGCTTGGGCAGTCTTCTGCATCTGTTGAGGTGGTTGCATCAAGGTTAAAGTTTTGATTGGTTATTGCGCTTGTCCTGTCCACATTTATTCTTGCAACAGGCTCTTGGTTTGAGATTGTAACCGAGTTGCTTTCTTCGCGGTCTCCGCGCTTATCACCCGTCTGTGCGATGGGCCTTACACGGCATCTCCAATCCTCAGAGGAATATACTCCTGTTGCGGATGATGGCAAAACCTGCAGGTCATCATAATCGCGCTGGTTCCACCATCCCCAGCCCATATCCATTTGCCACTTTATCTCGGTGTCACCCTCCGAGTCACCGTCTTCATCAAAGTAAGTGTAGTTGCAGGTAAGGTCATCAGAAGTTGTAGGGTTTGAGGGGCTTATGTAAACGTTTTGTGCTTCAGGCTCTTCATTGTCGGCAAATGCAAATCCTGCAATAAGCACAAGCATCAGCATTGTTGCAATTGCGTTTTTGAAACTCATTCTTTTCCCCTCTTTTTGTAATATTTGTAGCCCACAAATGCAATTAATGCTATGCCAATTAGGGCAAACAACGGGATAAATATAGGGGTAAGCATTTCAAAGCTTGTGAGCGGTCTGCATTCGCCGCTTTTGCAGGCCATTCCACTGCCGCATGAAGCCCCTTCTGCGAGTGGGGCGTGGATGCATTCCCCGTCTACACAACTGTCTGCGGTGCATGCAACATTATCAGAGCAGTCCACATTGATGCATGACTTCAAATATGCCGGAATGTCTATTTCGGTCTTTTGCTGCTCGAAATTAATCGTATTCAGAACAAGCAGGCTGTGCTTCTCTTTCTTCACGTATTTTATTTCCTGCTCAAGGCAGGCGTCAGACTCCGCAAGGGCTTCGGCAACCAAATTTCCTTTGCTGTCTGAAAGGTAATACCTTGCGTTAAGCAACTGGCTTGCCCCCGCTATGTCCTGCGGGCAAAACTGCAGTAAAAGTGAGCTTGTTTCAATATTGTAACTCCAGTCAACACTTATTTCGCTTTGGCTGCCCTGCACAAATTGTTCACTGTACAAATCAAAGCAATAGTTTTCGTGCTCAACTCCTGCTTTTTCAATTACGCCGCATACTCTGAATTTAGTAAGTTCGCGGTCTGCTTGAAAGGAAACTTCCCTTTCAAGGTAGAGTTCTTCGGCAGGGGTTAGGTCAAGCGACTGCTCAAATACTGGGCCGTTGGTTTCAAGGTCAATTACGCTTATTTTGAATTCTGCGCCGTAAAGCACAGGGCTGTCATTGTAGTGGTCAGGGCTTGGCCCGATTACCGCACTAATTGTTACCGTGTCCCCTTCTTCAAAGTAATAATCGTTTACGTAAAGCTTTCTTATTTTTTTGGTTTCGCCCGCAACAATGATGCGGTTTCTGTAAAGCGAGAGAAGGTTTCCCTCGGAATCATTAAGCTCCATTTTTACGGCGTATGCGTCGGCGATTGCAGGAGCCGGAACCTGAAGTTCAACAACTGCCTCGTCTTCTGCGGCAATTTCGCCAATTGCAACTTTGTGTGTCCACAATTCCGTTTCACAGACTGTGTCGTTCCATTCGCACATTACAAGGTTGAGAACCAATCCTGAAACTTTGGCATTTGATGTGTTTTCCACAAAAATGTTTGCGCCAACCATTGAGTTTGGCTCTGCAGGGGCACCAACAGGCCCGGTTGTGTCGTTGAATGCCGTTCTGGGCCGCACTATTTTTGCCACCGGGAATTCGG
This sequence comes from Candidatus Iainarchaeum sp., assembly GCA_017610175.1. Lineage (GTDB taxonomy): Archaea > Iainarchaeota > Iainarchaeia > Iainarchaeales > JAFCCO01. The sequence continues at coordinate 76,688 of JAFCCO010000001.1, read as the reverse complement.
GCTCAACTCCGTCCGTTCCGTTGAACACAAAATATGCGCTGTGTGGTGCGTCAAAAATGTAGGGGACTCCTGCAATCGGGGTTACGCCCTCCTGCAGGTAAGCGTCTATTCTGTAAATTCCAACATCAAGGTCGTTGCGCAGCTCAAAGGCGAAGGGAATTGTCTTGCTGGCACCGGGGGCAAGGTTTATCCCGCGAACTATTTCCTCATAAATTACATTGTTTGAGTTGAGCTTTTGGGAAGGGTAATAATACTCCCCTTTCACGATTTCGAGCACAAGGTAGGCGTTTGCAAGGGGGAAGTCCTCTGAATTTGAAATCAGTATTGATGCATTTACCGTGTCGCCGCCGTAAAATCGGTCCTGCGGCAGGTCAATTATTACAGACCCGTCATATTCGAGCGTTACCGCAAAGGCATTGGCTGCCAAAAGCAGCGAAAATGCAATCAGAACTATCTTTGAATAGGTTTTGAACATGCTATGAAAAATAATGCACTTCTTATATATTACCTTATTGGTTATCAATTGAGTTAGGCAGGCGATGAATCCGTGGACCAGTTTTGGATTATCATTTTTCTAATTTTCTTTGGGTAGCTTTTGGGTTCGGGAATCGGCTTGCTGAAAAAGCCAAGTGAAAAATTTTTGCGCTATTCCCTTGCGTTTGCCGCATCAATGATGATTGGAATTTCCCTAATGGAATTAATTCCGGAGGCCCTTGAAAGCGCTTCCGCAATCTTTGTCCTAATCGGATTTGCTTTGGGCACCTCAATTGTGCTTGCTTTGGACAAAATTCTGCCGCACCTTCACCCTGAATTCTGCAAAAAAGAGGAGAATATGGTTAGGTGCGTTGCAATGCTGGTTATTGGAATTGCATTGCACAATATCCCGGAAGGGCTTGCGATTGGAATTGGCTTTGCGCTTGAGCCAAGCCTTGGAATATTGATTGCCTTGGTAATTGCTTTGCAGGACATTCCTGAAAATATTGCAACAGTGATTCCGCTCTACAGCCTTACCGGAAAACGGAGGCTGTCGTTTGCAATAGTTTTTGGGACCATTTTGTTTGAATTGTTTGGGTTCCTGATAGGGTTCTTTGTGTTGCGGGACATGCCGTCCGTCATGCTTGGCATGGCTTTGGGGGCTGCGGCAGAGGTGATGACATTTATTTCGGTTCACGAGCTTCTTCCAGAAGCAAAGCTTACTGAGAACCCGCACGGCAAGTCTGCAGCCATTCTTGCAGGATTTGCAGCTGTGCTTTTGGCAATAACCCTGCTCTAACTTATACATAATTTAACAGGGAAGGGACAAATCCTTTAAATTAAGAAAAGTAATATTATTTGTAGCAAAAAAAAGTGATTTGAATGGAGCCCCTTGAATGGATTTTGGCAGCAACAATTGTAAACAGCCTGCTTGCGCTTGCGGGAGCATTCACTCTTTCCATGAGCAGGAAAAGGCTTGGACAAATAATTTTTGCTCTCGTCGGCTTTTCTGCAGGGGCATTGCTCAGCGGGGCTTTTTTTCACCTTATCGCCGAATCAATTGAAATCTTTGCGGACACAACACTTGTTTTTTCCGTAGTGCTTGTCGGATTCATAGCATTCTTCTTGGTTGAAAAGCTGCTGCACTGGCACCACTGCCATAACGGCAACTGCTCACACCCCGTAACACCGCTCATCCTAATTGGTGACGGGCTGCACAATTTTATTGACGGGCTGATTATTGCGGCAAGCTTTTTGGTAAACACAAACTTTGGCATTATTACCACTTTGCTTATTATGGGCCACGAGCTCCCGCAGGAACTTGGAGATTTTGGTGTGTTAATTCACGGCGGGTTTTCAAGAAAAAAAGCGCTTTTCTACAATTTTCTCTCGCAGACAACATGCATTATGGGGGCCTGGTTGGATTCTTCTTTTCCGAAGCAATGGGTTTTTCCCAAATCCTGCTTCCATTTGCGGCGGGAGGATTCATTTACATTTCAGCCTCAGACCTTGTTCCAGAATTCCACCGTGAAAACAACATTCACAAGACAATTGGTTACTTTATATTCTTCCTTTTTGGAATTGGGTTCATGCTCGCACTGAAACTTGCATTCGGAGAGTGAATCGCAGAGAAGGCAGGCATTTTAAAGATTAATTGTATTAAGTCAATCTGGGGTAGGGTGGAATTTCTTGTCTTTTAAAATAACTGTTGTGTTTTCATTTCTTTTTTATCTTGCCTTAAGTGCGGGTTCAGGAAACCTCGGCCTTTGGTCCGGCGAAGAACTTGTATTTGCACTGCTTTTTGCGGTAATTTCCGCCGCCCTTGTGTCAAGAATCTTTAATGCGGTTGGACTAAAGCCAAACAAATCTTTCCTAAGCCCCAAAAGATGGGTTTTGCTGATTGCATATGTGGCAGGTCCCCTTTTTGTTGAAATGGCAAAAGCCAATCTGGATGTTGCTTACAGGGTCCTAACCGGAAAAATAAAACCAGGAATTGTGAAAATCCCGTCAGGGCTTAAAACAAATTTTGGAACAACCCTTCTTGCAAACTCAATAACATTAACACCTGGCACGCTAACAGTTGACGTTGACGACAAAAAGAATCTTTACGTGCACTGGATTTATGTAAAGAAAAAGGAACCGGACTGCGGAGACATATGCTCCAACTTTCCGGACTGGATTAGGAGAATTGCCGAATGATTGAAATGGGAATAACCTTATTTTTTACAGCAGCAATTCTTGCGGTTCTTGCAATAATATGCATTGCACGGCTTGCACTTGGGCCCACAACAGCGGACCGTGCGGTCGCACTTGACACAACCAACACAGTTATAGCCGCAGCCCTTGTTGTGCTTGGAACCGCTTTCAACCAGATAATTTTCATAGACGTTGCAATAATTTACGCAATGCTTACATTTGTTTCAACACTTTTCATTTCAAAATACATGGAGGAAAAGGGATGATTGAACTTGCATATCTGTCTCTTGCAATCGGCCTGATATTCCAAACATTCGGGGTTGTCGCACTGCACCGTTTTCCGGATGTGTACACAAGGCTCCACGGCGCAACAAAGTGCACAACCTTTGGGTCAATATTCATTTACCTCGCAGTAATCATAATTGGAGCAATACAATTTTTTGAAGGAAACACGCAGGGAATGCAACTTTCACTGCACACCCTTCTTGTAATGCTTTTGCTGCTCTTAACAAATCCAACAGGGGCACATGCAATAGCAAGAGCCGCCTACAGAAGTGGGATAAAGCCGGCACTGGCGGTTGTAGACAAACTTAAGGGAGTGAGGATATGATTTTTGAATCAATACAGGTTATTTTGCTTGTGGGAATAGTTGCAAGCGCTTTCTTTGCACTCAAAAATACGGACCTTGTCGCATCGGCAATTTTTCTTGCGGCAACAAGCCTGCTTCTTTCAACAGAATTTTACTTGCTGCAGGCCCCGGATGTTGCAATTGCAGAGGCTGCAATTGGAGCCGGGCTTTCAACGGCAATTTTTATAGTTGCAATAACAAAAACAGAAAGGTGGGAAAATGGAAAGAAATAAATCAAAACCGATTGTAGCCGCAATCCTTTTCGTTTTCCTTTTGGCAATGTCTTTCTCAATACACCCTGCTGGAAAGCCAAGCGAAACAAAAATGGATGATTTTTTCATCGCACACGGGCAGGAAGAAACAGGAAGCAATAATATAGTTGCGGCAATAGTTTTTGATTACAGGGGAATGGACACTCTTGTGGAAGCAAGTGTTCTGTTTGCAGCAGCAACAGGGGTCTTTATCGCACTGGGGGGCGGCAAGAAATGAACAAGGGGCTTTCACCAATTGTCAAAAACGTTGCCGCAGTGGCACTTGTCCCAATCACGGTTTTTGGATTGTATGTAATTGCGCACGGGCACCTTACACCCGGAGGCGGCTTTCCGGGGGGCGCAATAATTGCGACAATGACCGCCCTTCTCCTGATAAGTTTTGGGACAAGCTGGGTTAAGGCAATCGGCAAAGAAAGACTTTCAATGGCGGAAAGCCTTGGGCTTGTTGGGTTTGTGGGCCTTGCAATCATGGGGATTGGAAAAAGCTTTTTCAACAATTTTCTTGTGGGCCAGGGGCTGTTCTTTGGAAATGCGGTCGCCTTCGGCCCAAATCCCGGATGGCTTGGAACAGCGGGGCTTATTCCACTTATGAACATGGCGGTTGGGCTTGAGGTGTTTGCGGCAATTTCCTTAATCGCAATAACAATGTTCACCGCAGAGGTGAGCAAATGAGCAACCTTGTATTTGTGGCGGCGGCAATGCTAATAACGGTGGGGCTTTACGCGGCGATGACAAGGCGCAACCTGATAAAAATAGTCATGGCGGTGAGTGTTGTTGGAAGCGGAGTAAACCTTTTTCTTGTAGGAACAGGGTACAGGGAAAACTCGATCGCACCAATTTTTACAAACGCCCCCTCGCTTGCAATGGTTATGCCCACCCCCCAGGCCCTGACCCTTACCTCAATTGTAATTAACCTTGCAATTGTTGCGATGATGCTTTCGTTTGCAATGAAAATCTACCAGCATTACGGCACACTGGACAGCAGGGAAAGGAGGCTTAAGAAATGAACCTATTAGCGCATGCTCCCGCCCTTGCGATTGCAATACCCCTGCTTGCTGCTTTTGCGATGCCAATTGCATCAAGGGTGTGCAAAAGGCTTCCAAAAGCGCTGTCCGTTGCGGCGCTTGCATTTACGGAATTGCTTGTCCTAAGCCTTGCGGCACAGGCTTTTTCAGGCAAGACAATAACTTACGCACTGGGCGCTGTTTCACCGGACAATGTGGCGGCAGCGGGCTTTCCGGTAAGGATAATTCTTGAAATCGACGCGCTCTCGGCGCTTTTCGCAATTGCGTCCGCAACAATTGCACTGCTTGCAATAATTTATTCAATAAAGTTTGTGAAAGACGGAAGCAAATTTTTTGCGGCCGCACTTCTGATGGTTGCGGGAATGCTTGGGATGGTTTTTACAGGCGACATCTTCAGCCTGTTTGTTTTTATCGAATTGCTTACAATCTCGTCCGCGGCACTAATAGCATTCTATTCCGGAAGAGGCCAGCCTTATGAGGCGGCATTCAAATACCTGGTTGTGAGCTCGATTGCCGCATTGATGATTCTGCTTTCGGCGGGACTGTTTTACGGGCAGTATAACTTGCTTAACCTTGCGGCGCTTGCAGGGGTGCTTAAATTCACTTTCCTTGACAAGATTGCACTTGTGCTGCTTACCGCAGCACTTGCCATGAAATGCGGGGCAATACCGCTTCACATGTGGGTTTCGGATGCATATGGCGAGGCTCCTGCTTCGGTTTCGGCAATGCTTGTTGTTGCAAGCCAGGCAAGCCTTTACGCATTGTTCAGAATTTCATTCATTCTCTTTGGAAAAGCGCCTTTGATTGAAACAATTGCCTGGGCATTAATTGTATTCGGAGTGCTCTCAATGTTTGTCGGGGTGTCAATGGCAATAATGCAAAAGGACATTAAGAGGCTTATGGCCTACCACGCTGTTTCGCAAACCGGTTACATGCTTCTTGGGGCCGGAGTGTGCCTTGCGGTAATAAACAACCCCGCTGCATTAACCGCTTTCGGAATCAAGGCAATCGAGGGAAGCCTGTTCCACGTAATCAACCACACCCTTTACAAAAGCCTTCTTTTCCTAACGGCAGGGGCTGTGATTTACAGACTTGGGACAAGAAACCTGAATGAAATGGGCGGGCTTGCAAAAAAAATGCCGTGGACCGCCGCGTTCTTTGTTATCGGGGCGCTTGCGATTGCAGGCCTTCCTCCCTTTAACGGATTTGCGTCCAAATTCCTGCTGTATGAATCGGTTTTTCTGTTCAGCCCGATTTTGTCGGCAATAGCAATGCTTGTAAGTATTATGACACTTGCGTCTTTTGTAAAAGTGTTTTATGCGGTATTCCTTGGAAACGAGGTTAAAACAAACGTGAAAGAGGTCCCCTTAATTGTTCTTGCCCCGATGGCATTGATTGCAATTGCAATAATTTTGTTTGGGCTGTTCCCAGAAATAGTTCTTGAAGCAATTGTAAAACCCGCCGCCGGCGCACTTCTTAACCAGACGGCATACACAGGGAGCGTTCTCTGATGGCTTTGATTGAAAGCGCGGCAGGGGTTTGGGACCCCCTAATCTGGGCTGTGGCGGTTACAATTATTGTTGCATTTGTTTTGGTAATAAGGTCTTTTGGGAAAAGTGGTTTCAAAAACAGGGGGGACAAAACAAAACCTTTCTTTTCAGGCGATGTTGTGCCCGAAAGCCCGATAAAGGCTGGAAATCTTTACTGGGGCTTTTTTGAGTCACTGAAGGGTTATTATGCGTTTCTTGAAAGGCTTCATTCAGGACTGGTAAACGACTATGTTTACCTGTTTGTTTTGGCAATAGTTGTTTTGCTGATTGCGGTGTTTGCGGGGGAATTGGTTTGGGCATAAGCAATTTGAACAGGTCACTTTGGGTGTTTCATGTGAACACAGGCTCGTGCAACGGGTGTGACATAGAAATTGTTGCCGCGCTTATGCCCCGCTATGACATTGAACGGTTTGGAATGAAGCTTGTCGGCAGCCCAAGGCACGCAGATGTGCTTCTGGTTACGGGACCTGTTACAATGGACATGAGTGCAAAGCTAAAGCGCGTTTATGAACAAACCCCCGACCCAAAGGTTGTAATAGCTGTGGGAAACTGCGGGGCGACCGGAGGGGTTTTTTATGAATCATACTGCCTTGACGGCCCGATTGACAACATTATTCCGGTTGACGTTTATGTAAGGGGATGCCCCCCCCGCCCGGAGGCAATAATCAACGGGGTTGTAAAGGCATGGGCAAAACTTGAGAAAAAGGAGGCGGGGAAATGAATGCTAAAAACCTTGTTAGGGCTATGCAGAAAAAGCTTGGCTCAAAAATTAAAGAGGTACGCATAGACAATGCAGTGCACAAGGCAAAGAAAAAATACACAATCCCAAGTGTGTGGCTAACAATTGAAAAAGAAGGGCTAAGGCCGTTTGTAAGGGAACTCTGCATACTGCACCCTGCCCCCCATTTTGTGGTCATTTCAGGATACCAGGTTGGCAGCTCAATAGAGCTCATTTACCACTTTTCACTCAATTACGCAAAACAGTTTTCTGAACTTGCAGTAAATGTTAAAATTGTTCTTTCCTCTGAAAAGCCGGCCATTCCAACAATAACCGATTTCATTCTCGGAGCCCTTGTTTCAGAACGGGAAACTCAGGAAATGCTTGGGGTGAAGGTCGAGGGAATTCCGGATGGAAGAAGACTTTTCCTTCCCAAAAACTTTCCAAAGAAAAAGTTCCCCTGGAGAAGGGACAAAACAGGGGTTGGAAACATGGTGCGCGACCTGCATAGGGTGAAAAAATGAGGCTCAGCAGAGACAAAAACAGTTTCAAAATTTCGGTTGGCCCTGTTCACCCTGCGTTAAAAGAACCGATTCAGTTGAACTGCCTGATTGCGGGGGAAAAAATAAAGAGCGTGGACTTTGAACTAAGCCAGGCGCACCGCGGAATAGAGTGGATTGCAACAAGAAGAAACCCTATTCAGATTCTTTACCTTGCTGAAAGAATTTGTGGAATCTGCAACATCTGCCATACGATATCGTTCTGCACAGCGGTTGAAAAAATTGCAGGAATAGAGGTTCCCGCACGCGCACAGTATGTCAGGACAATGGGTGCAGAACTTGAAAGAATTCACTCACATTTGCTTTGGGCAGGAGTTGCAGCACACGAGCTTGGATTTGACTCGGCAATGCATTATACCTGGAAAGCGCGAGAAAAAGTGCTTGATGTAATTGAACTGCTTTCAGGAAACCGCATAACAAAGGGAATCCCAACAATAGGAGGGGTGCGGCGTGACTTTGAGGAAAAAAACCACGCAAAAATTATTGAAGCGGTTGAATACTACAGGTCGGTTTTTGGAAAACTCAAGGCAATTTTCCTCGATGACCCTGTCATAAAATCAAGGACAAAGGATATTGGAGTTCTCACAAAAAAGGACGCATTAACCCTTTGCGCTGTGGGCCCAACCGCAAGGGCTTCTGGAATCGCCCGCGATGTAAGGCAGGACGAGCCATATGCCGCATACCCTGATTTTGGATTAAAGGCCATTACCCCTGACCAGCTTACAGGGGAAATTAAGGGAGATGTTTTCGACCGCATAGTTGTGAGGCTTCTTGAGGTTGCGCAGTCGGCGGACATACTTGAATTCTGTGTAAAAAACATGCCGGGGGGAAAAATCGTTTACGAAGAAAAGCCGATAAAACTTCTTGCACAGCTTAAGGGAGTGCATGGCGAAGCCACAGGGCGGCTTGAAGCCCCGCGCGGCGAAGTGTTCCACTATGTAAAGCTTGTGGGGGAGGAATCGCCCTACTCCTGGAAAGTAAAGCCCCCCACCTACAGCAATCTTTTGCCGTGGATTCCAATGCTTGAAGGCGAGCAGGTCGCGGACATTCCAATAATTGCCGCCTCAATTGACCCCTGCATGTCCTGCTGCAACCGAGCAGTGGTTGCTGAAAACAACGAAAATGTTCTGAACCACGACATGCTGCACAGGCTGTCGGTTGAAAAAACGGAAAATATCAGGGGGCAACTTGCGTGAACATCTGGGCAATGGCACTTATCCCTTTGATTGCGGCAGCGGCAATTGTGTTTGGGCTAGTGCTAAAGGGAATTGACAGAATTGTTGCCGCAAGAATGCAGGCAAGAATCGGCCCCCCTGTAACACAGCCGTTCACCGATATAAAAAAGCTGCTGATGAAGGAAAACATAGTTCCAAGAAACTCTGTTCCGCTGATTTTCAATTTAATGCCTGTAATTGCACTTGCAAGCGCACTCTTGGTCATTTTATACCTGCCAATTGCGGGCTTTCCTCCCCTGCTTGAGGGCAGTGGGGACCTTGTTCTCGTACTTTATATCCTGATATTTCCATCCCTTGCAATGGTGATAGGGGGTTTTGCTTCCGGCTCACCCTATGCAACAGTCGGAGCCCAGAGGGAAATGGTTACAATGATGTCCTACGAGTTTCCGCTTGCAATAACAGCGGTTACAACGGCGTGGCTTGTTTCAAGCGCCGGGCATGCCGCATCGTTCTCACTTTACACAATAGCGACTGCAAACGTCTGGGCACTTGTTGGCCCGATTGGGCTTGTTGGGCTTTTGCTGCTTTTTATTGCATTGCTCTTTGTAATGCCCGGGGAGCTTGCGAAAATCCCGTTTGACAGCGCAGAAGCGGAAACCGAAATTGCAGGGGGGCTGCTTGTGGAGTACTCCGGAACAAACCTTGCGCTGTTCTACCTTACGGACGCGGTTAAAACAGTTGCAATGGCCTCAATAATAACCGCAATATTCCTGCCATTCAGCATAGGCCCCTTGTTTGGCTTTGCAGGCAATGAATCCATTGCCGCTGAAATAGTTTTCTACATTCTGAAAGTTATTGCGGTTGTTTTTGTTGGAACAACATTTGCAAGGGTTGCGATTGCAAGATTCCGCATAACACAGATTGTAAAAGTATACCTGGGGCATACAACGGCAATTGCTCTGTTGGGGCTTGCTTTGGTTACTGCGGATGTTTTGCTGGGAGGGGTATAAATGTTTGAAATGGCAAAAGAGCTTTTGAGGCAGCTTTTCAAAAAACCCGCCACAAACGAGTTTCCGGCAAAACACGCTCCAAAATCAGTGCTGAAACTTCTTGAAAAAGTCAGCAAAGGCAAGGCACGGCTTAATCCCCCCATTCCGGTTCCTGAAAAATTCAGGGGAAAAATAGACTACGACCGAAACAAATGCATTGGCTGCAAACTCTGCATTAAAGTATGCCCTGCAGCGGCAGTGGTGTTTCAGGAAAAGGAAAGAAAAATCAAATACATCTGCTCAAGATGCACTTTCTGCGCACAGTGTGTTGATGTCTGCCCGGTTAACGCGCTTACTCTGAGCAACGAGTTTCTGATTGCAGACTACAAACGGGACTAAAGCTTTTCAATTTGACTCCAGCCCCTTTGCTTTATTATTTCAACAAGCTTCTGCCCGCTTTTTTTAACGGCAGGGGAAAGCCTTTCCCCAAAGCGAACTGTTTCAGGCTGCACCCCTATAAAAATTACCTGCTTTGCGCTTTCCTCAAGCTCTGAAACAAGATGTTTCAGTGGAATTCCATGCGTGCCCATTGCAATAGAATTCAGTTTTTCTTTTGGAACAAGCCTTAACTGGCCGGATTCAAGGCCCATTTCTGCGGCATCAACAAGAATCACAATGTCCGGCAATTCCCTTCGGATAACCCCTGCAAAATTTTCAGGAACGGTTTCGCAGGGGATTGAATTAAGCCACTTCTTTTTCTCAAGCTTTTTGGCAACAAGTGTGCCTATTCCGTCGTCCCCATTAAGCGGGCTTCCAATCCCCAGGAGAATGAGCTTCATTCAATCTCCAGACTTGTGAGGGCGCAGTCCCTGCCCTTTGTAATCTCAAAATTTTTTCCCCCGCATTTGGGACAGTGCATTTCAAAAATTCCAAGGTGGGCCATGTCGTGCGTGACCTCAAAGTCTTTCACATCCCCCTCAAAACCGCAGCCGCATTTTATTGAAGGGAGAATTGTTTCAACCTTAATCTCGGTTTTCGTGGATTCCCCAAATTCCTTCTTCAGCATTTCCTGCATCCAGAATTTTACATTTTCGTTCTCCACAAAACGAAGCGCCCCTATTGCAAGTGTTGCCTTTACAGAGCCAACTTTTCTTCCCTCAACCTTTTCAACTATTGCGTCCAGAAAACTTTGAACTACCGCTATGTCATGCAATTGAATCCCTCCAATAGTATGAACCAGTGGTATAAAGTCTTTTAAATTTGGCTGTGCCCTTTAATATCATAAGAAAATATAATGCGTTTGAGGCTGATTCAGATGGAAGTTAATGCAAACGATGCAAATTTTGAAAAGGAAGTTGTGGAAAAAAGCAAGGAAATTCCTGTTCTTGTGGACTTTTATGCCATCTGGTGCGGACCGTGCAAAATGCTTGGGTCGGTTCTTGAGCAAATTGCAAAAGATTACGATGGAAAATTTGTGCTTGCAAAACTGAACGTTGACGAGAATCCGCAGACAAGCGCAAAATTTGGAATTTCACCAATCCCTGATGTGAGACTTATTAAGAACGGGGAAGTTGTGAACGGATTTACAGGCGCAAGGCCCGGGGAAGTCATAAAAAAGTGGCTTGACGAAAATTTGTGAGTTGGTACTATGAGTGATGAGGAAAAAGCACTGCTTGAAAAGAGCGAAAAATTTGCCGAGGAAACAGGCATTGCAATGAATCCTGATGAGAAGATTGTAAATGCAATCATAACCGGCTTGCTTTGGAAAAAGCAATCAAACGGCGAGCTATACTGCCCGTGCAGGGCATTAAGCGGTGACAAGGAAAAGGACAAGGACATAATCTGCCCGTGCATTTTCCACCAGAAGGAAATAGAGGACATGAGCCACTGCCACTGCAACCTTTTTGTGGCAAAAAAGTAGTTTGAGCCGCACCAAACTGTATTAAATTCTTCGTGCCTTATTAGGGCGGAGAGTGCACACTTTTGAACGGATTAGACAAGCTGTTTAACCCCGAATCCATTGCGGTAATCGGGGCAAGCAACCAGAAGGGAAGCGTTGGCTTTTCTTTGATGAAGAACCTGATTGGAAGCGGCTACAAGGGAACAGTTTACCCCGTTAACCCAAACAGGAAAAATGTGATGGGAATCCAGTGCCACAAAAGCATAACCGATCTCCCGGAAGAAATTGACCTTGCAATAATCGCAACCCCATCATTTATCGTGCCATCGCTTGTAAGGGAGTGCGTGTCTGCAAAAACAAAGTCGGCAATAATTGTAAGCTCAGGGTTTGGGGAAATTGGAAAAAAAGGGCAGGAGCTTGAAAGGGAAATTGCCTCAATTGTGAGGGGAACGGGAATGCGCGTTCTCGGACCCAACTGCCTTGGGTTCATAAGGCCTGACAAAAAGATTAACGCAAGCTTTGCGACAAGAAACGCTTTGCCCGGAAAAATGGCGCTGATAAGCCAGTCCGGTGCTTTGTGCTCAAGCATTCTTGACTGGGCAATAAAGCAAAATGTTGGATTCAAATACTTTATTTCGGTCGGCTCAATGCTCAACATCAACTTTGCGGATTTGATTGAATTCATTGAGCAGGACAAGGATGTGGAAAGCATTGCAATCTACATGGAAACAATCAAGGACGCAAAAAGGTTTATGGATGCGGCAATAAGGTTTTCCAAAAGCAAGCCAATAATTGTTGCAAAATCAGGCCGGTTTAACGAGAGCGCAAAGGCTGCAATTTCCCACACAGGCTCAATGGCAGGAAACGATGCTGTGTTTGAGGCCGCTTTTAGAAGGGCAGGAATTGTGCGCGTTGAAAGCGTGCAGGACCTTCTTGGGTGCGCAAAGGCACTTGCAGGGCAGCCCCTTCCCAAAGGGAACAGGCTTGCAATAATTACAAACGCAGGCGGGCCGGGGGTAATGGCAACTGATGCTGTGATTAAAAACGGGTGCAGAATCGCAGCCCTGTCCAATGAGGCGATGGCAAAGCTTGACAGGGTTCTTCCCAAGCACTGGAGCAGAAACAACCCGATTGATGTCTTAGGAGACGCTCCGCCCGAACGTTATGGGAAAGCGCTTAACGTGGTGCTCAAGGAAAAGAACGTGGACGGGGTAATTGTAATCCTTAGCCCGCAGGCAATAACAAGGCCCGCAGAGGTTGCAAAGATTGTTGCAGAGCAGGCGGAGAAGAGCAAGAAAACCGTTCTCGGATGCTGGATGGGGGAATCATTTGTTGAGCCCGCACGCGAGGTTCTCAGAAAAAAAGGCCTGCCATCCTACAGGACCCCTGAAAAAGCGGTGAGGGTTTTCAGCTACATGAATTCCTACAGGGAAAATATCGCAAACCTTTACGAGAAACCAAAGGAAATTGAACTCGGCTCAAAACCAAGCAAGAAAAGGATTCGCGCAATCTTTGATAAAAACCTTGCGAGAAAAAACCGTGTGCTGGATGAGGTTGACTCAAAAGAGATTCTGGAAGAGTACGGAATTCCCGTAAACAAAACAGTGTTTGCAGCAAATGCAAAGGACGCTGTAAAGCAGGCACGCCTGCTTGGATTCCCAATCGCACTGAAGGTCGTTTCGGACGAAATTACGCACAAAACAGATGCAAACGCGGTTTCCCTAAACCTTGCTTCAGAAAAAGAAGTGCAAAATGCGTTCAAAAAAATTACTTCCAATGCAAGAAAGGCAGCCCCCAATGCAAAAATCAGAGGGGTTAGCGTGCAAAAAATGGTTGCAGGAAGCCTTGAATTAATCCTTGGGTCAAAAAATGACTCGGTGTTCGGGCCGGTAATTCTGTTCGGAATGGGGGGGGTTGCAACAGAGCTATTCCAGGACAAGAGCATAGGATTGCCCCCCCTAAACCAGACCCTTGCAAAAAACATTATCCGGAGAACAAAGGTCTACAAACTTCTCGCAGGCTACAGGAAAAAGTTCAAAATAAACCTTCTTGAACTTGAAAAGATTCTCATCGCATTCTCACAGTTTGTGCTGGACTTTCCGGAAATTCAGGAAATCGATTTGAACCCAATAATTGTTTCAAAGGGAAAACTTTACGCGGTTGATGCGAGGATTGTAATCGGCAATCAGCGGAATACCGGAAAGTAACTCCATCCAAATCAATACCCCAAGCCAACCCCACATTATTGCATGCTTCTTGAAAAACTGCAGAAGCTTGGCTCTGCCGCTTCATGGGATTCATGCGGAGGCGATAAAAGAAAGAGCCTTCGCAAAAGCAAAATTCCCGCCTCATACTCAAACTTTGTGCACGACTGCTCAAATACCGCGGAGCAATGCAGGTTAATGAAAGTGCTGCAAAGCAATGCCTGCATTCACGACTGCAAGTACTGCGTTAACAGCAGCTGTTCAAAGGGAAAAGCAGAACTCGCCCCCGGCGAGGTTGCAAAAAGCTTTAACTCACTTTACAGGGCAGGGCAGGTAGCCGGGCTTTTCCTAAGTTCCGCAATAACAGGGGAAGCTGACAGAACTGCCGAAAAAATGATTGAAAGTGCAAAAATTTTGCGGAACAAATTCAAATTTAAGGGATACATTCATTTGAAAGTTTTGCCCACGATGTCAAAGCACCTAGTGTACGAAATGGCAGGGCTTGCAACAAGAATGTCACTGAATTTGGAGGCAACAAGCAGTAGCAGAATGCAGTTGCTTGGCAGCACAAAGGATTATTCAAACGACTTGGAGAAAAGGTTTCGCTGGATAAACGAAATAAAGCGCAAGGGGCTTCTTCGAAGCTTTACCACCCAGTTCCTTCTGGGGGCGGCGGGCGAAACGGATTTGGAAATACTTGGTAAAATGGATAGGCTCTACCATGAAACACAGCTCTACCGCACATATTTCTCTGCCTTCCAGCCCATTGAGGGAACAGGGCTTGAGGGCAGGGAAGCGGAAGAGCCGTCAAGGGAGCATCGTTTCTACCAAAGCGACTGGCTGCTCCGTGTATACGGTTACAGGCTGAAGGAATTGAAATTAGCCTTAAACGAAGAGGAAAATTTTGGAAATGTGAAGGACGTAAAGTTTGCGGTTGCACTAAACAATCCAAACAGATTCCCTGTTGACATTAATTGCGCAAGCAAAGAAGAGCTCCTGCATGTTCCGGGAATAGGGCCGGTTAGTGCGGACAAGATTCTGCAGCTGCGGAAGCACAAGAAAAAGATTGAGGAAATGGATTTGAAGCGGGCAGGGGCAATAATGGCAAGGGCAGGGCCATTTATTCAGGCCTCTGGCCTGAAGCAGGCAAGAATGGCAGAGTGGGCAAATTAAAGAAAAGATTATAAACTATAACAACTTATATAGTGGCTATGGAAACAACCATTCAGATTAGCAAAGAACTGCGCAAGAAGCTGCAGGATCGCAAGTTCAGCAGCAAAGAAAGCTATGAAGAAGTAATCTGGGATTTGCTGGAGGACACAATGGAAATTTCAGAGGAAACCAAAAGGGATATCGAAGAAGCAAGGAAGGAATTCAAGGAAGGCAAGGTTAAAACTCTCGCACAGGTAAAGAAAGAGTTGGGTTTGTAAATGTACAGCATTGTTATCTCCAACAAAGCAGAGCGCCAGCTCAAAAAACTCGAAAAAAGCCAGCAGGAACGAATTGTTTCAGCTTTGGAGAGGGCAAGAATCCGGCCGGAAACCCACTTCAAAAAGCTGGTGGGAGAGGAAGCCTACAACCTGAGAATTGGCCACTACAGGGCAATAGCTGACATTGAACAAAAAAAACTAATCATCCTTGTGCTAAAGGTTTCACACAGAAAGAATATTTACAAGAAATGAGCTTGCTTAAACCGCCCCTTTATGCAAGGGAAAGAAATAAAACAATCAAAAGCGTTTAAGTAATTGAAATGAAAGCAGCTCTTGTGGAAAAAAGAGAGGAGTCACCGGGAATTAAGACATTCATACTGCAGCCTGAGAAAAAAATTGAATTTATTGCAGGCCAGTTCTGTTTCTTCAACTTTGAGTTGGATGGAAAAAAGTTCACAAAGCACTTTTCTTTCTCAAATTCCCCAACGAGAGAAAATGTGGAGTTCACAACAATAATCTCCGACTCAGACTACAAGCAGGCGCTCAACTCACTTAAGCCAGGGCACGAATTTGAATTGCCCCAGCCAATGGGTGAATTCACGCTGAAAAAGGCAGGGGATTCAAAAATTGTTTTCCTCACAGGCGGAATTGGGCTAACCCCCGTTAGAAGCATGCTTGAGTATGTTGCGGATGAGGGAGAAGAGCACGGAATGGTTCTGTTCTACAGCAACAGAAACGAGGAAAGAATTGTTTTCAGAAAAGAGCTTGACGAGCTTGAGAAAAAAATTGTGAGCCTGAAAGTAATCAATACACTAACCAACCTAACCAATGAAGAGAAAGCGCAGTGGAAGGGAGAAACCGGTTTTATTACTGCAGAAATGGTTAAGAACTATTCAGGCGACCTGGAGGACACAATCTTCTACATTGTGGGCCCGCCAAAGTTCAACGAAGTAATGGAAAAAATTGCAGTGGAAGAACTCTTCATTCCAAAGGAACGCATTGTGCTTGAAAACTTTGCAGGCTACTAGCGTGCAAAAGTTCCCATCAATTCCGCTTCAGCAATCTTGTTCTTCGAAAGTGCAACAAAAAGCTCGTCTTTATTTGAGCAGTCAATTGATTCAACGCTAAGCGCGTAAAGCCTGAAAAAATACCTGTGTGTTCCGCTTGGCGGGCACGGGCCTCCATAATCCTGCTTTCCAAAATCGTTTGGAACCTGCTTTGAGCCGGCTGGAGCACCCGCTTCCTTTGCAATCGATGAAACGCCTGCAGGAATGTTGCACACCAGCCAGTGGTCAAAAGTTCCACTTGGGGCATCCGGATCGCGCACGGTAAGCGCAAAGCTCTTTGTTTCTGCAGGGGCTCCCTCCCAATGAAGCTCCGGATTCAGGTTCTGCCCGTCACACGTAAATTCTGCTGGAATTGCTGCCCCCGTCTTAAAATCGGTACTTTCAATTTTCATTAAACTCCCTCCATTCAATGGCTTAACCCCGGTTGACAGCCCACCCACACAGCCGGCTAATAAAACAAACAAAATAGCCGCAGAAAAAGCCGTGAGCAAGCCTTTTTCCATGCACAATACATGCACAAAACTTCTTTTAAATCTCCCAAAAACCCGGCAAGTGAAAGGATTAATAAAATCGTTCTGCTTCGAGATTTGAATGGGCAAGCCAAATTTGTACAAAAGCTTTGCATTGGTTTACGACGAAGCCATTGACCCGTCTATTCGTTTTCTTTCATTTGTAAAAAAGTTTGCAAGAAAGAAGAATGCAAGGGTTCTTGACATTGGATGCGGAACCGGAAAGTACACAATCCCCCTTGCGTGGCACGGTTTCCAGATTAAGGGGGTTGACTCCTCAAAAGAAATGCTTGCAATCGCAAAGAAGAAGGCAACAAAAGCAGGGCTGAAAGTTAAATTTGAATGCAGCAAAATCGAGTGCTTCAAGGAAAAGGAAAAATTTGACGTTGTTGTGAGCGGGGACTGCCTAAACCACCTGCTGAAAGAAAAAAACCTGCTTCAGGCCTTTTCTTCAGTACACCATTTGCTTGGAAAAAAAGGAAAGTTCATTTTCCAAATTTACACAAAGAAGTACATGCAGCACATTTCGCTTGAGGAACCGTATGCCGGGCGCGTTGGAAAAAACTTTTTTGTGTGGGAAAACTTTTTTCGCAAAGGAATGCTTGAAATCAAAATGTCCGTTTTCACGGCGCTTGGAAGGGAGCGGTTCAAGCGAACAGAGGAAACCGTTGCGCAAAGGCCTTACACACGGGCAATTGTCACAAAAAACCTTTCAAAGGCAGGCTTTGTGAACGTGCGCGTCTTTGATGCGGTATTTGGAGAACCCTCCCGCAGCAGTGAAGAGCTTTACTTTGTCGCAGAGACGCCATGAATTTAGTTTTTTAAACCTTGCTGCCCCCAATTGAATTAGGTAAAACGAATTTTTTGCCCTAGTAGTCTAGAGGTTAGGATACGGCCCTGTCGAGGCTGTGACTCGGGTTCGATTCCCGGCTAGGGCGCTTAATATTTTCTATTTAGGATAAATTAGATTATCTTCAGTATTTTGTTTTTCTGTTTTTTGTTTTGTTTCGTTTTTTCTTGTGCATAATAAAAATATAATAATAATAACAATAATAACAGAGCAGGTTGGGACGCTCTCTTTCTTAACCAACATTTAAATACAGTTAACGCCTTTTGATTACAGTAAATTTATTTGTGAGGTGAATTAATTTGGATAAGAAATTTTTGCTTGCCGGGCTGTTAATTGCATTAGTGGTATTTTCCGGCTGCGTTAAGATTGAAATAAAAGAGGACATTAAGGCAAACGGAATGTCCGACATGTCACTCATCATGGATTTGTCAGCAATTCCGGATGACCCTGACTCCGAAGTAAACATGGCGGAAGAAAATCCATGCGATGGAATGACAGAGGAAATGCAGGCAGGTGATTCCCCGCTTCAGCTGACTAACATAACTTGCACATTTGAGGATAAGGTGCTTAGCCTGAGCGGAACACTTGACAGAAGCAATTCCGAAGCCATTACAATTGATGGGGATACATTCAGAATCGATGTCAAGAAAGCGCTTGAGTCAGTAAACCAAACCGAGTCGGCTGAACAGCTTCCAGAGGGTTCAGAACAGTTGGCACAGCTCAAAATGATGGGCTTTGAATACAACTATCTTGTGAGGCTTCCCGGAACCCTTGTAAAGCAAGAGGGCGGCGAGGAGCAGGAAGACGGCTTTGTGAAGTTTGACGTTCTGGGTCTTCCAGAGGAAGCATTCGTTGAAACCACAACGGCAAGCACAGGCTCGTTTGATGCCGACACAACAACAATAATTGTAGGCGTTGCAGTTGTGGTTATTGTTCTTGGGGCGGCGGCATTCTTCATTATGAGAAAGTAAGTTTTTTTACTTTCTCCCCCTTTTTCTTTTTTTTTACAGCATTACAAAACCAAGCTCGTAAATCACGAACACAGCGTAAAGCAGGAACAGCAATGCTGCTTCCTTTTTTCCAATCTTGCCCCTGCGCACAAAAAAAAGCCAGATTAATGCCATCGCAGCCAGAACAACAAAAACCGCTCCAAGCAAGGGGCTTGGGTCAAGCGGAACAGGGCTGATTATTATCAGCGAGCCAAGAACAAGCGTAATGTTTGCAACAGCCGAGCCAAAAAGGTCACCCATTGCAAGTGCATACTCCTTTTGCTTTATTGCACGGATTTCAACACTTAACTCGGGGAGAGAGGTGCTTAGCGCAATTGCAACAGCCCCAAAAACCGTCTGCGCGATTCCGAGAGTGGAGGAGATTTGCACCGCGCTTGAAACAAGGAAATAGCTTGCGGCAACAAGAGTTGCAAGGCCTGCGAGAAGCATTGCTGCAACATTTTTCTTGCCGCGCTTGGAGTCGTTTATAAGCACCGGAGGAATTCTGCCCTTCTTGTACAGGCGCCGCACAAGCAGTGCAAAGAATGCGAGGAAAACTATCCCGTGAACAAAGGTTATGCTTGCCTGGAAGAAAATAAAGAGAGTAACTATTGTTGTAATCAAAAGCAGTTCAAGCAGTTCACGAACAACCTTGCTTTTGAGGTAAATCTCCCCGCCAAAAAAGACAACTGCCGCAATAATCAAAGTGAAGTTTGTAACATTTGATCCAAAAATGGTGCCAAGCGAAAGCTGGGGCGTGCCTCCAAGCGATGAAAACAGCGCAACAGCGAGTTCAGGGAGAGAAGTTGAGATTGAAAGAATAATGAAGCCTATTGCAAAAGTGGAAACCCCGATAATCTTGCTTAACCCAAGGGAATTGTCCACAACCCACTTGCTGCTTGTGACAATAAGTGCAGCACTGGCTAAAAAGACCGCTATCGCCCAAAAAACCATTCAACTAAATAAGTGCTTCTTTGGATAAAAGGCTTTTGCCGGCTGGCAAAATCTTAAAAACAGGGAAAAACAATAGCCTACTATGCCACGCATTTCACGCATTGGAAGAAGGCTTGCAAAAGCCCTTGGAATCGGACAGAGGGTTCCCCCTGTTGAAAGGGTTCAGAAAATTCGCAAAAAAACCCCTGAGCAGGAGGCCGCAGAGCAGCTGGCAAAACGGCAGGCTAAACGCGCTGAAGACCTTAAAAGAAGGGCTGAAGAAGCGAAAAAGCGCGGCGGCATAGATATTGAGGCCTGACTATTTTGCCAAATGAATTGTCTGGGTCGGGAAGGCAAACTCTATCTTGGCCTTTTCAAACTCTTTCTTTATTCGCATTCCAATTGAGTCCCGCACGCGAACAAACTGCCCAAAGTCATTTTCCTTGGTGTAAAAAATCACAAGAATTGTAAGGGATGAGTCGGCAAACCCCTCAAACTCAACGATGGGGTCGTCCTCGCACTCAGGATGTGCGTTGATTGCGTCCACAATAATCTTCTTTGCATTCCCAATCTTTGCAATCGTTGTGTCATATGTAACACCCAAATGCCAAACGCATTTCCTTTGCGGGGCGGAAGTAATGTTAATTATCACGCTTTTTGCAACCTGACTGTTTGGAACGATTACAATTCTCTTGTCAAGGTTTCTGATTCTTGTGTGCCTTAGCCCAACCTCTATTACTTCCCCAACCGTATCACCCATTTGGATTGAATCCCCCACAACAAACGGCTTTGATGTGAAAATTGAGAAACCGCCGAAGATGTCGGAGATTGTTTCCTGCGCTGCAAACGCAATTGCAAGACCACCGATTCCAAGACCGGCAACAAGGGCGGTGACATCGTAGCCAAAGTTGCTTACCACAATTATCAGAGCAAGAACCAGGATTGCAATCTTTGTAATCTTTGACAGAACCGGAATGAGCTGGTCGTCAAGCTTTGAATCGGTTTTGCTCACAATCGGCTTGAGAATTCTCTGGATGAACTTGTCAACAAAATTGATTAGCACCCATGTGACCACAACAACGGTTAAAACGTTGATTGTGTTGTAGTAAAAGAACCCAATTTCAGGGGAGACCGAAAGGAACTGAAAGCCAAGCGCAAATCCCGCAATTAAAACAATAATCCAAATTGGCTTTTCAATAATATCAAGCAGCAAGTCATCTGCGTCAGTCTTTGTCTTTTCGGTTAGCCTTCGCAAATGGTTCTTTATAACAAAGCTGACAACTTTCCCCGCCAGAAATGAAACGACAATTGTGAGCAGGAAATAAACATACTGCAGCAAAGTGTTCCCGAAATAGGTCTGTGAAAGAATTTCCAAAAAAGGTTCAGCCATATAATCATTTCTTTTAATAGATTAATATATATATAAAACAATCGAAGTTGCTTAAATGGACCTGATTAAATTTTTTCAAACTGTTGGAAAGCTCAAGGAAGAGAAGAGATGCGGCTGGGTTGACCGCGGCGTTAAAAATGCGGAGAGCGTTGCCGAGCACTCTTTCAGGCTGAGCGTAATGGCCCTCACTTTTGCAAAGAAAATGGGGCTTGATGAAAGCAAGGCGGTAAAGCTTGCCGTGGTGCACGACTTGCCTGAATCAATCTGCGGCGATGTTGCCACAAGAATTAAGGAAGAGCTGCAGAAAATCACAAACCACGAAAAGAAAGAGCGCGAGGAAAAGGCGTTGGATGAATTGTGTGGAATGCTTGACGAAAAAACCGCTTCAGAAATTAGAGCCCTTTGGGAAGAGTATGAGGCCCGCGAAAGCAAAGAGGCAAAACTTGTTTACGAGCTAGACCGCCTTGAGGCAATCCTTCAGGCAGTTGAGTATGAGGAGAAGGGAAACTTTGAGCTAAGCCTTGAGGAATTCTACGAATATGCCGACGCAAGGCTTGAACTCCCCGAAACCAGGGTCCTTTTTGAGGAATTGATGAAGAAAAGGGCGGGAAAACAGCCAAGTTCAAGAAAGCATTAAAAAGCTTTCTATGATTTAGATTATATTAAATACAATCTCTTGAGTAGAGGTATTTGTGGCGATTTTTTAATGCGCGTGATTGTTTTAAGTTGATGCCTTAAATTGAAACTTAAATGGTTGAGATTACCTGTCCAATCACGTTTTTGCATTAAAAATCGCCATTTTTAATTTAGATAGTGGGTGTATTCTTGGTTTTCTCGATAAACGACCATTTTTTGGTTCCAAAGCATTATTTGCTTCCCAAAGAGCAGGCTGAAAAAATTCTCGCTGAACTTGTAATAACAGCGGGTCAGCTTCCGGTTATTTCGAAAACTGATCCTGCAATAAAGGAATTTAAGCCCTTGAGGGGCGACATCGTAAAGATTGTAAGAAACTCGCAGACTGCGGGAAAAACAATTTACTACAGGGTTGTAGGGTAAAAGGGGTTGAGTTTTTTTGGATCGTTGGCCATTAATTGAAAGCTATTTCCATGACAAGGATTTTGCACAAATGGAGATAGACTCATTCAACCAGTTCATCGAAAAAAAGCTCCCGGAAATCGTTGAAGAAAACGACGAAATAATCCCAAAAATTGAAGAAGTTAAAATCGAATTGTCTGACATTGAAATCAGAAAGCCAAGCATAAGAGAAGCCGACGGCTCCCCGCGCGATATGATTTTCCCGATGGAAGCAAGGATTAGGAACAGAACCTATGCCGGAGACATCTGGATTACAATGAGGCTGCTTAGGCGGGATGTTGAGCAGGACATTAGGAGAGCGTGCATTGGGGAAATGCCACTAATGCTCAAAAGCGACCTTTGCTGGCTTAATGGATTATCAAATGAAGAGCTTATTGAAGTTGGTGAAGACCCAATGGATGTTGGCGGATACTTTATCATAAACGGTTCGGAGAAAATCCTGATGACTCAGGAAGTTCTTGCATCTGACCGTGTCCTGATTGCAAAGGAAGTAAAGGGAGTTGCTTCAGAGGTAATTTCCACAAAAGGAGCATTCAAGGGACGAGTAAGGGTTTCAAGAAGGGATGACGGAATTCTTAACGTTACATTCCCTGCTTCCCCAAGAAAATTAATGCTGTTTGTTTTGCTAAAAGCCTTGGGGCTTAAGAGCATTAAGGACATTCAGAGCGCTTTCCCTGACGAAATAGAGGTTCATAACGATATTCTTGTAAACTGGGAAAACACCCTTGTAAAAACAGAGGAAGAGGCCCTTGACAAGATTGGAAAATTCGTTGCCCCAGGCCAGATAATTGATTACAGGCTTAAGAGGGCACAGGAAGTAATTGACGCTTTCCTGCTCCCGCACATCGGGCAGACAAAGGAATTTAGGCTTGCAAAAGCATACTACCTTGTCATGATGGCAACAAAGGCAATTGAAAGGTCGTACGGAATCAGGGAAGCGGACGACAAGGACCACTACAGCAACAAAAGGCTTGAATTGAGCGGAAAGCTCATGGAGCACCTTTTCAGATACAGCTTCAAATATTTCATAAAGGACTTAAGGTTCCAGATTGACAGAACAGTTACAAGAAGAAGAAAACTTAACATCAGCACAATTGTAAGGCCTGGAGCCGTAAGCGAAAGAATCAAGTTTGCCATGAGCACAGGAAACTGGATTGGGCGTTCAACCGGAGTAAGCAAGTTTATGGACAGGGTTAACTACTTAAGCCCGCTTTCGGACATGAGAAAGGTTAAAAGCCCGCTGAACAAGAACAGGGAACTTTACGAAGCAAGGGACGTGCACGGAACACACTGGGGAAGGCTTGGGCCAATCGAAACCCCAGACGGGCCGCAGTGCGGACTTGTTAAAAACCTCGCAATGCTTGCAGAGGTAACAACAGAAACCGACGAAACGCCAATTGAGGAAATTCTTAACAAGAAAGGCGTTAAGCTGAGGAAACTTTAGGTGAATTAAATGGCGGCAAAAAAAGAAGCAAAAATTTACATTAACGGACGACTTATAGGTTTCCACAACCAGCCGGGAAAACTTAACCAAGAGCTTGTGGAATCAAGAAGGACCGGAAAAATTGACAAGCAGGTAAACATTGCATTCCACGAGGACACAAACGAATTATACATAAACACAGATGCAGGCCGATTGCAAAGGCCGCTTGTGGTTGTTGAAAACGGAAAGTCAAAGCTCACAGAAGAACAGGTCCACAAAGTAAAAGAGGGCAAGCTTCACTGGGAAGACCTCCTGAAAGAAGGGGTAATCGAATACCTTGATGCGGAGGAAGAGGAAAACGCACTAATCGCACTTAGTGAGGACGAGCTCACAAAAGAGCACTCACACCTTGAAATTGACGCAGTAGGAATATTCAGCATAATTTCATCAATGATTCCTTACCTGCAGCACAACATGGCGGGAAAGGCACTGCACGGGGCAAAAATGTTCAAGCAGGCAATAGGAATCTGCGGAACAAACTACAATTTGAGAACAGACACCGAAGGCTACTTACTGCACTACCCGCAGAAAAACCTTGTCAAAACAAAGATAATGGACCTGCTTGAGCTTGACAAGAGGCCCCAGGTGCAGAATTTTGTTGTTGCAATTATGCCATACTACGGCTTTAACACACTCGATGCCCTTATTTTGAACGAGGGAGCGGTGCAAAGAGGGCTTGCAAGAAGCTCTTACCTTAGAATGTATGAGGCAAGCGAGCAGAGATACCCAGGCGGGCAAACAGATAAGTTTGAGATACCAAACGACGAAACGGAAGGGTATTTGGGAGACGAGTACTACAAGAAACTTGGTGCAGACGGCCTCGTGATGCTTGAACAGCAAGTCAACGAAAAAGATATTGTGATAGGCAGAACCTCACCCCCAAGATTCCTTGAGGAAATTTCAGAATTCGGCGTAGTTAAGGAAAAGAGAAGGGAAAGCAGTGTCACAACCAGAAAAGGAAAGCCCGGAGTTGTTGACAAGGTTGTTGTTACAGAAAATGCAGACGGAAACATGCTTGCAAAGATTAAAATCAGAAGCACAATGCAGCCGGAAGTTGGAGACAAATTCAGCTCAAGGCACGGGCAGAAAGGAGTAATTGGAGCAATTGCGCCTGAAGTAGACATGCCATTTACAGCCGAGGGAATAAAACCCGACCTAATAATTAACCCGCACAGCATCCCAAGCAGAATGACAATAGGGCACTTGCTTGAAATGCTTGCCGGAAAAGCAGGCTGCTTAAAAGGAGAAATTGTAGACGGAACTCCATTCAGCTCAACACCGCAGGCAGAGCTTGAAAAAATGCTTGAAGAGCGCGGATTCAGAGGAGACGGAAAGGAAGTCTTTTATGACGGAGTAACCGGCGAAAAGATTCAGGCAACCATCTTCACAGGCGTTATCTCATACAGGAGACTGTTCCACCTTGTTGCACACAAAATGCAGGCAAGATCAAGAGGGCCTGTGCAGATACTGACAAGACAGCCAACCGAAGGAAAGGAAAAAGAGGGCGGTCTAAGGTTCGGAGAGATGGAAGGGGAAACACTTGTAGGGCACGGGGCAGCAATGCTTTTGCACGAAAAGTTTATCGAGGACTCGGACAAGGTAACAGAACTTGTGTGCGAGAAATGCGGAATTATTGCAATAAACGACCAAATAAGGAACAGGAAATACTGCGGACTCTGCGGAGGAAGCAAAGTATACCCTGTTGAAATGAGCTACGGATTCAAACTTTTGCTTGACGAGCTCAAGGCACTTGGAGTACTCCCAAAACTAAGAATAACAGACAAGGCTTAAGGTGAAAAAAGGATGCTGATGAAAAAAATCAACGCAGTCGAGTTCAATATACTCAGCCCTGCGCAAATGAGAAAAATGTCTTCATTGGAAATTAAAACCCCTGACACCTACGACAAGGACGGTTACCCAATGGAAGGCGGCCTAATGGACCCCCACCTTGGAGTAATAAACCCAGGCCTAAGATGCAAAACATGCGGACAGAAAATGAAGTACTGCCCAGGCCACTTTGGAAGCCTTGAACTTGTAAGGCCGGTAATCCACAGCGAATTTTCACGAAGGCTTGAAGTTTTAATGCACTCCACATGCCAGGCATGCGGAAGAATAACCATTCCGGAAGAAAAACTGCAGAAAGCACACGCAGACATTGAAAAAAACCCCAGCGACCTCGATGGAATGGCAAAAAAGATTTTCACAAAAGCAAAGAAGGAAGAAACCTGCCCGCACTGCAAGGCAAAAAAGGGAAAATTACTCCTTGACAAGCCAACAAACTACTTTTTGGACAAGGAAAGAATCTACCCAACCCAAATAAGGGAATGGGTGGAAAAAATTCCTGACGACGACCTTGCGCTTTTTGGATACAATGTTGAAAGAATCAGGCCGGAATGGTTCATTATCACAGTAATGCCTGTTCCCCCAATCACAATTAGGCCAAGCATTACACTTGAATCAGGAATAAAGAGTGAAGACGACTTAACACACAAGCTTGTTGACATAATCAGAATCAACATGCGGCTCAAAGACAACATTGACGCAGGGGCACCACAGCTTATTATTGAGGACCTGTGGGATTTGCTCCAGTACCATGTCACAACCTACTTTGACAACAATACCGCGGGAGTTCCACCTGCAAAGCACAGAAGTGGCCGCGCGCTGAGAACAATTGTCCAAAGGCTTAAGGGAAAGAAGGGAAGATTCAGGCACAACCTGACCGGAAAGAGAGTTAACTTTGCGGCAAGATCAACTGTAACCCCTGACCCGTTTATTGAAATCAGCGAAATTGGAATTCCAAAATCAATGGCAAAGGATTTGACAGTTCCTGAAATCATAACAGAGTGGAACAAGAAGGAAATTAAAGCACTTGTAAAGGAAGAAGGAAAAGCAGTTTACATGATTCGCCCCGACGAAACAAGGAAGAGAATCGACGACTCAAACAAGGAAGAAATTCTTGAAGAGCTTGATGTAGGATACAAGATAGAAAGAAAAATCCACGACGGAGACATCGTTCTCTTCAACAGGCAGCCATCTCTTCACAGGCTCAGCATGCTTGCGCACAAAGTAAGGATCATGGATGGAAAAACCCTCAAAATCAACCCAATTGTATGCAAGCCATACAACGCAGACTTTGACGGGGACGAAATGAACATTCACATTCCACAGACAGAGGAAGGAAAAACCGAGGCAAAGGAACTAATGTTTGTGCGAAACCAGGTGATTAGCCCAAGATACGGTGCGCCTGTAATTATTCTTGACGAAGACGGTGTTTCAGGGCTTTATGTGCTGACACTTAACTCAACAGAATTCACAAGGGAAGACGCCATGAGATACTTCTACGAAGTAGGGGTAAAGGACATTCCAAAGCCTGACAGGGGCAAGAAATACTCAGGAAAGCTCATCTTCTCACAGATGCTTCCAAAAGACCTTGACCTCGAATACCAAACAACAACCTGCCGCATTCTCAAGAAAAGCGGAATGTGCAAAAGCTGCGTGAAAGAGAAGTGCCAGTACGATGCATACCTTAAAATTGAAAAGGGACAGCTTAAATGCGGAGTAATTGACGCGGCATCACTTGGAGAAGCACAGGGAAAAATCGTTGATGCCCTTGCAAGAAACTACCCAAGCGAAGTTGTTGAAAAATTCTACTTTTATGTGATGAGAATCATCTGCGATTTGCTCACAAAGAAGGGAATGACCGTTGGACTTGATGAATACGAAATTAGCGACAAGGCAATCTCAAAGAAAAAGAAGATTATAGAGGATGTAACAGAGGAAGCAAAGAAACTCCTTGACAGGTACAGGAGAGGAACACTCAAGCACATCCCTGGAAGAACACTTTCCGAAAGCTTCGAAATAAACATGATGAGGCTTGTGGCAAAAGCAAAGGACCAGTTGCAGGCGGAAATCCTGAAGGAAAAGCTTAGCACAGTGTTAGGCGATGACCCTGAGTACAACACAATGGTTATGATTCTCTCAGGAAGCCGAGGAAGCGCCATAAACCTGATGAACATTGCGGGATTCTGGGGCCAGGCAAGTGTTAGGGAAGGAAGGCCAAAGAGAGGATTCCACTCAAGGCTTATTCCACTCAACAAAAAGGATGACGTTGGATTGGAAGCAGGCGGATTCATTACAACAAACTTTATGACCGGAATGGACGGAAGGGAATTCTTCTACCACAGCATGGGTGGAAGGCAAGGAGAGGTAGACACAGGTGTCTCAACAAAGGTTTCAGGATACCTTTACAGGAGACTTGCAAACAGCCTCAAAGACCTGATGGTAAACCACGACGGAACAGTAAGAACGGCAAACAAAAACGTTGTGCAGTTCAAATACGGAGAAGACGGAATCTTCCCAATGAACACCATTAGGGGACAAAGCGTTGATATTGAGGAAGAGTTCAGGCTCTTTAACAAGAAAAGGTGATGGAAATGGCCGAGGAAAAGAAAAAGCAGGCAGCCAAGAAGACCAAGGCAAAAAAAGAAACCGCCAAGGCAAAGAAGGAAGCAAAGCCCGCAAAGGAAAAGAAACCCAAAAAGGAAAAGGCACGCGAGATTGAAGAAGTAAAGCCCGAGTCATGGGAAGGCCTTCCGGTAACAAAAAGCGTTATGGACGCAATCGCAGTAATTGCGGAAAGGGAAAATTTGAACAAGCAAAAAACAGACGAATTTATTGACATTATCAAGGGAAAGCTTGAGGCAATAACGGTTGAGCCAGGCGAAGCGGTTGGAATTGTCGCCGCACAGAGCCTTGGAGAGCCCGGAACACAGCTGACTTTGAGAACAAAGCACTACGCTGGAGCGGCAGAGGTAAGTGTCGGATCAGGAATCCAAAGGGTTGAAGAAATTGTTGACGGAAGAAGCAAGGCAAAATACCCTACAATGACAATTTTCCTCGATGGCAAGGCAAACAAAGACAAGGCAAAAGCGGAAGCATTTGCAAAAAGCCTAATCTACGTAAAAATGGAAGACGTTGTAGAGCTTAATGAAGAGTTCGCAAAGAACCGCGCACTTGTAACAGTTAACGAAGAAGCAATCAAGGAAAAAGGGGTTGACCTCAAGGAAATACTTGGGATGATTAAGGATTCAATAAAGGAAGGAAAGCCTTCACAGAGAAAGAACAGCATTGAATTTGAATTTGACAAGAAAGAATCCCTGCTTAAGATTCGAAAGTCATTAATGAAAATGCTCAACTCGCGGGTGCACGGAGTGAAAGGAATTGAAAAAGCACTTATTGCAGAGGAACACGGCGAGTTTGTAGTAAAGACAAGCGGAAGCAACCTCAAAGCAGTTTTGAAGCTTGAAGGAATTGACGGAAGCAAAACAACCACAAACGACATCATTGAGGTAAGCAAGACCCTTGGAATTGAGGCCGGACGCCTAATGATTGCAAATGAATTGTTCAAGACACTTGATGAAAACGGAATTTTAATTGACCTGAGGCACATAATTCTCCTCGCAGACCTGATGACCCGCACAGGCAGCGTAAAGGGAATTGTGAGAACAGGAATCACAAGAGAAAAGGCTTCACCATTTGCAAGGGCGGCGTTTGAGGAAACAGTAAAGCACCTGCTTGACGCAAGCTTTAAGGGAGAAATAGAAACACTCCAGGGTGTTGTTGAAAACATTATTGTCGGCCAGCCAGTAAGGGTTGGAACGGGAATCGTTGAACTAATAATGAAACCAAAGAAGTAACAGAGGGATGAAAATGGACGTTTCAAGGGAAATAAGAAGGGCGGTTGACACAGGAAAAGTCACATTCGGCAATCAGCAAGCCGAGAAAAGTGTTTTAAAGGGTGTTGCTAAGTTAATTATTATAAGCGGAAACGCTCAGTCACAGCTTAAGGAAAGAATCAAGCAAGTTTGCATGGTGAGCAAAGTTCCGGTATACGAATTCAAGGGCAGTGGATTGCAGCTTGGAAGCGTTTGCGGGAAACCCTTCGTTGTTTCGGTGCTAAGCATTGAAGAACAGGGAAAAAGCAAAGTGCTTGATGCAGCGAAAGAATAAAGGGAAACAGTGGCATGAAAATAGGCAGTGACGAAATTTTTTACATGAATACCTTCAACAGCGCCACACGTGTTGTTGCAAGGGATGTTGTTGTCCAAGGCAATAACATTGTGTTTCTTGTGAAAGGGCGCGACGTTGGAAAGGCAATAGGAAAGAACGCAAGCAATGTTAAGGCATTGAAGGAAAAGCTCAGGAAAAATGTTGAGATTCTCGGTTACACCGAAAATGTCGGCGAATTTTTCAAAAAAGCCCTCTACACTGTCAAAGTAAAAGGAGTGGAACTCAAAGGCGAAGGCAAAAAGAAAGCAATTGTTTTGCTTGAAGCCGGAGAGAAAAGAAAAGTTTTGACCGCAATGGGAAAATTTAAGAGGATTAAGGAAATAGCTCAAAGGAACTATGGATTGGAAGAAGTTAGGTTGAAGTGATTTTTATGGCAAAAGGAGAATTCGCAGGAAGACAACTCGAGAAAGACAGAAAGAAATGGAGATGGAAAAAGCCCAAATACAAGAGAAAGAAAATGGGCCTTGACATTAAGTACGACCTGCTCGAGGGATCCCCCCAGGCAAGAGGAATTGTCACAGAGAAAAGGGGAGTTACTGCAAAGCAGCCAAACTCAGGAATCAGAAAATGCGTTAGGGTACAGCTTATCAAAAACGGAAAGCAGCTAACCGCACTTGCACCAAAGGACGGCGCAATAAAATTTATCGACGAGCACGACGAAGTCATTGTTGAAGGAATCGGTGGGGCCCAAAAGGGACCATACGGCGACCTTTGGGGCGTGAAATACCGCGTAACCCACGTAAACAACCAGGCGCTTGAAATGCTTAGGTCAGGAAGAAAGGAGAAGGTTAAGAGGTAATTGAAATGACCATGACATTTGACAAATGGGACACATCAGAGGTAAAAATCTCAGACCTCGGGCTTGCAAGATACATAAGCCTTGACTCAAAACTCTTCCCCCACACATTCGGGCGAAAGGCAAAAAAAAGGTTTGACAAGGGAAACATTAACATCGTTGAAAGGCTTGTGAACAAGATTATGAGAAGCGGCCAGGGAAAAAGAAAACTCTCCGGAAAATATATAAGAGGAAGGGGAAGCTGCGGAAAAAAACTTCAGGCTATGGAAATAGTTGAAAAGGCATTTGAAATTATTGAAGCCAAAACAAACGAGAATCCTCTACAGGTCCTTGTTAAAGCAATTGAAAACGCAGCCCCAAGAGAGGACGTAACAAGGGTAAAGAAGGGCGGAATAGTTTACAGCCAGGCAGTAGACGTTGCACCACTCACACGCGTTGACGAATCATTAAAAAATATCGCAATTTCAGGATTTGCAGCATCATTCAACAAGAAACTTGACGCCCCAACAGCTCTTGCAGAAGAACTGATTCTTGCATCAAAGGAAGACAACAAGAGCTTTAGCGTGAAAAGAAGAGACGAAGTTGAAAGGATAGCAAAAGCATCGAGATAATAGGTGATCTAATGGGCAGAAAAGAAGAAATGGTTAAGCTTGCAAGCTCTCTTATGAGCAACAGGAAAAATATCAGAAACATCGGAATCGTTGCACACATCGATCACGGCAAAACAACAATGACAGACAACCTCATTGCTGCAGCCGGATTAATCAGCAAAGAACTTGCCGGAAAGCAGCTTTTCATGGACTCATACGAGCTTGAGCAGGAAAGAGGAATCACAATCAACGCGGCAAACATTTCACTTGTTCACGAATACGAAGACAACAAATACCTAATTAACGTAATTGACACCCCTGGACACGTTGACTTTGGCGGAGACGTCATCAGGGCAATGAGGGCCGTTGACGGTGTTATTGTTGTTGTTGACGCAGTGGAAGGAACAATGCCCCAGACAGAAACAGTTATCAGGCAGGCGTTAAAGGAAAACGTAAAGCCAACACTTTTCATAAACAAGGTTGACAGGCTAATTAGTGAACTGCAGCTTGACGAAAAGCAGATGCAGGAAAGATTTATCAAAACAATTGCAAAAGTAAACAACCTCATAAGCAAGAACGCCCCTGAAAAATTAAAGGGACAGTGGAACGTTAAGGTTGAAGACGGAAGCGTGGCATTTGGTTCGGCATACTACAATTGGGCAGTAAGTGTTCCCATGATGCAGGCAACAAAAATCGGTTTCTCCGATGTGTACAGGCACATGAAAGAGGACACCCAAAAAGAGCTTGCAGTAAAGAGCCCGCTTTACAAAGCAATACTTGAGATGGTAATTAACCACCTCCCCAACCCAATTGATGCACAGAAATACAGGATTCCAAACATCTGGAAAGGGGAAGCAGAGAGTGCAACAGGAAAAGCAATGCTTACATGCGATGAAACAGGGCCATTTGCAATGATGGTAACGAATGTCAGCGTTGACCCGCACGCAGGAGACATTGCAACAGGCCGTGTTTACTCAGGAACAATGAAGCAAGGCCTTAAAGTAAAACTTATCACAAGCAAGAAAGAAATTGCAATACAGCAGGTTGGAGTCTTTATGGGCCCTGAAAGGGTAACTGTTGACGAGGTGCCTGCGGGAAACATTGCATGCATTGTCGGCCTAAAAGAGGTTTTTACAGGAGAAACACTTGGAAGCCAGGACATATTGCCGTTTGAAAGCTTTAAGAGCTCAACCGAACCGGTAATGACCGTAAGCGTTGAAGCAAAGCAGACAAAGGATTTGCCAAAACTGATTGAAGTTATCAGGCAAATTACAAAAGAAGACCCCAATGTTGTGGCCAGCTTAAACCAGGAAACAGGCGAACACCTTATTTCCGGAATGGGAGAGCTTCACCTGGAAGTTACCCAGCACAGAATTGAGCACGACCACAAAATTCCAATCATCGTGAGCCCGCCAATTGTTGTGTACAGGGAAACCGTAACAGCAGAATCGCCGGTTTTGGAGGGAAAAAGCCCAAACAAGCACAACAAGTTTAAAATGAGCGTTGAACCCATGCCACAGGAACAGTTTGAAAAACTTGCGGAAAAGAAAATCCAGGGCAAAGTAAAGCCAAAGGACCCCGCAATGATTGCACAATTTGAAGAATGCGGATTTGGACGGGACACATCAAGAAAGGTCTGGGCTGTGCACAACAACAACCTTCTTGTTGACACAACAAGGGGAATTGTTGCACTGCACGAAATCCGTGAACTTGTAATACAGGGATTCAGCGACGCAATGGAAAACGGCCCACTTGCAAAAGAAAATTGCATGGGAGTTATTGTGTACATTGAGGACGCAACCCTTCACGAGGACGCAATCCACAGAGGGCCTGCACAGATTCTCCCGCTGACAACAAGAACAATTTACGCCTGCATGCTTTCAGCAAACCCAATCCTAAAGGAACCAAAGCAAACACTGACAATTTCGGTCCCACAGGACTACATGGGTGCGGTAACAAAGGAACTGGGCTCAAAAAGAACCCAGATTACTGAAATGAACACTGAAGGCGACACAACAATAATTATAGCCAAAGCACCTGTAAAAGAGCTCATTGGGTTCTCTGCTGACATTAGGGGAGCAACCCAGGGAAGGGCAATCTGGACCGCGGAATACGCAGGCTACGAACAACTCCCAAAAGAACTGCAAAAGCAGGTGACAGAGGAAGTCAGAAAGAGAAAAGGCATGGACTCGACAGTTAAGTCGGCCAACTTTTTCCTGGAGTAAAGAGGGTTAAAACGGCTTAAAGCATTGATTTTTAAAGGTTTTCAGGGGGGAAATCATAAATAGTGGTTTCCAATTTCCCCAGTGAAAGAATTGGTGGCGAATTAATAATTGGAGGTAATTGAAATGGCAGAAAAACCACACTTGAACTTAGTATTCATTGGTCACGTCGACCACGGCAAAAGCACACTTGTCGGAAGGCTCCTTTACGACTCGGGCGCTTTGTCAGAGCAGGAGTACAGGAAGCTTGAAGCAGAAGCACAGGAAAGGGGAAAAGGAACCTTTGCCTTCGCTTACGCAATGGACAACCTGAAGGAAGAAAGGGAGCGCGGTGTAACAATCGACGTTGCCTACAAGAGATTTGAGGGCAAGAAAAACAACTTTACCATAATTGATGCCCCAGGACACAAAGACTTTGTAAAGAACATGATTACAGGAACCTCACAGGCTGACGCAGCCGTTTTGGTTGTTGCAGCTAAAGAGGGAGTGCAGCCCCAGACAAAGGAGCACGCATTCCTTGCACAGGTCATGGGCCTGAAGCAGATAATCGTCGCAATCAACAAAATGGACGAAGTCAACTTCGAAGAGGCAAAATTCAAAGAAGTCCAGGACTCAATGAAAAAACTCCTTACAGGCGTTGGCTTTAAGGAAAACATGATCCAATTTATCCCGGTCTCGGCTTGGGTTGGCGACAATGTCGTCAAGAAAAGTGAAAAGATGACATGGCATAAAGGATCTACACTCATGGATGCTTTAGACGAATTCAAAGCATCAGAGCTTCCAACAGGCAAGCCACTCAGGCTTCCAATCCAAGACGTTTACAACATCAAAGGTGTTGGAGTTGTCCCGGTAGGAAGGGTTGAGACAGGAATCCTAAAGCCAGGCGACAAGGTAATAATTAACCCGCCAGGCGTAACAACCGAAGTAAAAACAATTGAAATGCACCACGAGCAGCTCCCCGAAGCAAAGCCAGGCGACAACGTTGGCTTTAACGTAAGGGGAATTGGCAAGGGAGACATTGCAAGAGGGGACGTAATCGGACACGTGAGCGACCCTCCAACAATCGTAAAGGACTTTATAGCACAAATTGTTGTATTGTCACACCCGACCGCAATCCCAGTGGGCTACACACCTGTGTTCCACATGCACACAGCTCAGTTGTCATGCACGATAACTGAAATCCAGAAGAAACTTGACCCCAAGACAGGGCAGGTTAAAGAGGAAAACCCTAAGTTCCTGAAAACAGGCGACGCAGCAATCGTAAAGATTGTGCCAACCAAGCCAGTGGTTCTTGAAGAATACAAGAAATTCCCACAGCTCGGTCGCTTTGCAATAAGGGACATGGGGCAGACAGTTGCAGCAGGAATTGTACTGTCAATAACCCCAAGGGAAAAGAAATAAATAGAACACAGGGAAAGGAAAGCAGTGTTGTTATTGCTTTCCAATTTTCCATTTTTTTTAAATTTTGGTAAGCAGAGGTATTGAAAATGCAAAAAGCAAGAATAAAGCTAACAAGCCCGGACTACAAGCAATTAACCGAGATTGCAAATAGAATTCTCGAGGTTGCGGAAAGAACAGGCGTAAAGCACTCAGGAGCAATACCTCTCCCAACCAAAAAACTAATTGTGCCAACCAGAAAAAGCCCATGCGGAGGCGGAACAGAAACCTACGAAAGGTGGCAATTGCGCATACACAAAAGGCTTGTGGACATTGAAGCCGACGAAAGGACACTTCGCAGAATAATGAGGGTAGAAATCCCTGAAGCAGTGCACGTTGAAATAGAGCTCAAAGAATAAGCCCTCCTTTTCTCCCAAAAACGCATTTATTTTTAAGCATCGCTTTGCACAAAATAATTCAAAAGGTG
Source organism: Candidatus Iainarchaeum sp. (assembly GCA_017610175.1). Lineage (GTDB taxonomy): Archaea > Iainarchaeota > Iainarchaeia > Iainarchaeales > JAFCCO01. The sequence continues at coordinate 41,710 of JAFCCO010000001.1, read as the reverse complement.
TTCCCCAAATGGATATAATACTGGCATCAGACCACGGCGGATTTGAACTCAAGGAGTTCATCAAAAAAGGCCTTGAAAATGACAACAAAGTAAAGGACCTTGGATGCGGTTCGGAGGAAAGCTGTGACTACCCTGATTTTGCAGAAAAAGTGGCCAAAGAGGTTGCAGATGACAAGGAGTCTGTTGGAATACTTTGCTGCGGCACTGGAATCGGGATGAGCATTGCAGCAAACAAGGTTGCAGGAATTCGCGCCGCGGTAATATGGGACGAGTTCTCCGCAAAAGCCGCAAAGGAACACAACAACGCCAACGTGATTTGCCTGGGCGGACGCGTTCTTGAAAAGGGAGACGCACTAAACCTTGTGAAAATATTTTTGAACAGCACATTCCACGGAGAAAAGAAAGAAGGCGAAAGGCACAAACATCGCGTGGAAAAAATTGACTCAATTGAAGTGGGCTTTCCTGAACCGGTTGTTGGAGCATTAATTTTTAACGAAAAGAACGAGATCTTTTTGATGAAGAGCCCGAAGTGGAATGACCTATACAGTGTCCCAGGCGGGCACATTGAAAAGGGCGAAACAAGGCTTGATGCTTTGAGAAGGGAAGTTAAAGAGGAAACAGGAATGGAAATCCACGATGAAAAACTCTTTACACTGCACGACGCAATCTTTCCAACAAAGTTCCACAAGAGAAAGCACTTTGTAATGATTGACTACCTTGCAAAGGCAAAGGACACAAAGGTAACGCTTGACAAGCGAGAGGGCACCGAATTCAAATGGATGAAGCCAAATCTTGCATTGAAGGAACTGAAACTCAACGACTACACAAAAAGAGCTCTTGAGGACTATGTAAAAATAATGGACCTTTCAAGGGTGCTGTAGTGAAAGGATTTAGGTTCCTCGAACACACTGCAGACGCACTATTTGAAGCATTCGGGGAAAACCTTTCAGAACTTTTTGAGAACTCAGCAAAAGCAATGTGCACAGTAATGTACAACCCCGAAAAGGTTGAGGGAAAAACCAAGCTCACAGTAGAGGCAGAGGGCAAAAACCCGGAGGAACTTCTACATAATTTATTGGATTCAATTCTCTTCGAACTCCACGCAAAAGAACTCGCATTCTCCAAAATAAGGGTTCTTGAGCTGGACGAGGGCAGGAATTATGCAAAAGCAGAGTTGGAGGGGGAGGAATTTGACGCAGAAAGGCACGAACCCCGCTCGGAAATAAAGGCAGTTACCTGGAACCAGTTTTCCGTCAAAAAAGAAGGAAATAAATGGGTTTCGAGGGTATTACTTGACATATAAGGTGATAAAAAAATGGAAATGAAAAAAATTTCCGAAGCTATTTTCGAACTGCCCAAGGAAGAGGGAATGCTTGTCCCGGCAAGAATTTACGGGACAGAAAAGCTTACAAGCGAGATTGAAGCAGGCGCACTTCAACAGGTAAAAAACGTTGCCTACCTCCCAGGAATACAAAAATACAGCATAGCCCTCCCGGACTGCCATTGGGGCTACGGATTCCCCATAGGAGGGGTTGCTGCAATCGATTACGAAAAGGGAGTTGTTAGCCCTGGCGGCATTGGTTTTGACATAAACTGCGGCGTCCGTTTGGTTAAAACAAATTTAACCGAAAAAGAAATCAAGCCTCATTTGCGGGACCTGATAAACGAAATGTTCGGGGCAATCCCTGCAGGAGTCGGTGGAAAAAGCAAGCTAAGGCTCAGCGAAGATGAATTAAAGCAGGCTCTAGAGCAGGGAGCATCCTACGTTGTTGAGCGCGGATACGGATGGGAGCGCGATTTAAAGCACACCGAGGAAAACGGGAAAATGGACGGGGCTGACGCCTCCAAGGTTTCAGACAAGGCACTGCACCGCGGAATGCCCCAGTTTGGAACGCTAGGTTCAGGAAACCACTTCCTTGAAATCCAGAAAGTAAGCGACATATTTGACAAGGAAATTGCGGAAAAATTCGGGCTGGAGCAGGGCCAGATTACCATAATGATTCACTGCGGAAGCCGCGGCTTCGGGCACCAGGTTGCAACAGACCACCTGAACACAATGGTTAGCGCGATGAACAAGTACGGAATCAACGTTCCCGACAAGCAGCTCTGCTGTGCCCCAATCCAAAGCAAGGAAGGGCAGGATTACCTCAAAGCAATGAAGTGCGCCGTAAACTACGCTTTCTGCAACCGCCAGGTGATAATGCACTGGGTCAGAGAAAGCTTTGAGAAAGTGATAGGGCGGGATGCTGAATCGCTTGGAATGGAACTGCTCTACGACATATGCCACAATGTTGCAAAAGAGGAAATGCATGAAATTAACGGCGAGCAGAAAAAACTCCTTGTCCACAGAAAGGGCGCAACAAGGGCAATGCCGGCAGGGCGAGAAGAGAATCCAGCAGAATTCATGAAAACAGGGCACCCTGCACTTATCCCAGGAACGATGGGAACCTCATCCTACGTTCTTGTAGGGACACAAACTGGGCTAAAGGAAACCTTTGGAAGCGTTGCGCACGGGGCGGGGAGAACAATGTCAAGGCATGCTGCAATGAAACTTAAGAGGGGCGACCAGGTAAAAAAAGAGCTTGAGGAAAAGGGAGAAATTATTAAGGGAAAGTCGTTGTCAGGGCTTGCAGAGGAAATGCCTGAAGCATACAAGGATGTTGAAGAGGTTATTGCAAGTGTTGAGGCAAGCGGGATTGGAAAAAAGGTTTCAAAGCACGTTCCGCTTGCGGTAATGAAGGGCTGAATTAATCACTGTTTTTTGGGAGCCTGCCAGTTGCAGCACCCTGGCAAAAACCCAAAAAAACAGGCTTAAATTAACTAATTTACGTGAATTAGTAACCTTTAAATACTAGTTCGGGCACAAATGAATATGATGAACCAACTTATTCAGCGCACAATCATAGCGCTCACTTTGCTCTTGTTTTTAAGCGGCGTGAGTGCCTCAGGAGAAAACTGTTCAGACATCAGAATTTATGCAGAGGACATTACTATTTCAGAGGACACAGTGGAATACTTTGAGTTCACAGTTTACAATTATGAGGACAGGGACTTTGACGTTGAAACAGTAAGGCTAAGCGAAGAGCCAGCCGATTCAAGAATCAGGCTCAGCGTAAACAGAACCCCGTCAGAAATTGACGAGGATGACGAGGAAACAATCAGAATCAGGGTTGAAACCGAAAACTTCACCCACGACGACACAATTAACGCAAGCATTGAACTAAAGGGAAGATTTGAGGGAAACGGCGAATACTGCAGCTTCTCAGAAATCGGAAAGGAATACTTTGACATAGATGTTGAAGAGGACAACTGGGACAACGACGGGGAAGGCAACTTTTACGGCAGGCCACAATGTGATGAGTTGGAGCTTGGAACAAGCACAGTAAAGGTTGAGGCAGGAAAAACCGTCAACAAGGAATTTACGCTCGAAAACAGGGCAAATGAAAGATTCTACATCGACTTTGTTGACGTATACGACAACAGCTCAGAAATCAGGTCAGACAGCGACGGATATGACAGAACAATATACTCAAACAGCGTGGGCACAATTGGAGTGGAAGTAAAGGCTTACAGTGACGCAGAGGAAGGCCGCGAAAAAGCATACATTAAGGTAAGGGGCCATTTCCAAGACGAAGCAACATGCACACTTGAGCAGAACGCAAGGGACTTTTATGTAAACATTGAGGAAAAGGAAGAGGCTACATTCATAGACTCAACCCCTTCACTCCCGGTTTACAGCCCCTACTGCAGCGGATTCATTTTCACCGCACCATCAACACAGGAAATCAACGAAAGGGGAGAAGTTTCACTTAGAATTGAGAACAACACCCCATTCAGGGCAAGCATTCGATTCTACGGAAACGGCTTAAGGGTTGAGCCGCAGTTGCTTTCAATCCCCTCAGGATTCAAGAGCAACGCATACCAAATTGAGGTAAGTGCAGACAGCGCAAGCACGCTATACTACGAAATTGACGCAGGCAACTGCCTCACAAAGAACAGCACAAGAATTATTGGAACAGTACAGCAGACAGTTCCACAGCAAACACAGCAAAACGAAGAGCCAGTGCAGAACCAGGAACCAGAGGAAGAGGAAACAGTCCAGCAGCAGATAATCGGGGCAATTGCAGGCTCAGGCTTTGCAGTTCTCGGAAACCAAAACACGGTTGCAGGGCTAATGGTTGTCGCATTGCTGATAATTGCATACGCGTTTGTTGTGGCAAGAAACCAGAGGAAAGGCGTCCAGTAAATCAGCTTTTTCTCTTTTTTTTCTATTTATTAATTCCCAACGAGGTGAAAAACTATATGGCAGCAAAGAAAACAGTGAAAGGCAGGGTAAAGGTAAAGCCTGCGACCAGAGTCAGGGCTAAAAAGACAGTCAGGGCAAAGCCTAAGGCCAGAGCAAGAGCTGATGCAAGAGTTTCAGCAAGAAAGCCAGTTGCTTTCTACAGACAGCCAATGCAAATGCTGAGCAACGGCTTTGACTCAATAGTCAACTTCTTCAAATAAGGAAGAAAACCGTTAAACAAAAGGGGCGAAAGCCCCGACAATTTCTTTTTTTCCAATTCTAAAGACCCCCCTAAAACACCCATAAAAGTCCACCCTATACTGCATTTTTAAACTTCAAAAACTCTAATTAAATAGCATGCCCAAAAAACGCATAATCAAAATAATCGACAAAACCGCCCACCCCCCTGTTGAAGTGAGGCGAATTGAGGACAGAAGAGCGGGAACCGCAAGGCGCCAAAGCCAGAGAAGGGCTTCTTCGAAAGACAGGAGAGCGGAGTGGATTGCCCCAAAGGACGCAAGAATTACCTGGAACGAAAAGGCCGGCTGTTATCATGTCCAATATAAAGACGGAAAAATTGACAAGAGAAAAATAAGCAATTACCTTGAAACAGATAAAGGAATAGTTTGCTTTACAGACAGGCGCAAAGGGGAAAGAAGAGCAGGTTTAGAGGACAGGCGTGGCCCAGAAGGGCTAAAACCACAGTATGAATCTGCGGAAGCACTTGGAAAAAGCATCAACGATATCCCGATGAGAAAGAAGCTCGGCGGAATCGATAGGGAGCTTTCAAAACGCAGGAAACGCCGCCAATGATTCCTTTTTAAAGCTTTCCAGATGGTAGATAGTAATATTGCACACTGCATTTGCGCCGAACCGGCATGGATGTAAATGCCAATAAGCGATTTTTATCCTCGTTGGCTATTTTTGCCCTACACTGGTGTTTCCGTAGGGTATAAAGCAATTTAGCATTAGGTGAGTCAATGGCCAAAAAGCACAAGCCAAGAGCGGGAAGCCTTGGGTATTACCCACGCAAAAAGGCAGCGAGAGAAAGGCCTAGCTTTAGCTCAATTAAAAGCGAAACTGTTGAAGACGGCACAAAATCAAAGCCGGCTAATTTCTTGGGTTACAAAGTTGGAATGACCCACATTATTGGAAAGAACTCACACGAAAAAGGAGTTACTTTCGGGCAGGACATTAACATCCCTGTAACAGTTGTTGAGGTTCCCCCAATGAAAATATTTGGGGTAAGGGCCTACACAAAATCAGAGAAAGCATACGGAACCGCAGCAGCAATTGACGTTTACGCGGAAAAGCAGGAAAAAGCCCTGCTTAGAAAAATGCCTAATTTTAAGAAGAAAGTTGGAAAGAAAGAGAAAAAGGAAAAGAAAGCCAAGAGCTTTGAAGACATTGACGCTATTAAAGACCAACTCTCCTACGTTGTACTGCTTGCACACTCACAGCCGGCACTTGCAGGCCTGCCAAAAAAGACCCCTGATGTAAGCGAAATTGCGCTCTCAGGAAACGCAGAACAGCAACTTGCTTCTGCAAAAGAACTTCTTGGAAACGATATCGCAGTAACAGACGTTTTCGAAGAATTTGAATTTATAGATGTTAAGGGTGTCACAAAAGGAAAGGGAATGCAGGGTGTTGTAAAAAGGTTTGGAGTAAAAATCCACCGCCCTAAAGCAAAGAAAAGAAGGGTTGTTGGAAGCATCGGCCCGTGGAACCCAAGCACCGTAATGTGGACGGTTCCAAGGCCAGGGCAGATGGGATACCACAACAGGACAGAGCTCAACAAAAAGATTATCAAAATCAGCGACAAGCCGGAAGAAATCAATCCGGCAGAAGGCTTTAAAAAATACGGAACAGTCAAGAACAGCTATGTAATAATTGGCGGAAGCGTTCCAGGTCCTGCAAAAAGGGTAATTGCATTGAGAAAGAACATTAGGAAAATCTCAAGGGAAAAGCACAAAATTGAAGGAATTGACTTTATTGCAACCAAGCCTGTAAAGGGCCAGGTTGTTGGATTAGAGGAAAAGGTAACCTCAAAAGTTACGCTTGAAAAGGAAAAGAAAAAGGAAACCAAAAGCGTTGCTGACGAGATTGCAGAGGCAGTAAAGGGTGAAAAGAAATGAAGGCCACAGTATACACAATAGACGGCAAGGCAAAGAAAGAGATAGAGCTTCCAAAAGCCTTTGAAGCAAGCCTCAACAAGGAACTGATTAAAAGAGCTGTTCTAAGCAGCCAGAGCAAGCAAAAGCAGCCAAAGGGAACAAACCCAAGGGCAGGGCGCGACAACACGGCAGTCGCAGTGTCAAACAGGCACAAAATCCGCTCTGAAAGAACAATTAACGTTGGAAAAGCAAGGCTTCCAAGATTCAAGAACAGAAAGCACTTGCTTTACGGGAGAGTGGGGCGTGTCCCGCAGGCCGTTGGAGGCGCAAGAGCACACCCTCCAAAGGCTGAGAAGATAATTGCAGAAGAGATTAACAAAAAGGAAAAGAAGAAGGCATTAATCAGCGCAATAGGGGCAAGCACAAACATGGCACTTGTGGAAGCAAGGCATGTTGTTGACGGAAAAATAAAGCTTCCAATAGTTGTAGAGGACAAATTCGAGGAAATTGCAAAAACAAAGGAAATTCTCAAGGTCCTTGACGCACTCAACCTTGGAGCAGACATTGAAAACGCAAGAAACAAATGCAGGCCAAGAAGCGGAAAGGGAAAGCAGAGGGGCAGAACAAAAAAGCAGAAGAAAAGCGTGCTCATAGTTACAAAAGAAAATTCAAAAATTTACAAAGCGGCAAGAAACATTCCAGGAGTCGACATAAGCACAGCAGTAAGCCTGAACACAGAGCTTCTTGCACCAGGCTGCGTTCCAGGAAGGCTTGTTGTTTGGACCGAGGACGCAATAAAATACTTTGGTGAAAAGGCATGAATCAGAAAAAGCTTGAAACATATGAAGTGGTATTATACCCATTGATTACAGAAAAGGCAATCGGAATGATTGAATCAGACAACAAGATGTGCTTTATTGTAAACCCAAAGGCAAACAAGGACAATATTAAGGCCGCTGTTGAAAAAAATTATGAAATAAAGGTTGACCGAATACAGGTCCTAAACGACAGAAAGGGACGAAAGAAAGCAATTGTAAAGATTAACAAAAAGTTTAAGGCAGACGAACTGGCAACAAAACTGGGTGTATTGTAATGGGTGACAGACTAAAACACCAAAGACGCGGAAAGGGCGGAAGCACTTTCAGGGCCAAAGCAAAAGGGATTGACTCAAACTACATTAGTTACGATGACCTGCAGAAAAATGCAGCGCTAAAAGGCCAGGTTGTAAACTTGATTAAGGAAAACGGAAGAAACACAATTATAGCCGAAATTTTGTTTGAAAACAACGCTTCAGAATACGTTGTTGCGGCAGAAGGGATTAAGATTGGGCAGGAAATTACCTACGGAAAAGATGCAGCAATTGCAATCGGAAACACACTCCCGCTTGCAAACATCCCGGAGGGATGCCCGATTTTCAACGTTGAAAAAATCCCAGGAGACGGCGGAAGCTTTGTAAGGGGAAGCGGAATTTACGCTTTGCTCACAACAAAGGACGCAAAAAGCGCTTACTTAAAAATGCCAAGCGGAAAAACAAAACCAATTGACCTTAGGGCAAGGGCAACAATTGGCTGTGTTTCAGGCGGAGGCAGAACAGAAAAGCCATTCGTAAAAGCAGGAAACAAATGGAGACAGATGAAGTCAAAGTCAAGGCCATACCCAACCAACAGGGGGGTGGCAATGAACGCAGGATCACACCCGTTCGGTGGAAGCCAGCATCACGCAGGAAAAAGCAAGAGCACAAGCAGGCACGCACACCCGGGAAGAAAGGTCGGAAACATTGCATCAAGGAGAACAGGAAGGAGAAAGAAGTAAGGTGGTTTGATGGCAAAAAAAGAATTCGCATTCATGGGAAAGTCAATTGAGGAACTGCAGCAAATGGACCTCAAGGCATTTGCAGCACTTGCAAACGCAAGGGCAAGAAGAAGCCTTGAAAGGGGCTTTGACAAAAAGTTCCTGAAGAAAATTGAGGCATCAAGAGCACAGCTTGGCAATGAGAAGCCGCCAAAAGCAATTAGGACACACAAAAGGGACACAGTTATAATTCCAGCAATGATTGGATTGAAGTTTGCTGTTTACAACGGGCACAGCTTTGAAAACGTTGAAATTATGCCACAAATGCTCGGACACTACCTTGGGGAAATGGCCCTTACAAGGAAGAAGCTCTCGCACGGAAAGGCAGGAATTGGCGCAACAAAGAGCAGCACAGCAATAACAGCAAGAGGATGATAAAATGGTGAAAAAAACATACCAGGCGGAAATTGCAGGAGAAAGCACAGCAAGGGCTTTTACAGCAAACAGCAATATCTCGCTAAAGTATGCAACGGAAATCTGCCGCGAAATCAGGGGAAAGCCGCTTAACAAAGCAGAAGCCTTCCTTGAAAGAGTTCTCGCGCACGAGGATTTCCTGCCATTGAAAAAGTTCAACAGAAAAGTTGCACACCGAAAAGGAGAAAGCAAAAGCGGCGTAAAATCGGGAAGATACCCTAAAAAGCCGTGCACAGCATTCATCAGTCTTTTGGAAAGCGTAAAATCAAACGCAGACTTTAAGGGGCTTGACACAGAAAAGCTGCTTATTGTGCATACGTTTGCATCACAGGGCTTTTCCAGATACAGTTTCCAGCCAAAGGGAAGAATTGCCGGAAAAAGAAGGAAGAGAAAGGCCACACACATTGAGGTCATTGTGAGGGAAGTAAAATGATTGAAAGATTTTTCATAAAACAGGGCATAAGAAAAGTTGAGCTCGAGAACTATCTCAAAAAAGAGCTTGAAAGGGCAGGATTCACAGACCTTGCAATAGTCAAAACCCCGCTGGTGACAAGAATTGTGCTCAACGTTGCGCGCCCGGGCCTTGCAATCGGAAAAGAGGGGCAGAACATCAGGCAATTAACAGAAACAATTGGCAAAAAATTCGGAATAGACAACCCACAGCTTGAAATTCAGGAAGTGCCGCACGCTTCACTCAACGCAACAGCAATCGTGAACAAGATGGCTGCACTGCTTGAAAGGGGATTTAGCTGGAGAAGCGTTGCATTCAGAACAGTTAAGGACATTATGGACGCAGGGGCACAGGGGGCTGAGCTCGTGCTCAAAGGAAAGCTTGCAGGAAAAGGCGGAAGAAAAAGAAAGCAGAGAATCGCAGAGGGCTACATGAAAAAGGTCGGAAACCAGACCGAGCTCGTTGACTACGCAAAGGCAAGCGCATATCCGAAGGCGGGAGCAATCGGAATAAAACTTAGGATTATCAGGCCAGGCGTGGTCTTCCCGGACAAGATTAACATTGAGGAAATTATAAACGCATCACTCACAGTTGAAACCGAGGAAGCGGAGAAGCTGGCTGAGGAAGCAAAGGCAGAAGCAACCGAGGAAACAAAGCCCGAGGCAAAAGAGGAAAAAAAGGAAGAAACCAATGCCAAAGAAGAAAAGCCAAAAGCCGAGAAGAAAGAAAAGGCAGTGAAGGAAGAGAAGAAGGCAGAGGATAAGAAGGAAAAGCCAAAGGACGAGAAGGCTGAGAAAAAGGAAAAGAAAGAAGAAAAGCCTGTGAAGGAAAAGAAAGCCGAAACCAAGGAAGGGAAAAAGGCTGAAGAAAAAAAAGAAGTTGCCAAACCCGAAGCAAAAGAAGAGAAGAAAGAGGCAAAAACCGAGAAAAAAGAAAAAACAGTGAAAGAAGAAAAGAAAACAGAGGAGAAAAAGTAGGGGTTTTCTAAATGAAGATTGCGGAAATTAGGGCAATGGATGTTGAAGCAGCCAAGGAAAAGGTTGTAGAGCTAAAGGCAGAGCTTGCAAAAGAAAAAGCCCTTGTGGCAGGCGGAACACGCCCTGAAAACCCGGGAAAAATTAACAGTGTCAAAAAATCAATAGCAAAAATTTTAACAGTTATCAACGAAAAGAACAAAAAACAAACAAAGGAGAAGGCAAAAGCCAAGAGGTGACCCTTACAAAATGGAGGAAACTTGTCCTAAATGTGGTCTCCCAAAAGACATGTGTGTCTGCCAGGAGATTGCAAAGGAAGAGCAAAAAATTAAGATAAGAGTTGACAGGAGACGTTTTGGAAAAATTGTTACTCTCGTAAGCGGACTGGAAAGCGACATGGACCCCCTTGGAATCCTAAAGGATTTGAAGAAGACCCTTGCATGCGGCGGTGCGCTAAAAAGCGGTGAGATAACACTTCAAGGCGAACACCGAAAAAAGGTGAAGGAACTCCTGGTAAAAAGAGGATTCAAAGAGGAATTGATTGATGCTTAAAGGAAAAAATTACAGGATAACAAAAGAGAACATTTACGGGCATGAATTGATTGGATTAAAAACAAAGGTTGAATTAGGAAAAGGAAAATCAGGAATTGGATTGAAGGGATTGATTGTGGACGAAACAAAAAATTTGATTATGCTGGAAACCCAGGCCGGGTTAAAAAGAGTTCCCAAAGACAATAACCTCTTCGAGGTAGAGCTTGGGGACGAAAGGTTTGTCATGAACGGAAAAGACATTGTGGCAAGGCCTGAGGACCGCATAAAGCTTGCTTGGAGGAAAAGGCTATGAGCACATGCAAGGATGTAAACTGCCCTACACACGGAACACTCAAAGTTAGGGGAAACGTGATTGTGGGAAAAGTTGTAAGCGCAAAGCCAACAAAAACCGTTACGGTTGAAAGAACACTCGTAAGATACCTTCGAAAGTACGAAAGGTACAAAAAAAGCAGCTCAAGAATTTATGCACACAACCCCGAATGCATCAACGCAAAAGAGGGCGACATGGTTGAAGTTGGAGAAACAAGGAAACTTAGCAAAACCAAAAATTTTGTGGTTGTAAAAATTTTGACAAAGGAAGAGGCGAAAAAGTAAATGAAAGCGATTAGCAGCAAGGTAACCAAAAGCCTGCAGCAGAAAAGCAGGTGCTTTTGCACTGACAACAGCGGGGCAAAAGAGGTTGAAATAATCTCGGTTATCGGCTTTAAGGGAAGAAAAAGAATGCTTCCAAAAGCAGGAATTGCAGACATGGTTAATGTAGTCATAAAAAAAGGCCGGCCTGACGTTAGAAAAAAGGTTGAAAGGGCTGTAGTCGTAAGAGTAAAACAGGCGTACAGAAGGCCTGACGGAATGAGAGTAATGTTTGAGGACAACGCAGTTGTGCTCGTTGACGAAAAAGGGCTCCCGAAAGCAAGTGAAGTAAAGGGAGTAGTTGCAAAGGAAGTAGGAGAGCGCTGGCCAAAGATAGCGGGCCTTGCAAGCGCAGTAATCTAAAAAGGTTGATTAAAATGGTAGAATCAAGCAAGCCAAAAAAGCAGAGGAGAGCATTCCACAAGATGCCAATGCACAAAAGGCAAAAGAGCATCTCAGCAACCCTAAGCAAGCCGCTTAGAAAAAGCCTTGGAAAAAGGTCACTCTCGCTAAGAAAGGGAGACCAAGTCAGAGTAATGAGGGGAAAGCACAAGGGAACAGAAGCAAAGGTCGCATCAGTGAACTACATGAAAATGCAGGTATTCCTCGAAAAGCTTATGATAAAGAAAGCGGACGGGACAGAAAAAGCCCTGCCGCTGCATGCATCAAATCTCATGATTACAGACATTGACAAAAGTGACGCAAGACGCGCGGGCAAAGGAATAAAGGCTGAAAAGAAGGAAGCATCAACAGAAAAAAAGGCAAAGAAAGAAGAAAAGCCCGCAGCAAAAGCAACGACCGAAAAGAAACCGGCAAAAGCAGTTAAAAAGGAAAAGCCAACGGCTGAAAAAACAAAAAAGGAAACCAAGAAGGTGAAGAAAGATGGCAAGAAAGGGTGAAGACAAGACCCAGAAAAGGCTTAGTGCCCCCCGAGTCATAAAGATCGAGAGAAAGAAGCACAAATGGATACTTAATACAAAAGCAGGCCAGCATAAGAAAGCAGGAAGCATGCCGCTTGGATTGATTATAAGGGACAAGCTTGGCCTTGCAGTAAACCTTAGGGAAGTAAAGATTGCACTCGCAAGAAAAGCAGTTCTCGTAAACGGCGTTTCCAGAAAATCAACAAAATTTGCAGTGGGATTGTTTGATGTCATCTCACTTCCAGAGCAAAAGAAAGCATACAGGCTTGTCCTTGATTCAAGAGGAAGATTCCAGCTTCAGGAAATAGATGAAAAAGAAGCAAAAGTAAAGCTTTCAAAAATAACAGGGAAGAGAGCTGGCAAAAAGGGAATAATCCAGCTTGAAACAAATGATGGAAGGACAATCTCCGAGAAGAAAACAGACCTTGTTCCAGGGGACTCAATACTCATAACACTGCCTGAACAAAAAATAACCAAAGAACTTAAGCTTGGAAAAGGCAGTACAGTTTACATTGTTGCAGGAGAGCACGCAAGTGAACTTGCAAAAGTCAAAGAAGTTGTGAAAGGAACAATGAAAAGGCCCAGGCTTGTTGAGCTTGAGGAAAAGGACAGCAGCTTCCTAACCGTTGCAAAAAACGTATTCGTTGTGGGCAAGGAAAAGCCGGAGATTAACTTAAAGGTGTAATAAATGGATGAAAACATAAATCCAATGAAGCAGATCAAAATCGAGAAGGTCACTGTAAACATGGGTGTCGGGCAGAGCGGCGACGAAATGAAGCGCGCACAGAAGATTATGGAAAAGATTACAGGAACCAAAGCCGTGCAGACCAAGTGCAAGGTCAAACAGCCCAAGTGGGAAATTAGGCCCGGGCTCCCCATCGGATTGAAAACAACCCTTAGGGGACAGGACGCAAAAGACCTGCTTAAAAGAACACTTGAAGCAAAAGACAACACGCTCCTGAAGAAAAACTTTGATTTGCAGGGAAACTTTGCATTTGGAATACACGAATACATTGATATTCCCGGAATCAAGTACGACCCGACACTTGGAATTCGCGGTCTTGACGTTGTAATAACACTTACAAAACCCGGTTACAGGGTTAAGAAAAGAAAAATCAGAAAAAAGTCAGTTGGAAAGAAACACATGATTAGAAAGGAAGACGCAATCGCGTTTGTGAAAGACCAGTTCGGAGTTGTTGTTGAATGAAGCGCGACATAAGGGAAGAGAAAAGGAAAAGAGTTTGCAGAATATGCGGTACAAAAAACGCAATAGTCAGAAAGTACGGCCTTATGACCTGCAGAAGATGCTTCAAAGACATTGCTGAAAAACTTGGTTTTAAGAAGTATGATTAAAGGGGATGGATGAGATGACTAGAATGGATCCGGTTGCAGATGCTTTAATAACGCTGAAAAACAGTGACATGGCTTCAAAAGGCGAGTGCTTTTTTAGGCCTGCCTCAAAGTTGCTTGGGGAAATCCTTAAAGCAATGCAGAAAAACGGATACATAAACACGTTTGAATTCATAGACGACGGCAGAGAAGGCATTTACAGGGTTGAACTTACAGGAAAAATCAACCAGTGCCGCGCAATAAAGCCAAGATATGCTGTGAAGAGAAGCGGGTTTGAAAAGTATGAGAAAAGATACCTCCCGTCAAAAGATGTGGGAATGCTTGTTGTTAGCACACCAAAAGGTGTTTTGACACACACAGAAGCAAAGGAGAAGGGGCTTGGAGGAAGGCTTCTGGCTTATGTTTACTAAAGGATTGATTGAAATGTTGAAGGAAAGTACAAAAGAAATTGTTGCAATGCCAAAAGCTGTTGAATTTGCCGTAGAAGGCGGCAAAATAACCGTCAAGGGCAACGGCAAGGAAAACGTCCGCGAGTTCAGCGTAAGAGGCATTAGCTTCAAAAAAGTTGAGAACGGAGTGGAAGTTGAAGCAAAGCCGGCAAGCAAAAAGTACATTAAAAGCATGAAAACAATCATGGGGCACATAAGCAACATGGCAAAGGGCGTGACAGATGGTTACGAATACAAAATGACCGTTGTATACAGCCACTTCCCAATGAACGTTGCAGTAAAAGGAAACATTCTTGAAATAAACAATTTTACAGGGGAGAAAAAGCCAAGGATTGCGAATATTGTCAACGGAGTGACCGTAGCCGTCAAAGGAAAAGACGTTACACTAACAGGCCACAACAAAGAAGCCGTTGGGCAAACCGCCGGAAACATTGAACAGACCACACGCTTAAGGGGAAAGGACCGAAGAATTTACCAGGACGGAATATACATTGTTAACAAGGGGAAAAAATAGGTGAACTAAATGGCGGAAAAGAAAGCTGAGGAAAAAAAGGTCAAGGCAGAAACAAAGCCCGCGGCAAAAAAAGCTGTTGAGAAAAAAACAGTGAAACCTGTTGCAAAAAAAGAGGCAAAGGGAGCAGCAAAGCCAAAGGCAGAAACAAAAGCCGCCGTTAAGAAGGAAAAGCCCAAAGCACCAAAGAAACCGGCAAAGCCTGCTGCAAAAGCAAAGGCTGCAAAGAGCAAGGAAGTAAAGGCACTTGCGGAAAAAATTAAGCTGAAGAAAAAGCGCATGTTCAGAGGGCGCTTTGGAAACAGATCAATAAGAAGAATCTCCAACAAGAAATGGCAAAAGTGGAGAAAGCCAAGGGGAATTGACATTTACTTCAAGCAGGAAGACGGACTCTATCCAAAAACAGGGTACAGAACAGACAAGAGACTGCGCGGAATACATCCAAGCGGTTTCAACGAGGTCCTTGTAAGGAATGCCGCAGAGCTCGAAAAAGCAGCAGAGCTAAAAAACGCAGCAGTAAAGTTCTCTGCAACACTTGGAAAGAAGAAAAAAGGGGTTTTGGTTGAAAAGGCAGGCAAGCTTGGGCTTCCTGTGCTAAACGGGTGAATTAAATGGACTTGATCAAAGTAAGAAGAATTGCGGCAGACGTTCTGGGAGTTGGACTCCAAAGAGTTTGGTTTAACCCAGATGAGAACGTAAGAATTAAAGAGGTCATGACAAAGGAAGACGTAAGAGAACTTGTTTCCGAAGGCATCATTAAGAAAAGAAAACCACAGAGCCAAAGCAAAGGTCGTACACGCAAACTTAAGGAAAAGAAGAAAAAGGGCCGAAAAACAGGCAGTGGAAAGAGAAAGGGAACAAAGAAAACCCGCACTCAAAAAAAGAAAAACTGGATGTCAAGAGTAAGGGCACAAAGAAAAATGATCAAAGAACTCAAAGAAAAAGACCCAGAGGCCGTTAAGAAAGCAGGCTACAGCAAGGTCTACAGAATGATTAAGGGAAACTACTTCAAGGGAAAGAAGTATATCCAGGCATATGTTGAAGGAAAAAAGGGGGCCGCATAAATGAAACTAAACGCTACATACACAATGCCCTACAGGCGAAGAAGGGAGGGCAAGACCAACTACGCAAAAAGGCTGGCAATGGTCAAAAGCGGAACCCCAAGACTGTGCATTAGAAAAACAAACACGCAAATAATTGCACAGCTCATTGCATTTGAGCCGGCAGGCGACAAGATTATTGCACAGGCAACAAGCAACCAGCTTAAAGCATTCGGTTGGAAGGAGGACAAAAACCTTCCAAGCGCATACCTCACAGGTTACCTTATTGCAGCAAAGGGAAAAAAAGCAGGGGTTGAAAAAGCAATCCTTGACATTGGCTTTAGCACACCTGTTCACGGTTCAAGAATGTTTGCCGCACTTAAGGGAGCGGTAGAATTCGGGCTTGATGTAAAACACGATGCAAAAGCACTTCCAAACAAGGAAAGGGCTTCAGGAAAACACATTGAGGATTACGCAAAGACACTTGGGGACGAAGACTACAAGAAAAAGTTTTCAAAATACACCGAGAAAGGAATCAACGTAAAAGAACTTACAAAGCTCTTCGAGCAAGTGAAAGAAAAAATTTCTAAGGAAGGGGAAAAGTAATGGCTTTTGGAAAAAGAAGAGAATTGTCAGCTGAAGAAAGAGCTGCAAGACAAGCAAGAAGGGCAGAAGAAGAAAGGGAACAGGGACTCAGGGATTGGGTTCCAAAAACAGAACTTGGCAAGAAAGTTCGGACAAAAGAAATAACCACCCTTGAAGACGTACTCAAAGAAAACAAACCAATCCTTGAACCTGAAATTATAGATTCACTGGTTGTGCTCGAAGAAAAACTCCTTGATGTAAAGAAAACAACAAGGGTTGTAAGGGCAGGAAGAAAATTTTCATTCCGCGTAGCGGTTTTGGTAGGAAACAGGAACGGGCTCATAGGGCTTGGAACGGCAAAAGATGCAGAAAAATGGCCTGCAGTTAAAAAAGCCGCAAAGAACGCAAAAATGAACCTCACACAAATAGCAAGAGGATGCGGAAGCTGGGAATGCACCTGCAACACACAGCACTCTGTTCCATTCAAAGTAACAGGAAAGAACGCGGCATGCAAAATAACACTTATGCCCGCACCACGCGGCGTTGGATTGGTCGCAGGAGACAACATTAAGGATGTTCTAAGATTCGCAGGAGTAAACGATGTATGGTGCAAGGTAACCGGAGCCACATCAACAAAACTCAACTTTATCAGAGCAACAATTGACGCCCTCAGCAACACAATGAAGATGAAGGCAAGCAACTCAATAATAAGAAAGAGGGAGAAACGATGAGCCTGATTGCAGCAATTAGAATAAGAGGATGTGTCGGGCTAAACCCGGACAACAGAAAGACACTTGAACTGCTCAGGCTGTTCAAGGGAAACCACATGGTTCTGCTCAAAGAAGCACAGAAACCAATGCTTCAGAAAGTTCAGGGATATGCAACCTGGGGCGAAGTGAATGAAAAAACCCTTGCACTTGCACTCAAGAAAAGAGCAAGGCTCTCAGGAAACAGAAGGGTGACAGACACAGTTCTCAAAGAGAAAGGCTTTGGCTCATTCGACGAGCTTGCAAAAGCGCTTATAGATGGAAAAACAACCCTTGACAAAGCAGGACTCAAACCGGTTCTGAGGCTCAGCCCGCCCAAAAAAGGGCACGAAAGAGCAGGAATAAAGAAAATTTATTCAATGGGCGGAGCCCTTGGCTACAGGGCAGACGACATTAACATTTTGATTAAAAAAATGGTATAAGGTGTTTCCGAAATGACTGTGAGAAGAAGAAAGAAGAAAAATACCGTCCGAGGGGAAAGAACCCACGGGCAAGGTGACACAAAGAACCGAAGAGGAGCCGGCAGCAGAGGCGGCCGGGGCCGAGCAGGTTCACACAAGCACAAATTTACAAAATACCAGGGCGAATTCGGACAGGACAAAAAGAAAGTAATTGGAAAACCTGTAGGCCCGTCCATGAACCTTGACATGATAGAACAATCCATTCCAAAATGGATTGCACAGGGAAAAGTGGAAAAGGAAGGAACCACAATCAAAATTGACGGCAAAAAAATAGGGGTCGCAAAGATTGTGGGAAGAGGAAAGCTCATTTCAAAAGTTTCATTTGAAAACGTAAAAGCCAGCAAAAAAGCCGCTGAAAAAATCAGTGAAAGCGGTTCCAAAATTGCAGGGCTTGAAGAAGAGGAAGCGAAAGCCGTGGAGGAAGAAACTGAATGAGCCTTCTCACCGCACTTGAGCCAATATGCAGGTTGCTCCCGGAAATAAAGCCCCCGGAAAAGCCCCCTGCATTGGACAAGAAAATTATTTGGAGCGCAATAGCCCTAATCCTGTTTTTTGTGATGGGAAACATTTCCCTAATAGGTGTTGAACCGCAAACACTTGCATACTGGGAACAGCTGCAAACAATTATCGCAAGTAACATGGGAACCCTGATTAGCGCAGGAATCGGACCAATCGTGCTTGCATCAATTATCCTGCAGCTCCTTGTTGGGGGGCAATTTATCAAAGTTGACCTTTCAAACCCAAGCGACAGGGCAAAATTTCAGGGATTACAAAAACTCTTTGCAATAGCACTCTGCTTCTTTGAAGGGGCGGCACTTGTAATTGCAGGAAACCCACTCTTGCCCACAACTCCCGCCGGAGTTGACTTCTTTGCACTCTCACTTATCGAAAGAATTCCGTTTGCACTGCCAATCATACTGCAGGTGGCACTTGGAAGCATAATATTACTATACCTGGACGAGCTTGTATCCAAATACGGCGTCGGCTCAGGAATAGGGCTCTTTATTGCAGGAGGAGTGGCAGGAACATTCTTCTGGCAGATATTCAGGCCGCCCATTGGAATAGGAGACCCGGGCGGGGTACTGCTGCAATTTGCCGCATCGCTTGCAACCGGGGCAAAATTCATACTGCTCCTTCCAATACTTATAGCGGCGGTAATTTTCCTCATCATTGTTTTCGCAGAGGGAATGCATGTAAATATCCCAATAACAATGGGAAGGCGCGGAACAGGAGGGCGATTCCCGGTAAAACTGCTCTATGTCTCAAACATTCCGGTAATTCTCGCGGTGACACTTTTTGTAAACATACAGCTGTGGTCACAGCTTACCGGCGGAATCCCAATTCTTGGGCAAATAATGGGATGGCTTGCATGGGCAACAAACAGCCCGTTCAACCTGTTCATTGACCTGCTTACAAGAATAGGGGCAGAAGGCCCAATAATTGCACTAACCTCAATGGCTCCGCAGATGTTCCAGGCAATGATCTACCTAATTATCCTTGTGGCATTCTGCATAGTGTTCGGAGTGTTCTGGGTACAAATGGGGAACCAAAGCCCGGAAGCGGTTGCAGAACAACTGCAGAGAAGCGGAATGTACATCCCGGGATTCAGAAGGGACCCAAGAATAGTTAAAAAAGTTTTAGACCGGTATATCCCAACAATTGTTATAATGGGGTCAATCTTTGTAGGACTTCTCGCAGGCCTTGGAAACATGGCGCTCGGAGGGCTTGCAAGCGGGACAGGAATTCTTCTCACAGTTGGAATAATCTACAGGCTCTACGAAGAACTTGCAAAAGAACAGCTTGCAGCAATGTACCCAATGCTTGGGGGGCTGCTTAGATGAGCGGAATAGGGAGACAATCAAAGCATTTATATTTCATTGCATCAACAATTAATATTAGCGAAAGCTATTCAAAATACGAGTTTTCTAACCTCAAGGAGGCAATTTGAATGTTTTTGGAGAATATCATGCTGGAGATAACATTGGTTTCACTTGCCATGGTCCTAGTCTCACAAATCCTTCAAAAAAAGCTGCTTGACAAAAAGAAAATGAAAGCAAATCAGGAAAAAATGAAAGAACAGCAAAAAAGAATCAAAGAGCTGTCGGGAAAAGAAGATAAGAAAAGCAAGGACGAGGTTGAAAAACTCCAGGGTGAAATGCTGGAACTCATGAACGATAGTATGAGGGGAACAATGAAGCACATGATTGTTTCATTCCCAATATTCATCGGGGTATTCTGGTTTCTTGGGGCAACCTACGGCGGCGAATGGATTAACCTGCCTTTTTCCCTGCCAGTAGTGCACCGCGATTTCAGCTTTGAAATTACATCGACTCTCGGCTGGCTTTGGTGGTATATCTACAGTTCACTTACACTTGGAATAATTGCAAACTTTGCAATGAAGAAATTTGAAAAATAGAGCGTGTTGAATATGGTTTCTCCAGGGCAAAAAACAAAAAAGAAGAAGAAAAGACGTGTCGTAAAAAGCACCAAAGAGTACTACGTTAGGGAAAAGACCGCAAAGCACAAGTGCGGCATCTGCAAAGCAGAGCTCCATGGAGTCCCACACGGCAAAAAAGTTTCAGAAGTTTCAAAACTCAGCAAAACAAAGAAAAGGCCAAGCGTTCCGTTTGGAGGCGTGCTTTGCACAAAATGCAGGCGCATTGTTGCTGAAGAAAGAGGAAAAGTTGAAAACAAACTTAAGGACGTTTCAGACGTTGAAATCAAGATTAGACAGTTTTTGAATGTAAAAGAGGAAGCTAAATGACCGGCCTCGAAATTGGAACAGTCTGCGTTAAACTCGCAGGAAGAACCGCGGGACAAAAAGTTGTAGTCCTCGAGCTGGACAAGAAAAAGAGCTTCGCAACAATTATTGGAGAAAAAATTAAGAAAAAGCAATGCAACCTCAAGCATTTGATGCCACTTGACAAAATAATTAAGGTAAGCAAAAGCACAACCCAAAAGGACATTGCAAAACTTTTGAAAGAGTGATTTAAATGAGTGAAAATAAAAAGGAAACACAGGAAAAACCAACGTCGGCACCTCCCGCAGAACCAAAGGCAGACCTAAGGTATATTGTGAGAATATCCGGAAAGGACCTCAACGGAGAGCTTCCAATCCACAGGGCACTTCAGGGCATAAAAGGCATAAGCCACAGGGCCGCAAGAAACTCCGCAATTATTTTTGAAAAAGAAACAGGGACAAAAATGGAAACACTGCTTGGAAAGCTTGATGAATCAATGGACTCAAAGCTTGAGGACATCGTGCAAAACCCAGGCAAGCACAATCTGCCAAGCTGGACATTTAACAGGAGAAAAGACATTGAAGACGGGCAAGACAGGCACGTTATCATGGCAGACCTTGATTTTGCAAAAAGAAAGGATTTGCAAAGGCTTAACGAAATCAAATCCTACCGCGGCCTAAGGCTCAGTTGGGGCCTCCCGGTAAGGGGACAAAGAACAAAGTCCACACACCGAGGAAAAGGTGGCACAGTAGGAGTTAGGAAAAAGGACAACAAGAAATAACGGTGATTAAGAATGGGAGACCCAAAGAAAACAAAAAAGCAATACCAAACACCCAGGAAGCCGCACGACAAGGAAAGGCTTGGCACTGAAAAGGTAATAGTCAAAAAGTACGGGCTCAAAAACAAGAGGGAACTCTGGAAATTTGAAACCATTCTGAGAAAGAAAAGGGAAAACGCAAGAAAGCTCCTTGCCCTGCCGCTTGAAGAGCGCTTGAGAAGGGAACAGGAACTTGTGGGAAGCCTTGCAAGGCTTGGACTGCTCACAGGAAACGCAACACTTGATGATGTGCTGACACTTACAACAGAAAGCATCCTTGAAAGAAGACTGCAAACAATAGTCCTAAGAAAAGGCCTTGCAAACACAGCAACACAGGCACGGCAGTTCGTTGTGCACGGGCACATTGCAGTTGAAGGCAAGAGAGTTACGGCACCAAGCTTTTTGGTTCTTGCAGACCAGGAAAACAAGATTAAATACTACGGAAAGCCAATGGAAGTGCAGGCAAAAATGGTTAAGGAAACAAAAAAAGCATTTGAGGACGTTGTTCCAAAGGGTGCAGCTGCCAAGCCGGAAGAAAAGGTGCCTAAAGCAGCAGAAGAAAAGAAAGAGGAAGTAAAGGAAGCTGAAAAAAAGGCAAAAGTTGAGGCTCCGGTGGAAGAAACCAAAACAGAGAAGAAGGAAGAAGCCGCAGAGAAAAAGCCTAAAGCAGTAGAGGAAAAAAAGGAAGAAAAGCCCGCTGTTGAAGAAGCTAAAACCGAAGCTGAAACACCGGCCAAAGAAGAAAAAAAGAAAGAGGTGAAGGCAGATGAGTAGCAACAGGGGAATAGTTCACATTTATGCCTCCCACAACAACACAATTCTTTTGCTTACAGACCTTACAGGCGCTGAGACAATCGCAAAGTCTTCGGGCGGAGAGGTTGTAAAAGCACAGCACAAGGAAGGAAGCCCTTACGCTGCAATGAAAGCAGCGGAAATTATTGCAGATAAAGCAAGAGACAAGGGAATTACCGAGGTAAACGTAAAAGTCAGAGGAACAGGGGGAAATAAATCAAACAGCCCAGGTTCAGGAAGTGAGGCCACAATTCGAAGCCTTACAAGAAACGGGCTGATAATCAGAGCAATCGAAAACGTTACCCCAATCCCGCACGACGGATGCAGAAAAAAAAAGAAATTCAGGGGCAAGAAGAAATAAAAAAAACTAACGGAGAAAATGGTTATGGTTTCTGTCAAAAAAGTTTCCGAAGAACACGGTGTCCTCAAACTCCAAATTAAGGGAGTGGACAGCGCATTCATAAACGCAATTAGAAGAACAATCATGCAGGACGTGCCTTGCCTTAGCATAGAGGACGTTTCAATCTACGAAAACGATTCGGTGATGTTTGATGAGTTCCTTGCACACAGGCTTGGAATGCTCCCTGTCAAAACCGATGTAAAAGGCTACAAGAAAGGCGAGTCAGTAAAGCTCGTTCTTGAAAAAGAAGGCCCTGCAATGGTTTATTCAAAGGATTTGAAGAGCACAGACCCAAAGATTGAAATTGCGGACAAGAAAATCCCAATTGTTAAGCTTGGAAAGAACCAGAAAGTAAAGCTTGAAATGAATGCGGTTATGCTTTCAGGAAGGGAACACGTAAAGTGGCAGCCGGCAATTGCCACATTCACACAGGACGAGAAGGATTCAGAAACATATGAGTTTGAGCTCGAATCAAGCGGAAGCTTAAGCAACAAGGAAATTCTCGACGGCGCGGTAAAATTATTGCAGGAAAAAACAACTGCATTTGAAAAGGAAATGAAAAAAATTAAATGAATTAAGTATGATGTTATTTAGGAGGAATGCAGGAGTACCCAAGTGGCCAAAGGGGCGGGACTTAAGAACAATCTCCAAAAGAATTATTGTATTAAATTTAAGCGGAAGGGGAAAGTTGAGCGATCCTGTGGCTTAGTGCCTTCGGGGGTTCGAATCCTCCCTCCTGCAATGAATTAAGAAAAAAAAAGCGGTGTTTTGAAGTGAAAGGAAGAGGACCAAGAAACGAAGAAGTATTACAGGCAATTGCCCTGCTTGAGAAAACCTCAAGAAAAGAAAAGAAAGTAATTTGGAAAGACATAGCTGAAAGGCTGAAAAAGCCAAGAAGGCGACGTGCATCCGTAAACCTCTGGAAACTTGGTTCAATAAAAAGCGACAAAAAATACCTGCTGGTCCCAGGCAAAGTACTTGGATTCGGAAACGTTGAAAAGGCATTAAATGTTGTAGCCCTCGAATACAGTGAATCGGCAAAGGCAAAAATTTTGGAGAAAGGAAAAGCAATGTCAATTGCAGAAGCGCTTGAGGCGAAAATAAAGCCAAGCGACGTAGTGATAATTTGTTAGGTGAAAAAAATGGTTCTTGTAAACGCAGACGGACTGGTTATGGGGCGAGTGGCCTCATTCTGTGCAAAAAAAGCGCTTGAAAAGGAAGAGGTTGTCGTAGTGAACGCAGAAAAGGTTGTGCTCACCGGAACAAAAAACGACCTCCTTCACAAATACAAAACAAAATTTGACAGAAATGTAAAGGGAAACCCTGAGCACGGCCCAAAGTTCAGCAGAATGCCGGACAGGGTTATGAGATCCTCAATTAGGGGAATGGTCCCAATCAAGAGAAAAACAGGAAAGGACGCGATTGCAAGGGTAAAGGTTTTTATCGGAACACCTGCAAAGTATAAGGATCAAGAGGTCGTTGACCTTTCAAAGTTCAAAGTGGACGAGACAAGAAGATATGTTGTCCTCGGAGAACTCACAAAACTATTAGGAGCAAAGTGGTAACATGGCTGAAGAAATTGCCGTTGTAAAAAAGAAAAGAAAGAGAAAAACAGGGCTAAACACAAAGTCCAAGAAGAAAACCGCAGTCGCAAGAGCGGTAATCAAAAAGGGCACAGGAAAGGTAAAAATTAACAACATGAACATTGACACAATAACTCCTACCCGAGTAAAAAGATTTATCCAAGAGCCAATTATTCTCGCACCAGATGTCGCAGAAAAAGCAGACATCAGCATTAAAATAAGCGGCGGCGGATTTATGGGCCAAGCAGTTGCTGCAAGAAGCGCAATCGCAAAGGCACTTGTTGACTTTAGTAAAGACAAAAAGCTTAAGGAAACGTTTTTAGGATACGACAGATTGCTTTTAGTGGACGACCCAAGAAGAAAGGAAGCAAAGAAACCACTTGGAACAAGCGCTCGTGCAAAGAAACAAAAGAGTAAAAGGTAAAATTGTCGGAGTGATGAAAAATGATGGTGCCTGTAAGATGCTTTTCATGCGGAAAAGTGATTGGAAGCCTCTATGAACAATTCATAGAAAAGGTAAAAAACGGCGAGTCGCCGGAAAAGGCCCTCGATGACCTTGGAGTAACAAGATACTGCTGCAGAAGAATGGTTTTCACGCAAGCAGACTTAATCGACGACATAATGAAATACCGGAAATGATTCAAATGGCAGAAAACACATTAGTTGAACTTGACAGATACCTGAAGACAGGATCACACATCGGAACAAAATTCAAAACCGGAGACATGAAGAGATACATATTCAAAAAAAGGCACGATGGCTTGAACGTTCTCGACGTTGAAAACATAGACAAACGAATACAGATTGCGGCAGAATTCATCTCAAGATATGAGGCCCCAAGAATAATTGTTGTAAGCAGGCGTGTTTACGGGCAAAAGCCGGCGGAAGCATTTGCAAAAGCAATCGGGGCAAGAGTGATAAAAGGAAGGTTTGTTCCGGGAACATTCACAAACCCGCTTGGAAAAGAATTCATTGAGCCGGAAGTTGTAATAGTTACAGACCCCGAGGCAGACAGCCAGGCAGTAACAGAAGCAGTAAAGCTCCGCATTCCAGTTATAGCCCTTGCCTCAACAAACAACTCCCTCAAAGACATTGACCTAATAATTCCAATCAACAACAAGGGAAGAAAAAGCCTTGCACTCACATACTGGCTTCTTGCAAGAGAATTCATGAAACACAAGGGCGAAATAAAGAAGGACGATGAATTCTCAATAGCAATAGAGGAATTCGAATACGAGCTCAAAGAAGAAAGCAGGGACGAACAGCGCGAAGGCGGCAGGTTCCAAAGAAGGCGCTCGGACGACGGCTTTAGGCGAGAAAGAAGGAGATAAAAGAACTCCTTCCCCCAAACTACTTTTATGAAAACAAGGGAAGCAGCAGTAGCAGGAAGCTTCTACCCCGCAAACAAGGAAGAGCTTGCAGCAGAACTAAACGGCTTTCTTGAAAAAGCAGGCAAAGGGAAGAAAAGCCGATTTATCATTTCACCGCACGCAGGCTACGCCTATTCAGGAAGAATAGCGGCACGCGCATTCAAGGCACTGGAACAGGTAGGCTTATACATAATTATCGGGCCTAACCACACAGGCCTTGGGGAAAGAATCAGCATAAGCGATGCAAGCCACTGGAAAACCCCCCTGGGCAAAGCAGAGATTGATGTCGAATTCAGAAAAAAACTGCTCTCAAAACTCGGAATTGACGCAGACGACCTCGCACACATAGGGGAACATAGCTGCGAAGTGCAAATCCCATTCATCCAAACGCTTTTCCCAAACGCAAAAATACTGCCCATTTCAGTGGGCGTGTACGATCTTGCAAGCCTTGAATTGCTTGGAAAGGCACTTTTTGAGGCCTCAAAAGGCCAAAAAACGTGCATAATAGCAAGCAGTGACTTCTCCCATTTTTTGGGGGAAGAAGAAGCCAAGGAACGCGACCTTGAAGCAATCAAATTCATCGAAAAAATGGACTGGAAGGAATTTCACTCAAAGGTTGTTGAAAAAAACCTCAGCATATGCGGCTTTGCCCCAATCACAACAGCAATGATTCTCGCAGAAAAGGCAGGCATGAAAAAGGGAACGCTTATTGAATACACAAGCTCTGCAGAAACAACAGGCGACACATTGAATGTTGTAGGCTATGCCGCGGTAAAATTCGAGTAAATCCTCATTTTTTAACATTATAAGGTAAATTTAAATAGATTAAAAAGGTATATTATATTGAAGAGATTTGAGTTGTTTTGAGCATGGACGGACTAAACGAATTGCTGGAAAGCCTTGGCCTAACAGAGTACGAGGGAAAAACCCTTTCCACACTATTCAGGCTTGAAGAGGGCGAAGCGCCCGAAATAAGCAGGCTTTCACAGGTCCCAAAAACAAGGGTCTACGATGTTCTCGACAAGCTTGTTAAGAAAAACCTGGTTATAGAGATTCGGGGCCGGCCAAAAAAATACCGCGTAATCAAGGCAAGCAAAGTATTCAACCAGCTTCTTGGGGAGAAGAAAAACGAGATTAAGGCAATCGAAGACAAGGCAGAGGAATTTGCAAATTCACTTTCAGCACTTGAAAAAATGAGGGGCGCAAGGCAGGGCGAAACCATCATGAAAGTAAAAGACGCACGCGACTTTGAAAAGATTCTCGGGCAAGAGATTGAAAAAGCACAAAGCAATGTTATTGCATTCTCAGAAATTACGGACAAGCACAACGTGCTTGGGGATTCCCTTGCAAAAGCAAAGGCAAACAACGTTACAGTAAAGCTGCTTAATGCTTTCCCGCACAACGCGGTCAAGAAAAACGTAAAGGAACTCAAAGAATTTGAGCACGGGCTCAACGCATTCATCATAGACGACAAAAAAGTGGTGCTTGCACTCAGCGACTTCAAAAAAGAAAGCCCTGAATACCACTTTGCAATATGGCACGACAACAAGCCGATTGCGGACACATTCAAACACTACTTTGACAAACTCTGGCCCCAGGGAAAAAAAGCAGGTAAAAATGCCTAAGCCAAAAAAAGCACCAAAAGCAGGGCTGCTTGAAAAAAGAAGAAGGCTAAACAAGCTGGCGACAGAACGGGCTATGAAAAGCCAACAAATGAAGGCATTTGAAAGCGCATTTAAACTAATGAGTGCTAAACATCAGAAGAAAGTAAAAAGATCCATAATTCGAGATGAACGTAAAGCACTTACAAAGCAGGCGAAAGGAATAAGGCAGATTATAAGGGCAAGCAAAAAGAAGAAGTAACAGGCCCCTAAAGCAAACCAATTTATACTGATTTTTCCTTAAATGTTTTGTTGATAACCATGGGTTTCTACGAAGACGCATACAAATACGCGATAAAAAACGCAGCACTTCACGCAGGAAAAGCAAGTGTTGGGGCTGTTGTTGGCAAAGTAAAAGCGCTTAATCCAGACCTTGAGATAAAAGACGCAATGCCCTCGGTGATTGATGCCGTAAAAAAAGTAAACTCAATGAAAATGCCCGAAATTGAAAAGGAATTCAAGGCATTTGAGGAAAAGGGATACGAACTAAAGCCAAAAGAAAAAGAAGGGTTCCTTCCCGCACTTGAGTGGGCAGAAAAAGAACAGGTTGTAACAAGATACGCCCCAAACCCGAACGGGCCGTTCCACCTTGGAAACGCAAGGGCCGCAATTTTAAGCGATGAATTTGCAAAAATTTACAGCGGAAAGATGATTCTGCGCTTTGACGACACTGATCCAAAGGTAAAAAAGCCAATTGAGAACGCGGAACAAATATTCAAAGAGGACCTTGAATGGCTGGACTGCAGCATAAGCGAAACATACTTTGCCTCAGACCGGCTTGAAATTTACTACAAATACATGAAAAAAGTGACCGAACAGGGAAATGCATATGTATGCACCTGCGACTCAGAAAAATGGCGCGCGCTAATAAGAAAAAAGCAGGCCTGCCCCTGCCGCGGGCTCGAAACCAAAGAACAAACTGCAAGGCTTGCAAAAATGTTTTCCAACGAGTTCAAGGAAAAGCAAGCGGTTCTGCGAATTAAAACAGATTTGAAAAATCCGGACCCAAGCATAAGGGACTGGTGGGCCGCAAAAGTTGTGGACAACCCAATCCACCCAAACCCGAAAACAAAGGGAAAGTTTGTGTGGCCAAGCTACAACCTTGCCTCGGCAATAGACGACCACGAACTTGGAGTGACACTGATTCTTCGCGGGCAAGAGCACGAGCAAAACCAAACCAAGCAGGAATACCTCTACAAATATTTGGGGTGGAAATACCCCCACAGCTTCCACTTTGGGAGAATAAAACTTGGAGAAACAATACTTAGCACAAGCAAAATCAAGGCAGGAATTGAGGAAGGAAGCTTTTCAGGCTGGGATGACCCAAGGCTGGGGACAATTCGCGCTCTACGGCGCCGCGGCTTCCAGGCAAAGGCTCTTCGCAACGCAATACTTGAGGTTGGGGTGAAAAGCTCTGACGCAAGCATTGACGGAAAAAGACTGGCTGACCTGAACAAGGACGCGCTTGGAACAGAACTTGTGAGAATAGCCTTTTTCAGGGAACCAATCATTCTTGATGTAAGCCACTCCCCTGAAAAGGAAGTTGAGGTTGACGGAAACACTTTCCGGCTTGCAAGGGAGCAAAGGTTCCTGGTTGACAAAGAGGAACTTGGGAAATTCAAGAAAGGGGACGTTTTCAGGCTCAGAAACGCATACGATGTAAAAATTTCAAAAAAGGATGAACTCCAGGCATTTGCGGAATACATTGGGGAACTGCCCGGAAAAAAGCATATAATGCAGTGGATTTTGGAGGGCGCAGACATTGAAATTTTAATGGATGACGCAAGCAGAATTGCAGGCCTTGCAGGGGAAGAAATCCTGAAAGAAAAGGAAGGAACCGTTGTCCACTTTGACCGGTTCGGATTCTGCCGCATTGAATCAATTGAGGGAAAAAAGGCAAAACTGATTTTTACAAACGAATAATGGGTTCAGGTAAAACCGCATGGCAAAAAGCAAGCAAAGGCACCCGTTTCTCCGCGACCCGAAACTAAGGGACTCAATATTAAGGAAACGCAGGGGAATACAACTTGAAAAGCTCCCCGCTAAGTTTCGCGAATCAATGCGAAGAAGAACTGCTATTGCGCTAAAAGCAGTGCACGGCTTCAAGGGCAAAAAAATGGTTTGGGGGCAGGGAAAGAAAAAAGGAGCGGTTGAACTTATTTTTGAGCCGGTAATCGGCTACAAAAGCAAGTCAAGGATTGAACACGGTTCCAGCGAAGTGAACCCGCTATATGCCTATGAGCCCGCAGACCATATGTACGGCTTCAAGGACATGATTGGCATGCCTGTAAGGTTCATGGCATACCCCACAACTGCAGAAATAAAAAAATCAGGAAAACTTGCCTGGCTTGACGCACTCCGATGGCCGCAGGACTTTGTAATGGATGCAAGGGGAGCGCTCGGATACATTGGGGGAACAGCCAGCTTTGTGGGGCGGGAAAAAAAACCAACAATGTTTGTTCAGGCGGTTGAAATAAGGGCAGAATATTTCAGCATAACAAGCACAAAATACACAAAAGACCCAAAGAGCATTGCCGAAGCGCGCGCCATCAAAAGAAGGTACGACGGCTGGTACAAAAGATGGATGAAAGAGGTTGAAACACAGTGCAGAAAACTCGGGTTTGAAAGGCTTGCAATACTTCCAAGCAACAACCCTTTTTTCCAAAAACCGGGGGTAACAATCCAGCCGGAAACAAGAAAGGCCTTTTACAAAACATTTCCTGAAAGAAACGGATTTGCCAGGGAAAGGCTTTCAGTGCCCACAAACGAGGGAATGAAAAGAGTTACATATTACGCAAAAAAACTGCATTAAAAGCCGTTTAATTACCTTTTTAAACATTCCCAAGGGCAATTATTTTAGAAAAAATAAACTTTTTTTCGCCTATGACGATGAAGCCCCACTAAATGGGCCAAGGAGGTGTTCCAATGGCGGAATATGTAAAATTCGAAGTACCAGACGCATTAGCAGAGGAAACCCTGGTCTTTGCAGAAAAAGCAAAGAAGAAGGGAAAAGTAAGAATCGGCGTTAACGAAGTAACCAAAGCCATAGAAAGAGGCAACGCAAAGCTTGTTCTCATCGCAAAGGATGTTGAGCCTGCAGAGATAGTCATGCACTTGCCACTCATCTGCAAGGAAAAAAACATTCCTTTCAGCTACGTAAAAACAAAGAAGGACCTAGGCGGTAAAGTAGGCATAGGTGTTGGTACGGCTTCAATTGCAGTTACAGAGGAAGGCGACGCTAAAAAAGAACTTGCCGAAATAACAAAAAAACTGGCAGATCTTACAAAGTAAACGGGGTTGATTTTGAATGGAACAAGGAACACCTGCGGAAATTGTTGAGATCATAAAAAGAACCGGCGTGCACGGAGAAATCGTGCAGGTGCTATGCAAGGTTTTGGACGGAAGAGACAAGGGACGAGTTAAAAGAAGAAACATTAAGGGAAACGTCCAGATTAAAGACATCGTAATTTTGCTGAGCACGGAAAGGGAAGCCAAGGAAATTAAAACAAGGTGATAAAAAAATGCCAAAATGCTCATTTTGCGGAACACAGATGCAGAAAGGAGAGGGTACCCTTTTCGCAAAGAAGGACGGTACAGCACTGTTTTTCTGCTCAAACAAATGCCAAAAGAATTCTCTCAAACTGAAGAGAAGCCCGCACGCGGTAAAGTGGACCGAAACCTATCATAAGGAAAAGGCCGCTGAAAAGAAATCCGGTGCAAAAAGGCAAAAGGTCAAAAGGACCAGAAAGAAAAAGAAGAAAAGGTGATTGAAAAATGCAAAGGACATTGGTAATAATAAAGCCTGATGCGGTGAACAGGTCACTTGTCGGAGAAGTAATCAAGAAATTCGAAAACAAGGGACTTAAGATATTGGGCATGAAGATGGTGATGCTTCAGCCATACACACTAAAAGAGCACTATGCACACCACAAAGACAAAAAGTTCTTCAAAGAACTAATAAGCTACATGTCAAGCATCCCGTCAATTGCAGTTGTTCTCTACGGAAAAGAAGCGGTCGATGTCGTAAGAAAAATGGTGGGTTCCACACAGGGACGCGAAGCAAATCCAGGCACAATAAGGGGCGACTACAGTATCAGCAACCAGAACAACATTGTGCACGCATCCGAAGACATTGAAATAGCTGAAGAAGAAATAAGCAGGTTCTTCAAGGAAGACGAAATCTTTGAATACGCAAAGATGAACTTTGACTGGATTTACAGCAAAGACGAACAATACCTGGAGAAATAAAAAAAAAGGTGCATTGATTGAAAGTATTGGTTAAAAAGTTGGACAAAGAGGTCGTAATGCCGGCATACGCCCACGAGGGAGACGCCGGAGTAGACCTCTACGCCAACGAAACCAAGGAAATCGATGTGGGGGAGATTGCACTGATTCCAACCGGAATAAAAATTGCTCTCCCGAAAGGATTTGAAGCACAGGTCCGCCCAAAAAGCGGGCTCGCGCTCAAGCACGGAATCACGGTTTTGAACACCCCTGGAACAGTGGACGAAGGCTACAGGGGAGAAATCGGGGTAATAGTTGTAAACCACGGAAAGGAAAAATACACCGTGGAAAAAGGAAAGAAAATAGCCCAAATGGTATTCAACAAAGTTGAAAAGGCAGAACTAAACGAGGTAGAAGAGCTTGATGAAACAAGCAGGAACGAAAGCGGTTTTGGTTCAACAGGACTTGACTGAGGGAATCGGAATGATTAGGCAGCCAATAATAACAGTTTTAGGGCATGTCGACCACGGCAAAACCCTGTTGCTTGACAAAATCCGCGGAACAGGAATAGCCAAAAAGGAAGCGGGAGCCATAACACAGCACATCGGTGCAACAGAGGTTCCGTTTCACATAGTGGAGAAAATAGCCTCAGGCCTGCTCAAAAAATACGGCTTTGAAGTTTCAATCCCAGGGCTTCTCTTTATTGACACCCCTGGGCACGAAGCATTTACCTCACTGCGCGAAAGAGGGGGCAGCATTGCAGATCTTGCAGTGCTGGTGGTTGACGTTACACAAGGGCTGCAGCCCCAAACAATCGAAGCGCTTGAAATACTCAAAACATTCAAAACCCCCTTTATAATTGCGGCAAACAAAATAGACCTTGTTCAAGGCTGGCAGTCAAAGGAAGGGGAATTCTCAGCCAACCTGCAAAACCAGGACGAAAGGGCAAAAGCACTTCTTGATGAAAAACTCTACATTTTGATTGGAAAAATTTTCGAACACGGTTTCCAATCAGAAAGGTTTGATCGGTGCGGAGACTTCACAAAACAAGTCCCCATTGTGCCACTCAGCGCAAAAACAGGAGAAGGAATCCCTGAGCTTCTGACACTGCTCAGCGGCCTAAGCCAAAAATTCCTGAAAAAGAATTTAGAAATAAGTGAAAACGACGCCGGCAAGGGAACAATTCTCGAAATCAACGAAGAGCGAGGGCTGGGAAAAACAATTGACGTTATACTTTACGACGGAATGATTAAAGCAAACCAGGAAATAGTCCTTGGGGGGCGCAACGGAGTAATCAAAACAAAGGTGAGAGCCCTGCTCAAGCCAAAGCCGCTTCGTGAAATGCGCGAATCAGGCGACAAATTCAACTCAGTGAAAGAGGTTCACGCAGCATCGGGAATAAAAATTTCCGCGCCCGGGCTTGAAGACGCACTCTCAGGAGCCCCGCTTGCAGTTGTGAAAACGGGTGAGGAAGAAAAAGCAATTGAACAGGAAATGGCAAGCATAAGGATTGAAACAGAAAGTGTTGGAGCCGTACTCAAAGCAGACACACTGGGTTCGCTTGAAGCACTCACAGTCCTTTTGGACAAAGAAGGGCTTAAGGCAAAGAAGGCAGACATCGGGGACATCACAAAAAACGATGTAATGGAAGCTGCTAGCGTTCGCGAAAAAGACGAACTTAAGGGCGTGATTTTCGGGTTCGGAGTAAAGGCAGACAACAATGTTCCCGAGGAAGCAAAGAAAAGAAATGTACTTATCTTTTCAGGAAACGTTGTATACAAGCTGCTTGAAGAATACTCCGAATGGGCAAACGCAGCAAAGGAAAGAAAGAAAAACGAAAAACTTTCAGCACTTACACTTCCCGTTAAAATGAGATTCCTTACAGGCTGCACATTCCACAACAGCAAGCCGGCTGTAATCGGAGTGAAAGTTCTCGAAGGAAAACTCAAGTCAGGAATAAACGTAATGGACGAAAACGGAAAAGTGATTGGTAAGGTAGTTGCAATTCAAAGCAAGAACGAAACAATAAAGCAGGCAGTTAAGGGAGAAGAGATTGCGGTAAGCATTAACAAGGGAGTGGTTGGACGCAACCTTGAAGAAAACCAGGTCCTTTTGTCACAGATTCCAAAAACCCAGTTCATTCAAATTGAACAGCTTAAGGGAACCCTTAACCTGGAAGAAAAAGAACTGCTTGGAGAGATTAAAAGCATTGTTGAAAAAAATAAGGAGGCGGATGACGAATGAATATAGTGATTTCCGACCCCAAAAGCGGCAAGGCATTCAGCAAAAAGACAGAAGAAGCTGTTTTCCTTAACCGAACAATTGGGGAAGAAGTTGGCCTTGGCCTAATCGGGCTTACAGGCTACAAAGCAAAAATAACAGGTGGAAGCGACAAGCAAGGCTTTCCAATGAGAAAAAGCCTTCAGGGCCCGGGAAGAAAGAAAATGCTGCTAGCAGGCGGCATTGGGTTCGAGCCAAAGAGGAAAGGCCAGCGAAAGAGAAAAAGCGTTCGCGGTGACACAATCAGCCCTGAAACCATGCAAATAAACGTTAAAGTGACAACAACAGGAGACAAGCCACTTGATGAGTACTTCAAGAAAGTAGAGGAAGCCGCTCCAAAGGAAAAGGAAGAGTCAGCAAAAGAAAGGCTTGTGAAAAAATCACTTGAAAACGTTGGAAACGTTGAAATGGCCGGAGACGCAAAGGCGGCAAAGGGAAAAGTTAGAAAGTAAAAACAGGTAAAAGCAATGGTTGTGAAGAAGGAAACAAAGAAGAAGAGCGAAAAGCCAAAGACTGTGCAGGCAGACCTAAACATAGGAATGATCGGGCACGTTGACCACGGGAAGACAAGCCTCACACAGGCCCTGACCGGGAAATGGACCGATACGCACAGCGAAGAGCTAAAGAGAGGAATCTCAATCAGGCTTGGCTACGCAGATGTAACCTTCTACACATGCGACTGCAAAAAGAAAGACACATACACAAACAAAGCCGTTTGCCCTGACTGCGGAAAGAAAGCAAAAAGGATTAGGACTGTAAGTTTCGTCGACGCCCCAGGGCATGAGACCCTGATGACAACAATGCTAAGCGGAGCGGCATTAATGCACGGCGCAATACTTGTGATTGCGGCCAACGAAAAATGCCCCCAACCCCAAACTACAGAACACCTAGTTGCTTTGAAAATAGCCGGCGTGAAAAACATTGTGATTGCGCAAAACAAGATAGACCTTGTTGGCAGAAAAAGGGCAATGGAAAGCATGAAAGAAATAAACGATTTCCTTGAAGGGCACGGATACAAAAACGTGCCAATAATTCCGGTAGCGGCGCACTTTGGGACAAACCTGGAGCTGCTAATGGAAACAATAAACACGGCAATCCCAACACCAAACTTTGAATTGAACAAACCGCTTCACATGCACTGCGCAAGAAGCTTTGACATAAACAAACCGGGTGTAAATCCGGCGGAGCTTAAGGGAGGCGTTCTTGGAGGCTCAATTGACCAGGGAAAATTAAAGGTCGGCGACAGGATAGTTGTCTCACCCGGAGTGGATGGAAAGCCGATTGAAACAAAAATTGTAAGCCTTGGATGCGCATCAGGGGAAATTAAGGAAGCGCACGCAGGCGGCCTAATTGCGGTTGGAACAGAACTTGACCCCTCAATAACCCAAAACGACAAAATGCGCGGCCAGGTAATCGGAATCCCCGGAAACGTCCCGGAGCCAATAACAAAAATTAAGCTTGAAGTGCAGCCAATTGAAAGGCTTGTGGGAAAAGGAAGCGCTGAAATAAAGATGAATGAAAAGATTGTGCTGACAGTTGGAACAATGCCTTTAATTGGAACAGTTACCTCCAGTGCAAACAACAAATTAGAGGCTGTTCTCGGAAACAGTGTTGTTGTTGAAAAAGGGCAGAAGGTTGCAATAAGCAAAAAGGAAGCTACAAGATGGAGGCTGGTTGCGTTTGGCATCGTCCAATAGCAAAGTCGTTTTCGACACAAACATGCTGTTGGCCGTTGTGCAATTCAAAATTGACGTGTTCGAGCTTGTTCGCGAAAAGTTTGGGAACAGGGTTGAATTCTTTGTAACAGAAAGTATTCTAAAAGAACTGGAAGAAATTTCAAAGAAAGGAAAGAAAAAAGAAAAGGAAATTAGGCTTGTAAAAGAGCTCGCAGAAAAAAACAAAGTAAAGGTTGTGGAAAGTTCAGAGCAAAGAGCGGATGATGCACTCGTTAAACTCGCAGAACAGGGTTTTTTCGTCGCATCAAACGATAAAGTGCTTAGAAAAAGAATAAAAATGCTTTCCGGAAAGAATATTTATCTCAGGAGCAAAAAATTGATTGAAATCGAGTGAGGTTGCTAAAATGTACAAAATCATCAAAATAAAAGAAAAAGTTAGAGTCCCCCCAAAGGAATTTGGAGGAAAACTTGACGAGAGCATACTCAAGCTTGTGCAGGAAGAATACGAAGGAATTGTGGATGAAGACGTTGGCCTTGTTATAGCAGTGACAGGTGTCGGCGAAGTCGGAGAGGGGAAAGTTGTGCTGGGAGACGGCGCAGCATACTACGAAACAGACCTTGAGCTCCTAATGTACAAACCACAGATGCACGAAATTGTGGAAGGCACAGTAACAGAGGTAACAGAATTCGGGGCGTTTGTAAGAATCAGCCCGGTTGAAGGACTTGTGCACGTGAGTCAAATCATGGACGACTTTATTAACTATGACGCAAAAATGCCTGGCTTTGTTGGCAAAAAAACAGGAAAGAAGCTCACTGTGGAGGATGACGTTCTCACAAGAATCGTGACAATCTCACTAAAGGGAAACATCCAGAACAGTAAAATAGGGCTTACAATGAGGCAGCCGTTCCTTGGAAAGGAAAGCTGGACAAAGAAAGAAGACAGGAAAAAGCCAGAACCCAAAGCCAAAAAGGAAGGCAAGGAAAAAAAGGAGTAGGTAGTTAATGGCTAAGCAAAAAGCATGCAGAACATGCAGAAAGATTGTGGACGACGCAAAAGAATGCCCAATATGCAAGGGAAGCACATTCACGACATTCTGGAGAGGCTATGTGGTAATAGTTGACCCTGAAAAAAGCGAAATCGCAAAAAAAATGGGAATTAGTACTCCAGGAAAGTACGCTTTACAGTTAAGCAGATAACATTTGCAAAAAAAAGGTGGTATACAATGGAAGTGACAATTAAAGGAAAGAAGGAAAACACTTTGCTCAAAAGAACAGAGCTTGAATTTACAGTGGAGAATGCAAAAGTTCCCCCTGCAAGGAAGGAACTTAGGGAAAAGATTGCAGCAATGGAAAACAAAAAGCCGGAACAGGTAATCATTTCCAAAATATCACACGGGTTTGGCTCAACAAACATTGAGGGAAAAGCCCACATCTATGCATCAAAAGAAGATGCGGAAAAAACAGAACTTTACTACATGGTTGGAAGAAACAAGGGCGTAAAGAAAGGCAAGGAAGCTGAAGCAAAACAGAAAGCAACCGAAGCCGCTCCAGCCGAAAAGCCGGCTGAAGAAGCTCCAGCTGAGAAGCCCGCAGAAGCCGAAGAAAAGCCTGCTGAAGAAGAGAAGAAGGAAGAGCCCGCAAAAGAGAAAAAAGAGGGTGAGCAATAATGCCAAAAAAACAAAAGGAAAGAAAGGGAAAAAAGGTAAGAAAAAAGCACGAGAAAATGAAGAAGGGCGCTTACTACAAGATTGAGGGAGACACCGCAACCAAAGAAAGGAGATCATGCCCAAAGTGTGGGGGAGGGGTATTCCTTGCAGAACACAAAAACAGGTTCTCATGCGGTAAATGCTCTTACACCGAGTGGAAGAAACAATGAGTATTGCAGCAAACCTGCTGACAGACTCGTTTCTACTCCTAGCCCCACTTTCATGGCTCATACTTGAGCTAAGGCTAAAACCAACAAAGCTTTCAGACCTAAGGATCGCTTTTGAAAAGCTTGGCCTTAAGGCAATCAAGCCAAGCGCATTTGCAAAACAGGCAATCGCACTATTTATTGCAATCGCAATTGTGGGCGTTGCCTTGGCACAGGGAGCAAGCTTCTTTCAAGTAAATGATATGGCTCCGATTGCAGGGCAATTCAGCGAAATAGTTGCCACCGCCCCCCTATTTTTAGCATACCTGCTGATAGTAAGGGTTGCCGCGGAAGAGGTTTTGTTCCGCGGATTCCTTGTCCCAAAAATAGGAATTCTTGGATCCAGCGTTGTTTTTGCCGCGATGCACGCAAGCTACGGCTCATACTTGGAGGTTGCAGGCGCGTTCCTGCTTGGATTGATTCTTGCATACGCTTTTAAGCGATGGCAAAACCTTTTCCCAATAATTGCCGCACACACTCTTTACAATATTTTCGCACTAAGCATAATACTTGGAGTAATTTGAGTGGCAAAAATTGTGAAAGTTGAGGATGAAAATGCAATAAGCGACGCAGTCCGCGTGCTAAAAAATGGGGGAATAATAATCTACCCAACCGAAACAAGCTATGGTGTTGGAGCAGACGCTTTGAACGAAGAGGCCGTTGAAAAGGTCCACAAAGCAAAGGAACAGCCGCACGACAAACCAATCAGCGTAATCGTTGCCGGAGAAAAGCAGGCGGAACAGGTTGCATACCTGAACGAGCGCTCAAGGGAACTGGTGCACAAATTCATGCCAGGCCCGCTTACACTAATCAGCAGGCATAAGGAAATTGTTCCTGCAAACATCACAACAAACGGAATTGCATTCAGAATTTCAAGCAACGAGTTTGCATCAAAACTTGCCCGCTCCTTTGGGCACGCAATAACCGCGACCAGCGCAAACATTCATGGAAAACCCGCAATCTATTCGGCAGAGGAAGCAATTCGCGTGTTTGGAGAAAAGGTTAACTTAATAGTGGATGCGGGCAACATGGATAAAAAGCCGGCGAGCACAATATACTGCACATTCAGCAACATCCTTTTGCGCGGGGGAGAAATTCCAAAGCAAGAGCTTGAAAAGGTTTTAGGAAAAGAAATTGAAACAGGAAACAAATGCGAAGTGGCCAAATGATCTGCCTTGGAATCGAATCAACAGCACACACCTTTGGAGTGGGAATTGTTTCCAACGAGAAGGGCGAGTGCAATATCCTCGCCAACGAAAAGAAGGCGTTCACCACCCAGGAGGGCGGCATTAAGCCAAGGGAGGCGGCAGACTCACACGTTGAAAATGCGCCAGCGGTTTTGAAGAGGGCGCTTGAAGCGGCAGGCCTAAAGCCAAAAGACATTGGCCTTGTTTCATACTCGCAGGGCCCGGGGCTTGGGGCCTGTTTGCAGGTGGGCGCAGCGGTTGCGCGCAGCCTTGCACTAGCCCACAACAAGCAATTGCTTGGCGTAAACCACTGCATTGCACACATTGAAATTGCAAAGGCCCTTACAGGGGCAAAGGACCCAATAGTGTGCTATGCAAGCGGAGCAAACACGCAGATTATTGGGTATGAAACAGGCAGGTACAGGGTTTACGGTGAAACTCTCGATGTGGGAATTGGAAACCTGCTTGACAGTTTTGGAAGGGCAATAGGGCTTGGCTTTCCTGCAGGGCCAAAAATTGACGAAATGTATTTTAAAAAAAAGAACCTTGTAAAGCTTCCCTACTCCGTTAAGGGAATGGATTTGGTTTTCTCAGGACTGCAAACCGCTGCCGAGCAAAAAATTGGAAAAGAGGATGCAATCGACCTCGCATACAGCCTGATGCACAACGCATTTGCAATGCTTACAGAGGTGACCGAGAGGGCCCTTGCGCACACCGAAAAAAACGAGCTTGTTTTGACAGGAGGGGTTGCCGCAAGCAAGGCCTTGAGGGAAATGATGGACACAATGTGCAAAGAGCGCGGGGCTGAAATGTTTGTTCCGCCTGTGCCAGCTTGTGTTGATAATGGTTTGTTGCCAGCGTGGTTGGGATTGGTAGAATATAAAAACGGAATTAGAATGAAATTAGAAGACAGTGAAGTGAAACCAAAACAACGCACTGACCAAGTTGACATTACTTGGATTTGAAAAACCTCACCATCTCATAGCGAATTTTTTCTTACAACTTGTGCACTGATCGGCTTAAACTTTTTCCCTCCGGGTCGGCTGCGCCTAAAAATTTAATGCCTCCAGTGCACGAATCGTTTCCAGAAAAAATTCAGCCTAAATGAAGGTGGTTCAGTTTGAGTTTTTCAAATAAAGGTTCAGATACAAGAGGAAATCCCTTTAGCCACAGTTTCACCCAAGCAGTGATGATAACCACAAGCCTTAAATATGTTTTGGATATGAATTAATATGTAAAAATTACGTTGGTGATTGTATGTATGAAAGCGTTACCGTTGTCGGTGAAAGAGGCCAAATAACTATCCCCAAAATCATCAGGGAAAAAGAAAACCTGAAGAAAAAAGACAAAGTTATTGTCAAGATAGAGGACGGTAAGATTGTGGTTGAGAAAGCTTTGAGTAAAAAGGAAAAAGAAAAATTACTGATTGAGGGGTATAAGAAGATGGCAAAGCAAGACCTTAAAATTGAAGAAGGATGGAAATATGCAAGCAAAGAAGCGGACAAGATGCTAGATGATTATTAAAAGAGGCGATATTGTCCTCGCCACCCTGGAACCAGTAAAAGGCTCAGAACAGGGAAAAACCAGGCCTTGCCTAATTATCCAAAACGATTTGGGCAACACAGTAAGCCCCACAACAATCGTTGCAGCAATAACTTCAAAAAGCGAAAAAGAATACCCGTTCACGGTTCAGGCACAAAAAGGGGAAAGCAACCTACCAAAAGACAGCACAATTCTGTTGAACCAACTCAGAACAGTTTCCATCGAACACAGAGTAATTAAGAAACTTGGAATGCTAAAGCCAAAAACAATGAAAAAAGTAGACGAAGCCCTAAAAACAAGTCTTGCGCTAGAATAAAATTGCGGGTTGAAAACATGGTTAAAGTGGCACTGCAAGTTACAAATAAGGAACTTGACGCATTAGAAAATCTAACTGTTGCATGGAACCTTTGTGACAAGCACAAAGCAATGCTTGATGCAAGCGAAGAGGATAACTTTAGATTCACTCAAACTTGCAAAAAGTGCATCAGAATAAACGGAGAAATGGGAAACAAAACCCTGCACTTGCGGAGCAATCTGGTAACCGCGTACCTCAAATCAACAAAAAAACAATTCAAATAATTCCGCCAAAGCAATCTGAAAAAAAGGGAAAGTAAACATCAAAAAAGCACCTTTATATACAAAAGAGTGCCTTTGTATTTAGAAAGATACTCATTAACATTTACCTTATTTGCAGGATAAAAAGGGGTTTTCATTGAATAACAAAAACCAGTTAATTATGGCATTGTTTTTATTGCTTTTCTTCAATTCACCAACCGGCAATGCCATAGATGCAATTGAACTCCCCCAAAAAAGGCAGAGCCCCAGCTTTGGAAAAATCCCCATTACAAGAGCCACCCATTTGGATGAAAACCACACCCCCGTGGGCAACGTCTATGAACAAACCAACGCAAGAGATGGAATCTGGAGCGAAGAAATCCCACCAGAACAGTATGTAAGGGTTACATTTGAGAGAAATTTAACAAATAAAAGAGATATAACAATCTATGCTCGTTCTGTTTCAGGCGAGGATGCAGAAATTGAAGTTTATACACAAGACAGCGATGAATTAATAACAAAATTTGAAAATGTCAATGAAGATAAAAAATACAGAATTCTATTAACTAATCTCCCAGAAGGCGAGAGTTATGATGTTTTTGATTTGAAAGTTAAGAATGCAGGGGTTGAGTTTGATTATGTTGTGGATCCTAATGCTGAAGGACCAAATTCACCAGGAACAGTGGTAGATGATGATGCTCCCGGAGGTTTAGCGTGGAGTGACCCTGATAATGCAAAAGCGAGTAATAATGCTTATGCAACTGTAGACTTAGGACCGGCAAGTGTTTGTGATGTTCAAATAAAAATAGTCAAAGCCGATGGTTCTATTGGAGAAGAAAGTAAATGGGATACTAATTATTGGTCGTCATCTGATACTTATATATCTTATGGTGGGGCAGAGGATTTGTGGAGTGAAGATTGGACAGCAGAAAATATAAATGATGTGGCTTTTGGAGTGGTGACAAGTGCAAGAACATCGTATGCCGGTAGTCATTATCTCAAAGCTACTAATTTTGAATTTGCTATTCCTGCCGGGAGCACTATTGATGGAATTTTAGCAGAGATAGAAAAAAAAGACGATGGAATTGCTAATATAGACCATTTTAGGATAACTGTTTATTATACAGAAGCAAACACAGCCCCAGACCTGAACGTTTGGCAGGTTGACGGCTGGGACTTCAATACTGGGCTGCCTGTTTTTTCTTACGCCAGAGACCGCAATTTGACAGTAAAGTTCAGAGTTTCCGACGCAGAAAGCAACGATTTGAACTTTAACATATGGTATGATACAAGCAGCGGAGGAAAAACAAACAAAATAGCAGGAGACATCAATTTAAGCACAGAAGCAGGACACGGCTCATGCGACACAAACAACAAAACAGGAATGGTTTGCAGTTACGACTGGAACATTTCAAGCATAGCAGACAACAACTACTGGATAACAATCGAAATAAACGACGGAACCGACTCAAACACAATGCCAAGCTCAAAAAGCTTTGCAGTGGAAAACACACCCCCAACACTTTCCAACAAACACCCCGCCTCCAATACTTC
This sequence comes from Candidatus Iainarchaeum sp., assembly GCA_017610175.1. Lineage (GTDB taxonomy): Archaea > Iainarchaeota > Iainarchaeia > Iainarchaeales > JAFCCO01. The sequence goes on along the minus strand of JAFCCO010000001.1, from coordinate 63 downwards.
AAGTGACAATGCAACCCCTGTCTTTTGGGTAAAAGTTTCAGACGCCTCAGCAGGACCAAAAGG
>JAFCCO010000027.1 GCA_017610175.1 Candidatus Iainarchaeum sp. | reverse complement strand
CAAAAGCAGCTCGGAATCGGTTGAAGTAAACGAAACCCCTTCAGGAGGGGTAATAATGAACACAAGACTCCCGACAACCATGGCAACAACTATCAGTGTCCAGCCATAGGTCATTAAGTATTCAAGTGCAGATTGCGCGCGCGAATTCAATTTAATCGCTAAATAATAGGGCAACCCCAAATTTAATGCTTCCTTTTTGGAAACCTTAAAATACCTGTTTGCACAAGTTTAGTGTGATGAAAAAGCTTGTTTTGATACTGCTAGCGGTTTTCGCGCTCTCAATTCTAAGCGGGTGCATTGAACCCGTTGACGATGGTTCGGGCGGGGCGCCGGCAGGAGGGGCACCATCTGGCGGGCCGCCTGTTACCGGAACGGTTCAGCCAAACCCAATTACCCTTGAGCAAAGGCAGCAGGCTGAGCAGGACAATGAATGGCTTAGCAAGGCTTTTGAGGAAAGGGACACGAGCTATTGTGTAAATATTGCCTCTGCTTCAACAAAAGAAATTTGTAATATGATTGGTACTGCGCAGTAGATTTTTATGGGCATGGCGAGGATTGTATTCCGCAAGCTAACAAAAACTGGTCTGCGCTGGAGCCCATAATATTGTTTCTGCTCCTTGTTTGAGTGAAGACAGTACTCCCGCAAAGAGGGTTTCCTGGGTTAACACAAGCAGTGTTGTTGCGAAAGGCGCCTGAGCTGCCAAAGTTTACTAGGAAGCCTGCCCCGCTGCTTTCAATTACATTGTTTGCGATTGCTGCATCGGATGAATTTATTACTATAAATCCCCAGCTGTCCATTCCTGCAATATAGTTGTTAGTTAGGGTGACATTTGTTATACTCTCGACCAAAAACCCGCTATCGCTGTTAATAAGTCTACAATTTGAAACAGTAATGTTGCTTCCACCTGTAGTCATATGTATGGCGATATCGGATTCAGAACTAATAGTTTTGCCGTCGCAATTAAGTACGACATTGGAGGCTGATATTGTAATAGTCTCAGTCATATCTCCTGCGAGATAATATTCCCCTGCAGAGGATATTGTTGTGCTGGCGGGTTGCATTGTTACAGGCCTTGGCATGCTTCCCGAAGCGATAATGTCTGTTGTTTCCCGCAGTCCAAACCTAGTTGTGTACTCAAGCATTATTTTTCCGTTCACCGATCCGTTTCCTGTGTATCTCACATTCCTGATTGTCATTTCTGCCCCTGCGGGGACAGACACGGTATTGCTGGGGGTTATACTGGTTCGGACCCTAAGGTCTCCTTGGACAACTAGTTCTGCATCTGCAAAGTCCCCGAAGTCACCAATTAAATAGAGTCCACTAACACTTATTGCGCCCCCTGTTGCGTTCTGTAAAACAATTCCCGTGTTTCCGGCAGAGTCAACTTCTGAGTCTTTTAGCAAAAGCCTTGTGCTTGTTGAGGCAAATGAAACTTCGCTTGGAGGGGTTATTACAAATACAAGTGTTCCCACTGCAAGAGAGATGACTATGAGTGTCCAGCCATAGGTCATCAAATATTCCAAAGCAGATTGCGCGCGGGAGTTCATTCAAATTCCTTTTAACTATTAATCTTTTAGGCAATTTAATCCTTGTGGTTTCACAATCCAAAGGCTGAAAAGCATTTAAACCAGTTTCTGCATTAAGTTCTTTTGATTGAAATGCAAATTCCAAACATATCCCTATCATACCTGCTTGCGGAACTCAAGCCCGTTGTGGAGGGCAGCATTCTGCGCAAGGTCCAGGAGCTTGAAAACAACCGGTTCAAGCTGAAGCTCCAGACAAGGCAGGGCACAAAGGATTTGATTATTGTGCCTGAGGCAATCTTTTTGACCTCATATTCACTTCCTGCAAAACAGCTTACCTCCGGTTTCGGTGCATTCCTTCGCAAGCGCATTTCAAACAAGAAAATCCTCTCCCTCAAACAGCAGGGTTTGGACCGAATTGTGCTGCTTGAATTTGACGAATATTTCCTTATATTGGAGCTGTTTGCAAAGGGAAACATCATTCTCACAACCAAGGATTTTGAAATAGTTTCAGCCTACAGGAAAGAGCAGTGGAAGGACAGGAAGGTTTCAAAGGGTGAAGAATACAAATTCCCTTCCTCAAAAGGGCTTAATCCGCTTGAAATTGATGAAAAAGAGCTCAAACCCCTGTTTTTGGAGAGCAATGCAGACTCCATCAGAACACTTGTTTCAAAGCTCAATATTGCGCCCGTAGTCGGGGAAGAGGCATTTTTGATTGCAGGGGTTGAAAAAAGCACTCCCGCAACCGAGTTAAAATCGGGTGAGCTTTCAAAAGTTCTCAAGGAATTAAAACAACTTTATTATGTAGAATTGCAAAAATCAAAGCCAGTGCTTGCAGCCGGACAAATTCTTCCCTTTGAAATGAAGGCAGCAGGCGCAGCCGAGAAGGAATTCCCCTCAATAAACAGCGCACTGGATGGGCATTTCTCCGCGGCAATAGCGGAAAAGAAGTCAGAGGCCCCCAAAACCAGCTTAAAGCAGGCTAAATTGGAGAATAACCTCAAAATACAGCTGGATTCGCAGAAATCACTCGGGAAAAAAGTGATTGAAGAGCAAGCCATTGCCGAATCTATCTACTCAAACTATGCTGCAATAAATCAGGCGCTGAATCTGGCTCGTGCGCTTGAAAAGGCCAAGATGGAGAAAGAAGATGTTATGTATAAGCTGTCTGAGCTTGGTTTGGAGCTTAAACAAATTGATCTTAAGAACAAGAAAATATATGTAACTCTAAAGAAGTAGAGCGCGCAGAGCAAACTTTTGAAAAAAAATTATTTTTCAGCTGGCTCTGCGTCGGCAATTTCCCTTTCGTCCACAATAAACACGTCGCTTACTGCGGTAACTGCTGAGTAGGGGATTTGTATGACTCGGTCCTTTCCGCTTATTTTCTTGACAAATTTACTGTCTCTGTCAAGTTCCACAAGCAGGAACTCGATGTCTCCGTTTTCCTCGTTAACCATCAGGTCAGAGAGTTTTCCTACTTCGTCGCCCCTATTTGTTATTACCTTCTTGGTTGCGAGTTGTCTTGCAATTGTATACTTGTACACTTTTGATTCACCCTTTAATGATTTAAAATTCTAATAAATAAAAGGCTAACTTCCTTATAAATCTATCGAGCGCAATTATACATAAAGCTGTTTTTTAATTTTTTCCAGGAAAGGTAATACTATGAAAGCAGTAGAGCACTATTTGGACAAAGAGACCATTGAAATGCTTAGGCGCCAGCACTACGGCCTGTTCGGGCACTCAGCCGCAAAACTCTGCCACTGGACAAAGGTTTCGCTCACAAAAGGGCAGGTGTGCTACAAACAGAAGTTTTACGGCATTCAGTCACACCGTTGCCTGCAAATGACCCCTGCCGTTTCATGGTGTCAACATAACTGTGTTTTCTGCTGGAGACCGCTTACCCCGCCAAAAAAGTTTCCCGAAGACTTTTCAGAGCCAAGCGAAATCGTTGAGGAAAGCATTGCAACACAGCGCATGCTTCTTTCGGGTTACGGTGCTTTAAGGGAGCAAATTGGCGAAAAAAAGCTTGAGGGAGCACTTAACCCCAATCAGGTTGCAATTTCCCTTGCAGGGGAGCCAACCCTGTACCCAGCCCTTCGCGAGCTGGTTGAGGAATACAAAAAGCGCGGTTTTTCCACTTTTGTTGTTTCAAACGGTTTGGCTACGGAAATGTTTTCCTCCCTGAACCCGACCCAGCTTTACCTTTCCCTCGATGCCCCGAACGAGGAAATTCACCGCAAAGTAAACAGCCCGATGGAGAAAGATTCCTGGGAAAAGATTAACAGGTCGCTTGAGGCAATGCCTTCAATTAAAGCAAGAACAGTAATTAGGATGACTGCCATAAAAGGAATGAACATGAGCCATGCAAAGGAGTATGCGGCGCTGATTGAAAAGGCCAATCCGGATTTTCTTGAAATCAAGAGCTATATGTTTGTTGGATATTCAAGGCAGCGCATGAAGGAGGAAAACATGCCAGTTCACTCCGAAATTGTTGATTTTGCAGAAAAAGTTAATAAGCACTTAGGCTATACTTTTGCTGGAGAAAGTGCTCCCTCAAGGGTTGTGCTTCTTTCAAGCGGAAAGAAAAAGCAAAGGATTGAGTGAAAGTGGTTTTTTGGAAAAGTTCTGAAAAGGACGGAAAAAGTTTTTGGAGCGCTAAAAGAATTGTCAGCATTTTCCTGCTTCTATTTGGAATAATTGCGGGAATGCTTTTGCAGCACTATTACCTTGAGCCCCTTCTCACAAACGACTGCGTTGATTCCCTGGGGATTTGCAAGGCACAGGTCAGTGCTTTGGACGAGGAAAACACAACTTGTTTTCAGCAGGTTTTTGACCTGAACAGAATGCTTAACCTCTGCAACTATGACTTGCAGCGCTATATGGAAACGGCTTAGTGCTCTTTAATCTCGCCCTTTGGCGAGTCTTCTTCAAAAATATGCGCCTGGAATTTGAAAACACTGCAGTCAGAGTGCCTCCACATTGAGGGCGGCAAGGCGGCTTTTTCACAACAGTGGCACAAGAATTCTTCCTGCCCCCAGTTGTATTCCTCTGCAACCTGTGGCAAAAGCAGCCCGCTTTTCTGGCCCTTTTTAACAATTAATCCATCTTGCCCAATGCAAATGCTTCTAAGCAATTCATCCCTTTTTCCGGGAATTTCCTCCGGAAGCGTAAGCACGCTTAGTTCCAAAACAACCTTGTCAAATTCATCAACCTTAACGGGTGAAAACCTCGGGTCGTGGAATGCCGCGCCCGCGGCGGCCCTTGCAATCGCCTTCCACAAAGACATTGTGGGGTAGGGGTAGCCAATGCAGCCCCTCAGTTTCTTGTCCGGGAATGTGTTAAGTGTTACAAAACAGCCTCTTTTCTCCAGAAACCTTTTCTTTTCAGTTGTTTCATTCAAAATGGACCCTGTTGCTGAAAAGTACTCAATGCTTTTTCTTGCAAGGCCAATAAGTTCCTTGCCGTCGCTTAATGAAAATTCTGTGCTCATAAGACCTTGTTTAATCGAAACCTATTTTATTGAATGGGTAGGAAAAAAGGGAAAGTGAGCCCCAAGGGTGCAAGCCAAAGGTGTGCCAAACGCATACAAATCGCAGAAGAACAAAACCTTGCCACAATCTACATCGCAATAGCAATACTGCTAACACTCGGGGCAACGGCATACTGCTATACACGAAAATAGCTGACGGCAGGATGGTGTTGTAAAATTCCGATTTTAAAAAAAAGTATTATAAACCTAAACAGAGTAAGGGTATAAGTTAATTTGTAACCTATCACTGCAAAGCGGGTAACAACTGTGAAAACAAAAAGGTTCGGAGCATTATTTTTTGCAATTTTAATTCTTGCGGCAAGCGCCGCCGCAAC
>JAFCCO010000026.1 GCA_017610175.1 Candidatus Iainarchaeum sp. | reverse complement strand
GTTGCGGCGGCGCTTGCCGCAAGAATTAAAATTGCAAAAAATAATGCTCCGAACCTTTTTGTTTTCACAGTTGTTACCCGCTTTGCAGTGATAGGTTACAAATTAACTTATACCATTACTCTGTTTAGGTTTATAATACTTTTTTTTAAAATCGGAATTTTGTTTATGGGGGGGTTTGTTATGGTTGCAAAAAAAAGCAGTAAAAATAGCACAATGCTTGTGAAGCCGATTTTCTTTAATTTCATATAGCATATGTTAAGTGGTTGTTGTATATTCTTTAATTTTTATAGTTTAATTGTTCTTACGCTATATAAGCTTTTTTTCCTTTTGTGCATTCGGCCAAAACAAAAAGGGCATTTTGCGGCATTGGAGGGCGGGAGGGGGGTAGCCTGGCGGCAAGCCATTAGCTTTAAATTCTTGGAAAAACATTAGTATTGCTGGTTGAAAATGGTTGATAGGGAATCCGCTCTTGAAGAGAAGAAGGGAAAGATGCTTAACATAATTAAGGACTTGAAGAGCAGGATGAGGGAGCTTGACAAGATGCAGAAAGAGCTTGAGTCAGGCAAGAAACCCGCACCCTCCACTCAGAAAAGTCATAAGCTGATTGAAGAAATTATTGTGCCGCCCCTGGAATTGCTGAAGGACACTGACAAGAAGTAAAGTTCTGGTTTTTGAAATGCTTTTGAACAAAACAAAGGGCAAACTGATTGCTGAAAAGGTCAGGCTTGCGGAGAGCTCCTGGGAAAAGCTCAAAGGGCTGATGTTTGAGGGCGGGGAAAAGTTTGATTACGCGCTTGTGTTTGTCCTAAAGCGCGAGTCGATAATCAATGCAACAATTCACATGATGTTTGTTTTCTTCCCGATTGACGTTGTTTACCTGAACAGGGACAAAAAGGTTGTTGATGTTGTGAAGAACTTAAAGCCCTTTATATCCTCCGGCGCCCCAAAGAAGCCAAGCAAGTATTTTATTGAGCTTCCTGCTGGAAAGTCTGATGGGATAAAGGTCGGCGATGAATTGAAGTGGTGACTGCTTGAAAGAGGTTGAGGCAAAAATTTTGGAAGTTTCGCGCAAAGAGATTCTGGGCAGGCTGAGAAAGGCGGGTGCAAAAAAGGCCTTCTCCAAGAAACTGGATGCAATTTACTTTGATTTTCCAAACCTTGCCTTGAAGAAGGCGGGAAAGGTTGTGAGGCTGAGGCTTGAGGGAAAGACCGCGGTTTTATGCGTGAAGGTTAAGCGCGGGAAAAGCAGGCTAAAGAGCCTGGATGAGTTTGAAACAGAGGTTGCAAGCTTTAAGGAGGCGCAGAAAATGCTTAATGCAATGGGCTTGGTTGAGAAAAAGCGCTATTCAAAGCAAAGGGATTCATATCGGCTTAAGGGAGCGCATGTTGAGCTTGAGAAAATAAGGGGAATTCCTTTATACGTTGAGATTGAAGCCGGCTCCGAAGCAAAGGTGCTGGAGACTGCAAAACTGCTGGGCTTTAAGCGCAAGCAGCTGCTTTCCTGGAATACCTTTGATGTGCTGAAGCACTACAAAAAAGCGTAACTCAGAAAAAAAACAGGCCAAAAACCGCTGAAACAAGATTTGCAAGCCCGGCTATTTTAAACGAGTTTTTGGTTGTTTGCCGCAGCGCAAGCTTTATCAGGATTGTTTCCGCAAGCACCACAGCGGCTTCTGCCGCCATAAATCCTGCCAAATAATTTTCAAAAAAAAGGGGGAGCGCAATCCAAAGCAAGGGCAGTGTGACTAAGTTAATCAAAAGCACTGCAGTTATTTTTTCTTTAAGAGTTTTTCTAATAAAATAGTGGTAAAACGGAAACTCTAATGCATTTGTAACCGCAAAAGCAAGCAGAAAAGGGATAATTAATTGCGGCATTTATTTGCCCTTGCCTTTTTTGACCGCCACAATCAGAATAACCAGGGCTGCAATTGCAATAGCCCCCAGCAGAAGCGGGTTAAGGCCGGAAGGCTGTTCGGGTTCAGAGGGTTTTGCTTCAAGGGACAGCGTTTTGTTTTCGGCGTTGAGTTCCTGAACCGAAAATTCAGTGTGTCCTGCGCTCAGGCCTATTTGTTCTGAAGCAACAAGGGTTAAGAGTTCTTTCTCAGCCATGTGGATTTGTGTTTGCCCCTGTGTAATTTCGTTTGGCACGGCATAAACTTTTATTGTTGTGTTAAGCTTGTAGACACTTGTTGAATCTGTTACAAGTTCAAGCTTGTTCTGCCAGATATTTCCCGCGTAATAAAAAGCATGGTCCGGATAATCTGATGCGTTATTTATGCTAAAAGAATAATTTGGGCTTGGCCCAATGTCTGCCTGTGCTGAAAACGCAAGCAAAAGCACTGCAATCAAAACAGCCAGCTGTTTCATGCAATCTATGGTGTTGTTTTTTGTTTAAATACTTTACTTTTTGCAAAGCACTTAACCTAATGACTTCAGGACTCGGTAAAATAGAGAGGAAAGTTTTCCAACTTTCCTCCTTTGCCTTTTTTCTTGCCTTCTTGTCACAGAATTCGGGGGTGATAAACCCGTTTTTAATAAGTGCAGGGTTATATATAAATCCTTTGAGTTTGAAAAGCAAACAATTGGGGTGCTGGGTTTTTAGAAAAGCAAATTTTGCCTATCCCAGGGCGAATTTGAGTGCGGTTGGGGCAAGTCCCCACAATCTAGGCTTTAAGAGCATTTTTCGCACAAACTTGCTTGGCCTGTCCATGTCGCCGTGTTCCTCAAGGAATTGTTCAAGCCCTGCTTTTTTGGCTTTTGCAAACATGTTGTCCATCTTGTCCTCCCCCATTGAGTGCAGGTGGGAGTATATTTTCCAGTGAAGCGCAAGCTCCCTGTTTACTGAAGCAAGGTTTTTTGTGTAATCATTGAGTGAAGTGTGGTGCTTTAGGTGGTTTGCAATGGTGCCTGCGCAGGCTTTTGCCGCAGCCAATCCCATCACAAGGCCCCCTCCTGTTGTTGCCTTTGTCTGGAATGCCGCGTCCCCAAGCAAAAGGTTGTTTTCGCTCACAAGCCCTTTGAACGGTTCGCTTACAGGGATGAGGGCACTGCTTTTGCTTAAAACCCTTGCCTCAATTCCCTTCTCTTTGAGGAAAATGTTCATCATGCTTTCCACATTGTCCCCGAGTTTTGTTCCAAGGCCTATGCGGGCAATTGAGTCTGACTCGGGAACAACCCATGCAAAGAATCCCTTTGCAAACTTCCCAAAGTGGAGCTCCACATTCTTTGGGTCAAAGGAACCCTGCATGCGGTACTGCAGTGCGTGTATGAATTTTTCACCCCTGATGTTTGGGTGCATAATATGCCTTACAACGCTGTTTGGGCCGTCCGCGCCCACAACAATTTTGCTTTTCACAAGCTCGCCATGCCCCTTGGTTTCGAGGAAAAGGTTTCCGTTTCTTAAATCGATTAATTTGGATGAAAGCCTTACTTTTGCCCCTGCCCCAACGGTCTTTTTGTACAAAAGCCTGTCAAATTTCATTCTGTCAATTACAAGGGCAACAGGCTTTTTTTTGCGGACCTCAAGCACTGTTCCGTGCGGGGAAAATATTTTTGCGCCGTAGATTTTGTTTACCGCAAAGTCATCTTCATTCAATTCAAGCCCGAGGCCGTTTAAGCCCGAAATGCTCACAAGCCCTGTGCACTGAACAGGTTTTCCAACAGAGGCGTGCTCTTCAAGCACCAAAATCTCAAATCCCTCCGATGCAAGCAGTTCTGCGCACCTTAATCCAGAGGGCCCTGCCCCCACAACCGTAACCAACGCCAAGTAATCAACCCAGATTATTTAGAAATTATTAGTATTTAAGGCTTTGCACAGAAAAACCCGTGCTTTAAAATACTTAATTGCTTACTGAATAATATTATGATTGAGCAGGTGATTGGCTTTGCATTGCTTGGGCTGGCGCTTTTTGTGCCGGGCTATTTGCTTAGCCTTGCGTTCTTTGCAAAGCGAAATGACATAGATGCCGTTGAGCGCGTAACCCTTAGCTTTGTTTTTGGCATAATTTTCCTGCCTCTTTTTGTGATGCTTGAAAACCTTCTTTTTGGGGTTTCAATCAACCAGTTTTCTGTTTGGGCAAACTTTGCGGTTATCTCAATTGCGGGCTTGGTGCTTTACCTTGCAAGAATTGGAAAAATCCCTTTGCCTGTCCCAAAAGTAAGCAGGGATGAAGCTGTTTCCCTAATTCCGGGACTTGGCAAGAAGTGAAAAAAGAGTTTATTTCTTTTTAAAAGCCCACTTGGGGTGCTGTGAGTCCGAGCCTTTTCCGCGGTTGAGAATGTTCTTTGCTGAGTCGGTTAACTTCTTGTGGAACGGCTCGTCCTTAATTACCGAGTGCAGCCCAAAAGCCCTTGAGACCTTTTCCTTTTTCTGCATGTAATTCAGGGCAAGGAATGCAACTACTGCAAGGACTGCGATTACTATGAAGATTATTGCAATCCAGTAGGTTATTCCGCTTAGGTCAAGGCCTGCTGCAACAACAACTGCGGATGAAATTGCATTGAATGAATCTGCATTTACCTCTGTTTCCTTGCTTACAAGAACAGGGGGTGCCTGGAATTTTTCCATTAGGTTGCTTGCCTCAAGTTCGGTAACCGTTGTTTCATTCAGGTCCTCTCCCAATCCATAAAAGATTTCGGCCTGCTCGCCCTGTGCAAGCTCAACTGTGAAAACAATTACCGGGTCGTCCTGCAAAACCTCAAAATCAATGTTGCTCACAATCTTTGAGGCGCTGTCAGCAAAGTCTTTTGGAATGATCTCAATAATCTTGATTGATGTGATGTCGCTGCTTGTGTTTTCAACAATAATTTTTATGTTTGCCAAATAATTTGCGTCGTCATCGGTTCCAATTTTCACAATTTCTAATGACCGGGCTGCGGTGTAGGTTTTTGAAATTGCATCATAGTTGTCAACGATTGCAGGCACAACTCCTGCCGCCCTAAGTGCACTAACCGCCTCTTCACTGTTGTACTCGTAAACCTGGTTTGTGTAAGTCTCAATTGAAAGCGCATTCAATGCGTTTTCATAAGCAATCTTTGCGTTGTTTGCAAGGTTCTTTGCTCCGCCGTAGTTTGCGGCGTCTTCCTGTGTTTTTGCGTTCTCAAGCTTGTCCTTTGCGTCGTCAATTATTTCAAGCGTGCCTGCGTCAATTGAGATTCCGCGGTTTGTAAAGTCTACAACTTTTGCGTCAACCGTTTCCCTGGTTGTTGTTGTGGTTGCAATCGCGGTTTCTGCCTCTGCCCGGGTTCCTGTTGTTGTGACTGCCACGCCGTTATCTGTTGTGATTGTTCTTTCAACAACCTTTGTGTTTTTGGTGGGGCTTGCGTTGTCAAGCGCGATTGCCTTAAGTGTCTGTGAACCGTCCTGCTTGCTCGTTGAATCCCAGCTGAGAATATAATATAAGCCTGTTTTGCTTGTTACATTTTCTAGCAGGATATCATCAACGTAGAATCTTATCATGTAAATTCCGCTTGAGTCGCTTGCTGAAACCTTTAGGTCAATTGTTCCTGAGATTGTTGCCCCGCTTCCGGGTGAAATCCATGAAACGCTTGGGTCTGTTGTGTCGCTTTGGGTTGGTGTATCGTCGTCATCATCACCTGCGCTTGAGCTTGGTGTGGCTGATTTTGTGTCTGAGTAGGCACTTTCGTTTCCCGCAGCATCCACTGCTATAACCTTGAAATCGTATGAGGTGCCGTTTACAAGGCTGTTCCCTGTAACCGGGTGGGTTGATACTGTGTAGCTTGTTCCCGCGGTTGAGCCAACATATGTGCTGCTGTCAATGTAAACCGGGTGGGTTGATACTGTGTAGCTTGTTCCCGCGGTTGAGCCAACATATGTGCTGCTGTCAATGTAAATCTTGTATGATGAGGCACCGCTGACCCCGTCCCATGCAAGCGCTACCCTTGCATTTCCCGAGCTTGCGCTGAAGTTGCTTGGGGCGCTTGGGTTTGTTGTGTCGTAAATAATGTATCCAACCGTTGGTGTTGTGGTCCAGTTTCCCGCGGCATCCCCAAACTGCACGTAAATTGTCTTGTTTCCATCGCCTGAGGTGCAGTTTGCGTCGCTTACAATGTTAAATTCTGAGTAGGTGGTTGCATAGGTTACCGGCGCTTCCCAGATTGTTGTACTGCTGCAGGAGAACCTCATATGGCTTGCGCCCGTTGCGCTTACCGTTATTGTAGGGGTTGAATCGTTTGTTGCGGAAATGTTTGTCATTGAAGTGCTTGTCGGCGCCTCTGTGTCGACTGTAAAGCTCCAGGTATTTGCAGCTAGTCCAATTGCGTTGTTGTCCGCGTTGTCGAATGTGTTCACATCAATTGTAATTGTTTTCCCGTCTGCAAACGAGTAGTTTGCGTCCCAGGTAAAGTGCATGTGCCTGTTGCTGTCAAAGCCGACTACGTTAATGTCCCGCTGCATTGTCAGGTTGTTGCCGTCAATGCTGATTTGGATGCTTTCAATCTTTATTCCCGCGGATGAATCGTTCAAGTCAAATTCAATTCTTGGAGTTGAATCGTTTGTGTCCGCGCCTGAGGCAGGGCTTTTTCCCGCAATTGTTGGAGCTGCCTTGTCAATCATAATTGCAACGGCATTTGTGTCGCTTTGGTTTCCTGCAACATCTGTGCAGTAAAAGCTTACAAGCGTGTTGCTGTCGTAGTTAACCCAGACGTTTTGGTCTGTGTAGGTTGTTTCGCCTATTGTGAGGCTTGCGAATCCGCTTGCGTTTGCCGTATCATGGCAGTTGAACTGTACGTTCTGGTCGCTTGAGTTGTAGTCTGTGCTTGGGACAACTGCATGGGCAAGCGGTGCGGTGGAGTCAATATAGATTGTTTCATTTGATGCGTCAAAGTTTGTGTCCACTCCGTTGTTGAGATCAATATCCACCAGGAGGTAATAATTGCCGTCTACACTGGGGACAGTCCAGTCGTAGCTACATTTTTTAGGGGTTGAAAAATTGGTTGTTTCACATGAAATTCCGCCTGTGCCTGTATTTACATCGCTTATTATGGCTACTCCGCTTCCCTGGGTATTTGTTGCCGAATAGTTAAGGTCAATAAGGAATGAATTTGCGTCTGAGCTTGTAATATAGAATTCAATCGCCTGTGTTGCCCCACCTTTTATGTAAAGGCCGCCGTTCGGGCTGTGGAGGTTAACATCAGGTGTTGCCGCAAAGCCCTGTGCTGCGAAAAGCGTGGTGAAAACTAGCAAGAAGGCAAGTTTCTTTGTCAAATTATTTTTTCCCGACATTCTGTTTTCCCCAATTAAATTATGTATAAGACAGGGTATGAGGTTTTGTCTCATTCGATGTCTGTACTAGGCAATAGTATATTCAACATAAGTCTTTTTAATACTTTTTTCGGTTCACCTAATATTCATAGATTTGCGGTGAATTTTTTGGAACTACATACTCTGATTAACTTTAT
>JAFCCO010000017.1 GCA_017610175.1 Candidatus Iainarchaeum sp. | reverse complement strand
AGTGCTCTGGCCGGAACAGGCTCTTTTGCTGCAAGCACTGGTATGACAATTAACGGCGAAGATGTTCCAACAACTGTTGACTCTGGGGCCGAAATGCTGATTGAAGGAATTGATTCCACAACCAGTGGCGCATTGACTGGCGGAATAAATATAACCTACCAAAAGAGAAGCGGGCTGCAAAAAACAGTTCTGCTCGAAGCAAGCGGAAGCCTTGGAGCAGGTTCTTGCGGGAATGCAACATGTGATTCAGGAGAGGCATGTTCCGCAGATTGTTCCGCTGAAACCTATTGCTCCGACGGGGCTGACAATGATGAGGATGGGGACACAGATTGTGACGATTCAGAGTGCAGTGGGCTTCCCACCTGCATGCTTTTATTTGACGATGCCGAGTCGGGCGGAACCGGCTGGACCACAACCGGACTATGGCACTTAACCGATGACGGGGATGCCTGCGGAAACAGCAACAGCGCAAGCCACAGCTGGTACTACGGGCAGGATGGCGCATGCACATATAATACCGGGGCAACAACAGCAGGAAGGCTTGAATCCCCCACTGTAGACTTAACCGGCGCAGGCAGTGCGACACTGAGTTTTTATTCCTGGCATACAACAGAAGATGATTTCTGTGGAGGCTATGACCTGAAAAAAATCCAAATAAATGTTAACGGTGGAGGCTGGCAAGAGCTTGACGAAATTTGCGGTGGAGCTGGCAGCTGGAATCAGCAGACAATAAATCTCTCACCCTATGCTGGCAACAGCATAAAAATCGGCTTTTATTTTGATTCGGTAGACGACTATCTGAATGATTACACTGGCTGGTACATTGATGATGTGCAAATAACTTAATTCGCCGTGCTTTCGCAAATGCCCCTTGTTCTCTCAGTTAAAATTTCGCTGCAAATTGTTGTGTCCTTTGTTTCGCGGGCAACGCTGAGATAGCAACTTTCTTTGCCTGTTTGATCTGCAATTTGGCCGCAGACTGAGCTGTCCCCGGTGTTCTTTGCAATATCCGAATAGCAAAACTTCTTTGTTTGGGCATCACTTATCTGGCCGCATAATTCGCTGTCCCCTGAATCAAAGGCCAAAAGCTTGAAGCAAACATCCCTTGAGTAAACATCTATTACATTCCCGCACATTGACGGGTTGGATTCGCTTGTTGCCTGCTGGATAATCTGTTGGTCCGTGGTTAATTCCGGCTCTTTGGGAACAACAGTATCCTGTTGGAGTTGTGCAGGTTGTTCTGGTTCAACGGGTTCGATGCATCCGCTTAAAATTGAGAGCGCGAAAACCGCTAGCAGTATCAAAACAAGCTTTTTCATCACACTAAACTTGTGCAAACAGGTATTTTAAGGTTTGCACAGAAATTGGGTTACTTGAGGTATTTGAGCATGAGCTTTGCAAGCTTTGGGTACTTTACAAGCTTTTTGGTTACAACCTTTGCCGCGCCAATCATGTCACTATGTGAAAGTGTTAAAACGTCCTCGCCCGTTACTGCCTCGGTAAGAATTTCAAAGTCGGAATCAGTCAGGTTTTCAAACATGTGCCTTTTTGTGAGAATTGCCTTAAGCTTGTTTCCGCGCAGCTTGTACCAGTTTTTGGTGTACTGGTTCAAAAACTTGCCTGAAAAATCATTTTTCTTGAATGAATCAATTGCAACTTCGCTGGCAAAGTCCGCTCCCTCCATTGCAATTCCAATTCCGCCTCCGTGAATCGGATTAACCTGGTGTGCTGCGTCCCCTGCAATCAGCAAATTGTCTGCCGCAAGCTCGTCCAAAAAGCCCCCGACCGGAATGCATCCGCAGTTTACCTCAATAATGCTTCCCTTTGAAAGGTTTGGGTGTGATGCAATAAACTTGTCAAGGTATTCTTTTGCACTGCCCTCCTGCAAGCTTGCTATTCCGATGCCAACATTTGCATGGTTCTTCCCCTTTGGAAAAATCCAAACATAGCCGCGTGGAGCAACGTCCGACCCAAAAAAGAAGTGAAGCATGTTGACTGGCTTAAAGTCAATGCCGGTCATTTCGTACTGGTAGCCGGCATCATAGTCCGCCATATTCATTGTTGTGTTGACCCCAAGGCGCCTTGCGGTAAGTGTTTCCACCCCGTCGCATGCAAAAATGAGCTTTGAGGAGTACTCCTGAATGTCGCCGCCCTCATTTACCTTTACCTCAACTTTTCCGTCAGCTCTCTTCAGCTCGAACACATCTGCCTTTGTTTTGATTATTGCGCCGTTTTTGGAGGCAACCTTTGCAAGCTCCTTTTCAAACACGCGCCTTTCCAGAACGTAACCGTTTATCTTGTTAAAGTCGAGGTCAATTTTTTTCTCGCTTGGAGCGTAAAGCACAATTCCCCTAATTTCCTGAACAGCCCACTTTGGGTCCGGCTTTAAATCGAGCCTTTCAAACCAGCCCATTCCAAGACCCTCGCCGCATCGCTTTGGGATACCGATTTCCTGATTTTTGTCAAAGCAAATGGTTTTCAGTCCTGCTTTTGCAAGGTTTGCGCTTGCCCTCAGTCCCGCCGGGCCTGCTCCAACTACGATTACGTCAAATTCTTCCATAAAAATTCATTCCTCTTTTTTTGCCTGCTCTGACTTTTGTATTACCTCTGCAAGCATTTCCCCGTTTACAGCCCAGTTCTCAACAGGGTTGTCGTTGAAAATTATTGAAACCCATTCCTTTGGGATTTGGTTTTCCTCAAATGCTTTGAAAATTGATTTCACAAGCTTTTCCTTTTGCTCAGGGGTTCTTCCCGAAAGCAAATCAATTTTTACAACAGGCATAATCATTTCTCCAGAGACATTGCCCCAACAGGGCATATTTTAACGCAGTTTCCGCAATTAATGCATTTTTCCTTGTCAATTACAATGCGGGTTTCTTTGAGCTCAATTGCCTGAACAGGGCAGCTTCCCACACATCCGCCGCAGTAGCAGCACTTTAAATTGTTGTTTATTGCACTCATTTAAACACCGAAAAAGGATTTAAGAATAGAGGGGGGAATAATTTAAAATGCTAACATATGGGTGGGAATGGAAAATGATGAAGGTTTTTGTTGCAGGAAATCCGTTAATTGAGGAGGATTCGCTTGCTTTGCAGGTTGCTGAAGCACTTGGCCCTGAATTTAGGGAGATTAAGTTTCAGGAAATTTCCTCACTAAGTGAAGCAGAGCCCATCCCTATGCACTTGTACATAATTGATGTGGCTATGGGCGTGCAAAAGGTGGAGGTTGTAAGGGATTTGAGCAAGCTTGGAGAGGCAAAGCTTGTTTCCCTCCACGACCTTGATATTGGGATGGAACTGCTTATTTACAAAAAACTCGGAAAAATTGGGAAGGTTTCAATAATTGCAATCCCCCTTGGATACAAATTGGAAAAGGCTGTTGGGGAAAGCAAAAGTATTTTAGGAAAGGAACTCAAAGGTATTTAGCATGCCTGCAAAAAAACGAACAATCAAAAAAACCAGGCGCACCGCAAAAAAGCCGGTGGCAAAGAGGAGGGTTGCAAGGCCGAAGGCAAAAGCAAGATCGCAGAACTTTGTAAGCTTTATCAAAACCGTTTTGGAGAAGCACAAGGCAATTGGCTTTAACCCAAAGGAGAGAATTAAGGACTGGACACACCCCAAGACAAGAAAGGCAATTGAGGCCGAAATTGGAAAAAGAATATTTAGGGGAACCTCGCTTAATTCAAAAACACTGCTTAAGTTATTCAGGACAGAGAATGCCCCCAAGGCATTTGCAAGGATGAAAAGGATTCCGCTTGAAAAGGCGTGGCCCCAATTGATTGCGGAGTTAAGAAAGGTGAATTCAAACTCGCGCCCGCTTTACGCACTCTCCGAAAGGATTTCAAAAAAAGAAAAGCAGTCCAAGTGGGACGGCGAGGCAAACGATGCTTTGGGGCACATAATGAGCCCGGTTGCAGGCAGAGCCAAGCTTCTTCTTGGAAGAATAGGCGGCTGAATTAAAGCCAGTTCACTTTTAAGAAATGCACACTGCAGCTGATGCAGGGGTCATAGCTTCTGATTAGTTTTTCCATTTCAAGCTCTGCCTTTGGCTTTGGCATGCTTAAAATTGTTGGAACCAAGTCGTTTAGGTCAAGCTCTATGCTGCGGATGTTTTGCTGGGTTGGAATAACCATGTTGCTGTCGGTAACAAAACCATCCGCATTCAAGTCGTAGGTGTGGTAAAGAAGTCCCCTCGGGGCCTCTGTTACACCAATTCCATTTCCATCTTTTCCCTGAATGTCAGGCCACTCTGCCTTGTGCGGTTCATAGCCATCCAAATGATCGATTGCGGTTTCAACGCAGTGAACAAGCTCTATTGCCTGCGCAAGGTTTGTGGAGAAAGGGCAGTGGTTTGGAAGCTTTGTTTCGCAGGAATCCATAATCTCTTTTGCCTTTGGATGAAGCTGCTTTGAGTTGAGGGCAATTCTTGCAAGTGCCCCGACAACGTAATCTTTCCCGTTGAATTCGGTGTTCTTTGCCGTGCTGTATGGAACCACAAACTCCTTTATATGTTTGCTTAACTCGTTTTTCCCAAGAACGGTTCCGTCCGAGCAGTGGATTGAACGCCCGTTCATTAAGGGATAATCATCCCCCTTGAGCGCAACAAAGTTTGTTTTTCTCTCAAAGGTTTGCTTCTTTGAGTATTTGTCAAAAATTAGCACTGTTTGGGCTGCAAGATCCCTAACTGATCTGAGGCCGTTTAGGACATTTTCGACCTTTTCCCTGTTTGGGGCCCTTGTTACATACCCTGGCCTGTGGTTTACGGTGTGATGTGGCCTGCCTCCCAAAGCAGTGAGAATGTCGGTTCCTGCTTTTTTGATTGCAAGCGCATCCTTTACAAGCTCAAGCTGGTTTCCCTCAAACTGGAGAACAGATTCCTTTCCCAAGTAATCGGGAAGAACAAGCATGTAAAGGTGCAGTGCATGGCTTTTGATAAACTCCCCAAAAAGGCTTGCCTCCCTCAAAAACATTGCCTGTTCAGTTGGCTGAATCTGCAAAGCGTCCTCAATCGCCTCTGTTGCCGTTGTAAGGTGGGAACTTGAGCACAGACCGCAGATTCTTGAAACTATGAGCGGAACTTGGGAGAAGTGCCTGCCCTTAACCATGTCCTCAAAGAACCTGTGTGATTCTGTTACGCGAAACTCGCATGAGTCAACCTTTCCACCCCTTACCTTGAGGTCAAGGTTTGCGTGGCCCTCAATTTTTGTAATGTTTTTGATGCAAAAATCCTCGTTCTTGTGCATTTACTCCCCCTCCTTCTTGAACGGGTTCTGGTTAAAGTATGTGAAGAGATTGTGGATTATGCGCTCGTCCACATCCATTTTCCTGAAGCGTTTCCTCAGTGCCTCAAAATTCGCGTCCTCTGTAAAACCGCGGCAGCCAATGCATTGCGCTCTTTCGGTCGGGCAAAGTGCCTTGCACCCGGCATAGGTAACCGGCCCAAGGCAGGGGATTCCCTCAAACAGCAGGCAGGGGTTTTCCCGCTCCTTGCACTCTTTGCAGACCGGGATGTTTTCAAGAACCGGCTTTTTCCCGTGGTATAATGCTACAAGCAGGTCAAGGAGCTCGTGCGTGAATGCAGGGCATCCCTGCAGAACAAAGTCTGTTTTTACAACCGCCGGCACGGGAAAAACCTTTTCCTTGACCGGAATTATTGCCTTGCTGTTTAGCTTTGCCTGCATTTCTTTTGGGAGTGAATTCCTTATTCCGGGAATTCCCGCAATTGTTGCGCACGCCCCAAACGCTACAAGGTATGTGCTTCTTTCGCGGATTTCCTCAAGGTGCTTTTTGTCGAGTTCGCTTTGGACCCCTCCCTCAACTATTGCAATGTCAAGTTTTTCATTTGGGTGATTTCCATCAAAAAGCCTTGCGTCAACTATTTCAACAAATTCAAGCGCTTTGAGGAGCTTTTCCTCCAAGTCAAAGACAACGAGCTCGCAGCCCTCACAGCATGAAAGCGAGTAAAATCCTGCCCGCATTTTCTTTGCCATTTCATTTCTCCTCCAAAGGCAGTTTTGCAAGTTCTGCTCCGGAAAAAACCGGGCCATCTGTGCAGACATATGTTCCGGCCACATTGCAGTGCGCACACTTTCCCATCCCGCAGTGCATCAGCCTTTCAAGGGATGCATAAATTTGCCCTTCCTTGAACCCAATTTTTTTCAGTTCGATTATTGCAAAGTGAATCATTACAGGGGGCCCGACAATCATTGCAATACTGTTCTCAGGCTTTAGGTCTGCTTTCCCAAAAAGCTTTGTTACAACCCCTACCTCCCCCTTCCAGTCAGGGGTTCCCTCATCAACTGTGAAAAGGGTGTTGAAGTTTTCAACCCCGCTCCATTCTTTCAAATCCTCTTTAAAAAGCATTTGGTCAGAGCGCTTGCATCCATAGAAAAGTGTTAACTTTTTGTATTCGGAGCGCTTTCCAACAATTGCCTTTACCGCAGGCCTTAGCGGGGCCATTCCACACCCGCCTGAAACAAACACTATGTCCTTGTTTCTGAATTTCTGGATTGGGAAGCCGTTCCCAAACGGGCCGCGCAGCCCGACAATGTCTCCTTCCTTCATTGGGTGCAGTGCATGTGTTGCGTTCCCCACATCAACAATTGTTAGTTCAACGGAATCTGTTTTAAGCGGTGATGAGGAGATGCTTATCGGAATTTCCCCGTAACCAAAAATGCTTAGCATGAAGAACTTTCCGGGGGTAAAGTGCAGTGCTTTCTGGAGTGCTTCGTCAACGTACTTTATTGTGAATGTTTTTGTTTCAGGGGCTTCGTCCTTTATTTTTACGATTTTTGCCTGGCACGGCTCTGTTAGCATTTTTTCGCTCATTCGAATTCGCTCCTGATTTTTGCCGCAATTTCCGTTAAGTCGATTCCAACAGGGCAAACGCTTATGCATCGCCCGCACCCAATGCAGAGCATCATGTCGTTGTTTTTCTGGAAATATGAGAGCTTGTGCATTACAAACTGCCTCAGCCTTGACTCGCGGCTTTTTCTGAAAATGTGGTTTCCGGCAACCTTTGTGAATCTCTGCAGGTGGCAGGAGTCCCACTCCCTGAATCTCTCTGAATTTTCCGTGTTGAGGATGAATTTGTCAAGTGTTAGGAAGCAGTAGCATGACGGGCAGACCTGCGTGCAGGATGTGCAGTTCAAGTCCCTTTTCCCCTCCTCTTCCCAAACTTTGCTGAAAAAGCCTTTGTCAAGAATTTCCTTGAGATTTCTTGTGTCAAGCTTTTTCTTGCATTCAAAGTTCAGCTCCGGCTTTTGGAATTTTGTGATGTTGAGGAGGCCGCGGTGTTTTTTGATGAGCTCTTCCCCCTTCGAGCTTGCGGCCTCGATGTAGAACGAGTCCGCCTTTTCAACCATTAACAGGTCGTGCCCGGTTGGTTCCTGTGTCCCCATGCTGTGGCAGAATCCGTTTGAGCAGGGTTCTGTGCAGACAAGGGCTGCAAGCAGTGTGCTGTCCCTTTTTTCCCGGTAGAACGGATCAACTTCTCCATATTCAAGATAGAGCTTGTCAAAGGCCTTTACCGCGTGCGTGTCGCATGGGCGTATCCCGAAAATCATTTTCCCGCCATTTTGCTTAACCCTCTCAACCTCAACGGAAGAACTTTTTTTCCCAAAGAAAAACTCTTTTTCCGATGGCTTATTTAGGGCCTGTTTGGGCGAATAAAAGGTCTGGGCGGCAGTGTAAATTTCCTGCCCGTTGTACGGCAAAAAGGTTGTAGCCCCGTTCTCATTGTGGCAGGGGACGAAAACCTCCATATCCTTGCTTAATGCTTCAAGAAAAGCATGCAGGTTTTCCTTTTTCAGCACGAATTTTTCCTGTATCATTCCTCAACACCAATTAGCCCTGGAAGCTCTTTTCCCAAAAACTTGTAGAGAAGCGCCTTTCCGGCAAGGGAAATGTGCGAAAATTTCTCTTTGTCAATCCCGGTTATCCCAAGCGCTGTTTCAGTGTCTCCACCCCCAAGCAAACTGAATGCATCGCTTTCTGCAATCGCACCAAGCACTTCGCGGGTTCCGTTCTGAAATGCTTCCTTTTCATAAACCCCCATCGGGCCGTTGAACACAATCAGTTCGGCCTTTGCAATCTTTTCCTTGAAGAGCCCAATTGTCCTGTCACCTATATCAAAAATTTCAAGTTCTGAAGGGAGCTCTTCAATTGAAACGTTTTTCCTGTTTCCGTTGTCATCTGCCGCAAAGTCTACAGGGAGAAGAATCTTCCCCTCAAAATCGGAGAGAATTTTCTTTGCAGGCTCAACCAATTCATAAAATCGCTTTTGTTTCAAGAACTCGGTGCTCTTTCCAAGCCTCTTTCCTGAGGCCTCGGTTAAAATGTTCCCAAACAAGCCCCCTACAATTGCCGAATCCATTTTTCCATTTTCAAGCATTGCGGAAAGCATTTTCAAACTGTCCTTTGGTTTTGCCCCGCCCAAAACAAGAAGCCGGTTTTTTTCAAAGCCACCGATTTTGTCAAGCGCGCTGAGTTCCTTTTCAAGCAGCGGACCCACAAAGCTTGAAAGAAGCGGAGTGAATCCGACAACACTTGCATGGCTTCTGTGGCAAACGCTGAAAGCGTTTTGGACAAATAAATCCGCCCCCAATGCAATTGCCTTAACCCAGGCGCTTTGCGAGTGCTCTACCGCGGACTTTTCCTCTGTTTCGTCCTTGTTGAAGCGCACATTCTCCATGAGGAGAACTTCCCCCTCACGCAGTGCGGCTATTTTTTCAGAGTAATTCTCGCTCCACTTTGCAAAGCCTATTTTCAGGCCTGTTTCCTTCTCCAAAAAATCGCGGTGCTGCTCAAGGGAAATAAAGTCAACCTTGCCCTCTCGCCCCTGGTGGGCGATTACAACAATCTTTGCCTTTTTTTCCGCAAGCAGCTTGATGCTTTTTGCCTGCTCGCAAAGCCTTGCTCCCGGAACGATTTTGCCGGAAACCACATTGGTATCTATCCCGGCACGCATTACAACAGTTTTGCCGGCAACATTCTCCTGCGAAACAAAGCGATACACTTCCATCCAACCTTTTGAAAAGAAAGGAAATAGGGCTTAAAAACCAATGCGCCTTAAAGCCCCTTTTTGACGAGGAACAGTATGAATTCGCCCAGCAGGGAACTGTACCCCCACTCGTTGTCATACCATGCAGCCACTTTTACCAGTTTTCCGTTTGCCTTGGTTAGCTTGCTGTCAAAAACACAGCCGTGCGGATTTCCAAGAATGTCTGTACTTACAAGGTCCTCTTCGCTGTAGTCAATGTTTTGGCCAAGTGAGCCTGCAGCCGCATCCTTTATCAGCTTGTTCACTTCCTCTGCGGTTGTTTCCTTACCAACCGTGCAGGTGAAGTCTGTCAGGCTTCCGCTTGGAACAGGGACTCGAACCGCTATTCCGTCAAGCTTCCCGTCAAGTTCGGGGAAAAGGCAGGTTATTGCCTTTGCCGCACCCGTGCTTGTTGGAATCATGTTAATTGCCGCCGCCCTTGCCCTTCTTGGGTCGGAGTGCGGCCCGTCAACCAGCCTCTGGTCTGCGGTGTAAGCGTGAATTGTTGTCAAAAAGCCCTTTTCAATTCCTAGCTTTTCATGCAGTACTTTTACAATCGGAGCAAGCGAATTTGTTGTGCACGAAGCCATGCTCACAATGTGCTCTGTTTTTGGAAGGTACTTGTCTGTGTTAACGTTGAGAATGTACTGGCCGCAAACGTCCCCTTTTGGCGGAGCGCTGATTACGACCTTTTTTGCGCCGGCCTCAATGTGGGCCTTTGCCTTGCTTGGGTCGCGAAAAAAGCCCGTGCTTTCAAGAACAATTTCCACACCCAACTCTTTCCACGGGAGTTTGCTTGGATCCCTTTCGGCGAGCGCGTGAATCTTCTTGCCGTTTATAATAAGGCTTTCGTCGTCGGACTCAACCGTTCCATCGAACTTCCCGTAAACACTGTCATATTTGAGAAGCCTTGCAAGGGTTGCATTGTCTGTGAGGTCGTTTATTGCCACAATCTCAATTTCCTTTTTGCCAAGCATTCCCTTGAACGCCTGCCTTCCAATCCTTCCAAAACCGTTAATCGCAACCTTTACCATAAAATCACCTACCCTCTAATCCTAATGGGGATAATTGTTTTAAAAATCCTTCTTGAAGAGCCAAAAAATGGGGAACGGAGGCAGGTATTTAAACTTGGGCGACGCAATTTTTCTATGCCTGCGAAGAAAGCAACCAAAAAAATTGCAAAGAAACAAATCAAGAAGGTTGCAGAAAAGCCAAGGGAGCGCAGAAGGAAAAAATTTGGGAAGCCATTCAGTGCAGATGCCAAGGAAGCGGGCAGAAGAGTGGGCAAATACAGGGAACTGCGCAAATCCGACATTGGAAAAATGATTGACCCAAAGTGGAAAACAAACGTAAGGCTGCTTGCCAACAGCATAATCAAGTACACAATGGAACTGGAGGGGCACTCAAGAGCAAGCGCAAGGGCGGTTCTTGCAGAGGACGGGTTATTTGCGGCAAGGTCATTTGCAACGCCTGACAAAAACTTCTTTGTAAAATACAGCTTCAGGGACCGCAAGTACTACTGGTTTTCAACAAGGAGAAGGTCAAACAGCCAGAGAAGGGTTAAGGCAACCCGCCGCAAGCTGATTCCAAAAGCAAGGCCTGCCGTGAAAAAAGGCGGTTAAAAAGACCCCTGCGAAAGCGAAGAGAAAGAGCAAATAGCTCTTTGGCTTTGGGGGCTTTTTATTGCTTTGCATTTTCAGCAAGCATTATTAACCAGTTCAAAGGTTAGTTCATAAAGTGGTGATTTCTTTTGCATGAGCTTCGAAAAAGCTACATTTTAAACCGATGGGTAATAATCAACACCAACCGCGCCAAGAGACCGCAGGACTACAGGAAGGAAGGGCCTAAAGTAAAAGAGGACTCTATTTGCCCGTTCTGCCCCGGAAATGAGAAAATGACCCCTCCTGAAATAAGCAGGATTGAAGAAGATGGAAAATGGCAGATGAGGGTTTTTCCAAACAAATACCCTGCGGTTACACTTGACTGCAACAGCGAAATCGAGAAAGAGGATATCTACTTTACGCACAGCGACGGTTACGGAAAGCACGAAGTAATTGTTGAAACCCCAAGGCACGATGAGCTGCTTGCTGATTTGCCTGTTGAGAGAATAAAGCAGCTGATTGGGATTTACATTGAAAGAATAAATGCCTTGAAGAATGTAAAGGGAATTGAGCACATCGCAATATTCAAAAACCACGGGCCTGAAGCAGGCACCTCAATTGACCACGAGCACTCACAGGTAATCGCATACAACAGGCCAAGCATGCAGATTGACCGCGAGGCAAGGGCTGTTGAGGCATTCAGGAGAAAGCACGGAAAATGCCCCTGGTGCGAAATCATAGAGATTGAAAGAAAGGGGCCGAGAAGGTGCTATGAGAACGACAACTTTGTCGCGTTCACCCCGTATGCAAGCAGGTTTGCATTTGAACTTGCAATTTTCCCCAGAACGCATTTGCACTCCCTCTCAGATGTTGGGGACGAGGCACTAACCGACCTTGCGGAAATTCTGAAAAAGGCGCTGACCAAGCTCAAGGAATTAAACGCACCATACAACCTGTACCTGCACGAATCCCCAAAAGGAAAAAGGCTTCACTTCCACTTTAAAATTACCCCAAGGCTGCTTAGCTGGGGCGGCTTTGAGCACAGCACCGGAACCGTAATCAACACCGTTGCGCCGGAGCAGGCCGCAGAATTCTACCGCAGGGAGGGATAGGATTGGCTGAGATTGACAAGATATTCAAGGCGTACGACGTTAGGGGAATTTACCCAGACGAGCTTGACGAAGCGGTTGCGGAAAAAACAGGAAAAGCACTTGTTTGCTTTCTCAACTGCAAAAAGGTTTTGGTAGGACGGGACATGCGCCCCTCGGGAGAAAAGCTGTTTGAAGCGCTTGTAAGGGGAATAACCTCCCAGGGCGCAGACGTAATTGATATCGGGCTGTGCAGCACTGACATGTTTTATTTCGGGGTCTGGAAAGAAAAGGCCGACGCAGGGGTAATGATTACCGCCTCGCACAACCCCCCTGAATACAACGGACTGAAAATCACAAAGGAAAACGCAGGCCCCATTGGGGAGGAAACAGGACTCAAGGAAATAAAGTCACTTGTTGCAAAAGGCGAACTGATTGCGGGAGAAAAGCAGGGAAAGATTGAGAAAAAAGACGTCCTAAAAGAGTTCGGGAAATTCTGCCGCGGATTTGTGAACGTTAAAAAAATAAAGCCCTTAAAGGTTGCAATGGATGCGGGAAACGGAATGGCTTCGCTTGTTGCGCCTGAGGTATTCAAAGGCCTGCCCATTGAACAGGAAAGGCTTTTCTTCGAACTTGACGGAACATTCCCGAACCACGAGGCAAACCCGTTAAAGGAAGAGAACAGAAAGGACATTGAGGCAAAGGTAAAGGAAATTAATGCTGATTTGGGAATTGCATGGGACGGGGATGCCGACAGGTGCTTTTTCTTTGATGAAAAGGGAAACTTTGTTCCAGGCGACTTTGTTGTAGCCCTCCTTGCAAAAAACACCTTGAAAAGAAACAAGGGCGGAAAAATAATTTACGATGTGAGGTGCTCACACTTTGTTCCAAAAACAATTGAGGAGGCCGGGGGAATTCCCATAATCCACAGGGTGGGCCACGCCTTTATTAAAAAAAGCATGAATGACGAGAAAGCGGTTTTTGGAGGAGAGCTCTCCGCACACAATTATTACGCTGTAAACAACGAGTTCTTTTTCGACAACGGATTCATTCCCGCACTGCAAATTCTTGAGATTATAAGCGAGGAGAAAAAGCCATTCTCCGAGCTTGTGACCGCGGAGGGATTCCACCACAGCGGTGAAATCAACAGCGAGGTTGCGGAAAAAGATGCAAAAATTGCCGAAATCGAGGCAAAGTACAAGGGTTCGGCAAAGAACATCTTCCACATTGACGGAATCTCCGTTGAATTTGGGGACTGGTGGTTTAATGTGAGAAAAAGCAACACAGAGCCCCTGCTAAGGCTGGTCCTTGAGGCAAAGTCAAAGGAACTAATGGACGAGAAGGTAAAGGAAGTTCTCGGGCTTATTAGAAAATAGCTGCTGCTGAAATATTGTGCATGAAAATGCTGAATGCAATAACCACCAGAAATGCTGCGGCAATACTTGCTGTCTTCATTTGAATTACCTCTCCTGCTTGATGCAAATATTGTGGATTGGAATCAGTAATAAGCTTTCGAAATTGTTAGGGAAAAGCCTTACCTCTTTCTAAGGGTCTTAATCCTGTACTTCTTTTTCATTTCGGCTTCAGCCCACTGAAGCTGCTGTGCAGGAGACATTCCCTTAGGGGCTTTCTTCATCAGGCCTGTTCTGACTTCAACCCATCTTTTTGAGGTCAAAGCGGTCTTGCCGCTTTTGCTTGTGTGGCCCGGCTGTTTCCTTTTTCGCCCGGGAGCGGTTTTCGTGCGTGCAGGGTTTTTCTTGCGCCTTGGCTTTGGCATATAAAAATAACTATTCCTTTGAATAAAAGGCTTTGCCCGCGAAAGCATTAAATTTCCTGAAAACATAACTTGATTATGAAACCAAAGCCTGCAAAAAAGAAAGAGCCTTTCCGTGTTTTTGAGGCAGGGGCAGGAATTATTCCAACCGCATTGGTCAAGCAGGCGGCGCGAAGCGCAAAGCAAGGACGAAAAAGAGAGTTTACAGGCATTGACCTGCATCTTGGCCCAAAGTGGCTTTCGCTTCTTCTTGCTGGAAAATTCAAGATGCCAGCCGGACTTGAGTTGAAAAGAGGGGACGCAATCAAAGCACTGCAGGCAACTAAGGGAAAAAGCCAAAACATTGTTTTTGCATCCTATCTCTTGAACAACATTGACAGGAAAATGGCTAACAAATTTTTCAGGGCGGCAAGGCGTGTGTTAAAGCCGGGTGGGAGAATAGTGCTTATTCAGGATATGAGCGATGTGTTCTGGGTAAGGCATGATGCAAGAAAGCTTGGCTGGAGAACGGCTGTCTTTAAGGTTCCGGATTCAAAGCTTAAAAGTTCACCTGCACGTGCACTGAGGGAACGCTCTTCACCATCAAAAAGAAAGAAACTCCTAACTCACTACAGAAAAAGGGATCCTGCAAAGACCGAGAGGGCAATAGTTCAGGCACTTGAAATGGGGTCAATTGGTTCAGTGGAAGAGTATGTTGCCCCGGTAGCAATTTTGATGCAGAAACCGAGGGAAAAACCAAAGAAAAAACAATAAAACCAAGGGTTAACTTATACATAATATTAGCGGAAACCCGCCTTCGTTTGCTTTATAAGCCTATGCAAGGGGGATATACTTAGTTGCACAAGGTGCAGCGAAAACCAAAAAAAGGTGTAAAAAAAACAATGAGCGAAGACAAGTTTGGCAGAGAAATGCACAAAGTAACTTGCTCTGAATGCGGAAAGGAAACAGAAGTTCCTTTCAAGCCTGACGGAGAAAGACCAATTTACTGCCGCGACTGCTATATGAAGCACAAGAAGCCACGAAGAGACAACTACTAAATTTCTATTCAGTAGCTGAAAAATCTTCATTATTTATTTTTCTAATTCTTTTTTATTTTATCTTCCACAGCCTTAAGGCTGCTTATTAAAATAATTTGGTAACAACAATATTGCATGCGGCCAATTAGAAAACAGGGGTTCAGCTTAAGGGCAAAAACACAACTCACGCACCTGCGCAGCCTTGACAAAAGAAGAAGAAAAACCCAGGAAAACTGGCAAACTTTTTTCAAACAGCTCAGGGAAAAAATCAAAGAATTGAAAACCGCCGAAACCAAAAACTCCGGAGCAGCACAGGGTAAACTCAGGGCAGAACTCAATGAACTCGAACGGATTCAAAATAACGCAAGAAATGCATTCATCAAAAAGAAAAGCTAGCTATTTCTTTACAGCAGCAATCCTGCTTCCGACAAAACCGCCTGCAAGCCCTATTGCAAAGTTCATAAGGCCCAGAAAAACCGCGCCAAACGCTATTGAGAACATTAGCATTGACCTGTATTCGGGAAGGGACATGTTTGTGAAAAAGTCAATCCCGTAATCGCTTACCTTTGCCATCTGTGCCTGGAGAACAGAGTCAGGGGTTAGGATAAACGAAACAAACGAGAACAGCATTAGGATAATCGCACCGATTGCCGCACCCAATGCGGGAATGAAAATTATTGGCTTAATGTCGGCTGTTTTCTTTGCAATCAGGTAGCCGCTTGGAATTGTTCCAAGTAATGCGGGCAGTATCAGAACCGCCATTGAAAGAACCATCAGTTCAGCTGAAAGAGTTAGCTCTCCGGGAGAGGGGGCAAAAGCAAAATCCCCAAGAATATCCGCTGCCGCAAACAAAACAGTTGTAAGCACAACCGCCAGAATCAACTCCCTTTTGAACTGCTGAATCATGTTTAAACAATGCAGCAAACTACTATTTTATTGTTTCGGAGAGCAGGAATTGGGAAACAATTAAATTCTCCACGCCCGCAATTCATTCATGCTTCCCAAAAGAAGACTCAAAAAGCCATTGCCGAAAGGGATTACAGTAAGAACCGGAAGAGAAGTGGCCCTTGCGCGAAGGGAAAAGTTCATTGCGGAAGCCAAAGATGAATTCAAAAGGCAGGAACAGCTCCACATTCTTTTCAAGGAAGGGCTTCGCCCATTAACAGCGGCAGAAAAAGTTGAAGTAAACAAATACCTGGACCATCTGGAACACATGTTTATGGGTGGTTTGAGGGAACCGGTTGACAAACGGGAAATGGAAATCAGGTGGAAAAGAAACCATCCGAGGCCCTAATTATGCCACAATCATCGCACCTCATTTAACCGGCTTTAAGCGGTTCTTACGCAGTAAAGGCCTTTTAGTTCAGCGTCACAGGTGGAGAAGCAGCCTGATTGGACCCAGTTTGCATTGGTTTGGGAAACCATTCCAATTTCGCCGTTTACCGCTCCGGCTGTCCAGTCGCCGCATGTTTCTACGCCGCCGCAGTTGTCTGAAACAGTCCCATCGCTTTCAGAGCCGGTAAACACATGGCCTACTTTAATGATGCTGTGCTCATCCAGGTTTATAGGGTTTTGAATTGTCCCGTCAAACAAATCCGCCAAATTGTCTGCTATTATTGCAGCATCCATTCTCACAAACTGGACACCTACCGGAATCCTGCTAACTGCATTTGTTTGGGATGTGCTGATTAGGGCAACCCACACGCCCGCCAAGCTGGCGCCGGCCACAGCCGCATCACATTTTGAGTCGGCTCCGGACATTCCGCCAAGATTTCCATTCCAGCTGCCGCTTGTAACAAAGATTGTCCCCATTGGAGGCAGGTTGCAGGAATTTGGCTCACAACCAAAGGAACAAAGTCCCGCAAAATAATTGCATTCTCCCCCTGCACAGGCTCCTCCGCCGCCTGTTCGGCGCCCTGTTCCTGCTCATAAAAGTTTATGCACCCTGCTAAAAGAATCAAGGCAAACAAGCCCACTGCTATATTTTTTTTCATGTTTTTTCCAAAAGTATAACGACAAAGGACTGTTTATTGTTTACTTTTCTGGTTTGAAAAAAATTGGCCTTGAACCGGCAAAAAGACACAGGGCGATTGCCCAAAAGAGCCTAAAGTGTATTTGATGGTGAAATCTCTCCAAATGAAATAACAAAAAAAATCCAGGTATATGCCAAAAAGAAAGGCATTGCATTAAAGTAGAAGCAATGTCCTTTTCCCTTTTGGAGCTGTTTAATGGCCCGCAATATTTTCGTATGCGCAAGCATAAATTGCCTGTGAGCACTGCCTTGGAAAAGCCAGGATAATTGCAACCCCTACAAGATACGAAAGTAGCAAAGCAATTAAAGAGGCGAAAAAACCGCTAAACAAGCTCTTCCAGTCTGCTGCCATTGATTCACTTTTCTTTTTTCCCATTTCTTAGCACAAGCAGAACCACCATCACAATTAAGATTATGGCAGGGGGCACAATCTCCGGCACTGATGCAACGGCAACAGGCTTTAAAACGGTCAAAATCTTGGAATCAGAATCTTGCAACATTCCTGAAAAATCAGAAACCTCAACATTAACATAGTAATTGCCCTGCTTCCAGGTTCCAGAATCAACCAGCATTGGAACAGTAAACGAGGAATCTTTGCCGGCAAAAAGCAAAAATTCTTTTGAATCGGACTTGAAAACGATTTTGCCATCAAGGTTAACTGCCTCAATTGTGACAACACCAAAACCCGAGCTAACTGAATCGTTCTTAAGGTTAACACCCAACTCAACCAAAGTAGGGGACGAAACAGGCGAAACAATGTCAAAAAACCGAATTGACAAAACGCAGTCCAAAGACCCTTTAACCAAACCGCCTGCATCAAAGGAAACGCTGCCGGGATTCGCCAAAAACCCAATCAAAAAATCCGAATCATAAAGGTCAACTACTCCGTCACTGGCTCCGGCAGGACCGGTCAAATCGGCTCCATTGCACCCATTAATGCAGGGGCCCCACTCATCATTCAAAACCAAAACATCGGCGCCGTCAACAACGCTGTCACCGGTCAAATCGGCATTTATGTTACAAATTAGCACCCTTTGATAACAGGGTCCTGTTGACTGCCCCATCTGCGCACCTAATGTTTGGAGGTCTGTCCAGCCAACAGCCCCGTCTCCATCAGTGTCCTCATAGCCGCAGTAGTCAGTTGAGCCAAATGTTCTTTTTATTGCTATATAGTCGGAGACGTCCACTGTTCCACTTCCGTCCACATCGGCTGAAAGGCAGGGCGGGTCAGTTGGTTCAGGAGGCTGCACCAGGTCTTCTATAAATTCATAATCTTCGGGCTGCATACAGGTAAAAGCGTTCTCTCCGCTTGGAATTTCAAAAAAACCATTGCAACAATACCCATCAGTATAGTCTCCTATTTCACCAGCTATCAAGCAGGTTCTCTCGCAAGTAAGATCATTTGGGTCAACTCCCAGGTCACTAGTTTGAGTTCCAACAATTATTTTGACTGATGCAATAGCAGGATCATACAACAGGTCAACAACCATTTGCCCACTTTCTAATTCCATTGAGCCACCACCTGTGAATTCCCCCGTATTTTCATTAATATAATCAATAGAAACCATTCTTGCTGAATGTAAAGGCATCTCAAACAACTCAGTTTCGGATGAATCAAATGCAATCAGCAAATAATCAGCAGGGTCTTGAACAGTGTTTTCTGGAAGAAGCTTGTAAACATTTTCAAGGCTCTGCAGAATAAAAGAAAGTCCTTCAGGGTATGGACCGTCTTCAGGGGTTTCCACAACCTTTTCCTCAAAAATTGTAAGACGCACATAACAGGCTTCATCAGTTCCGTCAAAGGAAACCGCGTAAGAAAAGCATGCAAAACAAGGCAACAGCAAAATCAACAGGATAAAGAATAAATTGGCTTTCGCGGTCACTGGCAAACACCCCCTAAACAAGTGCCTTCCACCATATCTCTAAAACATTCTTTTCCATCCGGTGAGAAAACGCAAGTTCCATTAGTGCATGAGTCTACACAACCCGAGTCATAAGGCTGATAGCCGCTACAATCAGTTTCTCTAACACATTGGACGCTTTCATCAGGAGTACATCGTCCGTTATCACAGTAGCCAAAGAAGGGCTGACCTTCAAAATCTCCAAAACAGGGCACTGACCCAAGTTGCTCACAAGTCTTTGTTGTTGTATTGCAAAAAGTGCAATATGGACGCTCGTAATAGTCTTCGCCCGTGCAATGAACATTCTGTTCACATTCTTCCCCTGGTTTTATTACTCCAGGCATATTCAGACATTCATCAAAAGCATCTGAAGAATTGTTCCTGTTTAGTGCATTCAGACAAAAACCACAGCTTATGACATTTAATCTATTGTCATTCATTGGAGCATAATTCATAAGGCTAAAACGAGAGGGTATAAAGGCTTTTTCTTGAATACAACCCGGTATGTTGTTGGCTCCATATATGCCAAATGCTTGGCCAGTCTGCTTGCAATTAGTCCCTAAGAACATTTGTTCAAAGGGCAGTTCACTTGAACTATAGCCATTGGTAGCATTTTTTGATTCATCGCCCAAACCGCAAAGAGTATGCCCTACTTCATGCATCAATGTTTGGGCCAGTCCCTTTGTATAGCCTGCAAGGAATATCTCGCCATTATTAGCCATCAAGCTCAATCCCGCACCTACAACTAAACCACCTTTAAAAAAATCAGGGTTATATTCTACGCTAATTGCGCCTGGAACCTTATTCTCACAATCCGAATCTACACCGCTTTTCCACCATCCTTTTTTGAGTTCTATATAGTGAGCCAGTTTGTCTTTGTTGGATTTGAAGGGCTCTGTTGCCTCAAAACTGTTTTCAATAGAATCCTGCACAATCCCTACAAATTCAGCAACTGTTTTTTTAAAGGAATTGTCCTGCGCATAAAAAAACTTTCTTTTAGCAGGAGTTTTGTTACTGCTTCCATCCGAACCATTCAAGTAAACGCAATTGGTTGTCCTTCTTACAGAAGAAAAATACTCCTTACCATTGACTTTTACAACACCCTTTATTTTCTTCTCCTCAACCAGGGTTTCAAGCAGGCTTTCAGTTTGCACAAAGCCTGGCGCGTCGCCATCGTCCCACCCCCTGAACTCATCTTCCCACCTGTACAAAAGATACTTGCAGCCAGCGCCATATTCGTCAGCAGGCAGTGTTCCCAAAAACTTTACCGAATCAGAATCCAAATCCACTATTTTTTCATACTCTTTTTTTGAAGGGTCTCCAACCACAATGTTAACATTGCCTGTTTTCTCCATTGCCTTTGCCCTGTCAATACAGCCTTGCTCTCCACACACAAGCACCTTGAAATCAAACACAATGTCATCAAACAGGGTCATACCCCATTTACGCGGGTCAAAACCGCGGTTTTTCTTTGTGTCCTCAACATACTTTTTGCTAAACGAAAACTTTGCATCAACCAATTCTATTCTGCAGCAGGTTCCTGTAGTGCACCCCAGTGATGAGACAGCGGTACATTCTCCTGAACTACCAAATGGCCCACAAATAAAAGATTCCTTAAGCACTGAGTCATATGCACAATGCAAAGGGCAATAAGATTCCGCCTCGTTGGGGTAACCGGCAGGCGTTTGAAGATCTGCACAGGAATTAACTCTATTTAACTCAACGCAGTCAATGTCTGCGGCAGTGCAAAGTCCGGTCAGCAGAACCAGCAGAAACAAAGCTACAGAGATTCCTTTCCAATGCATTCAAACACACTCAGCGTACATAAATAAATTAGTATATAGTAGAGTTTTTCCAATTTAAAAACAAGTGGTATAACTTTAGTCTTCCGGATTTTTGATTATTAGAATAGTGGAATAAAGTTATCCTTGAAAGGAGTTTGCAAGTTCACCTGCAGAATTCTTTAAGGGAGAACACTTTGGTGTTCTTTCCGTCAAAAACAAGGAGGAACGTGTTTTCTGTTCTGTCGGGGGAAAACCTTATTGAAATTGATTCTTCTTCCCTGTAGGCTGGTGTGAGAACAATGCCATCTGTTTCTGCAAGCTCCTGCTTCCAGGAAGCGGACGCGTAAATTGTTGCATTTTTTTTATTGAGGTTCTCTGTTTTGAAAACGCAGTTGCCAGTCCAGTGTGAGGAAAGTTCGGTTTCTTCAAGGCCGGAGTGCAAAAATAAGCCGGTTAGCGAAAACGCCTCAAGCCCTTTTTTGGGAAATTTCCAGTCAAGCCAGGCCTGCACCGATGCTTCGTTGGTTAAGAGAATGTTGTAGCCAAGGCCGCCTTTTGGGTTCATGTATTCCGGCATATTTAAGAGAAAAACAATGCTTTGGTCGGGCAGAGTGTATGCAACGGCCTCAATGCTTGACAGGTATGTTTGAGTTGCACTGCCTGCTTTCCAGAACTCAGGGTATTGTACAAACAGAGAGGAGTTGAAAGCAAAGGAAAGAAAGAGGGCTGAAATGGCAATTGAGGCAATGGCAGTTAAGGCAATGGCCGGCAGGAATGCTTTGTTCAAAGCATGAGCCTGTTCTTTGACAAATGCAATGCCATTTTTTAGGCATAGAGCAAGCAGTATAACAAACGGGATTGTTGGAACATACATATACCACCAGTAGAACCTGTTGGATGCAAGAAAAGCAAGGACGAACAACATAAGCCAGGTGAAGAGAAAAAGCTCTTGCTTTCTTTCCCGTTTCTGTGAAAAAAACTTTAAGGCAATTAAGGCAAAGGCGAGGAAAACTATTACTGTGAATGCACCAAGTGTGGAATTTGCTGTTAGGGTGAGGACATCCTGGAAAAAGGTCGTTTGGATAAAATTTGCCGGGAGAAAAGCGTAATTTATAAAGTTGACAACCAGCTTGGACAAAGGGATTTGAGAAGGGCTTGTGTAGCCTGCAACTTTGCCAAGGGAAAAAAACATTAAAGCAATGTAAACCGGAATAAGGACAAGGAAGGGAAAACAAAGTTTGAACGCATTCTTGACTCTTTTCTTTAATGCAGGCTCTTTGCTGAATATAAAAACACAGAGCAGCAAAACAGGGGGAATGAGGCTTCCTGCCGCCTTTGAGAAGACGCCGGCAAAGCAGGTGAATATCGCCAGGTGAAAAAATATTTTGTTCTTTGATTTGAAGTATTTTGAAAGAAGCAACAGAGAGGAAAAAAGGGAAAATGCAACTAAGAGTTCCGGAAGCCTTGAGGCAAACAAAACAGTGTGCAAATGAATTGGATTAAGCGCAAAAGCAAGGGCTGCAGTGAAAGAAAAAATCCTGCTTTTGTCTCTCAAGAGCTTTGTTGCGAGAACGAAAACGAGGGCGCTGTTTAAGGCATGCAGCAGAAACATGAACAAATGAGACAAGGTAAGATTCATTCCTTGGAAGGAAAAGAAAAGCCGCCAAACAAGGCTTTCCACAGGCCTGTAGACTATGCTACTTAAATGATAGCTCTGCTGCGGGGAAGTGAAAATTTTTATTGTTTCAGCAGGGTTTTGGCTGGAATGGGACAGGGTGTTTGCAACTGCGTCAAATTCGGGGATTTGTATTCCGAAGAACTGGGAATAGGCAAGCAATGCGATTATTGCAATTGATGCCGCAAATAAAATGTCTTTATTCATCTCTTTCCCTGTTCCTTAAGATAGGGAAGCATTGTTCCCTTTTCCTCAGCGTCCCCTATCAGGCTTTTGGCATAAAAAATCCGCTGGATTGCTCCAATTAGGGCAATGAATGCAAGCAAATACAATGCAAGCCTCATTGTTTCAACCCCGAAAAGAATTGGCATAAAACTTGCTGCAAAAAGCCCTGCAAGCAGAACAGCCATTTTGTCGCCCCTTTCCCCCAAACCAGGCCAATCCCTGTTGTCTGTGATTATTACGAGAGCAAGCCTTGGCTTGGCAAAACTTGCCAAAAAAGAGCAGCCCAGGGCAAACGCTGTTTCAAAGGGAAACAGGAAAACAAAAGAGCCGATTAGGATGAAATCAACTGTTTTGTCAATCATTCCCTCTATATAGTTTCCAAAAAGCGAAACCTTGCCGCTTACCCTTGCAACCTCGCCGTCAAACAAGTCAATCAGAATAGCAAGGAATGCAAAAAGAAAGGAAAGCAGGAAATCTGACTTGAAAACAAACCAGGCTGAAATGAGTGCCAGGGGTATGGCAAGCAATGAAACTGCTGTGGGGTGAATATGCAAGGCAACAAACGGCTTTGCAAGCAGGCGGGAAATGCCAACGGTTTTTTTTCTAGCCCTTGAAATCAAGCAAACCACCTTTGGGAAACAATTATAGAAAAGGGGAAGCTTGTATTTAATAATTTCCTGTTCCAGGGGGGTGTAAAAATCCCTAACAATACCCAAACAGCCCCCCTCCCTTTTATTGTTTGCCCTGTGCACCGGCTAATTGCCCAAAACTTAAAAAAGGCAAAACACTTACACTATTTAATGCAAAATACCGTTTGGATTGGCTTGCTAATTGCACTTGTCGCGGTTAGCGGTTGCATTTGGCCCCCTGAACCGCCTGAATCAAATGAAAACAACATACCTCTGTCGCCACCCAAATACCCTGCTTTAACAAGCGAGCCGACAGCCAAATACTGTGACACGCCGGCAAACAGGGGGGGGCCATGCGTCGACTTTTGCAGTAAAAACACCTGTTTGGAAGAACTATGCGACGCCCTTATGTTTGAGGTAGAAGGCTGCACAGAATGCTCACCCGGCTGCTGTTCGCTGTGTACTAATTTGGACAGCTGTGAAAGCACAAAAGCCTGCAGAATTGCCTGGATTCATCCGTCAGGGGAAAGCTGGCAGTTTGGCGGATGCGAGAATGCAAACCTGTGCGCCGGAAAGGAAGAGGAATGCAACGACAAGTTTGTTTCATTCCAGGGCTACCGCTACAGCTCCTTAATCGAGGAAGACCAAACAAAGGCCGCAGAGTACTCGCAGAAGTCGGACGAACTGCAGGACGCCTACAATGCGGAGTGTGAATAACGCATGAACCCGAAGATGTTTGCTTCGATTTTTGTCCTCATTTTTTTAGCCCAAATTGTTTCCGCCGCCCCCCCTTGAAACAAAAGCCAAAGGAATGACCTAACAGAAGAATATTCTAGCGCCATTCAAATCACATTATCCTAGAAAAAAAACAAGATAAAAAATATTCCCCCAAAGCCTCTTTCAACGTGCTTTTAAACTCCTGCTAGTAACTAATTTTGTATTACTTGGCTTATTTTTGCGAATTGGTTTAAGTAATAAAACAAAAAATGGTGAAAAAATACTATGGCTGATGATCAGTATAACAGAGAAATGCACAAGGTAACTTGCGCTGACTGCGGAAAGGAAACAGAAGTTCCTTTCAAACCAGACGGAACAAGACCTGTTTACTGCAAAGACTGTTTTATGAAACATAAGAAACCAAGAAACGACAATTACTGATTCCAGTAATTGGTTTGAATTTCTTCAAAAACTATTTCTATTTTTTTTTATTTTTATTGAAAACCCCAGCGAAAGCCATGGAAGATTTCTGGAGGGGCAAAGGGAAAAGGATTAAATTCTTTCAATTTCCAGTAGAATAAAACAATGCCGTTGTGCTAAAAAGATCCTGAAAAAGGAACCCTAACGCAATAATGCGGGAAAAAACATAGTTAATGCTACATAACTTTTGGTTGTGCCAAAGGAAGAAAAGCGCGTTAAAGTCGGCGGACTATTTTTTGCTAAGGGCCCAGAGAACGTAAATTGTTCCCGGGATTCCTACAATCAGTAAAATCCACAGGTATGCTGTTAACCAGGTGTATACCCAGTCATTGAATGTCCATGCTTGGAATGCAAGGTCCCACTTTCCCCCGGTCCACACAATGGCCAGCCAAATTAATCCTGCAAAGAAGGATATGACACTGTCCCCATTTGATTTGCGGTGTTTTGGCCCCTCGTACTCTTTTCGCTCTTCGGCCGGGAGATTTTTGTACCACACAAAATAGAGTATTAGTGCCAGTGGAATTGCCCAGCTTGCCACAAAAACAAGCTCCCACAGAATTACATTCAAAATAAATGCAATGCAAATGCCAACGGTCCATTCCCCAAGCAAAACTGGCACCAGACCTGTTGTCTGTGCATCGGCAACAACTCCAAGGAACACAAAAAGCGCTACAACTGCCGCAGCCATAGTTGCCGCAATCATGAATAGAAACATTTTCCAGTGCCTTATCAGAAAGGTTTTCCAAGCTTCACCACAGGGCTCACAGCACTGCTCTTCACTGCCCCCCCATTTTCCAGGCATTCAACCACATTATTGTTCAAACTAGTATTTTATTCTTTCGCAGGGCAAACAATTAAATTCTTCCATTCGCATATTATTTGTATGCTCCCGAGAGTGCCTGGAAAAAAACCTGTTAAAAAAGCAGCCAAGGGTAAAAAGCAGAGCAGGCGCTGATGGCTGGAAAGATACACACGCCTTGCTGCAGCCCCAAAAGAAAATATTGTGCGAAACGGGCAGGCGCTGAAACTGTATCGTGAAGCCCTGAAATTTGCTATTGCCAATCCGATTGGAGAGCCCAGTGCCAGATGATATTTAAAACACCTAATTGAAATAACTAAAGAAGAAACGGCAAAGCAAAAAGAGTATTTGAAAAAACTCAGAGGCGAATACAAAAACAGGCCCCAATAATTCTCAAAAAACAACAGTTTTACACCACAAAAGGCAATGATTTTATCCTATGGGCCAGAGCCCTCAAAATCATGAAATCGAGGGCACATTTAACAGAAAAAGGGCTTTTGAAAATATGCGGGATAAGGGACCAAATGAACTACGGAAAAAACAAAAGCAAGTGGACAACAACCGAGGTAAAAGAAATTTTAATGAATCCACCCGAACATATCGCAGTCCACTCAAAGCCAAAACAGAGCGGACTTATACATAACACTATTCCTGAAAAAAGAGACTGGACATACAAAAACCAAGGCAACCACAAGAAAGGCCTACATTCACCCAAAAGCGAAGTAGAATGCTTTAGAACTGCAGAATAGCCCAAATGCAGCAATAATGCCGCAAAATAAAAGCCGCAAATGGCGTAAAACGGCGAGAATTACCCCATAGCCCCCTCAGAACGCGTTTTAGGCACGAGATGCAGTATAGGTGCTGTTATACTTCAAAATTCCTTCACAAAATATTCAAAAAGGGTCAAAAAATGGCACA
>JAFCCO010000006.1 GCA_017610175.1 Candidatus Iainarchaeum sp. | reverse complement strand
ATTGTGCTTGAGATTGCAAAAAGAGAGCGTGCGGAAAAATTTATTGCAAAGCAGGGAAGCCCGTCCTGCGGATGCGGAAAGATTTACAGCAGAAACTTTTCAGGAACCGCAGTTAATGGAGACGGGGTAACAACCGCGCTGCTGAAACGAAACGGAATTCTGGTTGTTTCGGAAAAGGAACTGTGAAACGCAACCTATTTAAGGAACAAAGCAATTTAGTGGTAACATGAGCCTGAAGCACTCAATTCGAATGGGTTTCAGTTTTGGATTTACATCCGCAATAATCACAACCCTTGGGTTAATGGTTGGGTTGAATGCCGGAACACACTCAACGCTTGTTGTTATTGGGGGAATTGTTACCATAGGAATTGCGGACGCTTTCTCCGACGCTCTTGGAATGCATATTGCGGAGGAATCACAAAATGAACACACTTCAAGGGAAATTTGGGCCGCGACAATTTCAACTTTTTTAACCAAATTCATTTTTGCGATGGTTTTTGTTCTGCCGGTTCTTATGCTAAACCTTGAGAATGCGATAATTGCAAGCATTGCAATCGGACTTGTGCTGCTTGCGTTTTTTAGTTACATTCTGGCAAAGGCACAGGATGAATCCCCTGTAAAGATTATTGGAGAGCACGTTGGGATAGCCATCGCCGTGATTGCAATAAGCCAAGTTGTAGGGGACTTCATCGCAACCGTATTTGTTTAACTTTATTCAAGGGCCGCTTTAACACGCTTAACAAGGTCGTCGGTATTGAACGGTTTAAGAATGTAATCCGTAACGCCCTCTTTTTTGAGATTTTCCTTTCTCTCATCCAAGACCTCAAGAACGCTTATGAAAATCACTTTCTGTTCCTTGTCCTTTTTTCTGATTTTCCAGTAAACATCCCAGCCGCTGAGTCCGGGCATCATTATGTCAAGCAAAATTAAATCAGGCTTTTCCCTTTCCCAAACCTCAAGGGCATCCTCCCCGCTGAACGCTTTGACAACCTCAAAGCCCTCCCCCTTTAAGAGAGATTCAATCAGAACAACGGTGTCCTCTTCGTTATCACATACAAGAATTTTAGCCAAGGCAACTACCTCCAAAAATATTTTGTCTTAACTTACATATAATACTATCATTTAAGCTATTAGTTTTGGCATGCAAAAAACAAGTCTTAAAAATAAAGGAGGCGTAATTATATTGCCTGTTGTTTGGAAAATGGGCAAATTGAGGCAATGCAAGATGGCTGCAAAAAGCA
Organism: Candidatus Iainarchaeum sp.; assembly: GCA_017610175.1. Classification (GTDB taxonomy): domain Archaea; phylum Iainarchaeota; class Iainarchaeia; order Iainarchaeales; genus JAFCCO01. The sequence goes on along the minus strand of JAFCCO010000006.1, from coordinate 72,822 downwards.
CGAAAAACAGTTCCAGAAAGGAAGCTGCAAAGCTTGAGCGTGAGCTTGAAAAACTTCATAGAAAAAGGGCAGTGCAGGAAAAGGAACTTGAAAACTGCAGGGCACTGTTTGCAACACTGCCTGAAATGATTATTGTGCTTGACCCCAAAGGAAAAGTTCTTGATGTAAACAAAAATGTGTACAAATTCACCGGCTACTCCAAAAAAGAGGTGGCGGGAAAATATATTTTTAGATTTCCGTTTATTCCGCTTAAAAGCAAAAAAATTCTTCTCAAAAAATTCGCTGCCAGGGTGCTTGGAAAAAAAGTTGAACCCTACACACTAACCATCAAAGACAAGAAAGGAAAGCAATATGAAATGAAAATAGTTGCCAGCACCATTAGGGACAAGCAAGGGCGACTTGTCAAAGACTTGGTGGTCGCATCCGACATTACTGAAGAGCAGAGAACCACAAACAAATTGAAGGACTCAAAAATTTACCTTGACACAATGGGAGACGCGCTTGTGGTAATAAATGGCAGGGACAAAAGAATTGTCGCCGTTAACAAAGCATTTACAAAGCTTGGGGGTTACTCCGAAAAAGAAACAATTGGAAAAAATATATTCAAAATTTTCCCAAAACGCGAGAAAGCAAAACACAAAAAAGAAATGCGGAACGCAGCCCGCACAGGGAAAGCCGCCAAATTTGATGCAATTGCACTTACAAAAAGCGGCAAAGAGATCCCTGTTTCGATTTCAGGAACCGCTGTGCTTGACTCCAAGGGAAGGCCAACAAACTTTGTCTGGGTGTTCAGGGATATTAGTGAAAAATTGGAAGCCGAAGAGATGCTGCGTGAATCGGAGGAAAAATACAGACACCTTGTTGAGAATGCGGGAGAGCCAATTTTCTCCGTAAAGGTTGACGGGACATTCATCTCAATGAACAAAACTGCCGCAAACGAGCTGGGGGGGAAGCCATCCGACTTTATTGGGAAGACCATGGGGGACTTGTTTCCAAAGAAAATTGCAGATGGGCAAATGAGAACAATAACGCATGCAATAAGCAAGGGCGAGGGAATAGATTCGGAAAGCAAATCAGTTGTCCGAGGGAAAGAAAGATGGTATTCCGCACACATTGAGCCGATAAAAAATCGGGAGGGGAAAATCAACTTTGCGCAACTTATCGTGCACGATATAACCCCGCTTAAAAAGGTTGAAGAGGAAATGGCAAAGGCGTTTGTAGAGCTAAAAAAACTTGACAAGCTGAAGGCCGATTTTATGAATATTGCGGCGCACGAACTCAAAACCCCAATTACCCCAATAAGGGGCTATGTTGAAATAATGCTGAACAAGGAACTGCCGCGTGAAAAGGAAACGCAGTTCCTAAGCATTGTTCACAGGAACACTCTCAGGCTTGAACTTCTCATCAACGACGTGCTCGACATAAGCAGGCTTGAATCAAGGGCAATGAGGTTTGACATGCAGAACCTGGATATTGTTAAAATAATCAAAACTGTCGAACAGGACATGAAGGCTGCTGCAAACGAGAAAAAAATCAAAATAGGGCACAAGATAAAGGGCAAGCTTCCCATTGTAAAAGGAGACAAGAGAAGAATAAGCCAGGTGCTTGGAAATCTTGTAAAGAACGCAGTAAAGTTCACTAAAAAGGGGGGGATTACAATAAATGCCTTTACAAAAAATGGCAATGTTGTTGTTGAGGTAAAGGACACAGGAATTGGAATAAGCGATGAAAATATTCCAAAGCTGTTCACCAAATTTTTCCAGGCCCAGACTTCCGAAACAAGGGAGGCCGGCGGAACAGGGCTTGGTCTGGCAATATGCAAGGGAATAATTGAGGAGCACGGCGGAGAAGTCGGCGTAAAAAGCAGGCAGGGCAAGGGCTCAACATTTTACTTTTCACTGCCAAGGAAGTGAACAAATGGCAAAAAAGATTCTTGTGGTGGACAACGAAGAAGACATTCTTGCTACTGTGAAAACCGCGCTGGAATCAAACAATTACACAGTAATAACTGCAAAAAGCGGAAAGGAGTGCCTGGAAAAGCTTGAAGAAAAACCGGACCTTATTTTGCTTGATGTGATGATGCCTGAAATGAGTGGGTGGGACGTCTACCAAAAAATAAAAAAAAGAAAACTGAATGTAAGGGTTGTTTTCCTAACAGTGCTTGAAGCCTCACCCAAAAGGAAAGCGGAATTAATGTCCGCGGGCATTGTGGACTATATTACAAAGCCGTTTAGCCCAAACGCATTGCTTGAAACGGTAAGAAGAATTCTAGGCTAGTTACCAAAGAATTAAATAGACAGAACGCATTCTTTTAATTGGGTTAATATGTCTCCAAAAATGGCGAAAGCTGTTCAAAAGATTAAGGAAACGTTCTCAAGCGGGGACGTGATGCGGTTAAGGGCTTTAAGCAACAAGCTTATGGAAACTGCTGCAATTGAAAACAACAAGCTGCTTGCAGAAACTGCCATGATGGGTTACTCGCTTCACAAGCTAAGCACCAAGTCACACATTATAAGCAATGAAAAATGGCGCCGCGTAAAGAAAAAGGTTGTAAGCTCACTTGAAAGGGCAACCGAAGCGCTTGAAACGAACAACCGCATTGAGTTTGAGAGAAGGCTTGAAGGGATTGTGAAGGAGATTAATGGGATTGACGCAAAGCTTGGAAACTTTGCAAGAAGCATCCATGAAAAGGCAAAGGTAAAGTATGCAAGTTCCGCATACTCAATCGGCTTAAGCCTAAGCCAGGCTACAGCACTCACCGGTGCGGAAAAAAAGGACGTGCTTGATTATATTGGAGCAACAAGAATTTCCGACAGGGAAAGAAGCGAGCTCAGCATTGCACAGAGAATGAAAAAACTTAGGGAGCTTCTTTAAGGGGGGTTTTGATGATTGCAATTTTTGACGCAAGCAGCCTAATTTCCATGAGCCAAAGCTGCATAATCAACCTGCTTGGGGAACTAAAGCAGGGGGACAAGAACACTTTTGTTGTGCCCGAATCCGTTTACGACGAGGTTGTGAAAAGGCCGCTTACAATCAGGCGGTTTGAACTGAATGCAGTGCGCTTGCAAAACGTTATTGACAGGGGTTGGCTTGAGATAAGGAATCTTGACAAGGAGCACCTGGAGTTCGCACGCGAAATTGATGAAAAGGCAAACCAGATTCTTTTCCTGCGCGGCAAGCCAATAAAGCTTATTCAGCGCGGTGAAATTGATGCGCTTGCGCTCACAAGGCAGCTTGGCTCCAACCTGCTGGTAATTGATGAAAGAACAACGAGAACGATTATTGAAAGCCCAAAGAAACTCAAAAGCCTTATGGAGAGAAGGCGGAAGACAAGGCTGTTTTTGAGAACTGAAAACTCAAACGCATTGCGCAACATGTTCGCAGACCTGAACATTGTGAGAAGCATTGAACTTGTGGCACTTGCATTTGAGCGAAATCTTCTCGGAGGGGAACTTCCCCGAAACAAGCAGGCGCTTGAAGCCGCACTTTACGCGGTAAAGTATGCAGGATGCGCAATAAGCCACGATGAAATAGATCAGTTTCTTTCAAGGAAAAGGCTATGAAAATTACGAAAGCCGGTGAAGGGGACCTTGCGAAAATAACGCAGCTGATTCAGAAAGAATTCCCCTATGTTGAAAGGAATGATGGTGAGGCAGTTAATGCGCTTCGCACAGGCACCATTTCAATCTTCAAGGCAGTGGAGAAGGGAAAAATTCTTGGCTTTGTGGAAGTTGTTTTTCTGGAGCAGGGAATTGCACGGATTAACGGGCTAACTGTTTTGGAGAGTAAACGCGGCAAGGGGATTGGAAAAAAACTTTTTGACTTTGCAATTGAATTCCTAAAAAAGAGGAAAATTGAAAGGATAGTGCTTTTTGTAAAGCAGTCCAACACAGCCGCAAAAGAGCTTTACTCAAGGGCCGGGTTCCTATTTACAGGATTGGTCAACCGCAAAATAGACAATGCACTAATTGAGGAAATGGAACTGGGGCTCAGTTCAGAGCCCCCTCAATACGTTTCCTAAAAGCTAGTATGCTTTTGCAAAGTAAACAAGCTTGTCAGCCGGCTTTCCGCACTTCACGCACTTTGCCTTAACCGGTTTCTGGCCAAACGGAATGCATCTGCTTGAAGCCGTTGTTTCGTCCTTAATGTCTTCCTCACAGGCCTCTGAACAGCAGAACGGAACAAGAACCATTTTTCTTGCCTCAATTGCTTTTTGGAATTCTGACCAGTCCTTTGCCTTTATGGTGTTTGACTCAAGGAACTTTGTGGCCTTTGCAAGCAGGCCGTTGTGAATCTCTTCAAGGAGCTCTGCAACGCGCTTGTCGATTTTGTCAAGCTTTACAACTTCCTTTTCACCGGTGTCGCGCCTTACGAGAACCGCACTTCCCTTTTCCATGTCCTTTGGGCCAAATTCAATCCTGATTGGAATTCCCTTAAGTTCCCACTCATTGAATTTCCAACCGGGGGAGTATGAATCCCTTTCGTCAAAAATTGCGCCGAACTTTTTGAGTTTCCCCGCAATTTCCCTGGCTTTCTTCAGGACCTTTTCCTTTGAGTCCTTAAATAGAATCGGAACTATTACCACCTTGTTTGGCGCAAGCCTTGGGGGAAGAACAAGCCCTTTGTCGTCACTGTGCACCATTACGACTGCCCCAATAAGCCTTGTGGAAAACCCCCAGCTGCTCTGCCATGGAAGCTGTTCCTTTTCATTCCGGTCAAGGAAGTTTATTCCAAACGCCTTTGCAAAGCCCTGCCCAAGATTGTGGGATGTTCCCATCTGCAGTGCTTTCCCATCAGGCATCAGCGCCTCAATTGTGAATGTGTAGAATGCGCCCGCAAACTTTTCAGCGTCCGTTTTCTTTCCGAGAATTACTGGGATTGCAAGAAGCTCTTCGCACATTTTTTGGTATTCATCAATGAAAAGCCTTGTTTCCGTGTCGCATTCGTCCTTTGTTGCATAGACACAGTGCCCTTCCTGCCACAGGAATTCTCTTGTTCTGAGGAAAAGCTTTGTTTGCTTTACCTCCCACCTTAAAACATTGCACCATTGGTTGATGCGAAGGGGCAAATCCCTCCAGGAGCGAATCCATTTGGAGTAGCTGTCGTAAATAATTGTTTCGCTTGTCGGCCTTATCGCAACCCGTTCATCTGAGTCCTTGTTTTCCCCGTCAACCCAAGCCAGTTCCGGCGCAAAGCCCTCCGCATGCTCTGCCTCTTTTTTGAAAAAGCTCTCGGGAATTAAAAGCGGAAAGTATGCGTTTCTTACCCCGTGCCCTTTAATCACCTGGTTGAAGTGTGCTTGGATTCCTTCCCAGAGCGCAAAAGCGTTCGGGCGAATAACCATAAATCCGCGCACCGGCGCGTAATCCGCAAGCTCAGCCTTTAGAATTACCTGGTTGTACCATTCTGAAAAGTTTTCCGATTTTTTTTCCGTTATTCCCTGTTCTTTTTCCTGCAATTAAATCACCCCTCAAAAAGAGTTCCCTCTATTTCTCCGTTTAAAATTCTTTTAATAAATCCTTTTTTTCCCGATGTAACAATCAGCGGCACCTTGTGTTTCATCGCAAGTTCAGCGGCCTCAAGCTTGGTTGCAAACCCGCCTTTTCCGTTCCTGCTCTTGCCATTTACCACCACACCAAGGTCTTTAATGCTGTTTACTTTTTCAATAAGCTCTGCCGAATCGTTTGATTCCGGGTTTTGTGTGAAAAGCCCTCCAACATGTGAAACCATTATGAGAAGGTCCGCGTTGGTATGCAGTGCAAGTTTTGTGGCAAGCAAATCGTTGTCTGAAAAATGTGCCGTAAAAGCAAGCTCGTCTGTTGCAACCGCATCGTTTTCGTTTAAAACAGGAACAATGTTTAGCGCAAGAAGTTTTGCAAGCGTGTTTCTCAGGTTCTGCAGGCAGATTTTTTCCTCCAAATCGCGCTGGGTGAGAAGAACCTGTGCAATCACCTGGTTGAATTTTGCAAACGCATTCTCATACCCGTTCATCAGCTGGCTTTGGCCAATTGCAGCCATTGCCTGCTGCATATCAATTGAATGGCTTGGCCCGTTTAAGTGCATTCTCTCAAGCCCTAAGCCTATTGCCCCGCTTGAAACAATTATTACATTCTTTCCGTCTCGGACAAGTTCTGAAATATCTTTTGCAATGTCGTTTAGCAAAGCGGTGTTTATGCGATTGTTGTGCATTACACTGCTTGTCCCAAGCTTTATGACAATTGTTTTCGCTTTTTTTGGATCCAATTCAATTCACTCTTCTTTTTTTTCCTTAAGCCCTTTTTTCACGTTCCAAAGCATCCCGGAAAGCTTTGCAAGCAAATCATTTTCAAACCCTTTTCTGATATTGTATTCTGAAACCTTGTGAATCGGCGGCCTTTCAACTTCATTAATTTCCTTTTCGCTGAGGAAGTACTCTTTCTCGCCTTTTTTGTTAAGCTGTGTTTCAGGAAACCTGAACACCCCGTTAAAGTCCTTGAGCTTTGACTTGAGTTCTGGGACGCGGTGCAAAAAGACCTGCAGCAGCCCGAACGCCTGCCTTCCAAGCGCCTTGGTTGTTTGGTTCCGGTGAATGCGCGCATCCAGGTCAACCTGGCAGATTGCGTTGAGCCCAAATTTTTCAACAATGTCAATAAGCAAACCTGTTTCAACCCCGTATCCAATAAAGAAAGGAAGCTTTTCTAGAATTTCCCGCTTGCCTGCATATTCTCCGCTGAGCGGCTGGATTATTCCAGTCAATTCCGGAAAGAAAACGTTGAACATTGGCCTGGAAAAAATTTCCGTTGTTCTGCCCCCGCCTGTGCTCTGCAACTTTCCGTCCGCTGCCCAAATTGGCCTTTCGTAGAATGCTTTTGCATAACCGATTTCCTCGTTTTCAAGAAGCGGGCCTGTTAATCCGTAAACCCATTTTGGATGAATGTTTTTGATGTCTGCGTCAACCCAGCAGATAATGTCCCCTTTTAGCATGTGCAGGCTTTTCCACAAATTCTCTCCCTTGTGAAAGAAAACCCCTTCGCCCTTGAGGTGTTTTTCCGCAACAAAAACCTTTGCCCCAAATTCTCTTGCGATGTCACAGGTCGCATCCGTGCTTCCTGAATCAATTACTGCAACCTCGTCCACAAGGTATTCTTTTTCAACCAAGGGCATTAGGTTTGAAATTACGTTGCCTATGTTGTCTTCCTCGTTTAGTGTTGGAATTCCAACCGAAATCTTCTTGCCCTGCTCTTCCTTGAGCTTAACCAGTCTCTTTATGTCTTCAAATTTGCTGTGGTGGAAGGTGTGCGTTCCAAACCAATTCAGCACACTTGTTTTCTTCTTTTTTGCCATATCAATCCAACCAAATAACACCAAACTTGTTAATTAAGATTTGGGGCCGGGGAGATTCGAACTCCCGTCACCAGCTCCCCGAGCTGGGATCCTAGACCAAACTAGACTACAGCCCCCTCTTTAAACAGGTAAAATTGAGTGGGACTGCCCGGATTTGAACCGGAGTCGGAGGCTCCCAAAGCCACAATGCTAGACCAGGCTACACCACAGTCCCATACATAAGCTTTTACCGAATTAAGGATTAAAATACGTTCCGGTGAATATGCAAAAGTAAAATCAGAGTACTGGAAGACATTCACCTGTCATATTGAATCAATTAGATTTGGATTAAGAAACCTATTTAAACCATTCCATGGGCCTATTTTTTCCTAAAAATAAGGTCCATCATGCTGTGTGTAATCCGGTAAATGGCCGCATTTATTTCTGAAACCATCCTTTCAAAGGTCCATTTGTCAACTTCACTGGTAATCTGCTCAAGATGGGCCTCAAGTGCCTCAATTGAGTAGTGTTCGCGGGCAACAGCAAAATTTTTCTCCATCATTTCCTCCCGCTTTTTTTTGTTTTTGAGAATTGCCAAAGCGAGGTCAATTACAGGCTTGTCAAGAGTTCCGTTCATTTCAATAAAATCAAATCCCTTTGACTTAATCTCACGAAGCACAGGGTAATTGTTTACAAAAAGTGGTTTTTTGTAAGCCGCGGCCTCAATAACAACATTCCCAAAGCCCTCAATATCACTTGGAAAGCAAATCATGTCCGAGTTGGCGTAAGCGTCGTCAATGCTGTAAATCTTTTTTCCATCCCGCTCCATTCGGTGCAGGTAAATTCGGTCCGAGCCAAAGATGACATCAACAGAAAGCCCCCTTGCCGTTTTAACAAGCAATTCAAAGTAATCCTTGCTTTCAGAACCGGCTGTGGGGCCAGTGATTAGCAGGGCACACTTGTTTTTGTCCTTGTAGGCCTTGTTGATTTCTGCAGCAAACTGAATGCTCCGTTCAATACGCTTTCTTTCCATAATTCTTGTCGGCTGAAGCAAAAGCAGCTGTGCCTTTTCAACACCCAATTCTTTCCTAAAGTCCTTGTTGTAATTGTCAATTGAAGCGATTTTTGAAAAGTCAACCGCGTTCTCAATAACCATGCTGTCAACCCCTGTCCATCTCAAAAAATCCTGCTGTGCAACCTTGCTGATTGTAACATGCCTAATCCTGTTCAGTTTTGGCGGGAAGGCCTTTCCAAGAATGTCCGGAACATTGTTGTACTTGATGTAATAGCTTCTCTCCCAAAAAAAGTCGTGGTGCCTCATAATGGTTGGAATGTTTAGCTCCTCAATTATGTCCTTGAGCGCAACACCAAGCGGAATATTTGCGGGGATTGCAAGAACATTTTCAATGCTTAAAACATTGATTCCGTTGCGCTGAATGAATTCCTTGAGCTGGGGCTTTATCTTTCGCGCTGTTGAATTAATCAAACCGCGCAGTGCCCTTATTTCCTCGTCATCAAGCGGAGCCTCAAAAGCCATTTTCTTTATTGCCGCAACAGTCGGGTGGTCAAGCGCAAGCTCCGGAATCACTTTGTAGGGAACCTTTGGCTCTGTGCAGAACTTTCCCGCAACAAGAAAAACCTTGTCCCCAAGTGCCCTATAGGCTTTGAGCCACTTTGCGGTTTCAAGTGAGACCCCGTCAATGCACAAAAGCTGGGAATGGATTATTCCAACACGTCTTCCAGAGGGCAGTGGGAGCTTAGGCATGTTAAAATAAAGTTCAAGGTTGTTTAAATAGTTTTAGTGCCGCTGCAGAAAAACACCGGAAGCAATTACAGGGAAAATATTAGTGGAAATCCACTCTCTTTCGTGGCCTTTAAATAGCGCCGCGCGCAATCTATTGCAGAGGTGATAGAAAATGGTTGCATTCAGATTGTGCAGGTTTGTGGAAACAAAAAGGACTGCTAAAAGCCTACGCGGGCTTCTTAGCATAGCTTAAGGCTTACAAAGTTTCATCTCACAAGGAGGTGGGGGAGATGAGTAATCCAGTAAAGAAATTTTCTGCCGGCGCGGTTCAGGTCGCGATTTGGGAGAATGACGGAAAGGAAGGTGCAAAATTCAATACAGTTTCAATACAAAGAAGCTACAAGGACAAGGACGGCGAGTGGAAATCAAGCAACTCGCTAAATACCAGTGATTTACCCAAAGCAATTCTTACGCTTCAGAAAGCCTACGAATACCTCGCACTCAAGGAGGCACATGAAGGGGAAAAATTGCTTGCGGCGGCACTCTAGACTATGCTGCCGCAGCACCCCCTTCTTTTCCCAAAATTAACCTATTAAATAACTTCATTCATTACTTTATACATGGATTTTGAAAAGGCCGCAAAGCTCTTTGAAACCCTGGAAAATGCTTCATCCAGGCTTGAAATGACCTCACTGCTGGCGGAATTTTTTGAAAAAACACCTGAATCGGAAATACCCTGGCTAATTTACCTGCTTCAGGGGCAGCTTGGCCCAAGCTATGAATCCATAAATGTGGGGATGGGCGAAAACTATATTGAGGAATCAATCGCAAAAATAAGCGGCTACCCCCGCAAAGAAGTAAATGCAACTTACAAAAAACTCGGAGACCTGGGGCTCGTTGCACAGGAACTAATCTCCAAAAAAAAGCAGCGCGCCCTGTTCAGTGAAAAACTCTCGCTCAAAAAAGTTTTCGCAAACTTATTGAAAATTGCAAAAGCCTCAGGAAGGGGAAGCCAGGAACTAAAAATAAAGCTTCTCGCAGAACTCTTAAACAGTGCCTCACCACTTGAGGCAAAATTCATAACCCGTGTCCCAATGGAGAGGCTTCGCCTTGGAGTTGGAGACCCGACATTTATGGACGCGTTCGCAATAAACCTGATTTCAAACTTTGAAAAATTTCTTCCAAAAGAATTCAAACAGGTTGAAAAACAGCTCAAGGAAAAAAAGGAAGAAAAAAGAAAAGAAGAGCTTGCCAGAAAGGCAAAGATGCGAATCAGGGAACTTATTGAGGAAAAATATAACATCAAGCCGGACCTTGGATTTATCGCAGAGCTTTTGAAGAAAAAGGGATTGAAGGGATTGGACGATGTAAAAATTGAGCCCGGAATTCCCATAAGGCCAACACTTGCAGAAAGGCTTCCCTCAGCCAAAGAGATTGTGAAAAAGCTTGGAAAGTGCGCTGTAGAAGCAAAATATGATGGTTTCCGTATTCAGATTCACAAAAAAGGGGACAAGATAAGAATTTTCAGCCGAAAAATGGAGGAAATGACCCCAATGTTCCCCGAAGTTGTTGAGGGAATTAAAAAGCAGGTTAGGGCAAAGGACGCAATAATAGAGGGAGAAGCACTTGCGTTCAACGAGCAAAGCGAAGAATTCCAGCCCTTCCAGGTAACAATCCAAAGAAAAAGAAAATATGAAATAAAGAAGATGGCAGAGGAATTCCCGCTGAAACTGTTCGTTTTCGATGTAATGTATTTGGAGGGAAAGAACGTAATGGGGGAAAGCTTTAAGGAAAGGCGAAAAATACTCGATGGCCTCATTGCAAAGGGGGATGCAATAGAACTTACCAAATCAATTACCACCGACAATCCGGAGGAAATAGACGAGTTCTTTGAGGAAAATGTGGAAAAGGGGCTGGAGGGAATAATTGCAAAGGACCTAAACGCAAGCTATATTGCGGGGGCAAGAAAGTTTGCATGGATAAAATTAAAGAGAAGCTACAAGGGCGAACTTACAGACAGCGTGGACGTTGCAATAATCGGCTACTTTAAGGGAAAGGGAAAGAGAACAAAGTTTGGGCTGGGCGCGCTCCTTACCGCAATTTACAACAAGAAAAGCGATTCATTCCAAAGCATTGCAAAGATTGGAACCGGGATGAAGGAAGACGATTTGACTGAACTTGAAAAAATACTCAGCAAAATTCAAAGCAAGGGAAAACCGGCACGCGTTGAATGTGAAATAAAGCCGGACTTTTGGGTTTTGCCAAAATATGTAATAGAGGTAATTGCAGACGAAATAACAAAGAGCCCAATGCACACAGCCGCAAGGGAAAAAGAGGCAGGGCTTGCATTGAGATTCCCAAGAATGATTAAACTGAGAAGCGACAAGACCCCTGAACAAGCCACAACAGCAAAAGAAGTTGTTTCAATGTTCAAGGCACAAAAGCATGTGAAAGCAGAGTAAGAGCGGCTATTTTTTGAATACGTGGTTTAACCAAAGGAACTTAAAAAAAGGCAAAGTAAGAGTGGAAAGCATAAATCCAACAGCCAGCACAATTGCATTAAGCCAGGCCTGTGAAATGTTTATTGCATTAAGATAAAAACCCCCCCCCCCCGCAAGATAGGTAAAAAGTGTGAGCAAACCCCTCCTTAAAATACTTGTTTCCCACGCTTTGTCAGACTCAACCAATGCATTGCGTTCCTTAATCAGGGCTATTTCATTCTCAAGATCCCTAATACCCACCATGTAAAAGAAAATAGGGCAAACGAGATTAAATAAGTTTGCAAAAAGAGCCTAGGAATTTTTTTATACTAGTTCTGCCCTTATAAACTGCATGGGATTAAAGCACATTCTGCTCTCCACCAAAAGCGTTGTAATCGTACTGGTTGCCTTTGCAATAGTGGTTTTTGTAAGACTTGCGTGGACAGACTGGAGCGGTGACTTTACCCTGCCTTTCCTGAGAACGGGCCGCATTGAAGAACTTGCAATTCTGTTCCTGGTCGGCGCAATTGTTGCAGCCCTATTAACAAAATTATTGCAGTGGACTCTCCACGCCGAAGCAAAACCGCGCCGGAGGCGGAGCTAAATGGACGGACCATTCAAACTGCTTGTTTACGCCCTTGCCGCGGTTGCAATTCTCGCAGTATTCTTCGCGGTTATTCAACCCTTCTTCTTCAGAACAACTGACCCGATTGATCTTCTAACCAAAAATCTTGCGGTGGCGGAAACAAGCCGCGGAACAGGAATTACTGAAAATGCAACCTTTCCCGAAATAGTTATGACAGGCGCAACATTTGATTCTGACAACAGAAGTGTTGCATTCGAATGCAATGATGGGGTGCTGTGCTGTGATATTGGCCAAAGGGACGAAAACTGCACAAACAAAGTCGCATGGAGCGAAAGATACGTTGAGGTAAAGGAACGCATTGACATTGAAACAACAACAAGATGCACATATGAAAATACGATTTTTGTTTGCAAAATATATTTAGGAAAAAAGCCCGCACAAGTTGAAGTTAAGAAAGCAGAAATACAAAAGGAAATAAACCTGGCAGAAGGGCCTGCAAAATTGAAACTTGAAATTAAAAATTCAGGACGGGTATCAATGCTTTCAGGGGAAATTAAGGCCGAACTTTACGAAAGATATTTGGAGGGAACACAGTGGAAACGGCGCTATATTGGAAAAGGTTTAGTGGAAGAGAGCTTTGACAAACTTGATGCAGGGGAAAAACTTGAAAAAACAATCGAAATAAATGCGGGCTACCCAGGCAAATATGAAATTGACCTCTTCATAAAAGGTGAAAACGGCGGCTACGAAAAACAAACGCTTGAATTTGAAGCAACGGGTTCAAGAGGCTGCTCTGCAACTCAATGCACACAACCGTGGACTGAGTTTGGAAAATGCAAAACCAATTGCAGCTGCGAAAGCTGCCTTCTAAGCAGCCAATGTGAAGAGCAAGTAACCACAAACATAAGCAGCATAATGGTTGGCAGTGAAACCGTGGATGTTGACCTCAAACTTGCAGTAACCAGCGGCCTGGGCACCAATCTTGTGGAAGTATTTCTGGACGAAAGCCTTTGCCCAATCGACCTTGCAGTAACAGACCTAAACAATGCCGACGCAATAATTAGCTTCAACATTGTTAATTTACGCAAAACCGCAACAAAGTCAGATTTTTCAATCCAGATATTTAAGGACTATGGACAGGGAAGCCAGCGTGAACTGTTTAATGAAAACATTGACGCAGACAACATAAATGATTCAGAACGCAAGATTGAGAAAAAAATTGCACTTGATCTGGATTTTGGCACACACAGCATAACCGTAATAGTCAACGCAGACAAAAAGCTTGTTGAAACAAATTATGAAAACAACAAAGCTGAAATTACAATTAACCTGCCGCCTCCAAAGCCCGAACCGCCAAAGAAGCCCCCAACAGAAACCCTGCCAGGCCTCATGCCGCCAAGCACACTCATAAAGAAAGTTGTAAACCCGGATGGGGGCTCTGCCGTTGAATGCCGCTTTATAATAGACGACAGCGGCAGCATGACATCCTACCTTGATCTTGCAAACAGCCTTGTGACTCGCCTAGGCAAAGAGGCAACAAAACGCAACAGAAGCTTTATTTACACAATCGGCACAATAAACAGCAACGGATGGGATGAGCGATGGGGCGATGTCCTCAATGCGGTGCGGGGAAGCTTCAAATGGAGCCCGGATGCCATAAAAAAATGCATTGTACTAATCGGGGACGGGGAAAGCGAGGGCAATACATTTGACCCCAACAATGAAGCAGCCCTACTTCACGCAGACGGGGTTGTTGTGCACTCAATGCGTGTGGGTCTTGTTCCAATGGGACCTTACCTGCAATCCATGGCAGTAAGTGGAGGCGGACAATATAGGGATCTTACAGATTACACCGTTGATGTTGGCAATGTAATAAACGATTACGCACAGATTATAATGAATTAGAACTTTTTTCGACAAGTTTGGCACTCTTTGCAATAAGTTCCCCACAGGAACCTTCCCACTCTATTTCACTTTCAGTTATTACAATCTTCTTTTTGAAAAGCGGGCAGTCAACAACAAGAGTTTCAAACTCACCGCTTTCCCCTGCAACGTTAACATCAAACTTGCTTTTAAGTTCAATCAGCTTGTCAAGCACGGTGTCATCAACAATCTTTCCAAGAAATTCCTTTCCAAGCCCCTTTGCAGCCACCCCTACAATCACAATCTTAAAACCAACCCCCAGCATTTCCACAAGAAGTTCAGCCTTATTGCGGCCCCACAACGGGGCAATGTGATTAAGCCCAAGCTTTTTGCAAATTGAATCAACAATTTCTTTATGGTTTTGGTTTGCCACTGTACCAGAAACAACGCCCTCAATACCCACGCTCTCCTTCATATCCGCAAGTGCACGCTCAAGCACTTCAAGTTCAGATCCCTTTTTCTTGTTTGTTTCAGCGACAATTAACGGAAGCCCGATTGCCTCCGCAGAATATTCGGTTAAGCCAACCGCAGGCAGATGGTAGATGAAAGACTCTTTGTTTGAAGACTTCACCGTAAGCAATGCAACAACTGAGTGATTGGTATTAATTGCGTTAAACAATGCATAGACACTGTCCTTTCCGCCAGAGAAAAGTGCGACAACCTTCATCTTGCCTTGCCCCTACTTCCAAACAAAGCCATTTTCCCCAAAGCAAGCTCTTTGACTGCGTCCTCCGAACTTGCAAGATACTTTCTTGGATCAAATTGTGAAGGGTTTTTCTTAAGGAATTCGCGAAGCGATGCCGTAAATGCCAACCTCAAGTCAGTGTCAAGGTTTATCTTTGCGATTCCAAGCTTTATTGCTTTCTTTATTTGCCCCTCAGGCACTCCCTTTGCACGTTTTATTGCCGCGCCATACCTGTTTGCGTTGTTAACAATCCCTTTTGGAACTGAACTTGCGCCATGAAGAACAAGCGGGATACTTACAACCTCATTAATTTGCTTCAACCGCTGGAGGTCAAGTTTTGGGGTTCCCTTAAACTTGTGCGCCCCGTGGCTTGTTCCAATCGCAACAGCAAGGGAATCGCACCCGGTGCGCTCAACAAACTCACAGGCTTCATCAGGCACCGTAAAATCCCCTTTGCCAGGCCGCCCCAAAGTCCCGATTTCAGCCTCAACACTGCACCCCTTTCTCTTCGCCATAGCAACAACCCTCTTGGTGATTGCAATGTTTTTCTTGAATGAATACTTTGAAGCGTCAATCATTATGCTCTTGTAGCCGAACTTAAGTGACTTCTTAATTATGTTCATGTCCTTGCCGTGATCAAGGTGAATGCAAACAGGAATTCCCGCCCGCTTTTCAAAAGTTGAAATAATTGAAAACAAATTCTCAAAGCCGGCATACCTAATGCTTGACTCTGTTGTCTGAATCATTAAGGGAGACTTTGCCTTCTCAGCAGCCTCAAACAATGCAGCAGTAACCTCCAAATTGGAGGTATTAAACGCAGGCACAGCATAACCCTTTCTGGAAGCCTTCCTCAAAAGAGATTTTGCGGGAGAAAACATGATATCACTCTACAGTAATATAGAACATTTGAATATTTAAAATGCCCTATTTTGTAATTATTTGCGGCAAAAAAACCCAAGAAATGCAAACGGGTTTTAAAAAATCTAAACAACAATCGCACTTAACGAAGTACGATAGGTTAAAATTAATTTGTGCCCTGCTTTTAAGTGAATACTCATGAAGAAAAGTGCTTTTCTAAATAAACACAAAATTGCAGAAGGAGACATTATAGAGCTCTCAGTGGGCAATGACCTGCTCATTGGCACCATTGTGCCCTCCAAATCAGACTCATTAATTGCGCTAAAGCTTAACAGTGGATACAACACCGAAATTGACATCAAAAAAATAAAATCTGTTAAGAAGAAAAGTAAGGGCAAAACGGTGGGGAAACCAAAAACAGCAAAAGTTGAGGAGAAAAAAGGCCTGCCCTCAATTAGTATTCTCCACACAGGCGGCACAATTGCAAGCAGAGTCAATTATAAAACAGGCGGAGTCATTGCTGCATTCAGTGCAGATGATTTGCTCACAATGTTCCCTGAGTTGGAGGAGATAGCAAACTTTGAAAGCACACTTGTAAGCAACATAATGTCAGAAGACATGAATTTTGCATATTACGGGAAACTTGTTAATGCCATTGAAAAGGAAATAAAAAAAGGGGCAAAGGGAATTATTTTAGGGCACGGAACCGATACACTTGGTTACACAGCCGCAGCACTTTCCTTTGCACTTGAGAATTGCCCGGTTCCGGTAATGCTTGTTGGGGCGCAGAGAAGCTCGGACAGGGGAAGCAGTGATGCTGCAATGAACCTTATTTGTGCGGCAAAGTTTATTGCAAAAACTGATTTTGCAGGGGTCGCAATATGCATGCACCATTCAACAGACGATGAAATATGCGCTGTACTGCCAGCCTGCAAAACAAGAAAAATGCACACAAGCAGAAGGGATGCGTTCAAGGCAGTGAATGATAGTCCAATAGCCCTTGTTGATTACAAATCGGGAAAAATAAATTTCCTGAAAAAGAATTATGCAAAAAAGCGCGGCACATTTAAGGCAATGCCAAAGTTCGAGGAAAAAGTGGGGCTTCTAAAATCCCATCCTTCAATGAAACTTATAGAAATTGATTTTTTCAGAAAAAACAAGTACAAAGGACTTGTGATTGAAGGAACCGGGTTGGGGCACACAACTGTTACAATAAAAAAATTCGAGGACAACATTAAGGCAATAAAAAATCTCATAAAAAGCGGGTGTGTGGTATGCATGACATCACAGTGCCTGTTTGGCAGTGTGCATCCGTCCATTTACACAAATATCAGAAAGCTTTCAGAGATTGGAGTGGTTTACTGCAAGGACCTGCTTCCTGAAACCGCTTTTGTTAAGCTTGCTTGGCTTTTGGCAAATTACAAAAAGTCCGAGGTTGCAGAGCTTATGGGCCAAAATTTGCGCGGGGAAATTAATGAGCGGATTTCAATGGATTCGTTCCCGCCCAAAGAAGAATAAGTTATCAAGCTATTTTTACTGTGTTTCTTGTTTCCTTTGCTTTGTAGAGCGCGGCATCAGATTTGGTTGCAAGGCTTGAAATTAAATTGTTAAATCCGGCAATTAACCCCGAGCCCTTCTTTCCGGCAACCCCGGCACTAAAGGTGGGGGCCTTCCAGCCAGCCCAGGACTTAATTGGTGAAACACCGAAGCTTCGCGGATTTGTAAGCTCTGCGGAGAAAACAGGGGCAAGCTGCTTTAGTGCAACAGAAAGTGTTCTCTCACCCATTGGGACAAACAACCTAAATTCCTCACCACCGACACGGGCAGCCGCGCCCCCGTGCTCCTGCGCAAAACGGCTTAAAATGTCAGCAATCTTTCCAATCACAACGTCACCTGCCGCATGTCCAAATGTATCGTTGACGGCCTTAAACTTGTCCAAATCAACTATGGCCATTGAATAGCCTTTGCCCGCCTTTTCCCTTGCCTTAATCAACTGGAACGCACGATGGGTAAATGCTTCAATGTTTTCAATCTGCATAAATTTGGGATCGCGAACAAGACGCATTTTGATTAACCTTCTTGCAATCACACTGCGCTTCAATGCAGCAACATACTTGGGTTTGAGCCTGATAAGTTTTTTAAGCAAACCAAGATTTGCATTATTGCCTTGTTTCCAGACTGACCCCAGTTTTTTCAAGTGCGCATCAGAAGTATTCTTTAATCCGAGCTGTACTTTAAGCACATGGAAGTCACGCATCATTCCGCGCATCTGCCTGTCCCGTGTATTAAAATCAATTGTGATTTGCTGCGGACTTTTCGGCCTTGCCCCTTTTCTTCGGCCGGTCGCCTTAACGGGAGGAATCCTTTTAACATATGGTTTCCTTTTCATAATATTATTGGGTAAAAGGAAGAATTTAAACCTTTTTCAACAAGATATATTACTATGTTAGAGAAAATTCCGCTTGCACAGGGGGCAAGGCTTATTTATCCCCGCATTACTGTGCTTGCAACCACAAAAGACGAAAAGGGAATTGCCAATGCCGCGCCATACAGCTGGTGCTGCCCTGTTTCATTCAAGCCGCCAATGATTATGATTGGAGTTCAGGGAAAGGAAACACGCACCATAAAAAATCTCCGCAACAAGGGAGAATTTGCTTTGAACGTTGTTTCAAGAAACTGGGCGCAAAAGGCAGTGGATTGTGGAAAATCATTTGAACAGGACGCAGACAAACTTGTGGTTGTTGGCCTGAAAAAGGAAAACTGTGAAAAGATTGATGCCCCCTATGTGAAGAAAGCAAAGATTGTTCTTGAATGCAAGGTTGTTGAAATTCTTGAGCCAAAGAAGGCAGACCACTTCGTTGTAACTGCAGAAATCGTTTCCGCAAAAAAAGACCCCTCACTCGATGACAATGAAATAGTGCTGCACATTGGAGGGGAAGATTTTGTGGCAGTGGGCGAAAAATTCAAATTGCAAAGGAATAAATAGCTGAAACGCACCAAAAGAATATGGTTTAAATGGCCCCTAAAAGACCACGCATTGGACAGAACAGACATGGCAAAGCACCAGGCCTGCCAAGAAGCCATATAGAAAAACCAAAACCGTTCTCAAAACTTACATCCAGCGCACAACAAATTGTTATTCTGAGCGGAGCTAAAACGCCAGGACATGGCGGGCAACGCAAACCCATAAATGCAGGCATCGTACAGACGGTTGTAGAGGCTGAAGCTGCCCGTACCCACGAAAGTGTAGGGACAGTTAAAAAAAGGATTTCAAACGAACTCCACGAAGCCGGTTTTGTTTCATTCAAACCAAAACAGAAAAAAAAGTAATATATTGATTTAAATCACTTTTTGCATTCACTTATTCTTATGAAAGTACTTGCAATCTCAGGCTCTCCCCGAAAGGGAAATACCGATTCAATGCTCAAGCAGGTTCTAAAGGGCGCAGCAGAAAACGGGGCCGAAACAGAGCTTGTAAGGCTTGCGGACAAGAAAATAGAGCCCTGCAGGGCAGTGTGCGACTGCTTTGAAACAGATTCGGAGTGCCCACTCAAAGACGATATGCCTAAACTGATTGAAAAGCTTGTTAGTGCAGATGCAATTGTATTCGGAAGTCCAGACTACTTCAAAAACGTTTCAGGAATAATGAAGAATTTTATGGACAGAACAAACGGACTGTGCGGAACCGGCAAGCTTGAGGAAAAACAGGCAGCAACAATTGCTGTTGGCGGGCAAGACCTTAAAAATGTGCAATTCTGCGAAAACGCGCTGGCTGAATTTGCAAAAGACCACAAAATGAATGTTGTGGGAAGTGTAAAAGCCAGTGCAGAGGAAGCAGGGGAAGTTGCAGAAAATAAAGAGGTTATGGCAGCATGCCTTGAATTGGGACACAAAATTTCCCCAAAAAAGTAGCTATTAAAACGTTTTTTACTCCAACTTATAGTGATTTGAATGGAAACTAATTTTGCAAAAATAGGGTTCAAAGCCGGACTTGAGGTTCACCAACAGCTTGATACCGGAAAACTGTTCTGCAGATGCCCATCCACTCTGAGGGAAGACAAGCCAAATATTGTATTCAAAAGAAGGCTTAGGGCTGTCGCATCCGAAATGGGCGAATTTGACAGGGCTGCACTTGAAGCATTCAAAAAAGGGTTTACATTCGAATACCAAGGATACAGTGACACCACCTGCTTAATTGAAGCAGACGAAGCGCCTCCATTGCCGTGCGACAAGGACGCACTTGATGTTACGCTTAAAGTATCGCTTATGGCTGATGCAACAATCATGGACAGGCTGGTTGTAATGAGAAAAGCCGTTATTGACGGTTCGAACACAAGCGGGTTCCAAAGAACAATGCTTGTTTCAGTCGGAGGAAAACTGAAGCTTAAAAACAAGGAAGTTGGAATTCAAAGCATGGCTATTGAAGAGGACGCTTGCCGCCCAATTGAAAGAAGGGAGCGCGAAGTTGTTTACAGGCTTGACCGCTTGGGAATCCCGTTAATTGAACTTGCAACAGATCCTGACCTAAAAACACCTGAAGAGGTAAAAGAGTGCGCAAAAAAGATTGGCGAGCTTTTTAGGAGAACATGCAGCACAAAGCGCGGCCTTGGAACCATCAGGCAGGATGTTAACATTTCAATTGCCGAGGGAGCAAGGGTTGAAATAAAGGGAGTGCAGGAACTTGAGCTGATTGACGAATTTGCAAGAAGGGAAGTGCAGAGGCAAATTGCGCTTGTCGAATTAAGAGCCGAACTGAAAAACAGAGGCCTTAAACCTGCGGACATAAAACTGGAGCCAATGGAAGTCAGTGAACTGTTTAAGGGAAGTGAATGCAAATTCATAAAGGGCAAAATTGTATTTGGCTCGTGCGTTAAGGGATTTTCAGGGCTGTTGGGGAAGGAACTTCAGCAAGGGAGGCGCTTTGGGACAGAGCTCGCAGGCTATGTAAAATCAAAAGCAGGGCTTAAGGGGATTCTGCACAGCGATGAACTGCCCGCATATGGCATTAGCGATAAGGAAGTTTCAAACACAATGGAAAAACTTGGGTGCGGAAAGGGAGACGCATTCATCCTTGTGCAAGCAGAAAAAGCAAAAGCGGGAAAGGCATTTGCTGTCCTGCAGGAAAGAATTGAACAGGCGTTTAAAGGAGTTCCCGAGGAAACAAGGAACGCGCTTGAGGGCGGCAACACAGAGTACAGCAGGC
Source organism: Candidatus Iainarchaeum sp. (assembly GCA_017610175.1). Classification (GTDB taxonomy): domain Archaea; phylum Iainarchaeota; class Iainarchaeia; order Iainarchaeales; genus JAFCCO01. Next base: position 52,041 of record JAFCCO010000006.1, on the reverse strand, counting down.
CATTGCCGGGCGCAGCGAGAATGTATCCTGAAACAGATCTTGAGCCGGTAACCGCTTCAACCGAAACGCTTGAAAGGCTGAAAAAAGAATTGCCGCTTACCGTAGGTGAAAGAAGCAAGCTTTACAAAAAACAAGGTTTGAGTGAAAAACTTGTGCAGAAAATGGTTCTGAGCAACAAGGCATGCTTCTTCGAAACGCTTTTGAAGAAGGGACTGAATGCTACTGCCGCAGCCACGCTTTTGCTTGAAACCACAGTCCAGCTGAAAAGGCAGCACGCTGTTTTTGTTTCAAACGAAATGGTTGAGGCTGTTCTCGTCGCAGGAAATAAGGGAAAGATCAGCAAGGACGTTTACCAAGATGTTTTGCTTGCACTTGCAAAAAATCCGAAAAAGAATTTGGAAGAAATCGTGAAGGGGCTTGGAATGGGCAAGGCAAAATCAGAGGACATTTCAGGTGTAATCAGCAAGATTGTTGAAAAGAATTCAGCGCTTGTTGAAAGCAAGGGAATGCACGCAATCGGAGCCCTCATGGGAGACGCAATGAGGGAACTTAAGGGAAAGGCGGACGGCAGTGCAATAAGTGCCGCACTGAAAGAAGAAATTGCCAAGAGAGCGAAGAAGTAGTTTTGCATACAAAGCTCGAAAAGTTAGCCTTATTAAATCTGAAGCCCATTCTATTAGAGTGAGTTCTATGAGCTTTGGAAAACTAATTTCAAAATATGACAAAAACGATTATTTGGGCAAGCTCGTTTCTTTTCCCGAACAGTGCAGAGAAGGATGGAAGATTGGAAAGAAAGTAAAGGTTGCAAAAGCAAAGGGGATTGACAAGATTTTCATTACAGGCATGGGCGGCAGTGGATACGTTGGAGAGGTAATCCAAAAGTCATTTTTCCAAACAGGCAAAGTCCCTGTTTTCATTGAGCACGGATACATCCTCCCGAAATTTGTTGATAATAAAACTTTCTGCATAGTGGTGAGCTACAGCGGAAACACTGATGAGGCACTTACAATATTCAGGGAACTGAATAAAAGAAAGATTCCCTCGGTTGGAATAAGCTCAAACGGAAAGCTTGCAAAGGCATGCAAGAAATGCGTTATTGTGCCAGGGGGAATGCAGCCAAGGCAGGCAACAGGTTATTTGCTATTTTCAACTCTTGCAATGCTTGCAAAGGCAGGGCTTAGCCCGCTAAAGCAAAGCGATATTTTTGAAGCCATTAAAGTGATGGAAACGAACCAAAAGCAGATTATGGCGAAGGCAGGGAGCCTTGCAAAAACACTGCACAAAAAGCTGCCGGTAATCTATGCCACAGAGGCGCTCAATGCAAGCGCAATAAGGTGGCAGACCGAACACAACGAGATTGCAAAAGTTTTCCTGCACTGGAACCTTTTGCCCGAACTGCAGCACAACGAAATAAACGCATACCTTGGACTGGGAAAGGCACACTTCATTTTCCTGAAGCGAACAAAGGAAAGCAAGAAGATGAATGCACGAATCCAGTACATGAAAAAAAGGGTGCGCTCAATCGGGTACAACTCTACTGACATTGAGGCAAAGGGAAAAGGAATTCTTGCACAGATTTGGTATGCAAACTACCTTGGTTCGCTCACCGCATTTTACCTGTCAATGCTGCACAGAATTGACCCAACCCCTGTAAACCTCATTGAATCAATGAAGGCATACCTGAAAAAGAACACGTGATTTAACATGGCAGGGCAGTTGCAGTCAATCAAAAAAGACCTGCTTGAAATAAAGGAAGAGGGAAAACTGCCCGCCGAACTAAAGGTTGCCGAAGAACACTACCACCTAAGGCCGGCAGGGGTTCGCGTTGTTATAGAAAATACAATAGACGCAATAATGAACCACTTAAAGGCAAAGGAAATCGACATTTTTGTGTTTTCGGATTTTGAAAACATCTTTAGTGTAAGCGACCTCAAAATAAGGCAGGACCACAAGGAAAACATTCGCGTGCACAATGTGGACATAACCGAACTAAACTATGACGCCGGACCTGGAAAAAATAAAGAAGAATTTATACGAAAGGCAAGCGCGCTGAAGGAAAAAATCGCCCACAACATTGACACCGGGAAGTGCAACATTAATCTGGAAAAATGCAGTTTGGACTCACCGTTCATTTTCCACTGCCACGGCGTTCCACTCGGAAAAAACCCCTCTCTTTGTGCAGCAATCTGGATGCTGGCGGAAGAATATTACCAACAACGCAAGCCGGTGTGGTTCCTGAATCAGGTGCACGATTTTGCGGAAAATTCAAGGCCCGAAATGCTTCAGAGAATGCAGAACTGCACTGGGAAGTATGATCCGGAATTTGCCGCAAAAATAATGTACCCAAACACGCCAAACATGTTTTACGCAACAATCAACAGCAGGGACGCGGAAAACCTGAAGCTTATTGGGATTTCAAACTCAAGAATTTTCTTTTTGCCCAACAGCATAGACACGGGTTTCTTTACAGCAAAGCCAATCACAAAGGAAAAACAGTTCAAGAAACAGCTCTTGGACAGAATTAAGGAATACAGCGACAAAAACCGCTACTTTTTCGAGGAGAAGAGAAAAATTCTGCTGAGTCCACTTAAGGTAATGCGAAGGAAAAACAATGCGGAAACAATTCTCCTGCTTATGGCTTTGAACAGCATTGAAGACAAATTCCAACTCCTTATAACCCTTGAACCAGGCAGCGGAAAGGACGTTGAGTACTCAAATGCTTTGAAGGAATTCTGCAGGATTAACAGGCTTCCGGTGGTAATAGGGCTTGGAAACGACTTTGTGAGCCCAAGCGAAAAGAGAAAAAGAAAAGGAAGGCGAATCGAGGAATTCAGCCTTATTGATGTGTTTGCAGTAAGTGATGGAATATTAACAACAAGTATAATTGAGGGATTCGGCTTCTGTTTCCACGAGGGATGGTTAACAGGAAAAGCGATAATGGGAAGGAAACTACCCTATGTATGCAACGACTTTGAAAGAAACGGCATGGACTTTAGGCACATGTACAAAAAGATGTGGATTAAACTTGAATGGATTAAGGATGCGGAAAAAAGAATAACAAGCCTTTACTACCACGACGTAAATTCGCTTAGGAAAAAACAGGGCCTGAAAAGAATCTCAAAAAAGAGCGTGAAAAGATATGTTTCAAGCATTAAATTTTTCAATGTGAATGGAATCAAATGCATCGATTTCAAGGACCTAAACCTTGAGATGCAGCTTGAGGCAATTGACGCAATATTTGAGGAAAAGAAGAGGATCAGAGAGTTTGTGAAAATAAATCCTGTAATAAGAAAAATTTACAGAATGGTCAAAAAAAAGCCGTCAAAACTAATTGCAAAGAACAGGAAAAGAATAATTGAACAATACAGCCTGAAAGCAAAAGCTGCACGACTGAAAAGCCTTTTTCTCATAGGAAACCGCACATACCTAAACAAATTAAAGCAGCCAAAAGTAAACAACAAAAAAGTTGTTGCAAAGTATTTGGACCTTGATTACATTCACCCGCTTACGGTTGACGGAACATGAACAAGATAAAAACAAGCGCCTTGCTGCTTGACGTTTACGGCACAATAATCACCAGTACGGCTTCATCCAACGACGGGCCAAAGCAGGACTCGTTCAAAAAAATGAAGCCCTACATGGCAAAAACAGTGAAAAAATTTGGATTAGGGCAGCCACTTAAAAAAGCTTCCAGAAAAAAACCCGAAAGAGCACTCTTTGATATGATGGAGGAAGAAATTGTAAAGAGCCACGCCAAAAGCAAGGCCCGCGGCATAAAGTGGCCGGAGGTAAGAATTGAAAAAATTTGGGCAAGGACTCTTAAAAGGCTTGGCTTAAGAGGGAGTATGGCTTTGCTTGAAAAAAAGGGCGCATCCATAGTAAACTACTACAACTCACTGCACAAACAAATGAAACTTTATCCCGGCTGCAAGAATGCCCTGCTTAAAATAAAAAAACGCGGAGTTTGGATTGGAATAGTTTCCAATTCCCAATTTTACACGGTGCCGCAGCTCAAAGAACTCTTTGGGGCAAGTGATTACAGGAAGATTTTTTCAGAGGAACTCTTTGTTCGTTCTTACGAAGAGGGCTTTAGCAAACCAAACCCAAAAATATTCAGCAAAGCAGTGGCAAAGCTTAAGCGAAAAGGACTCACTCCGGATGAAACCGTTTACATGGGAAATGACATGCTAAGCGACGTTTTCGGAGCAAAGAAAAATGTTCCGGAAATGAAAGCGATTCTCTTTGCATCAGACTGTGTCAAATGGAGAAAAAAAGAACTGAAGGGAAAGCGCGTTAAGCCGGATGCGATTCTGCGAAAATGGAGTGAGCTTCCAAAGGTGCTTGCATGATAAAACACAGGAAAAAACTTGTTTCAGGAAAATTATCTGCAGAAAAAAGAAAGGCACTGCAAATAATTGAGGCAGGGCTTGAAGCAGCAAATGTTGCAGCAGCCGTAAAAAAGGCAAAACTGCCTGCGCTTGGAAAATTCAACAACATTTATGTGATTGGTTATGGAAAGGCCTCCGCACTAATGGCGGAGGAGCTTGAAAAAAGGCTTGGTGCAAAAATAAGCAAAGGGGCAGTTGTTTCAACAAGAAAGGCAAAAACGAAGAGAATCAAGGGCTTTAAGGGAACGCACCCCATCCCAAGCACGGCAAACGTAAGGGCCGCAAAGGAAATTGCTGCAATCTGCGAAAAGGGAACAAGAAAAGATTTGGTGATTGCGCTTGTAAGCGGAGGCGGCTCCGCACTGCTTACGCTCCCCGCTGAGGGAATAACGCTTTCAGACCTTAAGAAAACAACCAGCCTGCTGATTAGGTCAAAGGCAACTATTGGCGAAATCAATGCAGTGAGAAAGCACTTAAGCCAGGTTAAGGGCGGAAAACTTGCTGAAAAGGCAGAACCAGCAAAGCTTCACGCACTAATTGTTTCAGATGTGGTTGGAAACGATTTAAGTGTGATTGCGTCAGGGGCAACGAGTGCGGACAAAAGCACTTTGAGGGTTGCAAGGAATGTTCTAAAAAGGCACAGGTTGTTGGAAAAAATTCCAAAACCTGTTTTGAAACACTTGCGTTCTGCAAAGAACGAAACCCCTAAGAGAACGCGGGGTTGCGAAAACAAAATCGTTCTTGACAACATGGTTTCGCTTAATGCAATGCAAAAGAAAGCCCGCTCCCTTGGATTCAAAGCCGTTGTGCAATCCAGCGAGCTTGAGGGTGAAGCAAGCCATGTTGGAAGGTTTCTGGTGCGAAAAGCCGAGGTTCTTGCACACAAGCACAGGAAACCGATTGCACTGATTGCAGGCGGGGAAACAACCGTTACGCTTAGAGAGCGGGGAAAGGGCGGCAGGAACCAGGAAATGGTTCTTGGTTCGGTTGCGGACTTAAGCCGTATGAAAAATGCAGTGTTTGCTTCAATCGGCTCAGATGGAATAGACGGAGATAGCAGGGCTGCAGGAGCAATTGCAACTTCTGCAACATTAAAAGAGGCAAAAAGCAAAAGAATGGACGTGAAGAAGTTTCTTGCAAGAAACGATTCAAACGGATTTTTCAGAAAGCTTAATGGGGAAATAGTTACAGGCTATACTGAAACAAATGTAATGGATTTCCAATTGGTTCTTGCCTGGCCTTAAAGCATTCCCTTGGCCATTTTTCTTCCTTTTCGCACGCATTTCTTGTGCCAGTACTGACCCATCCACTTTTTTTCAGTGGCAAGCTTGCCGCACATTGCACAGGGCTCATCATATTTTCCCAAAGCCGCAGGCTGCGGCTCTTCCTCTTTTTCCTCAGGCTCTTTCTTTTTTCTGAATCTGTCAAGCAGGCCCATTTTCAATCAACCTCATCCACTAAGTGCAACAATGAAAATCATCGCAGCAATAATGGAGCCAATAATTGCTCCAAGAATTATTACCTGGGTTGAAATTCCCGCAAAAGAAGTCAGCAAAAGATAACCGCTTGCAAGCACCAAACCAATTTGCAGGCCAATCAAAATTACGCTCGCTCCCTTTGTAAGCTTGCTTCCAAAAACCCTGTGCTTCAGCGACCACACGTCGCGCTCAATATTTGAAAGCCTTCCGGAAAGCTCTCCAATGTGCTTCTTTGTTTCCTCATTAAGTTGCATTATGTTCTTTACGCCCTGATTTATTCTGGACTGAAACATTGTGGCCTGGTTTTCAATAAACGCCTGGTCTTCCTTGAATGCATTGAGCGCACGCTGTTCAACCTTTTTGGTCATTTCATTCTCTGCCTTCTTTGCCTCAACGCGAATGTATTCGGCAAGTTTTGGCTTTTCAAGCTCAACATTTTCCTGAACAATTTTGCTTATTTCACCGCGCAGTAACGCAAAAGTGTCTGCCTGGCCCAAAAGCAGAAGCCGCTTTGCCTTTTTTGGATCAATTCCCAAATCATGCAAAGTGCTGACAATCATTTCTTCGCTTTCGCCCTTTTGCACCATTTCCTGAATTATTGCAATTATGCTTGCATCCTTGCTTTTAACTGCCTTTTTAGGCGCTGCTTTGGCAGGATTTGGTTTTGGCACTGGTTTTGGTGGCATTTTTAGTTCCCCATTAAATAATACTCTTCCTCAGAATTTAGTCCTTTGTGGTATTAAAGCATTACCCTTCCCTTGAAAACCTCAAAATATGCAGTGCATTCACTACAAGCGCAAGGGCAAGCGTTATCCAGTTCACAATCCACATTGAAAAAACAACCTCTGCTTCCGGAATTGCAAGCAAACCTGCCGCAGTGGTAAAATCAAGCCCTGGACCACTTACATGCCGCAAATGGGTTACGGTGTAGGGCATCATGAAAAGATTGAGGTATGCAATAAACATGAATGAATACGCGTGTTTGCTGAATTTTTTGGCAAGTTTGCCTTCGTCTATTTTGGAAAGCAGTGAAAGCGAAAAGAACAAAAGCACAAGCCCTGAAATTCCATTGAAAAGATATCCCTCCAAATAGGTTGCAACATCAAGCCAAAGCTGCGGAACAATCCCGACAAGAAGCGGTGAAAAAAACCAGCCCATTAGCACATGCCCAATTTCGTGGAACGGAATCGCGGGAAAGGTCCAGAATTGCGTGAAGAGATTGTACTTTCCAAAAGGAATTTCCAGAAGGAACGGGGGAAAGAAAGTAACTACAAAAAGCAGGAGGCTTGGCTTTGCAAGTTCACCGCGAATCACAATGCCTGAAAGTTTGGGGGTCATTAATGCAATAATGTGCTTGCAGTAAAAAAAACTTTCGTTTGCGGTTTAAACATCAACCATTGCAAACCTTAGCTTTCCATCCCTTGCTGTGCCAACCACAATTATGTTGGATGGAATCTGAAAAAGTACGTCTGCCTCCCGCAGATGCTTTAATATTTCATCGCTGGCCCGCTCAAGACTTTCAACCGTAACGTTCTTGTGCTGGTTTGCAAATTGCTTGCACAAAACAGCATCTTCTTTTCCCTTAAAATATCTTGTGCTTTTTGCTGCCTTGTGCTCCAAGTAATCAACAAGGGATGCAATCGAGGGGCGGTGGAAATATTCCTGGACCCCAAGCTTTGAATTGGAATTTATTCTTACAAATGAATAGTGTTTTGGCTTAATCCCGTTTGCTGCAAGGAACTTTATGAATCTGGATTGGTCAATTTTTGCGCGGCGCATGTGGCCCAGCTTTCTTTTCAAAACAAGCCTTTTGTGCTTTCCCAAACCAACCTCCATGGATTTGCCCTGGCGCAAAACCATCTTTGCCCCCTTGCCCTTTTCCACATCGGCAGCAAAGGCTTTTGCCCTGTTTCTGAATGATTTCAGCCGTTTTCTCAATCCTTTAATAGGCATAATAGCCCCGGCGAGATTCGAACTCGCGTCCCAGGCTCCAAAGGCCTGAATCCTTGGCCACTAGACGACGGGGCTATTGCTTGAATTTAAAAAGTTTAGCCTATAGAAAGTTATTAATTCAATAGCTTTAAAACCGTTTATTTACTCTGTTTTTATCTACGGGAGTGTAGCTTAGTCTGGTCTAGAGCACTCGGCTGATAACCGAGAGGTCTCCGGTTCGAATCCGGGCACTCCCATACCGTTAACTTAAAAAAGACTCAAATCACTAATTATTTATGGCTTTAGAACTGAAAGTTGCTTTGGCTGCGCTTTTTATCATAGTTCACAGCGTGGCACACACCAAGGGCTGGTATTACAGGTTTCCAAGGGTTGACATGCTGACCCACTTTATTGGGGGCCTTGTGGTTGGGGCATTTATCAAGGATTTTGAAATAGCAATTGCACTAATTGTCGTATGGGAATTCATTGAAATGGTTCTCGTTAGCCAGAGAAGCAGTCAATTCAAGGAAGACCCATTAAATAAACTAAGCGATGTTTTCTTCGGGTTTGTTGGGTTTGTGTTTGGATTTGAATTCTTTTGAATCAGGCTTCCATTTCTTCCCAAATCTCAACAAAGTGGTCTACAAGGGAATCAAGGAAACTTGTTTTGTGCTGAGTTAGCATTAACCTGGTTTTTTCAGGATTAGTTAAGAAAAAGTATTTTTTTCTAAGCCTCTTTCGCACACTGACAACATCGTTTGAAACAAGCTTATTTAAGTGCCAAGAAATTGTACTTGGGCTTAAGCCAATTGCCGCGGCAATTGTTGGATTGGTTGCGCTCTTTTTAGTGAAAAGGAAAAGCACTATTTTTCTGAGGCTCTCCTGGCGAAGCAGGTTCATCAGTGTTTCGTCTTCTCCAAACTGCTCCCCCCTTGTGTTGTAGTAGCGAACAAACTTTCCCTGTTTTGCGATTTTCACAAAATGCTTTTTTGTAAGATATTCAAGATGGTATTGGAGACTGCCGGTGGCAAGATCCGTTCTTCTCTGAAGCTCCCGGAAATGGAGTCCAGGGTTTTTGCTTATTGTTCTGTAAATCTTTTCCCTTGCACCAAGGGCCAGCGCGTCATCCAAATCAACCAACTAAAAGCACCTACTTTTTGAATATTGCATAGAAAAGGATCGCAAGAATCAAAAGGTCTGCAATCGCGTCAGAAGCCCTGCTAAAGAAAAATCCTGGACTAATGAACTGATCAGCTATTCTCAGAACCCACTTCAATGCAAAGAAGAAAAATGCAGCCGTTACAAGCAAAAGCCTCCTGGTTTTTGCTTTGCGGTATGCAAGCAAGGAAATCGCAAGGATTGCAATTGATAAAATCATTGCAAGCGATTCTGCCGCAAAATTGAATTCCACCGCAATATTGGTAACCGGTCTAAGAATTTCCCATAAGCTCATTCAACAACCTCCATAAAAGTAATCTATTTTGGACCAAAAATAAGAAAAATAGGAAGGGAGCGAGGAAAAAAAACGTGAGGTGAAACAAGTACTCTTTCTCGCAGTCCATACCAGGGGATGTAATCATATAGGAACTGAATCAACTCCTATGTACTAATAGCTGTTTGCCATTTATAAATGATTTTTGGTACAATCGCAAAACTAGTACGGTCATCGAATTAAGGCAATTACTTGCCCAAAACCGACACAAGAAGCTTTCTGCTTCTGGGCCCGTCAAATTCACAGAAAAAAATCCCTTCCCATGTTCCCAAAACAAGCTTTCCATTTGAAATTGGAACAATTCGGCTGTTGCCCATAAGCGAGGCCTTAATGTGCGCGTCCGAATTCCCCTCTGCATGGGCATAGCCCGCATCCGCGGGAACAATTCTTCTCAAAAATTTCAGTATGTCGTCCTTAACGCTTGGGTCAGCGTTTTCATTAATGGTTACAGCAGCCGTTGAGTGGGGGCAGTAAATTATGCAAAGCCCCCCATTAATTTTTTCTTCACCAACCGTTTTCTGAACAGAGTAAGTAATGTCCACCAATTCGTCCCTTGACTTAGTTTTTATCGAAAGCTCCTTCATTTCACGCACCCAGCTTTTTTTCAAGAATGCTTTGAATTTCGCGGGCTTCAACCTTCCCCTTGGTCTTTCGCATTACCTGCCCAACCAGGAAATTAAGGGCCTTTTGCCCCCCTGCCTTAAAGTCGGCAACAGCCTTTTCCTGCTCCTTCAAAACCACATCAACTGCATCCTCAATCTGATCTGTATCAAGATCCTTCTTAAGGCCCTGCTCCTCAATATACTTCGCAGGAGGTATTTTCTCAAGCGCGTACTTTATTAGCGCCTGCTTTGCATTTCTTTCGCTGACCTCGCCCTTCAAAAGCATTTCAAGAAGAGCTGAAATTTCAGCAGGGTCAAGTCCGGCAGTGGCGAGAGAAAGGTTGTTGTAGTTGATTATTGCAAGAAGCTCTCGGCTCAAAAATTTTGCCGCAAATCTTGCGTCAACCTTTTTGGAAACATCCTCAAACAAGTCCCCCAAAACAGGGTTTGCTGAAAGCACCTGTGCGGTGTATTCATCAATTGCATACTGCTTCATGAAACGCTCCGCTTTTATACCATGCAATTCCGGAAGGTTTCCCCTTATTTCCTCCAGGTGCGAATCGCTCAGTTCAAATGTGGGGAGATCAGGGTCAAAAATGTAACCGTAATCTGCTTCACTTTCCTTCGAGCGCATTGACCTTGTGGTTGATGTCTGCTCGTTGAAAGCACGGGTTTCGCGCTTCATATGCACTCCCTTTTTGACCAAACCCTTTTGCCGCACTTCCTCATAAGCAAGGGCCTTTTCAACAGACCTTTTTCCTGTAATGTTCTTAACTTCAGCCCTTTCATTACCCTCGATTGAAAGATTGCTGTCTACCTTAAGGGTTCCGTTCTGCAAATCAAACACCCCAAGGTAGTGAAGCACTGTTGTAAGCTGGTCAAGGAAGTCTCGCGCTTCCTGCGGACTTGAAAGGTCGGGTGCTGTTACAACCTCAATCAAAGGTATCCCACTTCGGTTATAATCGACTTTTGTGTACCTTGATGCATCAAGCCCCTCACTGTGAACAAGCGCAGCCGGATCTTCTTCAATGTGGACACGGTCTATGCGTATTTTTTTGCCGGATGAAAGTATAATGTGCCCGCCCTTGCCCACCGGTATTTCATACTGAGTTATCTGAAAGTTCTTTGACATGTCGGGATAGAAATATGTTTTTCTGCTGAAGAAAAACTCGCGGTTTATTTCACAATTCAGTGCAAGCGCAACACGCAGCGCATAATCCAGTGCCTTTCTGTTAAGCACCGGCTTGCTTCCGGGAAAACCCAGGCAAATTTCACAGCATGCGCTGTTTGGCTCCTCCGCGGTTGTTGGGCAGCCGCAGAAGAGTTTGCTTTTGGTGTCAAGCTGCACATGGCACTCAAGCCCGATTATTGTTTTGCCAGGACCTTTGTTCTCTTCACTCATACTCCTCTAAGCCCCCTTAGGATTTCTTTGTGAGCCATATTGTTGCTTGCAACCGTTATTCCGCGCTCAAATATGTCAATTTTTGCCCCGCGTTCATCGGTAACCTTTCCGCCCGCTTCCTGCAGAATAAGCACCCCTGCAGCCAAATCCCAGGCAAAGAGCCCTGTTTCAGTAAATGCGTCAATCCAGCCTGCCGCGATGAATACAAGCTGCAGTGCCGCAGAGCCAAAGTGCCTGAAGTGGCCAAGTTTGCCAAACTGCCTTTTAAAAATGGCCCTGTTTCTTTTCTTGACCCCGTTTCTTTTTGGCAGGCCGATGTCAAAAATCATTTCATCAAGTGCCTTAATTTTTGAGACCTTTATTTTTTTCCCGTTTAAGAATGCGCCCTTTCCCTTTTCCGCGTAAAACATTTCGTCTGTTGCGGGGTTGAAAATTAGCCCGACAATCAGCTTGTTCTTTCGCATGAACGCAATTGAAACTGAAAAGCACTTTATTCCGCGCGAAAAGTTGAGTGTCCCGTCTATTGGATCAACAATCCACATTGAATCGTCAATCTCGTGTGACTCGTCTTCCTCTGCATAAAAGCTTGCTTTTGGAAATGCACTGAGAATTTCCTTCTTGATTACTTCCTGGGCTTCAAAGTCCGCATCAGTAACTATTCCAAGACTGTCACTTTTCTTACGCACGTTGGTAACGTGCCCGTAGTATTTCATTATGACCTTTGCCGCGGCTTTCGCAGCTTTTATTGCAACAGAGAGCTCTTTGCTTTTTTTCACTGCGCCCCCTCCACTTCAAGTGCAATCGATGAAAGTATGTTTTCACGCAAGTGCCCGGCAGTTAACATCAGCCCGACAGGCATTTTGTTTACTTCGCCCGCACGAACCGAAATGTGCGGCAAGCCTGCAAGGTTTGCCGGAACCGTGCATAAGTCCATGGCATAGTTTTGCATTGGCGTAAGCTTTTCTATTTCGGAAAACTTGGGGGCAATAACAGGCATTGTGGGGTGCGCAAGCACGTCAACCTCTTTGAATGCGTTCTTAAATTCATTAATGAGCTTTGTTCTTGTTTTCATTGCCCTTAAATAGTAGGCATCCCTGAAGCCGGACATTCTTGCAAATGTCCCAAGCAAAACACGCCTTTTGGCTTCCGTTCCAAAACCATCGCTTCTAACCGATGAAAAGTATTCATCAAAGTGGCCCTCAAGTTCCTTGTGCAGGCCATATCTCATTCCGCAGAACCTTGCAAGGTTTGTGCTTGCCTCAGTCATTGAAATTAGGTAATATGCTGCAATGCCGTACTCTGAATTCAGGGGCAGGGAAATTTCCTTTAGTTCAAAACCCTTTGCTTCAAGTTTGCCAAGTGCCTTTTTGCACTCTTTTGAAACCTTGTCATCGCTTTTTTCAAAAAGCTCTTTCACTATTCCGATTTTTTTGGCTTCGCCTTTTTCCTCAAAGCGTTCCTCAAGGGATGTGCTGTCCTGCGGGTCGTGCCCTGAAATTATGCCAAGCAAAAGTGATGCGTCCTCAACAGTCTTTCCAATTGTCCCAATTTTGTCAAGGCTGTTTCCGTAATCAATGAGCCCGTATCTTGAAACAAGGCCGTATGTTGGTGTAAAACCGGCTACTCCGCAGAATGATGCCGGGCTTGCTATGCTGCCTCCTGTTGACTGCGCAATGCTTGCGTGGGTGAACTTTGTTAATGCAGTAAAGCCCGCACTTCCCGCAGAGCTTCCGCCGCATGCCCTGTCCTGGTCAAGCGGGTTTTTTGGGGCTTCAAAGCCTATGTTTGCGTTTGTGCCGAATGTTCCAAAACCAAATTCGTCCTGGGCTGTTTTTCCGATTATTATCGCCCCCTCAACCAAAACTTTTTCAATAACTGTTGCATTGAACGTTGGCTTGTAGCCTGAGAGAATTTTGCTTCCTGCCCTGCTCTCCATCCCCTTTACACAGACGCAGTCTTTTACGCTTATTGGCACCCCAAGCAGTTTGCCTTCGTGACGCCCTATTTTTATTCCGGCTGCAATCTCGTTTGCCTGTTGCATTGCCTGCTCCTTTGCCACCACATTGAAGTGGTTGAGCTCGCTGTTTGATTCAATCTCGTCAAAAATTTGTGCGGTGTGTTCCAGGACGTCCATTTTTTCCATTCGCACCTGTTTTACAAATTCGGCTATGCTTGAAACCATTTGTTACACCACTTTTGGACCAAGGAAATAGCCGTCCTTTTTGTGTTTTGTGTTTGAGAGCGCGTCCTTTTGGCTGAGGCATTTTTCAACCTTGTCCTCCCTAAAAACGTTTTTTGTCGCAATAGGCTGGAATGATGGCTTTTCCTTTGAAACGTCAAGCTCATCCAGCTTTCCGAATGACTCAAGTATTTCGGACAATTGGGGCAAAAATTCGGTTATTTCTTTTTCAGAGAGGTTCAGCCTTGCATTTTTTGCAACCCCCAAAAGAAGCTTTTTGTCAATAGCCTGTTTTGCCATTTAATCCCCACAATATAAAAGAGTAAAAGAAATTTAAAGGAAAGTATTGCTTCTTTTTAAAGAAGAAATTAAGGCTGCTCCGGCAGCTTCTCAATGTCAAGCTTCAGGAAAAGGTCCTTGAGCTGCTTTTCAGTAACTTCGCTTGGGGCATTGTCCATTAGCGAAACGCTTGCCTTGTTCTTGGGAAAAGCGATTACTTCCCTTATGCTTTCTGCGTTGCACATTATTGTTGCTATTCTGTCAAGCCCAAGCGCAATGCCGCCGTGTGGCGGCGCACCGTATTTGAATGCGGAAAGCAAAAATCCAAATTTGGATTCCGCTTCTGCTTTGCCGATTCCAAGTGCGTTGAACATTTTTTCCTGAATATCTCCCCTGTAAATCCTAATGCTTCCCCCGCCTATCTCAGAACCGTTTAGTACAATGTCGTAAGCTTTTGCCTTTGCCTTTTCGGGGGCGGAGTCCAAAAACTCAAGGTCTGAGTCCAGGGGGGAAGTGAACGGGTGGTGCATTGCGGTATACCTTTGCTCGTCGTCGTTCCACTCAAGCAGCGGGAAGTCAACAACCCACAGGAAGTTGTACTTGTTTTTGTCAATTAGTTCAAGCTTTTCTGCAACAGCAAGCCTTACGTAGCCGATTGAATTGCATGCCGTTTCCCACTTGTCTGCAACAAGCAGGATTAAATCGGAGTCCTTTGCCTTGGTCTTGTCAAGCAATGCCTTTACGGTTTTCTCGGGCAGGAATTTTGCTATCTGGCTTTCAATCCCCTTTCCCTTGACCCAGACACTCATAAGGCCTTTTGCCTTGTAGAGCTTTGCAATTTCTGTTAACTTGTCAACGTCCTTTTTGTTGAGCTTTTCACCGCCTTTCTCAACCTTCAGGGCCTTTATTGCCCCGCCTGATTCAATTGTGCTGTTGAAAATTCCGAATTCAGTGCCCTTCATTTCGTTTGTAACATCAGTTAAATGCATTTCAAAGCGTGTGTCCGGCTTGTCGGAACCGTAAGTGTTCAGTGCGTCCTCGAAGGAAAGCCTTGGGAAAGGTGTTTTGACTGCAACGTTAAGCGTGTCCTTGAAAACCTGCTTCATTGCGCCCTCCAAAAGCTCAAAAATGTCCTCCGGTTCAACAAATGACATTTCCAAGTCCACCTGAGTAAATTCAGGCTGCCTGTCCGCCCTTAAGTCCTCGTCCCTGAAGCATTTTACGATTTGCATGTACCGGTCAAAACCTGAAACCATGAGAATTTGCTTGAAGAGCTGTGGGCTTTGGGGAAGTGCAAAGAATTTTCCCGGCTGCACCCTGCTTGGAACAAGGTAATCGCGTGCGCCCTCAGGCGTGCTCTTTGCAAGAATCGGCGTTTCTATTTCAACAAAATCGTGCCTGTCAAAGTAGTCCCTGAAGGACTTCACAAGCCTGTGCCTTAGGATAATGTTTTTCTGCAGCTCGGGCCTTCGCAAATCAAGGAACCTGAACTTAAGCCTCTGGTCTTCTCCAGCCAGAAGGTGCTTGTCAAGCTCTATTGGAAGGGGAATTTCTGCCTTGTTTAATATTTCAAGGCTTGAGGCGTTCAATTCAATTTTGCCTGTTGGAATTTCCTTGTTTTCAGTTCCCTTCGGGCGCTTTGAAACCTTTCCCTCAATCTGCACCACAAACTCTTTTCCAAGCTTTTCAGCCTCAGCGTGGGATTCCTTGCTTTCTTGGGGGTTGAAAACAACCTGTGTTATTCCATACCTGTCCCTTAAATCGATAAAAATAAGGTTTCCGTGATCTCGCCTCTTTGAGACCCAGCCCTGCAAAATGGCCTTTTTGCCAACATCCTTTTCGTTAAGCTGCCCGCAAGTATGAGTTCTCTTCATTTTATCACCGGAATGAACAAAATTGGTTAAAAAACGGTTATAAATCTACCTTTCAAAGGCGAAAACGGGAAAATTGGTGGGATAAACTGGCTTAATCAACCGTTTCTAAAAAAATTCGCTCAATACCTTTTGCCCCTTCATGTCAAGCGGTTTTGCCGGAATTCCAAGCCTTCGCTGAATGTAGTTTGCAAGCTCGTTGTCATAGCCGTGTTCCGTTAACACAAGCTTTGGATTGCATTGTTTTACATAATCCATTAGCTGCGGAAAGTCCGCGTGGTCTGAAAGGGAGAACACTTTGTCGTAAGAGCTTCTGAAACCCCAGCCTGTTGCAAACGCAGAAAAAACCCTTTTTTCAAGGCTGTACTCAAGAACCTGCTTTATGTTGTGGTTTACAAGGGAGGGGGGCATTATCAGAACAGGGCTGTCGCTTAAGTTGTGGTCAAGTTTTATGTAACCGCCCAGTTTTGTCCCCATTTTTTCATAAACCCTGTTGTTGTCAAAAACGCGTTCGTGCACAAGAGGCTCAATGCCGGCGTATTCATTGCAGACAGCGGTTAATTCCTGTGCCTTTCCAAGGGCATAACCCGCAAGCACAACAAAGCCTTGCTTGCTCTTTTCCTTTATCCAGGAGCCCATTTCCTCGTAAACGTCCTGCCTGTCGGGAAACGTAAATGACGGAAGCCCAAAAGTGCTCTCAATAATAAGCACGTCGCAGTCTATTGGCTTTGCGCCCTTCTGGATTAGCGAGTCCTGTGTTTTGAAATCGGTTGTTATTCCGATTGTTTTTTCAGTGTCGATGTGAAGCGACACTCCCCCCAAAATGTGCCCGCTGTTAACGGCAGTTACCCCAACGCCCCCAATTTCCTGCTTTTTTCCAAAGGCAATTGTGTTTGGCTTTACCACTTTGGAGTACCTTGACTCAATTATTGCCATTGTGCCCTCTGAAAAGAAGAATTGGCTTTCCTTGTTCAGTTTTACGTGGTCGGCGTGGGCGTGGCTTATTATTACGTTGCTGCAGGCGCTTTTCCTGCGGGGGTCTATTGCAAGCTTTTCTCCAATTAGAATTCCGTTGCCTGCATTAATCATATGTATGATATACTGCTGGAAAATTAAAAGACTTTGCCCGCCAAAGGAATATAAATAAGGTTGCAGTCTTTAATATCAGAAAGATAAATAGGTGTTTTGATGGATTTGCGCGTTGAGACTGCAAAAATTGTGGAAGGCATAAACCAGCTTCACTCAGACATTTCCACACAGGACTGGGGAAATGCGAAAAGGCTTTCGTTTGTCGGTTTTTTGGATAGCACAATTTCCAACCTGAAAAAACTTGAATCGCATTTTGAAAAAGCCGCAACCGAACTTGAAAGCGGAACGGAAATGGGAGCCCCCTCCCTTAACGACTTGAGAAGAGAATTTGATGCAATTATGCCTGTTCTCGAAAACAACCTCAAACTGGAGAAAACAAAGAAAAGCACCGCAAAGGAATCAAACGTTTTTGAGCAGGAGGAAAATGGCGAACTCTACAGCGATTTGGCTGAAAAAATCCAGACCCTGCTGCTTCGCGCAAGATACAACGCCGAGAGAATAAATGTCTTTGGCGCAAAACAGGGCTCCAGCCCGCTTGAAGGCAAGAGCACCGCAAAGCAAATGCTTGACTTGCTGCAGGTGAAGGAAAAGGAAATTGAGGAAGTAAAGGAAAAGTACGAAAACATCAGGAAGAAAAGTTACCTTGGCTATGTGCAGGAGGGAACCTCCGTTGATTTGGAGCACGACCTTGGAAGCCTTTCAATGAAGATGGGGGAAAGTGCGGCCGAATTGAGGAAGGAAATTTCACTGCACAAAAGCCAGATTGAATACATTGAAAACAGTTATGCACAGCTCAGGCAAAGGCTTGACTCGCTTGAGGAAATATTCAGTTCATATGTTGAAAAAAGCATGGAACTTATTTCAATGCTTAAGAAGGAACGGGACTACGCCAAAAAGGTTGTCCTGGATGTTGAACACGAAACCCTGCAGTTGAGGAACAGGTACACAAACGAAATGCTTTCACTGCAGGAAAACAAGCTTAGGGCAAGAAAAGAGGGCGAATCAAAGTTCAGAAAAGAGCTTGACGAGCTCAAGAAAAGGCTTAAGGAAAAGGAAGAGCTTGCAGCCCACTTTAGAAAGATGTCCGAAGACAAGCACGAGAAAGAAAAAGAGCTTGAGGAAAAGGTAAAGAAGCTCACCCTGCTTTTGAAGACAAAAGAAAAGCACGACGCAGTAAAAAAGCACTTCAAGAAAAAAACTGCTGCAAAAATTAAAAGGAAAAAGAAGAAGTAGCTATATCTGAAGCGCCTTCTCCTTGTCAAGCAAGTCCTCGAACGAATCCCGCTCTGCAATAACCTGCTCTTTACCATTCAGCAACAGCACACACGCAGGCTTAAGCCTGCTGTTGTAATTGCTTGCCATTGAATAGCCGTAGGCTCCTGCATTAAGCATTGCAAGAAAATCCCCCTCGTTAGGGACCGGAAGCTCGCGCAATTCCTTTTTCCCTTCTGTAAAAACATCGCTGCTTTCACAGAGGTTTCCCGCAACCATAAACTTGTCGGTTTTTCTCCCGCCAATGTTGTTGCAGAGAACAATCTCATGGTATGAGCCGTAAAATGCAGGCCTCACCAGATGGGTGAACCCTGAGTTCACCCCAATTACCTGAATGTTCTTTTCCTCAACAGTATTTATTTCAACAAGGAAAATTCCCGAATCCCCCACAATGTAGCGTCCCGGCTCAATTGCAACATCAACGTCAAGCGAGCTTGCATTCATTTTGTCAGCAATTCCCTTTGCGTACTTTTCAAGCGGAAAAGAAAGCTGTCCGTTTGAGTACGGAATTCCGGGCCCGCCCCCAAAATCAACAAACTCAAGTTTTTTCCCAAGAAGCTCTTCAGCCTTTTCCGCAACCGCAATTGTTTTTGAAACGGTTTCAAGAAAAACATTCACATCTTTCCCAAGCCAGCCTGAACCAATGTGCTGGTGCAATCCAACAACGTTTATTCCAATCGCTTTCGCCATTCTGAAAGCTTCCTCAATGCGGTGCTCCGGAATCCCAAACTTTATGTACTTTCCAGCGGTAATCGTGTGTTCGTGATGCCCTGCCCCTTCACCCGGATTCCACCTAATGCTTGCCTCGCCCTTAAAGCCAAGGGCACGCATGCGCCTCATCTGGGAAAAACTGTCTATGTTCACGCGGACATTTAGTTTAATAAGCTGCTCAATTTCAGCGTTGCTTACGCTTGTGCCTGTAAAAAGAATTTTCTCCTGGGGAAAGCCGGCTTTGATTGCAAGTCTGACTTCATCGACCGAAACCGCATCAATCCAAATGTTTTGGTCTGCAAGAAGCTGCAGAATGGCAATGTGTGAATTTGCCTTCAATGCATAGTGGATTCTTGGCTTGAGCTTTGCGGAATCAAACGCTGCCTTAATTCTTGAAAGGTTGTCCAAAATCCGATTTCCGTTGTAAACGTAAAGCGGAGCGCCGTATTTTTCCGCAAGCCCGCTTGCCTCAATTCCCGCAATAAAAAGCGAATTGTTTCTAACATCTATGTGTCCTGGAATTTCCCACCACATCTAAAAATCACCCCATTCAACTTTTCCTTCAAAAACTTTTTCTGCATTTGCTTTGAGCAAAATTCTTTCGCTCTCCACCCTTACCTCAATTGTACCGCCGGGCTGGTTTACCTTAACCCAGGAGTCCTTTTCAAGAAGTCCTGCTTCGGTTCCCGCAATAACTATTGCAATGCTCCCTGAGCCGCAGGCCATTGTTTCGCACGCCCCCCTCTCGTGAACCCTCATGTTTACCTCTGCTTTTGAAACAATGTTTACAAATTCCGTGTTTGTGCGCGCAGACGCAAACTTTTCACTGTACTCAATTTTGTGCCCCACTTCCTCAACAGGGAATGAGCCAACCTTTTCGCCAGTAAAAATTACCGCATGCGGATTTCCCACATCAACAAAGAAATAATCAAATTTTTTTCCCGATACATCAATTGAATCCTTTCCCTTAAATTCCCTTTTTCCAAGGAACTCTATTTCAACAACCGCAAGGCCGTTTTCAAAGGAGGAAATTTTTGCGTTAACCATTCCGGCAAGCGCCTCAATGCTGTAAGACTCATTTTGCTTCCCGTCAAAAATGTATTTTTGCAGTGCAACACACCTTAGGCCGTTGACGCAGTTTTCTGCCTCACTTCCGTCTGAATTGAAAATCCGCATTTTAAAATCGGTTTTGTCGCTTTTGCAGAGAAACAAAATTCCGTCCGCCCCAACCGACGTGTGCCTTGAGCAGAATTTTTTGGCAAAATCAGCCTTGTTTTTTACAACTTCTCTTTCAAGCTCGTTGATTACTAAAAAATCGTTTCCAAGTCCATGAATTTTTGAAAAGGCTATTTCCATTCCCGCAACCTCTTTACTGCTTCCTCGGTTTTTTCAAGCGGCGCAACAAGCGCAAATCTGGCAAAGCCGTCTCCCGGATTGACTTTGTTGAACTCGCGGCTTATTAAATTCCCGGGCACGCAATTTATGCCGTATTCAAGCAAAAGCTTTTCCGAAAATGAGATTGGTGAAAAGCCATCCGGAACGTGCGCCCACATGAAAAATGTCCCCTGTGGCTTAATCGGCTTGCAGCCAATTTGCTCCAGGCCGGGAAGAAGTGCCTCAAGGCGTTTTTTGTAAACGGCGCGCATCTTTTCAGTGTGCCCAAAGTCATTCCAAGCCGTTACCGCAGCATCCTGAATGAATGAAGCAATTCCCTGCACGCTCTTTCGGGTCATTGACTCAAACGGCTTTAAGAGCCCGGGGTTCTTGCTTGCGGCAAAGCCTACAGCGTAACCTGTCATCATGCTTCTTTTGGAGAGGGAATTTAAAACAATGCTGCATTCCTCGCTCCCTTTAATCTCAAGAATGCTTTTTGGAGGTTGGTCAAAGTAAAGTTCCGAATAGCATTCATCACTTACAAGCAGAATATTGTTGTCTGCGCAGAAGTCAACCGCTTCCTTTAGTTTTTCCCGCCCGTAAACCCTGCCTGTCGGGCTGTGCGGGCTGTTCAGGAAAAGAATTTTTGAATCTTTAACAGTCTTTGCTTCAAGCGAAGCAAAATCCGGCTCGAAATTGTTTTCCTCAAGAATGTTCAGGTAATGCGGTTTTCCCCCCGCCAAAAGTGTTCCCTCAGAGTAGGGGGGATAGCCTGGGTTTGGAATAAGCGCAGTCTGTCCCTTATTGGGGGTTAAAAAATAAAGAGGAATGTGAAAGCATGCATATTTGGCGCCGTAAGTTGAAACAACTTCGTTTTCTGAAACGGAAACGTTAAAGCGGCTTTTCAGGTATGACGAAACCGCTTCCTTGAATTGCGCGTGCCCAACAGATGCAGGGTAACCGCTTGATTTTCTTTCGTCAACTGCTGCCTTGCATCTTTCCCGGACAATTTCAGGGGTCGGGTCTGTTGGGTCCCCGATTCCAAAGTCAATTATAAAGTCAGATCCAAACTTTTCAATTGCCTTTTTCTTGTTTGAATCAACAACATCAAAAGCGTAAGGCTGTGAAAGAATTCCCCTCAAATTTTCATTAACTTCCACACTGAATGGCATAAAATAAAGCCTGTGGAAAACAATTAAGAACAAATCCCCCTTGTGCGAATTTCGCTCAAAAAAACAGTTTTTTTATAGGTTTTCGACCCAAAATAATTTGATTTACATGCAAATTGCTATAGTTGGATTTGGGGGAATGGGCCAGATTCTTTTGGAACTGTCCAAAGGCACTGATTTAAGCGTTGCCTCCATAATTGACCCTGTTGCCGAGGGCGCAACACACAAGGAAATCAATGAAGAGAGTGTAAAGGGAATTGATGTATGCATTGATTTTACAGCGCCGGCCGTTGCGCTCGAAAACATTGACAAATACTGTTCGCTTGGGAAAAATGCGGTTGTTGGAACAACCGGCTGGTATGACTCGGCTGAAAAGGTGAAGAAAAAGGTTGAGGACTGCGGGATTGGATTGATTTACGCAAGCAACTTTTCGGTTGGTGTAAACGCTTTTTTCAGGATTGTTGAAAGCACTGCAAAGCTAATGGACGGAATTCCGGAATATGACGCGCTTGCGTTTGAACTGCACCACCACAGGAAAAAGGATTCACCAAGCGGCACCGCAAAAAGCATTGGGAAAATTCTGCTCGAAAACCTCAAACGCAAGGAAAAAATTCAGGAAGAGAAGCTTGGGCGCAAGATTGGGGAAAATGAGCTTCATTTTGCTTCGGTGAGGGGCGGTGAAATTCCGGGAACACACTGCGTGATGTTTGATTCGGAAGCGGACACAATTGAATTGAAGCACACCGCAAGAAGCAGAAAAGGCTTTGCGCTTGGCGCACTTAAGGCAGCGGAATTTGTTAACGGAAAAAAGGGTTTTTTCACAATTGACGACCTGATGGATGAAATAATTGGAGGGAAATGAATGGCTAGAAAACTTTCGGGATGCTTTCCCGCATTAATCACACCAATGAAGGAAGACGGAAACAGGCTTAACCACGAAATAGATTTCGGGGGATTTGAACAGCTTCTTGACCACGTTGTAAAGGGCGGGGTTACAGGGGTTTTGCCGGCGGGCTGCACAGGGCACGCGGCATCATTAACGAGAGAAGAACAGGTAAAGATGGTTGGCTTTGCAATGGAGCACGTTAAGGACAAGGTAAGTGTAATTGCGGGCGACGGAAGCAACTGCACAAGGGAGGCGATTTCCCTTGCAAAGAAAATGGAGGAAATCGGGGTAAAGACCCATTTGCAGATTTCCCCGTACCAAAACAAGCCGACTCAGGAAGGGCTTTACCAGCACTACGCGGCACTTGCAAACGCGCTCAGTGAAAACATAATAGTTTACAACGTTCCGGGAAGAACGGGAAGAAACATTGAGCCCGAAACGGTTGAAAGGCTTGCAAAGGAATTCTCAAACATAATCGCAGTAAAGGAAGCCTCGGGAAACATCGAGCAGATTAGAAAGGCAATAGAGCTTACAAAGGATTACGAATTTGATGTAATCTCAGGTGATGACGGGCTGACGCTTGAAATAATCAAGTCAGGCGGAACAGGATGCATAAGCGTTGCCGCAAATGTGGCGCCAAAAATGACCTCAGAATATATCCACCTTGCGCTCGAAGGCAAGTTTGATGAGGCGATGGCAATTGAGGAAAAGCTAAAGCCTGTTTTCAAGGCACTGTTCATCGAAACAAACCCCTGCCCCTGCCACTATGCACTGCGCAAGATGGGCATAAAAGCCGGTGTCCCGCGCCTGCCGCTTGTGGATGTTACACAGGAAAGCGCCGTTCAGATTGAAAAAGCAATTCAGGGCCTTGAGTAATCCTTACTAACTTAAATATTAGTTTGGGCATAAGCTATACAGCCGGGGGAAGCAGAGGACTCGAGCAAATGGGAAAGCTTCCAAAAATAGATCTGACGGCTGATTTCATTCTGCCAATTAAATTCTACTGGGCAAGGGAACACCAGTGCAGGCCGCAAACCGAACGTGCTTTTACAGGCGGGCTGTTTACGGCGATTAAGGGGGCAAATGGATTGCACCCGCTTTTTGCGGACTTTGACTGGACTACTTTGAAAAAGGTTGAGCAGGAAACAAGGGAAATGCAGAAGAACTGGAAACTTGGCAGCGCATACATCTACAAATCGGGCAAGGAAAGCTTTCACGTCAAATTCTACTATGACTGGCTCCCGTTTAGGAAAGTGATTAAAATCCTTGAGTCGCAAAACGGAGTTGACAAGGGATATGTTAGAATAGCAAAGGATATCGGGGGCTGTGTGCTGCGTACCTGCAAAAAGCCAAGGCGCGGGCACCCAAAATTTACAAAAATTGTGAAATCGCAGTTTCAAGCAAAAAAAACACAGAACGAGCTTGACTGGGGTGACATAGTGAGACTTGCGGTGGAATCACTTATTGGAATGCCTTTAATCTGGCTAAAGGATTTCAGAAACGGGGAGCTAACGGGCCGGTTCAAATAAAACCGTCCTCATTCGGAACAATGTCTTCCTTGGGCGCAAACTTTGCCGGGCTAAAGAGCTCGTTGACAATTACCTTGCTCCACTTTGAAGCAAGCTCTTCCTTCTCCTCAGCAAACTGGTCCTCAAGCACAAGATTCTGTGCGTCAGATGCCTCAATTGCCTTGATGATTTTCTTGCCTGTTTCAAGCTCAACGGAAACAAGCTTTTCAATAACCATGTCCACTGCCTCAGTTTTTTCACCGTAAAGGGCAAAAACAAAAACAAGGGAGTTGGACTTTGTAAGCTGCTTTGCTTTTAGGGGAATGTCCTCAAGCGAGCGGACAAAATGCTCGCTTACCTCTGCATCGACTATTTTTTTGACAAGCTTTTCGGTAAGCTTTGGAAAAATATTTATTCCGGATTCCGATTCACCCAACAGCGCAATTTTCACTCATTCACCTCAATCCACTTGGATATGATTAATTCAGCCTCTAATGGTTTTTTAAGCCGCACCTCAATCTCGTGCCGGCCAGATGCAGCAAACTTAACCTCTGTTTCAACCCCGCTTAATTGATTGTTCTCAAGCAATAAGCTTCCCTCACTTTCCAGTTCACCGTCCAAAAACAGGCCATAGGAATAGCTTGCCTGTTCGCCCTCCATATTCCTGACCACAAAGGAAAACGAAACTGTTTCATCAATTGCGGCGGTTGCAGGCATTGGCTGAACAAAGTAAAACTCGGTGTACGACCCGGCTGTTTTTGGAAGCAAAATAAACACGATAAATGCAACTGAAAGAATTATTGCTGCAGCAACCATTATGAAAAACTGTTTTTGCTCTCTTTTGGAAAATTCCAACAATTGAGTTCCCCCCCAAAGATTTATATATATAAATCAGTTATTTAATTAAAACACTTACGCAAAGTGATTTGATGGATTCAGGATTTGACAAGTTTGATAACCCGTCCTACAGCGACGATGACATCGAGTTTGAAGACGAAGGCATTGCGGCGCAGGTAAAGCCGGTAATTGGCCTGCTTAAGAAAAATGCCAAGCTCCTTATTGCGGTTCTGCTTATTGTGGTTGTTGGATTTTTCCTGTACGACTTCTTTATTGGAAGCGTGAGAAACGTTTCAATAACAATTGTTGACGCAGAAAATGACCCTGTTGAAAAAAGCAGGATTACAATCTTTGACAATGCAGGAACCGAGGTTTTTGCAGGGCAAGCAGAGGATGCGTATTCGCTGCAGCTAAAGGCAGGCACCTACCAATTTGATTTGCGGGTTCCGGACCACAAAGCAAAAAAAGGAGATCTTACAATATCCGAATCGGGCCCGGTAGAGTTTATCGTAGAAAAAGATATTGACGTTGAAATAGTTGATTTTAAGGATGTTTTCCCAGGGCAGTGGATTGCCGGCCAGAATAGGACTGTAATGTTTGAGGTGAAGAACAATGACAATGTTTCACAAAATGTGGAAATTGTGTTTGGGGGAGAGCTTGATGAATGGGGCGTAAGCGACAAAAGCGTGCCCGGAATTTCTGCAGGCGGAACAAAAACAGTGGCGCTGGAAGTAACGGTCCCCAAGGATCTGGATTTGGGCGGAAAGAAGGATGGCGCAAAAGAATTCAAGGCAAGCGCAAGGGTAAAGTATACTCTTGAAAAGCAAACAAAGGAGTTTACGGTTTCGCCGGCCCCTGAGATAGATTTCTCCATAAAGAACTTAGGTGAAAAGAGAGGGAAGAAAGTGGATGCAGGGGAAGTAATCACTAATGCATTGGTTACAATTGAGAACGAAAGCGATTTTCCCATTGAAGAC
Source organism: Candidatus Iainarchaeum sp. (assembly GCA_017610175.1). Classification (GTDB taxonomy): domain Archaea; phylum Iainarchaeota; class Iainarchaeia; order Iainarchaeales; genus JAFCCO01. The sequence continues at coordinate 26,595 of JAFCCO010000006.1, read as the reverse complement.
TTAGAGATTTTGATTGAAATCAAAAGCGCGCCAACGAACGGCGGGGCTTCACGCGTAATAAACTGGTTCAAGTTCCAGGAAAAGGCAAACGAGCCGGAGCCATGGAAAATAAACATACCCCGCATTGAGGAAGAGGATTTGGAAAACAAGGTTGAAAAGCAGGTGAGAATTGACATACCCCTCACAGCAAAAAAGGAAACAATAACCGGGGAAGTCATTCTCAGTGCAAGTTTCCTGCCGCAGCCAATGAGAAAATCATTTAACATAATTATTGAAAAGGAAGCGGAAGTTAAGCTTGAATTAACCGCAAAGGACAATATAGGCATTGAATGGCTTAGCGGCCCAGGTTTTGAATACTACGAAAACGTGTCTGAGATTCTGAAAGTAAAGAACGATGGGGAACTGGCAATACGCGGGGTGGATATTTCAGTAAGCAATTACCAGGTATGCACAACGGACTGGCTGCAGCTCCTTGGAACGCATATCAACGTTTTAGAGGGCGGCGAAACAAGGGAAATTACAATGCAGGCATCGGCCCCAATTTCACAGCACAACAACGAAAAACCGATGCTCTGCAAACTCAAATACAAGTTTGACAACCCACTTGCCGGGTCATCAGGGCAACCGGACTTTATAACAGGCGAAATGGAAAACTGGATATCGATAGAGCCTGAGCCAGAGTAAATCAAGCTATTTTTTAAAGAATAACCGAAAGCCTTAAATACAAGTTGTTATGTAAATATAACATATTGTTAGAAATGTATAACAATATGTTGTGAAAATATAACAAACGGAGGTTATAAAAATGACTGACAAACTAACAATTGCAATGAGTTCCGGGCTTTGTGTTCTTTGCCCCGGCTCTGCACTTCAAAGGCAAGGGAAACGCGGAATAGGTGATATGCTGTGAAAAACATTCTCTGGTATCTTGGTTTTCTGTCCCTATTGAGCCTACTATTCTTCGTTGAGGGAAAAATTGGATTCCTCGGTTTTCTTGGATTCGTTTCCTTTTTTTCAGTGTATAAAATAAGCGACGAAATGTTGGATGCAAACATTGGCAGGGCCTCAAGGAACGCTTTCGTGTGCGCGATGTTATTTGGGTCTGTTTCACTTGGCTACCTTTACATAACACAAGGGATTCCCCTGCTTGGAGCAGTGTTTGTGATGCAATTCGGAGGAAGTTTGCTGGTATTCATGCTTTCCCTGTTCTACTACCAGAAGGCGGGAAAATGAAAACAAGAATAAAGGAGTTTCGTGCTAGGCACAACCTGACACAGGAAGACCTTGCAAAGAAAACAGGAGTGCGGCGCGAAACCATTCTCTTCCTCGAGAAGGGAAAGTACAACCCGTCACTTAAGCTGGCGCACGAAATCGCAAAGGCACTGGATGCAAAAATAGACGAACTCTTCATTTTTGAGGACAGGGGAAAAGCTTAACCCCCTCCTCTTTTTTAATTTTCAGCAAAACATTTGGAACGCCCATTGACCTCCAATAAGCTATTTTGCAAAAGTTAAATTCCGCCCACTCGCTTTTCTTAATAAACTCAAACGGGGTTGGAACAGCCGGAAAAAAGTTTGTTGCAAAGTCGACAAGCTTAAGGTACTGCTTCTGGAAAAAGTTTGAGTAGTAATGGTCCTTGATTATTACCGATTTTCTCGCAACCCTGAAGCACTCGAACAAAAGCCCGTCTCTTGCAGGCTTTCCGTTCACATGATGCAAAACATCGAACAAGAAAACAATATCAAAGGAATTTGATTCAAAGGGAATCGTCTTCCCGTCAAAAAGGGTAAAATCAATCAGGGAATTCTTTGAAACACACAAATCAATACCCTTAACCCGCAAACCAAACCCCTTTGAGATTGCAGCTGAAATCTCCCCTGAACCACAGCCAACATCAAGGGCTGTTTTCTCGTTCCCAATAAAGGAGCCAAGCATTGAAAGGATTTCATTTCTTCTGAATTCACCAAATCTGTCCAAAACCAAAAAAATCACCAAAAAGCCCCGAGAGGGAGTTGAACCCTCGACCCCCTGCTTACGAGGCAGGTGCTCTACCACTGAGCTACCGGGGCAATTAACTGTTAAAGAATTGTTTCGGCAAACGCTTTTTAACCCCATTTCCTTAAGTAACATGAAATGGCAAAAAAAATAATTAGCAAAGGGCAGGATAAAGCAGACGCTTTCCTGAAAGAGTTTTCCGAAAAGTTGGCGGCAAAGCACGGCAAAGAAATTGACTTTATTTTGCTTTTTGGAAGCGCGGCACGCGGGGAATTTGTGCTTGGAAAAAGCGACGTTGACCTGATAATTCAGGTCAAAGACAATTCAAAGATTGCTGAAGTTGAAACCTTTGCAGAACAGCTGTTTTGGAAACTTGACTCAAAGCATAGCACACAACTAAAAAAAGTGTGCTCAACAGGGGTCGGAAAAAGCATCCTGGAAAACCTGCTTAAAGCGGTGGAGAAACAGACAAGGCTGTACAAGCCGTTTGAAGTGTTTGGGCCAAAGGACATTGACTGGAACAGGGGAATGATTAAACGGCTTGATTTAATGCCTGGGGCAATTCTTGTGGCAAGCCAACTGACCCTGCTGTACAAAATGAAAAAAGAGGGAAAGATTCTCTTTGGACAAGACATTAGGAAAGAAATCCATCCAAGGTTTACCCTTTGGGAGAAACTGAAAAGCGTTTGGGTTCCGCAAAGCATTGCATTTGCAGCCATTCTTCTTTCGCCACTGCTTCCAAACAAGGCAGTTGGCTATGCAACAAAGGCAATGTTCTACGAAATTGAATCATCAAGCATCGCACTGCATGGAAAAGCCACCCCTCGAAAAAAGCAGGCAAGGCACTTTGTTGAGGCGACAAAATTTGACGATAAGTTGCTGGATGGACTGAGATTTTACCTTGAGCTAAAATTTGGGTTATTGAAAAGGCAGAAGATGGATTTCATAAAGCGGGCAATAGATGCAAAGAAAAACGGCTTTAAGGGAAACAGGGCTGAGGCTGTTGCGTTCTGTGCAAACGCATTCAGAATAATTTACGCAACAAACACCGCAATTGTGCTAAAAACTCTTTTGGGCCGACTTTAAATCCCAAAGCAACCCAGATAATTCCTCAACCTTAACACGCTTCTGTTCCATTGAATCCCTGGACCGCAATGTTACAGTCCCGTCTTCCATGGTGTCGTAATCAACCGTTACTGCAAACGGAATCCCAACCTCGTCAACACGGGCATATCTCTTTCCAATGCTACCCTTCTCATCAAAGAACACATCAAAACCGTAGTCAATAAGGCTTTTGTAAATCTCTTTTGCTTTCTCAAGCAAGCCGTCCTTCTTCACAAGAGGGAATACCGCACAAAGGAAGGGAGCAACCCTTGGGGGAAGCTTAAGGTAATTTCGCTCTTCCTTGCCGCGCTTTTCCTTTCGGAACGAAAGGTCAAGAAGTGTGTAAAGTGTCCTGTCAATTCCTGCCGAAAGCTCAAACACGTGGGGGATAAACTTTCTTCCGTTTTCATTAACGCTTAAATCCTGCTTGCTCTGCTCAGCATGCCCTTTAAGATCGTGATCTGTTCGGTAGTTGCAGGCCATAAGCTCAATCCAACCAAGATCTGTTTCAATCTCAAAATCCCATGTTTCCTTTGCATAAAATGCTTTCTCGTCCTTGTCAAGCCCGCGGAAACGCATCTTTTCAAGCGGAACCCCAAGTTTGTTGTAAAACTGCTGTACGCACGCGATGTAATATGCAATGAACTTTCCTGAAACAATTTTTTTGGATGCGGCGTCCTTGCATGAAATTTTCTGAACCTTGCCTGAATTGACAAGCATAAGGTTAAGCTCGTAGTCCGAAACCGAATCAAATGCAGGAACCTCATCAATGCGCTCAGGATCAAAGAAAAGCTCAATTTCCATCTGCCCAAATTCACGTTGCCGCAGCAAAGTATTTCTCGGGGCAATTTCGTTCCTGAAGCTTTTTCCGGCCTGGGCAATTCCAAGCGGCAAATCCCCACGCCAATTCTTGTAAAGGCGCTTGAAGTCAAGGAAAATACTTTGGCAGGTTTCAGGGCGCAAATAGGCCGGCTGGTCACCGGTTGCACCAATTGCAAGGCCCATCATCATGTTAAATTTCTTGACCTTGTCAAAATCCTTGCCCTTGCATTTTGGGCATGAAACTTGATGGTCCTTTATCATTGCATCAAGCTCGTTTGTTGCAAGGCTCTCAGGAACAATGTCGTCAATTTTATCGGCAATGAGCTTGTCTGCCCTGGCAAGGGAATGGCATTTTTTGCACTGCACAATAGGGTCGTTGAAATTTTCAAGATGCCCCGAAGCCTTAAACACATCCTCCGGCAAAATTTGGGCACCGCTTATCTCAATCATGCCCTCTTTTTCAACAAGCTCCTTTCTCCAGGCTTCAATTATGCGCCGCCTTATTGCATGCCCAATCGGCCCGAATTCCCAGAACCCGGATGGTGCGTTTGCATAAATTTCCGCGCTTGGAAAGAAAAGCGCTCTCCTCAATGCAAGATTGTTAACTTCCTCTTTTGGCATAAAAACACTTCAATAAACTTAGATTTCATAGACTTTTTAAATGATTGTTCCCTAAAAATAAGTTAGCATGAGACGCAAAACAGGCGGAAAATTCGGGTCAATCAGAAAATCCGCATCGCAAAAATATGGAAAGGGCAAGAAAAAGGACACTGCAAGAGGATTCTCTAAGCCAAGTTCAGGGTCAAAACGTTCTTCAAGATCAGACCGCTCAGAAAGGCCTGACCGCTCAACAAGACCAGGACGCTCAACAGGGCGCTCAAAAAGGCCTGACCGCTCAGGACGCTCAAAAAGATCAGGACGCTCAACAAAATCAAAATACTCAGTAAGACCAAGGGATAAGCCGCTGGTTGTTTCAAAAAGGCCTGAAGGACATGTATTTAAGAAACCTGAAATGCGAACAAGCAAAAAATCGGAAAAGCCAGCAAGGCAAAAGCCAGAAAGCCATAAAGCAAAAAAAACAGAAAGCTATAAAGTAGATAAAGCAGAAAGCTACGCCCTGCAAAAAACGGAAAGCTATGAACCAAAAAAAAGAGAAAGCTATGAACCAAAAGGGCCTGAAAACCGCGTTGATGAACTTAGGAAAAAACTTATTGGAAAGGCAAGAAGCCAGGTCAGGGCAAAATATGAGGGAAGGGAAGCACATGCGATTCGCGCAGCCGCCCTGATCGGGGAACTTGATTCCTGCTTTAACCTTCTTGCAGAGCACTGCATTGAATGGTACAGCATGCATTTTCCTGAACTGGAAAGAATTGCAAGAGACAACGAGAAAATGCTTAAGCTTATTTATTTTGTTGGAAACCGGGAAAAATTCACCAATGAAAACGTTACAGAGCAATTTCCTGAAAAAGCAGAGAAGATAGTTAATGCCGCAGCCAAAAGCATGGGCAGTGACATTCAGGAGCCTGCGTTAAAGGAAATTCAGCTGCTTGCACTAAACAGCCTGCAGTTGAAGGAGGAAAGAGCTTTCCTGATTACTTTTATTGAAAGCGAAATGTTGGAGGTTGCAAAGAACTTCTCGGCGGTTGCGGGACCGCTTCTTGCAGCCAAGCTGTTGGGTGAAGCGGGTTCAATGAAAAGGCTTGCCGTCCTCCCCTCAAGCACCATACAATTGTTTGGCGCGGAAAAAGCTTTGTTCAGGCACCTTAAAAACAGGCAGGTAAAGCCGCCAAAACACGGATTCATTTTTATGCACCCGCTTGTGCAAAAAACCCCCAGAAAAAACAAGGGAAAGATGGCAAGAGCCCTCGCAGGAAAGCTTGCAATTGCGGCACGCGAGGATTTTTTTGGGGAGAAGGACATTTCAGAAGGGCTTTTGAAAGGGCTTGAGCAAAGGTTTGAAGAACTCAAGTAAAAAAACCCGGTGTGTGGTTTGAGTGAAGGAGATTTTTTCAGGAATCTTTGAAAACGAGGGCAAACTTTTTACAAAAAACCTTGTGCCTGGAAAAAAGGTTTACGGCGAACGGCTTGTTTTAGTAAACAAAAAAGAATTCAGGGAATGGGTTCCGTGGAGAAGCAAGCTTGGTGCGGCAATCAAAAACGGGCTTAAGCATGTCCCGCTGCAAAATGGAAGCAAGGTTCTTTACCTTGGAAGCAGTGAGGGAACAACCCCAAGCCATGTGAGCGACATTATTGGGAAAAACGGCCTTCTTTTAGGGGTTGACATAAGCGAACGTGTTATGAGAAAATTCATCCAATTGTGCGAACAGCGAAAAAACCTTGTTCCAATTCTTGCGGACGCAAACCAGCCGGAGCAATACGCTGAGCATCTTGAAGGGCAAGCCGTTGACCTGCTATTCCAGGATATTTCGCAAAAGAACCAGGCGGAAATATTCAACAAAAATGCAAAGCTTTTCCTTAAAAGTGGAAAGCCGGGATTAATTGCACTAAAGGCAAAAAGCATTTCACAGAAAGAGAGCCCTGAACAGGTTTTCAGAAAAGAAATTAAGGTTCTTGAGAACGAATTCAAAATACTGCAGGTTCTTTCACTCGGGCCTTTTGAAAAAGACCACGCAATGGTATTTGGTGAGAAAAAATGAAACAGGAAGTTAGACGTCAGTTTTTGCACGTTCTCTTCGGATCTATTTTTATTGCGCTTGTTGTGCTTGTTGGAACGCAGCACACTTTAACAGTACTGGGGCTCGGGCTTTTGATAGGGGTTATTTCAAGTTATTTTATAGGACGCGGTTTTGAACTGCCCTTGCTTATTCCAATCGTACAACGGGTTGAAAGGGGGCATGAAACAGGAATTCCTGGAAAAGGAGCGCTTATTTTCTTTATGGGAGCAATTGTTCTGATGCTTTTGTTCCGCGAACAGGCAATTGTTGCAGGTGCATTGACTGTTGCGGTTTTCGGTGATGCCGCATCAACGCTTTTTGGGATAAAGTTTGGAAAACACAGGATTGCAGGCAAAAAAACCCTTGAAGGGACAATTGGAGGAATAATAGTTTCCGCACTCTTTCTCGGAGTGCTTTTTGAATTGTGGATTGCAATTGCGGCGGCAATTGCCGGAATGGCAGCAGAACTCCTCCCAATGGACGACAGCATAAGCATTCCGCTTGCAACAGCCATAGTCTTAACGCTTTTATAACTTTCTGAATCCAATTATTTAAACAGAGGGCCCGTAGCTCAGCTTGGATAGAGCGCTTCCCTCCTAAGGAAGAAGTCGAGGGTTCGAATCCCTCCGGGCTCGCTTTAATTACTCCAGTTTTTCAAGCCAGCCTATTTCAACCAGCCTTGAGGCATTAATACCCCCCACCTCTGCCTCAAAATAGCAAACGGTTGGGCAGGTGTCACAGGCCGCACAAACTTCCCTTTCGGGACAAAGTTCCTTAATTGAAATAAGCGTTACCCCATATTCCGCATCAACAAAATTAATTATTTTTCCGGGCGTTTTTGCTTCAGCCCAGGGGATTTTTTGGCACTGCATTGGCTGGAAGAAAACCTTAACTATCGGTTCGTCGGAGCGAATAGAAAATTCACACTTTTCTGCCCTGCAAACGGGAAAGTTTTCCGCCCCGCAGCTTACATCATTGCTTGGCTGTTCGTCACACGCAACATCTGCGTAAGTGCACCATCCAAGAAATTGCTCGTTGTATTTTTCAAGTAAATTCTGGTTTACTGCAAGCCTTGTTCCACCAACAGCACAGGGGCAGCAGCCCTCATCAACCGCAACACAGTCTGCGTCAGTTTCACACCACTGCATCTGTTCAAGAGTTAATTTCGGTTTATTGCTTGTTATTTTGCCGCCCGGCACATTAACACTTACATTCAAAATAATGTTTTCCCGCCTGGGGGTTCCGTTTGGATTGGTTCCCCTTTCAATTACCTTCACATCATAATCCCCGTTGGGAAGATTCTCAATTGATGCCCCTGTTTCCGAAAAACAGCTGCATCTGCATCCCGCCCCCTGCCAGGTTTCATAAATCGTAATTTCTTTGTCATTTCGTTCAAATGAAACATCCACTTTCCTACAGCAGAGGTGTGATAAAGCCCGGTCGTAAACTATTCCGTTGCCCCCCACTTTGAGTGTTATTTCGCGGGACTCAAATTCCGCGCCACGTACGGCTGTCCCAACAAGGGTTTCGGCGCAACCCGTTACAATCGGCACAAAATTAACAGGCTTTACCACATCCTGCGGGCCTGGCAAAATGGGTTCAACGCAGCCGCTTATCAAAAGCATTGCAAATGCAAGCGCAACAATCATTGATGCGCCAAGCAATGAAACAACCTTTTTCTTTTTCATGCTAACCTAATTGTTTCATAAATTTAAATAGTTTTTGCATGGTAGTTTTTGCAGGGCAAAAAACCCGGTTTCGTCAAAGGACTTAAATTCTGGAAACTCAAATGGCAATTGACGAAACCCTTTTAAAGTGGCTTTCACTATATATTTTCATCAAATAGGGGGGACTTTTTGTGGAGAAACTTCCGGCTACAATCGCAGGGGAAATTTGCCTGAGCAAAGATCCAGGCGGCAGCATGAAGAAGTGGCGCGAAATTTTCGGAATTACCCAAACAGAGCTTGCCAATTTCCTTAAAGTAAGCAGTTCAACTCTCTCGGATTATGAGGGGGGCAGAAGAAAAAGCCCCGGAATTGGCGTAATCAAAAGGCTTGTTTATGCATTGATTGATATTGACAAAAACCGCGGGGGCAAGGTTGCAAAGCAGCTTGAGAAGGACTTTCGCGCAAAGGAAGACATTTTTGACACGCATGAATTTTATTCCGCGGTAAAGGGAATTGACTTCATGAAAAAAATCGGGGCAGAATGCGTTGCAAACCCCTCGCGCCTGAAGGAAACCAAGGTTTTTGGCTTCACCGTAATCGATTCGCTGAAGGTTATTCTCGAGGTGCCTGTTCACGAATATATGCAGCTTTATGGAAAAACCCCTGACAGGGCATTGATTTTTAGGTTTGTTGAAAACGGAAGAAGCCCGATGATTGCCGTTAAGATTGGACGGTTCTCCACAGACATGAAACCTGCAATTGTTGTGCTTCACGGTGACTTTGATCCAAAAAAGGTTGACCCCATTGCCATTAAGATAGCGGAAAGCGAAAAGATTCCCCTGCTTGTGACAAACAAGCCAATGAATGAATTAATGAATGAACTTGCCAAGTTTGAAGCCTAAAAGCGAATGCAGTAGGTGAATTTCCTTTGCCTTTGGCCATTGTGGTCTGTTCCGGCAAGCTTGAACGATTTTATTGCCTTGACCCCAAACTTCGCCTCAAATTTTCTCACCACACTTTGGGCTGCCTTGTTTGAGCCCACCAGCACATCAAATCCCTTTTTGTTTTCAAGGGCGTGCACGACTTTTGAAAGCGGGTCCCTGCCCTGCATTCCCTCAATCTGCCCCATTAGCAAAGCAAGAGCCTTTTCCCTTTCCGCAAGGCCTGTGCTTTCAGAAAACCTCATTTGAATTGTTGCCTCAGAGTAATCAGAGCGAACACGCATGCACGGGTCACACTGTGTTTCAATTGGCTTCAAAATTGTTTTTGCCTCAATGGTTATTTTGTTGGAGTCAATTTGCCCGCTTGCCTTTACAATTGCAAAAGTGTGGTCTTTCATCGGTTCAAGTGAGACGGAAAGTTTTGCATCGACCAACCCGGATATTTTTGCCTTTTTTTTAAGAAAACGTTTCAGAACCAATTCACTTTGCCCAAGCCACTTGCCGCTTAGCCTGATTTTGTTGCAGAACTTGCAGTGGTCAATCTTTATTTCTTCAGGAAGCAGAATCACTTTTTTTTTGTGGAGAAAGCAGTCTTTGCAGAGTCCCCTGTAAAACGGCCCCTTGGTTGACCCGCAACCCGGGCAAAACGCGCCCTTCATTTTGACCGCCCCTCAAGCGCAAGGTATACATTTGGATTGAGAATCATGTGGTAAGTGTAAAGCATTGCAATGAGGAATCTTAGCACAACAAAAACGATAAGGAATGTCGGGTCGTTTGCCTTAAATGCCACAACAAAGTTTACAAGCGAAAGAAAGTAGGGGACTGTTGACGGGATTGAAAGCTCTTTTATGTTTTTTCTGCCTATTTTAAACGAGCCCGTCAGGGCTTCGATGAAACTCTTCTTTTCGTTGAGCACAGAGAACGGGTAAATAACGTAGAACAAAACTATCAGCACAAAGCTTAGTGCAAAGAATGCAAGCACTGCGCCAATTAATGCCGCCATATTGCCGCTGAGGATGAAAAATGTTGAAACAAGCGCAAATGGAACGGCAATCAGAATTTCGGTTATGAAAACCGCCGGAAAAACGGTTGTGAATTTTGTTGCAGCCACCCCAAGCGCTCTGCGGAATGAAATTTTCTTCCCCTGCTTGAAGTCGGAAACCATCAAAGGGTACATTGCGTTTACAAGAACATCAACCACAAGAAGTGCAATCAGGTAGAAGAACAGCACCATTACGAGGGGGAGCTTTTCAACCATTGCCCTTGCCGTTTCCAGGTCAAACTGCTGAAGTGCAAGCGGGAGAATTGTTTCGAGGGCAAGTGATGCAATTATTATCATGCCAATTCCGTACAGGAATGCAAGAATAAGTTTTGGAATAAACAGCTTTGGCTCTTTTCTCAGAATAATGAAACTTTCCCTAAAAACGTTTATAAGATCCATTTCAATCCTAGAGTTTTAGTTTCTTGCCAAGTTCCGGAATCACTGTTTCGATCCCAAGCTCGTCCTCTATTACGCCCTTAAACACAGGCATTACATCCTTGTCCCCGTGCACTAGAAGAATTTTGGACGGTGACCAGTGCTTTAGTGAGGCAATCATTTCTTCCTTTGAGGCATGCGCCGAGAAGTCAAATTTCTCAACCTTTCCCCTGACCTCATATTCCCGATCGTCTATTTCAATCCTCTTTGTCTCCATTAACTTTCTTCCGGCAGTTTCCTCCACCTGATACCCTGTTAATAGAACGGAACTGTTTTTGTCGCCTGCAATCTCCTTAAGGTAAGCCATTGCAGGGCCGCCCTGCAGCATTCCCGCCGTGGTCACTATAACCGAGGGCTCCTTTAATGCCTTTTTTCTCATGCTTGCCCTTCGCACCCAGTTGGTGGTTTCAAGGGCCTTCTTCAATGCCTTGTGGTCCTTTAGGTATCTTGGGTATGAAAGCATTACCCTTGCAACCTTCTGACCCATCCCATCCAAGTAAATGGGGGCATTAACAGTGTAGTCTTTTAGAATCTCAATTATTTCCTGGCTTCGCCCAACCGCAAAGGCCGGAACCAAAGCCGTTCCGCCCCGATCAATTGTGTCCTGCACTTCCTCCACAAAAAGCTTTTCAACCTCTTTTCTTGGAGGGTGCTCGCGGTCACCGTAGGTTGATTCAATCGCAACGTAATCAACTTCCCCAACGTCAAGGTCTGCTCCCTTGAACAGCCTTGTTTCATCTTTCTTAAAGTCCCCTGTATAAAGGAAACTTTTGTCGCCAAAGGAAAGTTTTGCCATTGAGCTTCCGATTATGTGCCCGGCATCAAAGAGCTCAAGCTGGCTGTTTTTTGTGATGTCAACTCGTCTGCGGTAATGAAGGGGAAAGGTAAACCTTTCCGTTTTCTTAATCTCTTCCTCGCTCCACTCAGTGTCTATTCCCTCGTAGCCCGCGATTTTGAGGGTGTCAAACCAAAGGATTTTTGCAATGTCAAGGGTTGGAGGAGTCATGTAACAGTTGAAACTTGATTCAACAAAAAGATGCGGCAAGTTTCCAGAGTGGTCAAGGTGTGCGTGTGAAATCACTACGCCGTCAAGGTTTGTGTCAACAGGAAGCGGGTACTGTATTCCGTCAGGCGAAAGCTTAACGCCGTTGTCGAACAGAACCTTTCCCCCAAAGTCAAGGAGGAAACTGCTTCTTCCAACTTCCTGGCAACCGCCAAGGCCTGTTAAATATGCTTCACTCATTCAAATTCACCAACAAAAAAAGGGAGCAGGTTATTTTACCTGAATGGCTTTTGCGGGGCAGCTTACTTCGCACGCCCTGCACTGAATGCATGCGTCCGGGTTAACTACTTCAACCTTGTCTCCGTTCTTTGCAAATACTCCGACAGGGCAAACATCAATGCATGTGCCTGTTACTGTACATTTATCATAATCAATATATGGTCTCTCCACCAAAATCACTCCTTTTTTTCACCTTTCTTCTCTTCAATTACCTTGTTAATCATGTTAACCATTTCTTCAATCTTTTCATCGCTCAAACCGTGTGCTTTTGAGCCCTGCTCAAGCGTTTCCCAAGCCGCAACATGGCAGCCAATGCAGTGCAGGCCATAGTTCATTATAACGCCTGCGACCTCAGGGTGTTTTGTGATTATGTCCCCCAAAGTCATTTCTTTGTTTACCTTATCCACCATAATTAAGAAAAGCGGCACTAAGCTTTAAAATTAAACGTTTCTGACCTCAATTCGATTAAAGAACGGTTTTAGCGCTTTTGCAAAGCTTTCAAGCTCTTCCTTGGCGTATTTTGAGGCCTCTTCAAGGCTTTGGTCAATCATTTCAGGGGCAGGGGAGAATTGTTGCAGGGCATAAAAGTCAGCCCCCTTAAGCCATCCCCCTATCTTTAAAAGCGATTCTTTGGTGTGGAATTTTGGCAGAACAGTTGTTCTAAACTCATATTTGAGCTTGCTGTCCCTGATTATTCCGATGCTTTCATTGATTGCATCCATGTTAACGGGTGAGTGGCAGACCATATCATAATTTTCGGGATCCGCCTTAATGTCCATTGCAATGTAGTCAACAAGCTTTTTTGAAACAAGTTTTTTCAGCATTTCAGGGTTTGTGCCGTTGGTGTCAAGTTTCACTTTTAACCCAAACTTTTTCAATTTGGCACAAAAGTTAGGCAGTTCAGAATGGAGAGTTGGCTCGCCCCCTGTAATGCAAACCCCATCCAGAAAACCCTTTCTTTCCTCAAGAAATTCAAAGACCTCGGATTCAGGAATTTTTACCCCAGTTGATTCATTAAAAACAAGCTTGCTGTTATAGCAGTACGGGCAGCGAAAATTGCATTTTGGAAGAAAAAGCGTGCATGCAACTTCCCCCGGGTAATCAACCAAAGTTGTTTTCTGGATTCCTCCGAACACTAACATAAAATTCCCCCTGTACACTGAGCCCCACTACATTGATAAAAATTATTTGAAACAAAAAAAATAAAAGAAAGCCCTACAGTTCCTTTGCAAGGGCTTTTTCTTCGCTGTATGTTTTTCTCAAAGCAAATTCCTCTTTTTTTCCCGCATTCCAGTTGTTTACCGGGCGCAGGTAGCCGACAACACGACTGTAAACCTCGCATTTTTCTCCGCATTTAGACATTTAGTTTCACCTCCTCTTTTGCACCGTTCAGGGAATTGCTCTTGACCTCGGTCGGGCACGTCTCATGCTTGCCCTTAATGTAACCGTGCACCGGGCAAATGCTAAACGTTGGCGTTATTGTGTAGTACGGCATCTTGAAGTTGTAAGCAATTTTTTTGACAAGCTTTGAACAGCTTTCGCCGCTTGAAATTGCCTCCCCCAAAAAGCCGTGCAGCACTGTCCCGCCTGTGTACTTGCACTGCAGCTCATCCTGGTGCTGGAGCGCCTCAAAGATGTCATCTGTGTGATTTACCGGGAGGTTTGTGCTGTTTGTGTAAAACGGCTCCGCCTTTCCGGATGTCTTAATGTCTGTGTAATGCTTGCGGTCGGTTCTTGCAAGCCTGTAGGATGCCCCCTCCGCAGGGGTTGCCTCAAGATTGTAGATGTGGCCTGTTTCCTCCTGGAAGTCGGAGAGCCTGTCCCTGAAAAAGTCAAGCGTTTTTAGTGCAAACTTTCTTCCCTCAGCCGTTTCAATCCCTACCTCCATGAAATTCAGCAGGCACTCGTGCATTCCAATAAGCCCAATTGTGGAGAAATGGTTGTCAAAGCCCCCTAAAAAGCGCTTGCTCCACGGAAGAAGCCCGGCGTTCATATGCTTGTTAACTTCCTTTCTCTTGATTTCAAGACTTTCCTTTCCAAGATATATTAACTGGTCAATTCTCTCAAAGAAATCGGTTTCGTCCTTTGCAAGATAACCAATCTTTGGCATGTTTAGGGTTACAACACCAATGCTTCCGGTCTTGTCACCGCTTCCAAACAAGCCGCCTGTTTTGGATTTAAGCTCCCTCAAATCAAGCTGCAGTCTGCAGCACATGCTTCTTACATCGCTGGGCTTGAGGCTGCTGTTGATAAAGTTCTGGAAGTACGGAATCCCATACTTTGCGGTCATCTCAAAGAGTTTTTGTGCGTTCTCAGAATCCCAGTCAAATTCCTTTGTGATATTGTATGTGGGAATTGGAAAAGTAAAAACGCGGCCGTTCATGTCCCCGTCATTCATTACCTCAATGAATGCCCTGTTAACCATGTCCATTTCGCGCTGGAAGTCTCCGTAATACTCGTTGTTCAGTTCCTTACCCCCATAAACAACAGGATGGTCCCTCAGGTCATCAGGGACAACCCAGTCAAAGGTAACGTTTGTGAACGGAACCTGGTTTCCCCACCTGCTTGTTGCGTTTGTTGCAAAAATGAACTCCTGAACGCTCTGCTTTATCTTCTTGTAGTCCAAGCCGTCTTTTCTGGCAAGGGGGGCAAGATAGGTGTCAAAGCTGTTGAATGCCTGTGCTCCGGCCCACTCGTTCTGCAGTGTTCCCATAAAATTGACAATCTGGCCTAGTGCGGAATTGAAGTGCTTTGCTGGCTTTGCAGAAATCCGCCCAGGAACCCCGTTAAACCCTTTCTCAAGCAGATCGCGAAGGCTCCAGCCTGCGCAGTATCCTGAAAAGGTCCCGTTTCCAAGGTCGTGGATGTGCATGTCTGCAGACCTGTGCGCTTGTGAAATTTCGGTCGGGTAAATGTTCTGCAAGGCGTATTCCGCCATTACCGCACCGCTTATGTGGGCCTGAAGCCCTGAAAGGGAGTATGATGCATTGCTGTTTTCAGCAACTCTCCAGTCGGACTCCTGTACATAGCCGTGAATTATGTTCTGCGCTTTTTTCAAAAAAGCCGCAGTGTCACGCATCTCGCCCCTCTTTTTCCTGTAGAGAATGTAGGCCTTTGCCGTTTTTGCGTGCCCCAATTCAATAAGCTCTTTTTCAACAACATCCTGAATATTTTCAACGCTTGGGGGAGTTGTTCCAAACTTTTTCTTAAGGGAGTGTTCAATTCTCTCCGCAATATCGTGCGCAGTTGCCTGGTCACTTCCACCAACAGACTTTGCTGCCGCAAAAATAGCGTCTTCAATGCGCTTTAGGTCAAAGGGGGCTAAACTCCCATCTCGCCTCTCAACTGATTCCAAAAATTTTTTTACCATAAAAATAACTCCCCGCCCAATTTTTATTAGAAAAATTAACTCATCTGAATTGAATAATGGCAAGGCAGTATTTAAAGGTTAATTATGCTCCAGTTTATATTTGGAAAACAAATAAAAAAAGGCATAAAATTTGTTTTTCAAACCTTGCGCTTGCAAATCGAAGCGTGAAGTTAGTTTTTTTAATTCGCCAAATGCGGTGCCTTTGCTTTTCGTCTATAAAGTGAAACTTATAGTTTGGAAAAAAGTTAAAAAAAGTTGGGTGCCGCGCAATTGTTGCGCAGCAAATAAATTCAGGCTTCTGTCTTTTCAAGAATTGCGTCAATCATCGCTCTGAATTCATCTTTTTCTGCTTCGAGATCATCTTCAAACTCGTGCAAAGTGCCTGTTCTAACATACTTTCCTGCAAAGATAAATGCCGGGACACTTCCCCTTGGGTTTGCTTTCCTGAAAATATCTATTTCCGACTGCGGAACTCCGCCTTCATATCCTGATGTAAGGGTATCGTCCCCTATGTCGATTTCCCAGTGTTTTGCAACAATTCTGCCCTCATATTCCCTTGCAACTTCTTCAAAGCCCGAGCCAACCCAGTGGCAGTGCGGACACCGGGTTGTTGAGAACATTCTTATCACCGGTTTTCCATCTTCGAGCTCAAGATTCCCACCCTGATCCTGAAATCCGGCTATGCTCCCATACATTGTAGCCATTCCCGTTCCCGGAAACAAGAACATTCCAACCACTGCAATCAAAACAACCGATGCAGCTATCGCTGCAATCTTTGTATCAACCATAATTTAATTTTGCCAACACTCTTTTTTAAACCTCGCGTTTTGCTTAGGAAAGCTAATAAATAAGGTAATACCCACTCTATGTTAGAATTATTTTTTTAGGAGGAATTGAAATGGCAAAGATTGTTTTCGATGAAGAGAAATGCATTGGCTGCGGAACCTGCGCCGCTGTTTGCCCTGAAAACTGGGAAATGCAGGGCGACAAGGCAAAAGCAAAGAGCCTTGAAGTAACGGAGGTTGGCTGCAACCAGCAGGCTGCCGACAGCTGCCCTGTTTCATGCATTCGCATAGAGTAAATAAAAAAAAGAAAGAAAAAGGAGGCTTTTCGGGGGAACTAATTTCAAAAGAAATAAGTTCCCGACCGGAGCTGTTTTTATTGGGCTGAAAGCAAATCCTCAATTACAGCCCTTAATTCGGCTTCTTCAACCGCTTCTGCATTTTCTGCATTAATGTTTGATGCCCCTACCCTATAATATTTACAACCCATTACAAAAAGCGGCACTCCGCCCCCTGAATTGAATTTTACTGAAAGAGCAATTTCTTCTTCAGACATTGTTTCATCTGAGTCGGAGAGAACATCCAGTCCGTCTTCCCAAAGGCGCCCAACAATTTTGCCGGCGTCAATATATTCCCTTACAACCTTTTCAAATATTGGCTTGTTCCACATACAGTAACCGCAGTTTGAAGACGCAAACATCCTTACAATTGGCTTGCCATCCACCGCGCATATTTCCTGGCTGCTATCGGCAAAAGAGTGTATTTTAGGATTAAGCGGTTGCTTTGCCTCTATTTCCAGTGGCGCTGGCGGTTCAGGCGGCTGTTGCTCTGGAATTGCCTCGTCAAGAGCAAACCAAAGCTGGTTCTTTGCATCCATAAACATTATTTTTCCGTCAGCTGTAGCCATAACACTCTGTGCTTCGTTAATTTCACCGTCTGAAATGCTAAAATTTACCCTGTAAAGGCCTTCGTTGAATTCAACGGTCTCTGCACCCGTTGCCTCAAATCCGTCGGGCAGGAAAGGGTTTTCGTTAATGTAAGTTTGCACTTTTAGGGCAACCTGTTCTGCTGTAATCAGGTCTGCGGGACATGCCGGTGCGCCGTTTGCCGGTGCGGATGGCACCATAAATGCGGCAGCAAGGCTTCCCCCAATAATTAATCCAAGAATAAGTGTCAGTATTGCAACGTGAAGTGCATTTTCAAGCACACTGTTCAATCCGCTTCTAAGCCTTGTTCCGGTAGACGGAGCAGACTTTACTTTTGAATCGGTTTTAATCCCGGCTTTCGCCTTCGTATTTTTATTAGCCATACTATAAAAAGAACTACTAAAGTTTTAAAAAGCAAATCATTTGCTTAGGAAAAGGCAGTCAACGCCTGCATCCAGTTTTCTGAACCCTGAAAAAAGCTTCTCTGCCAGCGGGAAATTTGAGGCCCGCCTGAAAAAGCTTATTGCAATGACCGCATTTGGCTTTGCAACCCGTTTGATTTCTGAAAATGCCTTTTCAAGGTCGCAGTGGTGCAATGCGGTAAGGCTTACAATGGAATCAAAGCAGTTGTCTTTGAGGGGGATGTGCTCTGCGCACGCGCAGACCTTAAGCCCGGAAAATTTCTTCAGCATTTCAATGGCTGGGTCAAGAGCAATGCACTCCGCTTTGTCCCGAAAAAGTTCGGTTGCCGAGCCTGTTCCGGCTCCGACATCCAAAAGCAGACCGTGAAGGGCACAATTTTGCTTAATCAACTGCGCTTTTTTGCGCTGCTCCCCCAAATGCAATTCATCATAGCCCTGGCTTATTTCATTATAATACCCCATGCAATGAACCTGCGCGAAAAACGCTATAAAGCAAGCGCAAAAGCCGTTAAACATACTTTTATAATAAGTATAATAAATATGATTAATTGTAATTAGGTGCATCTATGGCTAAAAAGAAGGAAATCCTGCTTGACCACTACGGAAGCGCCACAGTTGGGGAGCGCGGGCAAATCGCCCTGCCAATTGAGGCAAGAAAAAAGTTCAAGATAGAGTCCGGAGAAAAGCTAATGGTTCTTGGCTCGACAGCGTGCGGATTTGACCAGATTATTCTAATGAAGTCAGAGGCGGTAGTTGGAATGCTTAACCATCTGTTCGAGGCCGAAAAACTGCTTCGCGACGGAAGCCCTGAATCCCTGAAGAAGCTTACAGGCAAAAACAAGCCTGAAATAAAGCAGTTCCTTGAAGAGGGCGGAACAAAGGCTTTGGAGAAAAAGCTCAGGGGAAAAAAATAGCCCCGAGTTTATTATATTATTGATATATTATAGGAAAGGTGAATGAGATGAAACAACCGATTCTTGAGGCAAGGAATGTTTTCAAAATATACGACATGGGCAAAATGAAAGTAAACGCACTAAGCGACGTTTCCTTCAAAATATTCCAGGGGGAATTCATTTCAATTATGGGTCCAAGCGGTTCAGGAAAAACAACACTGCTTGACATTATGTCCGCCTTGCTTAGGCCAACCAAAGGAGATGTTTTCATTGGGGGAAAGCCTGTTTCAAAAATGGACGACAACGAGCTTGCAAGGGTAAGGGGCAGGACAATCGGCTTTGTTTTCCAGACATTTAACCTAATTCAAAGAATGACCGCTTTGGAAAACGTAATGCTTCCGCTCTGGTTCCAGGGGATTGCAATGGGGGAGCGCGAAAAGAGGGCAAGGGAAATTCTTGAAAGGGTTGGGCTTGGTGACAGAACACACCACAAGCCAACCGAACTAAGCGGAGGGCAAAGGCAAAGGGTTGCAATTGCACGCGCGCTTGCGGTTGACCCTGACGTGATTGTTGCGGATGAGCCCACAGGAAACCTTGACTCTGTTTCAGGTGAACAAATCCTTAACCTTCTTGATGAGCTAAACAAAGAGGGCAAAACAGTCCTTATGGTAACGCACGAACGCGATATAGGAAAGCGCGCGCAAAAGATCATCCATCTGAAAGATGGCAAGATAATCAAAAATGAAAAATTTGGGAGGAGATGAGAATGAAGAAATTTTTGTTGGTATTGACCCTTCTGCTTCTTGCAGTTGACGCATTTGCAGGGGATCCCATAGTAGAAACCGTGAGCTATTCGCCGGCACCGGCAATTCCGGGACAGGCGTTTAACATGTTTGTTCACGTAAAGAACAACAGCAAATACATGTCAGAGGACGTGCAGTTTGAGCTTGATTTAAGCGGTGGCAGAGAACGCGACACACCATACCCCTTTTCACTGGGAACGGGTGTAAGCAGCCAAAAAATAATCAGCACAATCAAGCCGTACAAGACAGCCCTTGTGGAATTCAGGGTTGAAGTGGACCCGTCCGCACTGGATGGAACTTACACTGTGGTATTTCGCTATAGTGAAGCGGGTGCACAGAAGGAATACCCTTACATAATAAAGATTGAAAGCAGAAGGCCTGACCTAGAAATTGTAAGGACAAGCCAGATAGAGGTTTCACCCGGACAAGTGGCAGAGTTTACACTCACAGTAAGAAACATTGGGAACAGTGAAGCAATGGACGTGCTTGTCGGATTGACGGAAGATCGGACAGTTACAGCCACCGGTGTTGTTGTTGAAAGGGAATTTTCAGCGCTCGGAGCAAGCTTTGACTTCATTGAAAACCTTGGGGCAGGACGCGAAAGGAACGCAACAATAACCCTTGCAGTGAATCCGGAAGCAGAGCAAAAAACATATACGCTTCCAATAACCATAAACTTCAAGGACGCAAACGCAGTGGAGTACTCCATCACATCATACATTGGAGTGCAGGTAATTCAGGACCCTGAATTGGACGCGGTTGTAAGTGACGTAATGCCTCCGGCTTACCCTGGAGGAAAGTCAGAGGTAACAATTGATTTGTTCAACATAGGGATTGGAACAGCAAAATACGTTGTTGCCGAACTCGAAACAGACGCAGGAACCATAATCCAGGAAAAAACGTTCATCGGAACGCTTGAGGCAGATGATTTTGACAGCTTTAAGATAACGGTGAAGCTAAGGCCTGACCTTGACATAAGCGAAGAACAAACCATCAACATGCGCCTAACCTACAAGAACCAATACGGAGAGCAGAAAGAGTTTGAGAAAACACTTGTGCTGCCGGTTAATTCAGCAGCGGCACAGGCAGGAATGGACCCTGTTGGAATAGCCATAGGACTCATTGCAACAGTACTGCAATTGCTCGGTCTCTTTGTGGCAGGAAAATGGGGATACAGGAAGTTTGTGAAAAAGGCTTAACCGCCTTTTTCCAACAACTTTCGCTTAAGGTGATGGTTTGCTTGACCTTGAAATAGTTCGCGTAGCCTTTACAAACATTAAAAGGCAGAGGCTGCGCTCTTATCTCACTCTCCTCGGAATGGTTATTGGGATAGCAGCCATCGTCACCCTATTCTCTTTAAGCACAGGGCTGAGCCTTGCGGTGGAAGGCATGTTTGAATCACTCGGCCTGGATGTTATATTTGTTGAGCCCGGAGGCGAAATGGGCTTTTCCACCGCAATTTCAAGAACAATTAACGAATCCGACATTGACATAATCAAGGGAATTCCCGGGGTTGAGGAGGTGGTTGGCTTATACGAAACCGCAGCCATAGCCAAATACAAAGAGCATGAAATGAGTGCGTTCATAATAGGGTATGACCCAAACAAGGAAGAGTACATGCAGGGCATGGGCTATCTTTCACTAGGCAAGGGAAGGCTTCTTGAATCAAGCGACCTCTACAGCATACTGATTAGTGAAAGCTTTGCAAAAGATGCGTTGGAAGGCGAAGAGCTCGATGTAAGAAAAAAGATTGAAATAAACGGCCAGGACTTCAAAATTGTCGGGCTGCTTGATGACAGCGACCTCGCATCCAGCAGTTTTGGGATAACAAACATGTTTTGGGTGACAAAAAACGCGGCAAGAACATTTTTTGGGGCGGAAGACCCAATAGAGCTTGCGGTGAAGGTGACAGACGAGCACCTTGTGAATTCGGTTGTTGAAAAAATCGAATCAAGGCTGGAGCGGGCGCACGGGGAAAAGGACTTTTCCGTTATGACAAGCGAATCACTCCTTGAAAGCTTCAACACAGTGCTTGGAGTAATGCAAATTGTTTTACTAATGCTTGCAAGCATCTCGGTTGTTGTCGGGGCAATTGGAATAATGAACTCAATGCTTATGGCCGTCCTTGAGAGAACAAGGGAAATAGGAGCAATGAAAGCAATTGGGGCAACAAACAACATGATTCTTGCAATTTTTATAACAGAAGCGGGCCTTCTTGGAATGACGGGAGGCGCACTCGGGGTTGTGCTGGGATATATTGTCGCATTCGGAATATCAGCAGTTGCGGGTTCGCTAAACTTCACACTCCCGATAGTGATTGATCCCGTAATAGTTGTAATTGGAGTAAGCATCAGTGCAGGGGTCGGAATAGTTTCGGGAATAGTCCCCGCAAGAAGGGCTTCGTTGATGGATCCTGTGGAGGCGCTGCGTTATGAGTAGTGCAATTAACTTCTTTGACAAAGAGCTTGTGAGCGTTGCATTCAGAAACCTCAAAAGCCAGAAGCTTAGAAGTACGCTTTCCATACTTGGAATAGTTATTGGAATTGCGGCAATAATTGCGCTGATTTCGCTTGGAGAGGGATTGAATGCATCGGTGCAGGAACAATTCCAGCAGCTTGGAACAAACACCCTTACAATCCTCCCAGGAGGCGGGTTTGCGGAAAGCGTTCTAGCAGAACTGCAAAGAGACGACCCTGAAACAATTGAAAAAGTCCGCGGGATTGAGTCCGCCGCAGGAATATACATGAGCGCCGTGCAAATCGAATTCAAGGGAGAGAAGAAAACCGCAATCATTTTTGGCGCCGACCCGGAGAGGGCGGGAAGCCTTGAGGCCGCAGGAATGGTTGTGGTTGGAGAGGGACGGGACCTTGTTTCACAGGACCGTAGAAACATTCTTATAGGCTCAAGGCTTGCAGAGGATTTCTTTGAAGAGGAAATTCACCTAAGGGAAACCATAAACGTAAACGGGGACAAGCTCAGGGTTGTTGGAATCCTGGAGAGGGCAAGGCACTTTTTTGGGGCAATGTTCAACAACTCCATTATGACAACACTTGACGACCTTGAAAGGTTGGCCGGGGAAGAATTGACTCCCTTTAGGATAATAGTAAATGTTGCCGACGGGCAGGACCTGGATGAGGTAAAGGAAAGGATTGAAAAGGCACTTGAAAAGGAGCACGACAAAAAGGACTTCCAAATAACAAGCCCCGCACAGGCCGCTGAAACCGCGGGAAGCGTGATTGGAATAATCCAGCTGGTGCTTGCGGGAATTGCAGCCATCTCGCTTGTGGTTGGAGGGGTTGTAATAATGAACACAATGATTATGGCCGTTGCCGAGAGAACGCACGAAATTGGCGTGTTAAAGGCAATTGGAGCAACAAACAACAGCATAGTTTCAATATTTTTAATGGAAGCAGCGCTTATTGGATTGATTGGGGGAATAATCGGGGTAAGCCTTGGAATCGGAATAAGCCAGCTTGCTTCACTAATCATTGGCGCAACAATGGGCGCAAGCTTTGAGGCAGCAGTCTCACCGTCCCTCATTTTACTGGGACTGGGATTCAGCATAATCGTGGGGGTTCTCTCAGGGCTAATTCCCGCGGTAATTGCATCACACCTTGACCCAGTAGAGGCAATGAGGCACAGCTAAAACAACCCCTCTTAAAATTAATTCCCCCCATTGAATCAATATGGAAAACCACAAGCTGGTTGACAAACTGGCTGAACTTATTCTGGAAATCCAGGCCAAGGACCCAATCGCAAAAGAATTTACGCTGGAAAGCCACCCGCACGAACTCATAAGCGAAGCAAACGAGGTTCTTGAAGCGGTTGAAAAAAAAGACTGGGAAAACCTCAAAGAGGAATTGGGGGACGTACTGTGGGACTGGATTCACATCTGCCACCTGTCCGAAAAGCGCGGCCTGTTCACAACACAAGAAGTGCTTGAACTGCTTGAGGAAAAAATCCACAGAAGAAACCCGCACGTCTTCGGCGACGTGAAAATTGAAACAAAGGAAGAGGCAAGGGAACAGTGGCAGAAAATTAAGAGAAAGGAAAAGGAAGACAAAAACAAGAATTATTAAAGGAGAAAAACCGATAATATCTAGAAAGCGATTGCAAGAGGTTTTTAAATTGTCTTTTAAAATAAGAACAGCTAAAAAAATTGATTTGACAACGTGTGCAAAAATCCTTACAAAAGAATTCAGAAAGCAAGGTGAGAACTGGACTCAAGATTCAGCGGAAAAAAGGCTTGCAGAACTTATAAAAGACAACCCAAACCTTTGTTTCTGCCTTGAGATTGATAAAAAAATAATCGGTTTCGCTTTTGCAGAACGGTTCACTTACATTAAAGGTGAGTATCTTTGGATTTCAGAATTTGCAATAGAAGCCGAAAACCAAGGCAAAGGATTCGGGGTAAAAACCCTGCAATTTATGGAAAAACTTGGCAAGGAAAAAGGATTTAATGTATTGTACCTTGCAGCTAATGTAAATGAAAAAGCATACAAGACATATGAAAAATTTGGATTCGAGAACACAAATTACTGTTTCATGGAAAAATGCCTGTGAACAACAGAACGTATTTTTTCCAAGAAACCAGCAGTTTCATCAATTCTTTTCAAACACCCCCCCCAAAACCATTCAAGTAGTTTTCCCTCAGCCCAAATCCCCTAATTCAATTTCAAAATCAACCAACCGGTTGAACAAAATTCAACCTCAACCATATTAATCCCGAATGCGCAGGTTCTTTCGGCTAAGCCAAGCGATTTTGTTTGGTGGGCCTGCACAAGTGCGCCGCTGTTTGGTTTTAAGAACTCGGTGGCGCACTTGCAACCGCTTTAGGGGGTTTGTGCTTGGAGGAACTTAGCATTAGGGAACTTGCTTATCTTCGGCTTCTGAACGAAAGGCTTCCCTCCAAAACAACCATGCACGTTAAAATATTTGAGTTCCTCATGAAAAGCGGAAACCACTTTACTGTTCAGGAAGTTTCAGAGGAAACAAAGGTCTACGGGAAATTTGCGCAGCTGATTCTGGACGAGCTTGCGGAAAACAGGCTGATTGAAAGGAAAGGATGTTTGTTCAGATGCAACGGAATCGCAATGGCTGAAATAATCAGAAGCGAGTGACTCCAATGCGCTTCTATGTAGATACCTCTGTTTGGCGCGATTACTTTGAGGACCGGCGCGACAACATAAGGCCGTTGGGCGAGTTTGCCTTTAGGTTTCTGAACCACTGTGCAAAAAGCAATTTCAAAAGGCATGCCGCTGGTTGACTGCTTTCACGCAATACTGGGAAAAGCGAATGGGGCAATACTTGTTTCAAGAGACCGGCACTTCCAAAAAATTGAGCATATTGTGGACGTTGGGCTTCCAGAGGAAATCATTTAATCCCATGTTTTTTCTTCAGCCTTTTTTCAAGCGCCTTGCTGAATTCTTCCCGCTTCCTGTAAAACTCTTCGTCGCTTAATGCCCGGTCCTTAAAAATGCCCCGTGCGTCATACAGCTTTTCCCAAGCCATTTCCTTTGCCCGTTCTGCCCGCACTTCCAAAATTTTGTCCCTGATGGCTTCCCGGATAAACTCGGTTTTTGTGCTGTAATGCCCAAACCTCATTGCGGAACCAATTTCCTTTGCAAGCCTTGAATCCAGCTTAAGTGAAACAGACTTCATAATACTAAGTAATACTAAGTAATACTTAAAAATGGTTGCTTGTGCTTAATCCAGCCCCTTGCCCTCAAAAATTAAGTCGGTAACCTTTTTTGCAACCCGCTCGCTCTTGCCACGGCTTAAAAGCCAAGTTCTCACGGAGTCCTTGTTCATTTCGCTTTTCTGCGAACTTAGGGACTTGAAAAGGCGGTAAATTTCCTCAACCTCTGCTTTGCGGTAGCCTTCGAAAAGGTTCTTCTTTGACGGCGCAATCTTCTTTCCAGCAAGCTTTGCCCTCAAGGCATTTTCCCTGCCCTGCAGCTCGCGTTCCTTTTCAGCATACTGCTG
The DNA here is from genome assembly GCA_017610175.1 of Candidatus Iainarchaeum sp. Taxonomy (GTDB): domain Archaea; phylum Iainarchaeota; class Iainarchaeia; order Iainarchaeales; genus JAFCCO01. The sequence continues at coordinate 1,451 of JAFCCO010000006.1, read as the reverse complement.
CTGGCTAACCCTTCTCCTGAAAAAGTCCTGCTTCCAGACCGTTCTCTCCTTTAAGACCCCAAGAAGATCCAGCCTGATTGAGTCGGACTGCCCTTTCCTGTGCAGTGACCATCTCCAGCCAACAAACGCAACCGTTGTTGCAATAAACAGCAGAACAATGAACGGCCCGTAAACCGTCAAAAGGTTTGTTGCAAGCCGCATGGTGTCAATTTCCTTTTGGGGGGAGAGAACAAAGTTCAGCGGAAGGGTTTCAGAGAACCCATCCGGCCCAATCAAGGCGGACGCGTAAATCTTGTAGTCAATTGAAAGCTCTTTGAATTCCCCCTCGGAGGGCAAAGTTAGTGAGAGGGTGAACTGCTTTGTCCCTTCGTTAAGTGCAAAGTTTCCAACAACACCCATTTCGTTGTGCGAAAGAACCGCTTTTAGTCCCTCCAGCTTGTCGAATACCTCGCTCTCAACCTCGACAACAAAGTTTACCCGCTCGCCGTAGTAAAATGTTCTTTTCACAGGCTGCACAATTTTCAGGGTAAAAGGCCTGTCATATTTTGGAGGGTAAACGAGTGAAACATGCCCAAGCGCTGCACTCTCACTTGTTTCATCAAATGCGGTAACAAGGTAGACATACCGCACATCGGATTCCCCTGTTGAATCGGTGAAGAACTTTTCCGAAACCGTTGCAATTACATTCGCGTCCCCGACACTGCTTCCGCGCCTTACGTTGAACTCAACGCCGTTCTCCCCGTAATCCCATGCAATCATTACGCCCTGCGAAACAATTTCCGCCCTAAGCCCTTCGGGCGCGGCGGGGGCAGCTGAAACAGCCGCAGCCAGCAAGAGCAGAAAAGCAGCCATTGCGCAAAATTTGAGCCTCATCAGGCACCTAATTGCACCAAAGCCATATTTATAGGTTGCCTTAGCCTTTTCCAACACTTTTATTAATCTTTGATTATTATAAAGATATTAAATGAATAAAGAAAAGGGCCAATCTGCTTTGGAGTATTTGATGACCTATGGCTGGGCACTTATTGTAATTGCGCTTGTTGTCGGGGTGCTTATCTTTGCCAGCACCGGAAACATCAACAAAAACACCTGCTCCACTTTTCTCGAAATGATTTGCAGAGACATTGGGGCCGACGGAGACACAATCCTATTGGTTCTGCAGAACGCCACAGGCCAGAGAATCACAATCAACCCGTTCACAGGAATCGCTCTCGACGGCAAATACGGTTACGCAATCATCATCTACAACGGAATAGAATACCGCTTCGACGACGTAAGTATTAAATCGGGAGACAGCTTCAGAATCGAAGGCCGGGGCCTTGGCGGAGCAAAAGAAATAACCACAACCTACACCAACGAAAAAGGCCTAACCAAAACCATTACCTCGAATGTGAGCACTGATATGCCGCCGACGGTTGAGATAAGGAATGATGGAATTGATAATGATGGAG
>JAFCCO010000016.1 GCA_017610175.1 Candidatus Iainarchaeum sp. | reverse complement strand
GCGGAGGAAAACTGCCTTAAATGGATTTAAAAAAGCAAAGCTTTAAGGCAAGAAGAAAAACTAGGCTTAAAGAATTAACAAAAATAGGAATTTAAGGCAAAAAAAAAAACAAATAATTTTGCCAAAAACAAGTTTTGTGCATGGCAAAAAATACATTTGCCAAACGTGGCATTACTATTTTTTAGGCTTGGAGGGGTGAGTTGAATCTTAATCGCTTGCGCTTAGCAGGTGTTAACCTCATCATTGCCTACTGAAAATATAGGTGTTAACGTTTATTTTATTCTGCCTTGGGGCCGTTCGCCGCTTAAATGCAATTGCATTGGGTTAATGTTGCTTTAAAATGTTTTTTGCCCCATTCACTTTTATAAAATGGGGTTCTTTAAATGAGAATTTTTTTAAAGTCAAAAATTCACCGTGCAACTGTTACTGGTTCAGATTCAGGGTATATGGGCAGTATTTCAATTGACTCTGGCTTAATGGCTGCTGTGGGAATCGGGGAATTTGAAAAGGTTGCCGTTTGGAACATTGGCAACGGGGAAAGAATTGAAACATATGCCTTGAAGGCGAAAAAGGGCTCTGGGGAAATTTGCCTGAACGGCGCGGCTGCGAAAAAGTTTTCAAAAGGTGATCTTGTGATAATTGCCGCGTTTGAAGTAACCGAAGTGCCTTCGAAGCCAAAAATAATCCTGGTTGATAAAGCAAACAGGCTTGAAAAATTTCTGTAACAAAAAAATTGTCTTTTTTTGCCCCCCTGTCAAAATTGTTTAAAAAATGTTTTCTTTGGAATTACTTTTATGGCTGAAGGGCAAAGGGTTTGCTCTGTTGAAAAGGCAGGGTCTTTAGAACACTGGTTGAGGCGGGTTTTGCAAAACCCGAAGGGCATAGCAAGGAAGTATGCCTTGCCTGGAATGCGTGTTCTTGATTTTGGCTGCGGGTCGGGCATTTTCTCAATCGAAATGGCAAAGGCTGTGGGTCCGAATGGAAAAGTGGTTGCTGCGGACTTGCAGCAGGCAATGCTTGACTGGCTGCGGCGCAAAATTAAAGGCACTGGGTTGGATGAAAGAATTGTTCTTCACAGGACTACTGCAAAAACCTCTGGATTGAAGGAAAAGTTTGATTTTGTTCTTGCATTCTATGTCGCGCACGAAACTCCCGACCTCAAGGCGTTTCTCAAAGAAATGCGTTCCCTGCTAAAGGGCGGTGGAAGGCTTCTTGTTGTGGAGCCGAGTTTCCACGTTTCAAGGGAAGATTTCAAAGAGATGTTTGGGCTTGCGCAGTGCATTGGGTTGAAAGCGGTTGAACAGCCAAAGGTTTTTTTAAGCAGGGCCGTGCTTTTTGAGGCTGGGTAAGTTTAAGTGCAACCAAAGGGAGGGGGCTGCAGTTCTTGTTTTTAAATGATAATCTTTTAATGCTTGTGTTGTTTGTCTTTTGTGTTGAGAATGAAGTTGTTTATTGCGTTCCTGTTGATTGCGGCAATTGCATTAAGTGGATGCACTGATGCCTCCCAACAACCCCCTGTTGAATTGTGTGACGGGGAAGACTGCTCTGTTGCCGCCGGAATTCCTGTTGAAAGGGAAGTTTCAGGGCTTACCCTCGGCGGGCACCTGGCTGGAAAGAAAGTTTATTTGCTGCCTGACGAAATTAACTTCCCTAATTGCTGGAAGGACTCAGTCACCTGGACAGGGGAGGATTTGTATTATGCAGTAACCGCATTAGATTTCACAAAGCTTCTTACAGGGACCGCATATGAATTCAAGCCTGAGTGCACACTCCCGCCTGAACAGGAAGGCTCTGAATTTAGCATTTACCGCGCAAGGCCTGTTAAGGGGGGGTGGGAAGTTAATTTCCAAAGCATTGGACTGGACTCGCAGGCGGCTGGAATGAGCCTTTCGGGGAACAGGCTGGAATGAGCCTTTCGGGGAACACAATGGCCTACAATCTTTACCCCTCACCCCCTGAATCGTGGGGCTTTTTCTTTGTTGAAAAAGTTTCACAGGACGTTTGGAGCGAACCTGTTCAATTCGAATACGATTCCCCCTGCCGTGAGGACAACCCCGGAATTTATGCAAACGGAACAAAATTAATTTTTGAATCAAACCGAAAGAATCCATTGGGAACAGAGTGCTTTGAAATAGAGCTGCACGGTGACACAATGGGCTTGTGGTATTCTGAGAAAAGTGATGCAGGCAAATGGTCTGAACCAATTCTTCTTTCAGGCGCACCAAACGTTGGTCGGAAAAATACCCAGCCCTGGGTTGATGAGGAGAACGGCTTTATCTACTGGACTGCGGACAGCGAGTGCGGATGCATTCGCAGGGCCAAATTTGACGGAACGACTGCAAGCAGTGACTTTGAAACCATTGTCTCACCAGCCACTGCGGCTTTAATGGCCGGCCTGCAGAAAGAGGGAGTTATTTTTGTGGGAGAGTATTCTGAGGCAAACGGTTATGCATTCATCGCCTGTGCGATTGCAACCGAGGGTGACAGTTCTGAACCGCGGTTTATGGGTCGATGGGCCGTTGAAATTAACCTCTGCGTAATTCCGTTGAATAGCTAAATAATTTCACTGAATCATTTCTTAACAAGTGAAAGAACAAAGCTTGTGTTTTCATCCGCTTTCAGCGAGTGAACTGCATTTTTTTCCATTGTTTTACCTTGTTTAGATACCCCAGTTGCATTCTGCAAGAATTTTTCTCAGCTTGTTAGCCGCTTCAAGTGGGTTCTCCGATTTCATCAGGTATGCCCCTGAAATAAACAGGTTTGCTCCCGCTTCACACGCCCCCTTAATTGTTTCTAAACCCATTCCGCCGTCAACCTCTATATCGATGGAGGGTGCAATCCTGCGCAGCTCCCTTACCTTTTCAAGCATTTCAGGAATGAATTTGCTTCCGTAGTATCCAATCTCAACTGTCATCACAAGAACTTCATCTACAAGGGGTAGGAACTCTTCAACTGCACTAACAGGGGTTGATGCCTTTAGTGCAAGCCCTGGTTTTTTTCCAAGCCCCTGAATAAGTTCAATTGTTTTGGCCGGGTCCTTTAATGGCTCAATATGTGCAAGAATTGTGTCAACTTTTCTTCCATTCAATTTAATCCATTTTTCCGGTTCCTCAAGCATTAGGTGTGCTTCAAACTTCAAATCATTTGGAAGTTTCAAATCAAAGTTTAGTGAGCTGTTTGGCGCAAACTTTTTGTCCATTACATCAAGCTGAAACAAATTTGATGCTTTCCTGACCTTTTCAATCCTTTCATCAAGTTCTTCCTGTGTTTCCGCAATTAACGACGGTACGATTGTTGGCTTAAGCATTCTTTTTTCCCCCGATTTTTCCAATTCTTCTCTTGTGCCTTGCTTTTCCGCTGAACTTTGACTCCAGCCATGTTGAAATTATTTTCCTTGTTTTCTCCCAGGGAAAGAGCCTTCCTCTCAATGCAAGAACGTTTGCATCATTGTCGTGCCTTGACATTTTTGCAGAGTACTTGTCATATGCTGCAACAGCCCTTATTCCCTTTACCCTGTTTGCGGCAATAACCATTCCGGTCCCTGTCCCGCAAACAAGAATCCCCCTTGAATTCTTTGTTTTTGCAACCTTGCGTGCAACCTTGAATGCAAAGTCAGGGTAATCAACCGACTTCCGCGAGTCCGTTCCCATGTCCTCATAACCTATTCCTTTCCGTTTAAGGAATTTTTTTATTTTTTCCTTGACGGTAAATCCCGCGTGGTCGGCTCCGATAAAAACTTTCATTCAATGGCCTCACAAAACTGATTTAACTTTTTTTACAATCGCCTTTCTTGAAATTTGCTCGTAATCCATAAGCTCTTTTGGCGTGCCGCTTCTGGGCATTTTTCTAACGGCGAGTGAGTAAACCTTTGCACCGGATTCAGAGAGCGCATCTTTTACAGCTTCCCCGATTCCTCCCTCTGCAAAGTGGTCCTCAACTGTTATTATTGCCCTTGTTTCCCGTGCGGCCTTAAGCAGTGCCTTCCTGTCAACCGGCTTCACACTGTATAAATCAATCACGCGTGCATTAATCCTGCTTTTCTTGAGGGTCTCGTGCGCCGCAATCGCCTCGTGCAGTGTAATTCCCGCACTAACAATTGTTACCTTATCGCGCTTGCTTTTTCTGACTGTTTTGCTTCCGCCAATCACAAACTTTTTCCCGTTTTTGTAAAGTACAGGAGTCCCGACCCTTGTTGTTCGCATATAGCTTATTCCCCTGTGCTTTGCCATCTCCTCAACGAGCTTTTCTGTTGAGACAGCGTCACTTGGGTATAGCACAACGCTTCCAAGAATTGAGCGCATCATTGCAAGGTCTTCCAACGCCATCTGCGATCCCCCATCCTGTCCAATCGAAACGCCTGCGTGTGATCCCACAAACTTTATGTTTGCGTTTGAGTACTGTGACATTCTGATTTGGTCGTGTGCGCGGGAGAGAAACGCCGCAAAGGTTGAAACAAACGGAATTTTGCCCCTGTTTGCAAGGCCCAAAGCGGTTCCCACCATGTTCTGTTCCGCAATAAACATTTCAAAGAACCTTTCAGGGTGCTCGTTCTTGAATGTTTCAGCATATGTTGAGTTGCTTACCTCGGCATCCAATGAAACAATTGAAGTAAATCTTGGATAGATTCTTGCAAGCGCTTTCCCGTAAGCTTTCCTTGTTGCAAGCTCTTCCCCCTTTGAGTATGCAATTGCTTTAACCTTTCCCTTCTTTGGGGTTCTTGGTTTTCTAAGGAGTGGCTTTGCAAGTTTTCCCCTTTCTTTTTTGTTAAAGCTTCCCAGACCCTTAATTGCCTGCTCTAACTGATCCCTGTTCAGTGCCTTTCCGTGCCAGCCTCCCTTGTTTTCAAAAAGTTTCACTCCCTTTCCTTTGAGGGTTTTTGCCACAATCATCACTGGCTTGCCCTTTGAAGCAAGCGCTTTTTTGTATGCCGCCGCAATTTTTGGAACTGAGTGCCCGTCAACCTCAATTGCTTTCCATCCAAAGGACGCAATTTTTTTGCTGTATGATTTGAGGTTGTGGCCGTACATTGTTTGTCCCCTTTGCCCGAGCCTGTTTACATCAATTATTCCAACAAGGTTGTTGAGCTTGTAAAAAGCGGCAATTTCCATTGCTTCCCACACTGAACCCTCCGCCATTTCGCTGTCCCCAAGCAATACAAATGTTTTGTAGGGCAGCTTGTCAAGGTACTTTGCGTTGAGTGCCATTCCAACCCCGATTGAGAGGCCCTGCCCAAGCGAGCCTGTTGCGGCCTCCGTATATTTGAATGCAGGCGTTGGGTGTCCCTCCAGCGGGCTTCCAAATTTTCTCAGGTTAAGCATTTGCTTTTCCGAAACCTTTCCGGCAGCAAGCCACAGTGAATAGAATAATGGGGAAGCGTGTCCCTTGGAAAAAAGTAGCCTGTCATTGTTTTCATTCTTTGGGCTGTTTGCATCAAATTTGAAAAACCCGCCGAACATCAGCGTTGCCATTAGGTCTGTTGCGGACAGGGATGATGTTGGATGCCCTGAACCTGCCTCTGTTGTGGAAACAAGGCTGTAATATCTTATCACTTTTGCAAGCTTTTCAATCTTTTTGTAATTAGCCATTGGTTTCAATTACCACTACACATTTGTTATTTAAATAGTTTATCCAATTGTTTTTGCTTGGGGTACAGTCAGTGTGTGGCCTGTGAAAGTTGTGATGTTCACAAAAAAAGTGGTATGAAGACAGGCTTTTCCAGATCTCTTTTCTTATTGGATTAGTTCTTATAGGTGGCTTTTTCTTTGCCCCTCTTGAACCAATTCTCCACACTTTTATTGAATACTTTTCCCTTATCTGGTGGGCGCTTCTGCTTGGCTTTTTAATTGGAGGAATAGTTAACCACTTTGTGCCCTGCGCTTACATCCAAAAATACCTTTCGCAGAAAAGGAAGAGGACAATCTTTTACTCCGTTGCATTCGGGTTCCTTATGTCTGCCTGCTGCCACGGCATTCTTGCGATTTCAATGAGCATCTACAAAAAGGGAGCCTCAACCTCTAGTGTAGTTGCATTCCTTTTGGCAAGCCCTTGGGCAAATCTCCCCCTAACTGTTTTGCTCTTTGGTTTCTTTGGGTTCAAGGCATTTTTCATAGTTGTTTCCGCAATAATTATTGCGATTAACACAGGCCTTATTTTCCAGGTTCTTGAAAGGCGCGGGCTTATTGAAAACAACTCGCAGCCTGTTGAAACCAAAACCGATTTTTCAATCAGAAAAGACGCTGCAATGAGGCTGCGCGGATACAGGTTCACGGCTTCAAATGTTAAGGAATCAATTGTGGGTGTTGCGCAGGGCTCATGGTTCCTTATGAAAATGGTGCTCTGATGGATTGTAATCGGAACATTTATGGCGAGTGTTGCCCGTTCATTTATTTCTGCCGAAATGTTTTCGTATTACCTTGGCCCCACAATCCTTGGCCTGTTTGTTACGTTTGCGCTTGCAATTGTGATTGAGGTTTGCAGTGAGGGCTCTGCCCCGCTTGCGTTTGAAATATTCACACAAACCGGTGCTTTTGGAAACAGCACCGTTTTCCTGATGGCTGGAGTGGCAACGGATTACACTGAAATCGGCCTGATTTGAAAAAATATCGGGAAGAGGGCAGCCATTGCCCTTCCCTTGATTGCGGTTCCGCAGGTTGTCATCCTCGGATACCTTTTCAACCTTTTCCTATAGCTATCGGGCAAAGTATCAATTCGAAAGCTATTTATACGACATTGCAGGTTATTCTGCTGGGGTATTGGAGGTAAGTTAAATGGAAGAAGAAAATACGCCAGAGCAAATGGAAGAAAAGAAGAAGATGGCTGTCTCCATGTGTGTCTGCAGGGGCTGCCCGAGCTTTGCGGATTGTGGAGAGGACATCGCATTCTGCTTTCCAACGATTGGAAAAAGCAAGTGCATCAAGGAAGAGAAGGGCTGCGCCTGTCCATCCTGCCCTGTTTACACAAAAATGAGCCTGAAGAAAGACTATTACTGCACCCGCGCTTCCGAAAAAGAGCAGATGGGAATGTAAGTTGGCTTTGCCCCGGCGCATTCCATTTTTTTAATGCATTGTAGCCGTCGCGCTTAAAACGCTTTTTGTGTTTTGTATTTGCATGGCTTCACTTGTTTCAACTGTAAAAAAACTGCGCACAGGGCGGGTTGGAAAGCTGGTTAATCTGCGCCTTCACGAATTTGAGTCGTTCAAAAACAAGCCAAACGAGGAGTGGTTTTCAGAGCTTTGCTTCTGCATCCTCACTGCGAATTCCAAGGCGGAAACCGCGCTTCAGATTCAGCAGACTCTTGGGGCAAGGGGTTTTTGCGATGCATGCGCTTCAGACGTTAAAAAATGCATCCGCAAGGCAAAACACAGGTTCCACAACAACAAAACAAGATTCATTGTTGGTGCAAGGGCGTACCTTGACATTAAGGAAAAAATTCAGGCAATTGTGAAGGAACGCGGTGAGGCAGAGGCAAGGGAGTGGCTTGTGAAGAACATTAAGGGAATCGGTTTCAAGGAGGCCTCGCATTTTTTGAGAAACGTTGGTTTCGAGGGCCTGGCAATTCTTGACAGGCACATTCTTAATCTAATGGTTGAAAACAAGCTCATTGATGAAAAGCCCAAGTCGCTTTCGAAAAAAACTTATTTGGGTATTGAGAAGAAGTTTAATGCCCTTGCAAAGCGTGCCGGAATGGCTCCGGCGGAACTGGATTTGTATATGTGGTACCTTAAAGCTGGCGAGGTTTTGAAGTAGTTTTGCTACCCCAGAATAAAGTCGTCTGTGCTTGTCCAGGAGGAGAATATTCCGTCCAGGTACTGGAAGTGCCCTACTTCAAACTCCGCAAGCGTGTTGAAGAATTCCTTTACTTCTGGAACGCTTGTTTTGCCTGCCTGTTCCCTGTAAAAGAGTTCTGCTTTTCTCTCCATGCGCATTGCCCAGAGAAGAACGGTTAGTTCGTTCTTTTTGTCAATGTCTTTCTTTGGGTCTGTGTTGTCTGGGTAAACCTGCGGCTTTTCAAGGTGTTTCAGGACTTCATCGCTTACGACAGCAAACTTTCCCTCTTTCTTCAAAGTGTCCTCAACTGCCGTAAGTGCATCAAAGTGTTCCTGTTCCTCTTTCACAAGAAACATGAATGCATTCTTTACATCCTGCTCGTCTGACTTGTCCGCGTTCTTTTGGTAGAAATCCCTTGCCTTAATCTCAAGTTCCTTTGCTATTGCAACCGCTTTTGAAATCTCTGCAACCTCTTCTTGTGGGATTTCCACCAGTTTCTTCACTATCTCCATTGAATCACCTATGCTTCCGCTTTCCACAGCCCGTGCAGGTTGCAGTGTTCCCTTGCCGTAATTTTTTCAGCTTTGATGCAGAATTCCGCTTCGGGCGCGTCGCCTGCTTTTAGGAATTTCCTGTACACCCTTCCATCCACTATAATTTCAATCCACTCGATGTGGTGCCCTGTTTCCATCGGGTGTGGAATTGAACCAATTTTTACTTTGAATCCGTTCTCTGTTTTTTCAATTACCGGAACGTGCTTTTCCTTCCCTTCCTCAGATGTTTTTTCCTGCAATATTTCTATTGGCTTGTCGCAGCAAACAATTTCTCCCCCGCCAATGCGCAGAAGTTCAACTATGTCTCCGCAATCTCCGCATTTGTAAATTTCATTCACTTTTTTCCCGTTCATTTTTACTACCTCCGTTCATTTCAGCCTTTCTTCGCTAAGTTTCAAGTGATCCTGTTCCACTTGCACAAGTGCCTTGAATATTTCCTTAACGCGTTCGTTTTCTGCTTCGGCCCCGGCTTTTGCGTAAAACTTGATTGCCATATCTTCCCTGTCGTGTGACTCCTGCAGGTTTTCTCTGTTGGATTCCGAGCAGTTCTCCGAACCCGAAATCCGTTCCTTTGGAAGCTTCAGGATTTTTCTCCAGATTGAGGCGTGTTCGGCCTCCACTCTTCCAAGTGCCTTGAAAAGTTGTTTTCCTTCCTCATCATCTGTTTTCTCGGCGGCGCAGAAGTAAAACTGTGTATTGGATATTTCAACCTCAAGGCCCTTTTCAACATTTGCCCTGTCCTTTTCGTTGAGTTCAACATCAAATGTTTCACCTGGACAAACTGCCTCAACAAGGAATTCTTCATATGCCCCGCAGAACGGGCACCTGCTTGGAGCTGCCTCTCCAATATAAGGGTCTCCGCAAATTTTGCATCTGAAAAGTTTAATCATTTGGTTTCCTTTAGTATTGCTCACATTTTAATTCAAAGTATTTTGTTTCGTGGTCGCAGCTTGGGCATTTTTCAGGGGGTTCCTCTCCCTCGTGCACGTAGCCGCATTTTCTGCAGACCCATTCCTTTTTCTCCGCCTTTTTCAGAAGCGTTCCACCTTCAATTTCTGCAAGAAGCCGTTTGTACCGGTCTTCGTGGTGTGATTCAGCCTTCGCTATTGCGCGGAGCCTTATTGCAATCCCCTCGAGCCCCTCTTTTTCCGCAACATCTGCAAACTTCGGGTACATGTCCATAAATTCGTAGTGCTCGCCTGCAATTGCGGCTTTCAGGTTCTCGGTTGTTGTTCCAAGCGTTGTCGGCGCAACGGCCTCGACCTTAATTTCATCAGCCGGCTTGTCCTGCTTTTTCTTCAATTCATTAATCAGCCTGAAGAGCCATTTTGCGTGCTCCCTTTCATTGTCTGCTGTAACCAAAAACAGTTCCGAGATTTGCTCAAACCCTTCTTTTTGCGCAATCTTTGAGTATATTGTGTACCTGTTCCTTGCCTGGCTTTCCCCAATAAATGCCTTTGCAAGGTTTTTCAAAGTCTCCTCCATTTTTCCACCTCTATTTTTGTATATATTATGGTCATTCAATTAAAAAAGAATTTCGCAACGGTATCCTTTCCGATACGCTCAATTACCTGGAGTAAGGTATTTCAAGCACAGGGCTTTCCTTTGGCTCTGCGAGTTTGCTTTTTTCTTCCTTGTATTTTTTGAACAGTTCCCAACTGTCCTTTCCGGCTTTTCCCCTGAGGATTTTAACAGCCACCATTTTTGGAACAGGCGGTGAAACTCCCGGAACCGGGTTGTAGTCAATTAGCACAACGTCGTTTGCCTTAACTTGTCCCGCAAGGCCTGGGTCAGTTCCCAGAATTAACTGGTTTCCGTCCCACATTTCCATAATTGCCTGCACGCTGGCGTCTGCGGAGACAACGTCCTTATCTTGCTTTATTACCTTCAAAACTTTTCCCAAATGATACTGCACCAAATCCAACCCCTCCTATTTTTTGTGGTTTATGTCATTTTCGTGAATTCTTCTCAGCCAATCAAGCTCGAAGTTCCTTCCTTTCTTTAAGTCCTTAATTATTACCCCAATTCTTTCTGCCGCAAGCAGTGAGGGCACAAGCACAAAGTCCGCTTTTTTCTCGTAAAGGTGCTTTGCGTCCTCAAGCGAGTTTGCCAAAATTATCAGGTTCCTGTCTTCCTTCTTCTTTTTCTTGAATTCCTTCACCAAAATTTCGTTGGTCTCCTGGTCCATTACTGTTGAAACAATTATGTCCGGCTTGTGGGTCATTGCAAACTTTATTGTGTCAAGGTCTGTTGCGTCACCGTACATGCAGTCAAATCCTTCCTTGATGCATTTTTTTACAACCCTTGGATCATAATCAATAACCAGTATGTCCTTCTTCGGGCTCTTTATTTGCGAGAAAACCTTTGCACCTGTTTCTCCAAACCCAAGAATCACGAGCTTGTATTTTTTTTCTTTTACTGTTGAAAGCTCGTTTTCAAGCGGGTTTGATTTCTTGAAAAGCCTGATTTTCTTGAACAATGCTTCGTAAATCCTGTTGTTGTAGAGGATGAAGTATGTTGAAATTGCAATTGTTATAACCGCGACAATTGTAATTGTTGAGGTTACCTTCTGCGAAACATGTCCAATCTTTGCCCCCAGGAAAATAAGAATCAATGAAAATTCACTTATTTGGGCAAAGCTTGAGCCTGACATAAAGGCCGTTCTTGGCTTGTATCCCAAAAAGGACATTAGCACAAAGATAATTATCGGATTTCCAATCAGCACAACAAGTGAGAGGATTATTGCGGGAACCAAAACCTCGCCCGTTGACGCGAACACAAAGCTTGACCCAAGGTAAACAAAGAACAGCACGATAAAGAAGTCCCGCACATAGCGGAGCTTTGCAAACACCTCATAGCTGTAGGGAAGCGAAGCAATTGAAATTCCCGCAAGGAAAGCCCCAATTTCCTTTGAGTCAACCAGAATCATTGAAAGGGATGCAAGGGCAAAACACCAGCTTATTCCCCCCAGAAACAAAAGCTCCTGCGAGAGAGCCAAACTGTCAAAGAGCCTTTTGATGACATATTTTGAAACAAACCACACAAGTATTGCAAGAACCACTATGTTGAATGCAAACACAATAATTTGCTGTGAAAGAATTGCCTCCGTTTTGATTGCAGAAACAAAAATCAATGCAACTACGGCGACAGCGTCCTGCACAAGCAGGAATCCGATTGAAATCTTTGCGTAAAGAGAATTCAGGTCATTCTTGTCCGTTAACAGCTTGATTATGATAATTGTGCTGCTGAATGTCAGCGCAAGTCCAATGTAAAGAGATTCAATCAAAGCAAACCCGAGAACGTTCGCTATTATGAATCCGATGATGAACGTGAAAGTAATTTGGCCCAAGCCCGTTATTATGCTTGTTTTTCCAATATCCTTCAGTACCTTTGGGTCAAGGTTTATTCCAACCAAAAACAGCAGGAAAGCAATTCCAAGGTCTGAAAAAATCGCCATAACTCCCTGAAAGCTTATGACATCAAAGAAAGCGCTTCCAAGCAAAATACCGGTCACAATGAATGCAAGGACGGTTGGCTGCCTGAATTTCTTGAAAATTATTCCCAATGCTGCAGCTACAACGATTACTGCGGATAACTCTAGGAAAAATTCTGTCATCTATTAAAACAAAAGACTAAATCCTTTATAATGCTTTTATTTGCCTTTTTCAGGGCGCTTGGAAAGCTTTAAATTGTTGAATAAACCTAAGTATTCCTGATTAAAATGCCCAAACCGCGTGACAGGGGATTCTTTGACAAAATCAACAATGCGTTCTTTGTAATGGTGGATTTTGCCTTTGACTTTTTGGAAAAGCGCGGCTGGAACATTCCTCTCGAAACCCGCTTTTTCTTCCACGGATTCCTGTTTATTGCACTGTTCTACTATGCGAGTTCGATTCTGCTTCAAACATTCTACCTTGTGGAAGGGCTTCTGCTTATATTGATTCTGACAACCTTTGGGGTGGCAAACATTCGCCCAATCCGGCAGGTTCTCGGTTACTACACAAGTGATGAAAAAATCAGGACGATTGTAAACAAGATTAACAACAACCAGATAAGCATTCGGGCGGTTGTAGAGCATCTGAGCAAGAACCTCTTGCCTCCACATCTTACATTAAGCATAATTCATGCCTACCAAAAAAAGGGAAAGGGCCTGCCTCCCGAGCTCATTCGGGCAATTCTTCGCCAGCCAACCTCAATAGGGATTGTTGAGGAGATAATAAAGAACGATTTAACGGACGGCGATTTCTCCCTGTTGATGCGCAAGTACAAGAACCTGCTGAACAAGAACATGCTTTTAAAGGTGGTTAACAGCCAGAAGTTTTCCGAAAGCAAGCTTTGCGACACCTTTTTCTATCAGGAGTCCGCCTACAAGGCAATGAAGGAAATGTCAACCGCAATCTCGGACCGCGATCTCATTCCAATGCTTTGGGTTGAAAAAGACGCCTACCGAAAAAGGCCTTTGCTGAAAAACTTTCTTCGAAACCACCACCAATTTCTCTCCATATTTATCCCGCTTTTGTTTGCTGCATTTGTTGCCGTCCCGCTTTACTTTTCCGATCCAGTAATCGGGCTGGGAATCGGGCTTGTGTTGTGGATTGTGCTCTTCGAGTTTCTCTACTCTTACTTTATTGAATATCTTTACCTGAGGGTGTAAACAATGTCTCTTCTGTTCGTTTCCACCAACAAGCACAAGTTTGAACAGCTCCAGGTTGCGCTCAAGCCGTTTGGGGTTGAATTGAAACACAGGGAGTTTGAAATGGTTGAGTTCCCAAGCGACTCGCTGGAAGAGATTGCAGTCGGAAAGGTAAGGCAGGCGTTTGAAAAGTTCAGGGAGCCGCTTATAGTGGATGACACCGGCATGTACTTTGACGCCTACAAAAACTTTCCCGGAACAGACGCAAAGAAAATGTTTATTGCGCTCAACTACGACGGAATATTCCGCCTTCTTCAGGGTAAAAGCAGGAAGGCGGAATTTAAAACAGTAATCTGCTACATCGACTCGCCCGACAACCTGAAGTGCTTTGAGGCTTCAATGAAAGGCGAAATTACAGAAAAGGTCTTCAAGCCAAAAAAGAGAGGCCTTCCATACAACAGAATATTCATTCCCAAAGGGGAAACAGATGTGCTAATCAATCTGCCCCTGAAAAAGCGCGCATTAATCAACCAGCGCGGGCTAGCCGCCGCAAAGTTTGGAAAGTGGCTAAAGGAAAAAGCACTCGACGAACTGGTCGAATCGATTGAGTGAAAGGTCACCTGTTGTTGCAAACTCTCCCCCTCCAAGTAGAATTTTTTCTCAGGACTCTGCTTTTCTCGGCTTAAACCTTTGGCCTTGTTGCACTCGGCGCAAAGGGTTTAATGCCTCCAAAAGCAGCAGAGACGTTCACGAAAAAAATTCATTC
Source organism: Candidatus Iainarchaeum sp. (assembly GCA_017610175.1). Lineage (GTDB taxonomy): Archaea > Iainarchaeota > Iainarchaeia > Iainarchaeales > JAFCCO01. The sequence goes on along the minus strand of JAFCCO010000016.1, from coordinate 15,368 downwards.
TTTTTGGAGGTGGTTCGTTTGAGTTTTTCGCAAAAATTTTCAGAATCAAGAGGCAGTCCCTTCGGGGAAGGCTTCTCTCTTAAAGAACTCTGCAAGAATCTGCGGAACGAGTGGTCACTGTGAAAGTTACAGCAGCGGCCTTCTTTTCCTTTTTTTTTAATCCTGCCGGTGCTTTTGCTTGGCGCCTACGGCTTCGACCAGCAACAACACACTCTAATCAAAATACTCTACGGCTTTCTAATCGGTCTTGCCCTCGGGATGTGGCTCCCGTGGACAGTGGAAACCCTCTCTTTCCAAAGCCAGTTAAAAAGCAGAACCCTCTCTTAAGCGGGAGACAAATGAAATTCAACCTGCTCGAACTGCACGACCCGGCTGAGGATACGAGCGTGAGGAAGCTGCTGAGGGTTTACAGTGTTGTGCCGCGGTTCGCCAAGACTTCTAATAAGTTGCGCTTGGAACAAGCGATTAAGGTGAACACATTTTTGCGCAAAGTTAATACGCAGCTTAAAGCGAACGTGAGCAGAACTTGGAAAGTTGACTGGATAAAGTCGACTGGTTACTATTTTTCTCCACGTGCGTACGTTGATTGGTTTCTTGGCAAAGCGTCAATTCCTTTGATTGCGCTGAAGCAGCTGAAAATGTTTGGGTTTGAAAAAGAGGTTAATGATTTGATTGAAAACTGTGATTTCTTTTGCTCAACAAGTGCCCGACCTTTTAGAATGCCTCACACTATCGGAACTGACTTAGCGTATCTGACTGGCGCAATATTGGGTGATGGGCATATTAGAAAGAACGCCTATAACATCTCATTTGAGGTGTCTGAGCGATGGTTGACCTTAAAGTTCATTGCCGCTATAGGGCGAATATTTGAACACAAGTTGAGCTTGCGTGAAAGATTGGACAGGGGTAAAATTAGGCATTTGTGTTGTTGTCAGAATAAGCCGGCAGTTCGCATTTTCACTACCTTTTTAAGTATTCCTCGCGGCAAAAAATCACACATAATTGTTGTCCCTGACTTAATCAAGAAATTCAACAAAAACATTCGACAGGCTTTTTTGGAGGGGGTATTTGATACTGATGGTGGCAAGAGGTCAGGGGGTTTTGGTTTGACCTTGGCTTCAAAGTTATTCTGTGACCAAGTTTGGCAATTGTTGAAAGACTTCGATATAAGAGTTTACAAAGACGAATGGGTCAATAGAAAATATAATAAAAGCTATTATGGATTATATTTCTATAAGAACAATCCAAATCTTGGATTTATTCTGCACGAGTAGGAAAGTGGACAAATCCGCTGGCTTTAGGAAGGAAATAAGCAATTATTGTTTTTTCGTTGAATCAGCCAGTCGCTTAGTGCGTTCCCAGGTTCGAATCCTGGCTCGTGCATTTATTTTGTTAATTTCTAGGGGTCGGCTTAGTGCGTTCGGGGGTTCGAATCCTCCCTCCCGCATTTGTTTTGCATAATTTAAAAAAATAGATTTCAGACTTCAATTCGCTTCTTTACCGCAATTCCGCCGACTGTTTTGGCGGTTTTCTTAATTTTGGAAATAAACCTTTCCCTTTTAACTGTGCGGGGGTAGAGTGCCCATCCGCCTTTGTCAATCTTTGCGTTGGGGACAATGTGGATTATTCCGTCATCGCTTTTGATGCGGGTCTTCCTCAGGTCAACCTCAATGATTTCCCCTTCAACCCCTGCTGTCTTTACCCGGTCATTTAGGTCAAAGTGCTTGTCGCCGAGGAGAAGGATTCCCCCTACAACATCTGCAAGGCTGTCCTTTACTGCGAGAGCCACTGCAAGCCCTGCAAGTGTTCCGCCCGCAATCAGGCTTGCGAAGATTTCGTCCTGCCCAAGCTGGCCAACGAGCCACACGAGAACAAAGAACCATGCAATCCATCCAACCGCTCTGTACGCAAGATACTCTAGGTCGGGGTTGAAGTCAACCTTTGCAAGAATTTTCTTAAGCGTTCTCTGTATTATGTAAATTGTAATGTATGCTGCAAAAATAGTTGCCATCACAAATATAAGTCCTGGCAGGGCCCCTGCAACGGTTCCGTAAATCTTTTCAATACCCAGTCCCAGCGAACTTGTTACATCTAAAATAGCCATTTTAACCAGATTCATTTAGTTGCTTCTGTTTAAAATACTTTCATCCAGCCTTATTTTTTATGGCTGAATGCAAAAAATCCGAAAATATGGCTAATTGCGCCTGCACTTACTTCTGCTCAAGAAGGGGTGTGTGCTGTGACTGCGTTTCATACTACCGTGCGAGAGGTGAGATTCCCGCGTGCTTTTTCAGTAAAGATGCAGAAGCCTCTTATGACAGAAGTGTTGAAGCCTTTGTTGCGGACCAAAAAAATTAGTCTCTTTTGATGAAGTCGCCAAGGCTTGATTTATGCGCCTTTGTTTTCTCGGGTTTCCATCCGCCGCCCTTAAATGCCCACTTTCCGGACGAATCGTCGCCGTTTGCGGCTTCATCAAGAACCTGCGCCGTAAGTTCCTCGTCCTGCTTTGACGGGATGTAAATGCTTTCCTCTTCCTTTTTCTTTATCTTCGGCATTTTTGGAATTGGAATCCTTCCCTTTGCAACAAATGCCGCAATAATAACTACTGCAATTATTGCCCCGAATATTCCCATTCTCGGGTCGCTTGCAACTGCTCCAAGCGAAATGAATCCTGTTGAGGTAAAGTTCTCTGTTTCTTCCTGCAGCTGCCCAAGCAGTCCCTTTTGCTCGTCCATTTTGCTCTGCATTGCCAAAAAGGTTTGCTGTACATCGTCCAGTCCCGCCTTTGTTGAGACATCTGTTTCAAGCCCTGCAAGCAGTCCTGAGAGCTCGTCAATGCTTTGGGTGAGCTCCTGCTGGCTCGCCTTTCCGGAGGCAATTGTTCTTACCTCTTCAAGCTTTGCCTTGACTGATTCAATATCTGTTGCGTAAACCTGTGTTTCGTTTTTCAGCCGGTCAAACTCTTCCCTGTAATCGTCCCTAAAGGTTGTTGGAAGGACCGCGAAAGCCCTGACCACTGCGGACTTTTTTGCCTTGCCGATTTCCTCAACCTCGATTTGGTTCTCGCCCTCTCCCTTGAAGCCGGCAAACATTATGTTCAGCATTGTGCTGTCTATTTCGTCTCCATTGTACAGGTTGAGAACCTTTGCCGAGTTAACCGCCTCAATGTGAATCTTTTTTATGGTTCCTTGCCCTGTGTAAAATGAGATTATTGTTTCCCCATTCAATTTCACTTCTGCGATATTGAATGATTCAAGTTCGTCAAACTGGGCCAGTACGGAAAAAGCGCTGTTCAGTGGGACCTTCTGCGGTGCGTCAAGTTCGAGTGCCTGCACAGAGCAGGCGAGCAGGATTAATGCAATTGCCAAAAGAAACCTTTGTGTAGTCATTTGGATAAAATAGCTCCATAATAGTATTTAAACATTCCCCCAAACTCAATAGTTTAGGGGGCCTGTGGTCTAGTGGTATGATGTCGCCTTCACATGGCGAAGATCGGCGGTTCAATTCCGCCCAGGCCCATTTTTTTTTGTTTAGTGTAAACACCGCGTTGTAATAATTCAGAAACTTTTAAAAACTCTTAGGTAATAAGTATATTATAGGTAATAAATTTATAGGTGTTTTTTTTTTATGGCTACAAAAACTGTTCAGGTTTTGCATTACCCGACGCTCAAAACCGTTCTTATGGTTGAGGACATACTGAAGAAAGCAAAAGAGCCTTTGTCTAGGTATGGGATAATGAAGAGGGCAAAAAAAAAGATAATGAGACAAAGTCTGAATACGATACTCGCATATCTTGAAAAAAGAGGCATGGTCTTGGATAGCGAAAAAGGTGTGATTTGGACTTATACTCCACCGGCAAAAATGGAGAACTGGCTTAAGGAAAGCGTTGAAGTGTGAACGCAAGGGTTAGGTTTATTGGGCAAGCGCTTGAAGAATACAACAAGCTAAAAGAGACGGTTAAGCAAGAGAAATCAAAAGGAGTCAACAGTTCAGAAAATGCCACGCTCCTTAGTTCCATTGACCAAAAAATCGAGTGGCTGAAAGAAAACCCTCTTATTGGAGAAGTCGTCAGAAAGAAAGACATTCCAAACGAGCTTGATGTGGACAACCTGTTCAAGCTTATGCTTGCACGCTACTGGTGAATGCTATACACAATCAGGCGGCAAGAAATAGAAATATTCTGCTTTATCCTGGTAATGGAACCTCATTCCGATTACGACAAAAGATTCAAAAGAAAGAAAAGGTAACAAGCCTCTGCAGAGGCATTAGCCAAAAGAGTTAATAGCTCCCCCAAAAGGTTTTAACCCAATCCTAATTCTTTTCAACGCGGTGCACGAAGAAAAGCCCGTTTGAGTAAATCTTGTCAAGTTCCTCATACTCAAGCAGTTCGTGCCACAAATTGTTTCCGACCGGCTTTTCGCTTAAGAAAATGGATCTGTTCACAACGTAGTCAATGTCGTATTTGGATAAAATTTGCCTGTTGCCTGTTTTGATGAATTCAAAGCTGTCCTGAATCATTTCTGCGTCAGCGTACTCTACGGCAAGGTCTGAGAGTGCTTTTCTCTCGGCAAGGAAAATGAAGTCGTGCCCAATGTAGGGCTCGTTCAGGAAGTTTGCCTCTGTTGAGGTGTTTGTTTTAACAAATGCAAAAGCGTTTTGAGCGGACTGCGGGACTGGGTAGAAGCTGGTTATCAGCAAAAACATCAGCATAAGTGTCACCCCAATTAATGCTCCCAGTGAATAGGCGCTGAGCCTGTTTTCAATCACGCGCTTTGGAAAAAGCATTCCAACAACGAGCGCAAAGGCAATTGTTGCGACAACGTTTATTCTGTAAGAAATTGTCAGCTGGATTGCGACAAACAGCGCAAGGAACAGCAGCATCCGCGCTGAAAGCCTGTCAAACTTTACTTCTTTTGTTGCAAGGAACGGGACTATGAACAGGCTGATTAGCACAAGAAGCGGCAGGTAATCGAGGAAGAACCCGTAGAACGGGATTGCCCACATATAGCCCCACACATTGTACTCTGCCTGGGTGGGCAGGCCGGAGCTGAGCAGTGTTGGGGCAAACAAAACAAGCGCAAGAATTGCGCCTCCAATCGCCGTTTTTCCAAACGCCTTTAGCATTTTCTTCTTTGTTACTGTAAGCGGAATCATTGCAATAAACATCAGGAACACAGGGGTCTGAACAAATGTTCCAAGCCCAAGAGCTATGGCTGCAGGAAGCGCCTTTCCCTTTCTCATTTGCGTTGCCGCAAGAAGCAGGAAAGAATAACTTATCACGTGCCTGATGTTAAAGCTGAAGTCGCTGAATACAAATCCTCCGAGGAAAAGGGCGAGCAGTGCGATATAGCTTCTTTTGCCGTCAAAATTGTATGAGCGGAAGAAAAGAAGGGCTGTTGCAAGGAATGCCGCCTGCGCAATCAGCATTATCATCGCATAGCTCTGCTGTGTTGCAAGGCCGGTTAGCCAGGAAACTCCGGAATTCACAAAGAAGTATCCTGAAATGTACCCGAACGGTTTTGTTCCAAGAAAGCTAAACGAATCTGTTTCAGGAATCTGTTCAATCCCTGTAATGGTTTTGCTTTGCCTCTCATAAAAAGAGGTCCAGTCGCTGTAGTACGAGCTTGTGAAGAAATTGAAGGCAAATGAAGAGAAGAGGAGTATCGCGATAAGCAGCAGGGCAAAGGGCGAGATCTTTTTCAGTGCTGCAAGGCCCTCTTCTTTGGTCAGGCTGTTTTTTGCGAATTCTTTTCTGAAAGCGATTGCCAGTGCGATTGTTGTAAGTGCTATTGCAATAGCAAAATTTGCCGCTGAAAGAATTCCCACAACATTCAGCAGGAAAAATTCAGCCATCAGAATTGCAAAGACCGAAAGCGTGCTGTAAGCGACTTTTTCAAGGAACGGCTTTGCTGCAAAGACTCCTAATGCAAACACAAAAAGCAACGCCGCAATTATTGAGATTCCAAGCAGCGGGTTCATTGCAAACTTTGCGGGCTTCTCCACCTTGAGCGAAACACCTTCTCCTTTGAATAAAACCTCTACTCTGTTTTCCCCATCGCGCAATTCAATTCTCTCAACCGACTCAAAGGTTTCCCCCTCAAAGTAAACCCTGTGGTCGAGTTCGTCGTTTACATAAATTTCAATCGGGGCATATTTGAGTGCGTCGTTTTCCTCAACCCTAACTTTCAGTTTTTCATCCCCCTCAAACGAAGCTGAAACAACCGGAAGCTTTTCTTCAACGGTTTTTGAAACCTGCAAGTGGTAGAACAGCCTGTCCCCTCCGACAAACACCTCCACAAAATTGTCTCCAAGCAAGAGCGCTTCTGCAGGGATGCATGTTTCCATGCCTGAATAGTTTGTGATGTCAAACTCCTGATTGTCGACAACTGTGTTGTTTGCAATAACCCTGTACGAAATTATGGTTTTGGAGCCGTATCCTGAATTCATTCTGGTGTAAACGCATGCTTTTTCCCCGAGTGCAACTTCTTTGTCAAAACTGCCCAGGAAAACCTCTGCCCTTGGGTCTTTTGGGGCCATTGAGCCCCAGAAAAAAGAGGATGCGGCCGCTATTGCTAAAACGGCAAATATCACCACATAAGCCGCTAAAAGCTTGTTTTTCTGCATAAAACCACTTAATAAGTCGTGGGTGGAAAGCTTTAAATTTAAAGGGATTTGCACGGCAAAGCATAAATAAGGCTTTGGGCTATATACTTAGCTAGTGGTGGGGACCATCAATAAGGGAGAATTTGCAAACAATGTGAAGAGTTTTGGGAAAAACCTGTTCAAGGCGCAGAAGGGTTTTACCGAACTTAAAGAAACTGCTTCAAGTTTCAGCGAAGCCGTAGGCTTGCTTAAAAAACTTGAGGCCGCAGTAGCTGAAAAGCCCGTGTTGGCTGCAGATTTTGAGTCAATTGTAAGGGAGAAGCAAAGCCTTTCATCCTGGAAGGAAACCGTGCAGCTTGTTGAGGAACTAACGGGCTTTCTTGAATCAATCTCGCTTGATGTGGGGGACGCAAACCACTTTATTGAGTCTTTTAGAAACAGCAGGGCTTACACTTTTCCAAATTCAAAGGCAAGCGCCTCATTTTTTGGGGAGCTGGCTGATCTGTTTTCAATAAAGGGCTTTGAGCTCAAGCCACAGTTTATTGGGACAATTGACTTGAACGAGGTTGCCGATGAACTGAAACTCGGGAAGGGAACCGGCTCTGTTTTGGTTGAAGCCGGCAGATTGCAGGAACTGCTCAAGCACCTTTTTGAAAAGCGAATTTCAAGAAACCTTTTGTTTGATTCAAGCAAGCTGCGTGTTTTCTGGCACACCCCAAGAATGCTTCGCGTTGCCGCTGATTCTGAAAAGCTTAAGAGGCTTGATTTGCTGTGCAGGGCGTGCAAGGGCGAGTGTGTCGAAAAAATCGGATTCCAGTCTACCTTGTGAAAGCGGAAGCTGTGACCCCTGCGTCCCACGAAAACCTTGGCCTTATCTTGACCATCCAGATTTTTTCACTGTTGTCGTCAATAATCAAAGCATAACCCTTGCTTCGCGGCATCTCAGAATACAAGTGCCCTATATCCTGGTGCATGTAGCTTGGGCTTATGGCAGCAACGGCATCAATGTCCGGCTGCGAGGTCATCCTGTGTGAAATAAACAGGTCACACTGGCTTATTGCATCCGGATGAAGCTTGCCTGGCCGCTGGGTTGCAAGCAGTAAACTTAACCCCGGCTGCCTTCCAACACGCACCCACTCCAAAAGCACCTGCAGTGCAAGGTTCTTTTCATCCCTTGGCATGAACATGTGTGCCTCATCAATCAGCATCCATACAATCGGCATGCCTGACTCCCTTTTGCCTGTCTTCATTAGCTTCATTTCCTCTTCCTTTCTGAAAAGCATTCTTTCCTCAAACAATTTCTTTCCAATCAGTGCAACTATAATATCTCTTGTGCCCTCCATTCCGATTGCCTGCCTGTAGGCGCTTACATCAATTATTGTTATTGCCCCTGCCTTTGCAATTTCCTTAATTCTTGTTCCCTCTTTTTCAATTATTCCCCAGGTCTTTGCAACATTAAGCCTGTTGACCAGTGCCTGCTGCACAATCTTTGTGCTTTCAGTGTCTGATTTTATTGCTGCAATAAGTTCGTCAATTCCGTAATAGCTTCCCAGTTTTTCCTTAACGCGCTCAACAACTCGTGTAATCAGCACTCCCTCGGGGTCTTTCCACGTCAGCTTGAACAAAGCCATCCATTCAACCGAGTCAAGCTCTGACGCCTTGATGCTGAATGCTCCTGAAACAGGCAAGCCCTTTTCCTGGTAGAATTTCAACTTTCCCTTTGGGACAAGAACGCGCACGTCGCTTTCCTGCGGTTTCAAATCCCACTCCGCAAGTTCCTTTGGGTTCTTTTTGTTTGCAAACTTCAAACTCCAAAAAATTCCAACCGTGTCAATTGTGATAACTGAAAGCCTGTTTTTTACGCTGAGCGGAAGCCTTGCAAATTCTTCAAGAATTACGGCCATTGTGTAGCTCTTTCCGCCACCGCGCTTTCCGCATACAAGAACAAGATGTGGTTTGGTTAAGTCCATGAAGATTTTTCTTCCAAGAACAGGATTTTCACCCCTGGACATCAGCACCTTCCCAATGTACCCTGCACCCTCAAAACCGTATTTTTCCTGGTCGTTCAGGCTTCGGCCTACAATGGATTTCTTTTCACCAATCTTTACAGCCACAAGACAATAAACGCCGTTAAGGTATTTAAACTTTAACCTGCATTATCTCATTGGTTTTTATGGCTGTAAATCTTGTTCAGGAAGAGGAAAAGCTTCGGGTTCTGATTAGGAAAATTGATTCCGAAATTTCCCGCTTTGAAAAGCTCAAAAACGAAATTGGCTCAAAGCGCGCCAAGCTTGAGAACGACGTCAAAAAGGTCGGACTTCAGCCTGTCCTAATAAAGATTCTTTCCTCAGCCAAATCCGATGAAAACATTGAGACCGAAATAAACAAGCACATTCTTGACCTTAACAAGTCAAAGAACTTTATCAACACAAAACTCAATGTAGTGATAAAGGAAGAGGAACTTATTGAAGGGCTCAGGAAGAAATACGGAAAAGACATTGATGTAAAGACAATTGCAAAAGGGGACTTTGAGCTGATTCTGTCAGATAAGGGAACGGCCCTTGCCTCAAAGGAACTTGCAAAAAGCAGGAAAATGCTTTTAACCGTAAACAAAAGCCTTCAGGCAATTGCTGAAGAAGAAGAAAAAGAACAGAAAGCCTGATTCTAATTTATCCCCTGATATATTCAAGGGTGTTCTGCCAAATTCCAGGGGTTAAAGCCGGGTCGTAGTTGAAGTAAATGGTTTTTCCCAAAAGCTTTTTCTTTTCAAGGATTGCGGGGAATGTTTGCCCTTCATCACTTTCAATCAGTGCAATAACATCGCTTGCCTCTTTCACATCAAATGTTTTAATTGTGTAGCTTGGCAGTGCGCTTGAGGGTGCACTCTCAATGCCCTCCATTATCTTGTGTGAAAGGTCAACCCTCTTAATTCTGCCTGTTGAAAAAATCGGGATCTGGCAGCTTCCCTGCCCTGAGATTGTGGTGTCGCATTCAACTGGAACAACATCCCCGAAGCTTGCTGTCCAGCCCACAACATCGCTTGCAATGCTTTCATTGGGCCCGCTTCTGTAAATTCCTGAGTCCATCACAACAATCAGGGTTCCGCCTGTTCTAACAAAGTTTTCAAGTGCCTCTCCAACCTGCCTGCTTACACTGTGTGCAAAAACAGTTTCTCCTGCGTGCTGGTCAAGCACAACAACCTTGTATTCTTCAAGCTGTTGGGACGGGTTTGGCTCAAGCTGTGAAGCCATTTTAACTGTGTAATTTATGAGGCTGGCGTCGTCGTCAAGCACTGTTTTGAATGCAGGGCTTGGCTCTCCAATAATTAAAACCCCGACTTTTTCTGTGGAAACCTCAAAAACCGGTTTCCATACGCCTGAAAGGTATATTGCGGCCAGAAGAATTATCAATACCGCGGCCATAATTGCCTGCTGTTTTGGAATTTTCTGCGAAAACGATTCCTCTGGCATTCCCTCATCCATACAACCAATAATAATCTTTAACTTTAATATAAAGCTTTGCTTTGTTTTCCACGTATTTGGATAAGTAGGTTACGGCGTTACTTTTCTTCAAGCGCCTTTTGGATTGCGTCTGCGTCAAATCCAACGATGATTTTTCCGTTTATGTCAAAAACCGGGACAGCCATTTGCCCTGACTTTCCAATCATTTCTGCCCTTGCCTTGTCATCTTCCCCGATGTCCTTTTGCTCGAACGGGATGTGTTTCTCGCTTAGAAATTCTTCTGCCAGCTGGCACCAGGGGCATGTTTGGGTTCTGTAAAGAATTAATTTCGCTTTAGCCATTCAAATGCACTTTGTTTACTGTTAGTATTTCGGGATATTTATTACTATCTTTTTGTGGCTTTTACTGCAGTTCCCTTTGAATGGAGATTACTTTCTTCTCAAGCTTCACGCTTTTTCCGGACGCGTTTACTGCGGTTTCCACCGCGGCATACAGCCCGTGGCGGCACGGAATCTCCAGAATTGCGACGGTTATGCTTTTCACGTTGCTTGCTTTGATGAGTTCGGCCAACTTTTCACTGTATGTCTGGACAGCGTCTAGTTTTGGGCACCCAATAGCAAGGGCCTTGCCTTTGAGCAGGTCGCTGTGAAAGTTTGCAAAAGCAAACGGAACACAGTCTGCCGCAATCACCAGGTCCGCGTCATTGAAGTAGGGTGCGTTTGGTGAAACCAGTGTTAGTTGAACCGGCCACTGCCTCAGCTGGGAATTCTGCCTGGCACCAGAAACGGTTGAAGGTTCGTTGCTGAACTCGACCATCCTGGCGCCAGAGCAGGAGTGCATATGGGGCATTACGTCATCTGCACTCTTTTCCCAAGGGGATTTGACTCCCCTCTTTCTTGAAGATAGGTTGTAGCCTACTTCAAGTATTCATCTGTTTTGAGCTTGCTTTCGTCAGTTTTGGCTGGCAAAAACCACACTATCTTTTTGATACTAACTATATTATCGTTGCATATTTAAAAAGTTCGAGTTTCTAATAGTATAGCATGGACAAGAAATGCGCCATTTATGGTTTGCTTTCATTTGTCGGCAAAAAGTGGACTTTGCTAATTTTGCTTGAACTCTACAAGCACAAAACCAGTTGGAGAAGGTATTTCGAATTAAAGAATTCGTTTGAGGACATCACCCCCAAAATTCTTTCATTGCGCTTAAAGGGGCTTGTGAAAGAGGGTATGGTTGAAAAAAGGGTTGACAGCTCAACCTTTCCCCTGAAATCAGAGTATTCCCTTTCAGAGTCCGGCCTTGAGTTCATTGATGCAATTAAGTGCATGAAGGACTGGGCCGTTAAGTGGAAGGGCGCCAGTGCTGTTTGCAAGAGTAAGGACTGCAGGGAATGCCTGCTCTAATTTAATTCCCTTATTGATTGAATTTGCAAAAGAAGGCAAAGGAGGGGGCATTTAAGGGCGGAAGGAACGCTGATTTAGCAGGAGGTGGGGGTTGGGAGTAAAACAAGTTTTACAGGTTCCTGGCTAAATACAGCATTTTCCTTCCGGATTGTATTTTTCTTAAATGCCCTTCCTTATGTAATTTATTTAAGCGCTGGGAAGCAGCGTTGCTTCCCTTGTATCCGAGTTCTGTTTTCACATCAGTTGCGCTGATGTGCCCTCTCGTGTGGGCCAAATGCATTATCATCTGGTCCTGTTCTGGCAAGATTTGAGTAGGGGTTTCTAGTGATTGGGGTGTTGGAGTTAAGGGGGTATCGTTTGATAACCTCTCAGTCTTTAATCTAAGCATTATTTCGTCGTATTTGTCGTAAATTCCTTCAAGAATCTTGTTCGTTTTCTCCCTTTCCTCTGCTAGCTTGAACAAAAGCATTGAGACAAACATTGGGTCGTCGCTGTGCTTGTAGATTTCCTGGATATCCATGTTTAATTCATGGAATTTTGGGGAAATCTTTTTGATTAGCTCGTCCCTTTCCTTGAATGAATCATGAGTTTTCATTGTACTATCATGATAGACTCATGATATATATAAAGCTTTCCTTTTCGGGAAGCAAATTAGCCTCCGTTCAGAATTAGGATTTCAAACTGTGCTCTTTTTGCCGTTTATTCGATTTTTTTCTCTATTTTAATCTTTTTAAGCCTCTCTTTGCCCTTTCTTTTGCTTTCAAGCCCGTCTTTTTCCACTTTTATCTCATCAAGCCTGATATTTATTTTCTCAACCTTTTCCTGGTATGTTTTCTCGGTTATTCTTCTCTTCAGGTATGACAATTTAAGCTGCTTTAGCTCCTTGTTTGCATTATCCTGCTCGTGGGTAAAGGCTGAAATCTTTTTCTGCCTGGTTTTTTCATCTTTGATCTTTTTGCCAATAAATCCAATTATTATTGCCGCCGCAAGCCCAAGCCCGATTAACGGCAGGTAGTTTGGTTCGCGCCCTGTGAATTCATACTGGATACTTATTGCCTCTGAGGGGATTGGGTTCCACGTAATTTTTGTGCCATCTTTGGTGCTGTTCTGTATTGGGAAGTAGGACTTGATTTTGCTTCCCTCCGGGAGTGCAATTCCAAGCGTGTTTTTTGCGCCCTCTTTTTCAGGGGCAAGTCTCCATTTATCAAACCTTATTTCCAAAAGGCCTTCGCTTCGCTTTGCAATCTTTTCGGTTATTGAAGCTGTCTGAAGCAGCAAATGGCTTGTTGCGCCGTCGTATGAGAATGTGCAGTCTGTGTTTGTTACAAAAAAATCAAATCCGCGGAACAGCGCGTCTGTCACAAGGCTTGCATCGCATTGCTTTGGGTTTGTGGAAAGCCCCTCCCACTGCTTTTCAGCAATGCAGTCATAGGGGTATGGGATTTTTGCGGTAACTTTCATCTCCGCGGTCCCGTCTTCCTGCACCTGGAAATCAAGCAAAAACTCGTCGCTTTCAAGCGTTGTGAGATCGCATTCCCCGCCCGCAACGGTGCCTGAAATGAAAAATAATGCAACCGCAAGCAGCACTGCCCCGTGTTTCATATTTTTAAAAATAGGTCAAACTAGTATTTAAATGGCTGTCATTCAGGCAAACTCAATTGCAATTGGGGTCTTGAGCGCGTCTTTTAGCACATGTTCAAGCTCTTCAACTTTTCCAATTCTGCGCTTGTCCCTTGCGTCCACAACAACCTTTAGCTCTTCACCGTCTCTTTTGAAGACCTTGTTTAATGCACTGATTCTTACTTTTCCCAGAACCTGCTGGATTGTTTCCTTTGGCTCCGGGCTAACTTCAATAATTCTCACTTTCTTTCCAAGTGTGGCCTCAAGGCTTTTGATGTTTTTTCCGCCCTTGCCTATGAGGGCCCCGACATTTCCCTTTGTAAAAACAAGAACCATTCCGCTTACGTCAAATGCTCGAACAATTTCTGTCGATATAAGGAACTTTTTGTTCTCCAGCTTGTTTACTGCCTTCATTATTGCAAAGTCGGCGTCGGTAATTTGCCCTGCCTTTAGCTTGGCTTCGCATATCAAACAGAGCTTGCCTGTTTTTATGTCCTGTGAACAAACTGGTCCCCTCATTAAAACACCATTTTTTAATCCAAATTTTAAAAAGAAATAAGGTTTGAAAGGAAAAAAAATTCCTTTCAATTAAATTTTTACTTTTTTAGAATTATTTCGATTGCCGACACTTTCAGGAGGTTTCCCTCTTCAGTGCTTATTTCCTCGGTGGCAATTTTTATATCATCAATTTTTGCCTCTGTGACAAACTTGTTTTTCACAATTTCGGCAACATCAACGGCCCTGCTGATTGCTTTTCCCCTTGCCTTTATTGTAACATCGTTTGACCCCTGGTTCATTTGAGTCACAACAGCGAGAACATAATTCATTGTAGCTTTCTTTCCAACAAAGACTGTGTTTTCCACTCCTGCCATTTTAATGACACCTCCGAGCCTATTAAGGCGCAAGCCCTATATGCTGAATACCGGGATTGCCCCTCAATACTATAGGGCGACACTATTATTTAAACTATTTGGTAAAAGAAAAGAGAAAAAGAAGGGAAAGAGGGCTTATCGCAGGTACTCTAGAGTATTCTGCCATACGCCCGGTGTAGTCGCAGGATCATAGTTGAAGTAAATGCTTTTTCCTATGATTAGGCGCTTTTCAACAATTGCCGGGTAGTAACTCGGGGTCACTACATTTTTGATGTAAGCTATCTGGTTTCCTGTCGGCTTAATGTCGTAGGTTAAGAGGTCAATTGCCGGGGCCCTTGGGTCAGCCGGTGCAACCTCAATTCCCTGCATCAGCTTGTGGTCAAAGTCTTCCCTATAAACCCTTCCCCTAAGGTGGATTGGGGCTGTACAGGTTGGGATATCTGCACTTGATCTGATACATTCCACTGGAATTGTGTCACCGAATGTTGCCTTCCATCCGATTATGTCGGATGCAATGCTGGTTCCGTAAATTCCGCCGCTTCTGTAAATTCCTGAATCCATTACTGTTACAAGCTTTCCGCCTGTTCTAACAAAGTTTTCAAGGGCTTCTCCAAGCTGCCTGCTTACGCTGTGTTCATATGCTGTTTGTCCCATATGCTGGTCCAGCAACACTATATCATATTGTGCAAGCTGCTCTTCTGGTGCAACGTTCAATGATGCCGCATCCCTTATTCTGTAGTATGTCAGGTCCTTATCCTGGTCGAGCAGTACCATCATGTTAACTGATGGGTCTCCTATTACTAGCATCTGGGCGGGTTCCGATCCTCCGAGGAACGGGATGTTCCAGACTCCGAATCTGTGGCCCAAAAAGGCCGCGATTATAATAATTAAAATAAGCGGGATTAACCCTTCAAGGTTTCTGGTAATCTTTGATTTAATATCATTTTCATAGCCGTAATCTGATGCGGGCAATGGTGCTGGTTCTCCTTCAGGATACATTTTTTTTGTTCACCCTCTCCAATTAATCTGTTATATATCTTTCCTTTTCATTCTATTTAAACCTTTCTTTTTTGTCCTTTGAAAGGCTCGTAAAATTAAACGCTTTTATCATTTATAAAGCTTTTCTTTAGTTTCTAACCCTGCATTATGCCGTAATACATATTCTCAAGCATCAGCAGGTAAGTTCCTTTTTCAAATCTTTCAAGCTCCGGGTCGGCGTAGAGCTCTGGCGGCATTGCATAGTACACAACCCTTTCCCCGATTCCGGATGTTACAATCATGGGATTTGTTCCGGTGGTTCTCGTTTCGTCGTCCCCTCCGATTCCTGTGTTTGAAACATGTGAAGTAAGGTTAAGCGTTAAAACCTCTGTTGTTATCCCTCCCGGAATTGTTTCAACTATTGCAAAATC
>JAFCCO010000015.1 GCA_017610175.1 Candidatus Iainarchaeum sp. | reverse complement strand
ATTGAAACGCCCGCAACAAGCGCGCCCGCAATTCCAAAAATTGGGCTCACTATCCCAAGCAGCAACAGGACTGCAGACAAAGCAAATGCAAGCAAAATAATCCACGCCTTTTTGTGCAGCCACGAAAGGGTTACAAGGAACGAAACCGCAACCTGCAGCACAATAAGCTTGAGCAAACGGTTAAAGTTAAACTCCGCAACCGGAAGTTTTGCAGACCTGAATGCAAAAAAGTTAAACAGCACGTAAATGTAGAACTCCACAAAAAAATTAACAAAAGCAAGAGCAGCAAAAGCGAGTGAAATAACAATTATTGAGCCAATCAACCCAGCCACAAAAGTTTCCGGATTAATCGTAATGCTTGAAATAAATGCCGCCGGATTTGAAAGAACATCTGCAATAAGCCCGCCGAACACAAGCAGAAAGATTGCGACAAAAAGAACCGAGAACGCAATTGAAACACCCCACTTGATGGCCGCATACTTCAGCGACTCCCTGGTTTTAAGCCAGGAAAACGAAAACTTGATTATTTCACCATAGTCAAGATCCATGTTGAATCAGTAAACAAATAGCCAAAGGTAATATTTAAAGGTGTGGTTTTACCGCTTTCCAAACCAATTCCTGGATTTCCGCAATTGAAAGAAGATTCCCCTTTTTCACGCAGTCAATCTTTTTCCAGCCCTTGGTTTCGGCAAGTTTCAGGTAAACAGAGCGAACGGCCTCAAGGTAATCAACGTTTTGCTCATGCAAATCCTTAACGCGCGCCTGCTTCTGCATAAGCTCCTGGGAAATTGGAACAGGCACATCCAAGTAAATTGTGACCTTTGACTTTGGAAGCCTTGACTCAACCCCCCTAAGCCAGTCAACAAATGAAGAGCGCTCTTTTTCAGGCAACTTTGCCGCCTGGTGCGCGATGTTGCTCGCGGAAAAACGGTCGGCAATCACAATTTTGCCGGCTTCAAGCCTTTCATTGAGTTCGGCAACGGCATTGTACCGGTCAAGCGCATACAAAAGCGAGGCAAGTTCTGCCGGAACAGAGTCCATTTCCCCAAACTCGCCGCTCAAATATTTTTTAACAAGCCCGCCGAAAAAGGTTTCATAGCGGGGGAAAGAAATTTTTTCGGCCTCAAATCCCTCGGCCGCAAGGCGCTCAATAAGCAGGTCGCTTTGGGTTTGCTTTCCCGAAGCATCAGCCCCCTCAATAACAATAAGCTTTCCAACCATATAAGCAAAATAATGCAAAAAAAAGTTAAAAGAGATGGCTTTAAAAAATTGCGGTCCGATAAATTAATTACAGATGCGACCGTGGTGTAATGGCTAACATAAGACCCTTCCAAGGTCTCGTTTCGGGTTCGAGTCCCGGCGGTCGCACTCACCAGGTGAAAAAGTGAAGAGGGAAAGCAAGGCAGGCATTAAGGCGCTCGCAACCGAAAGGATGTACAGGCTCTTTGAATTGGCCGGAAAAGAGTTTGCAAAAGGAAATTCTGCAAGGGCAAACCGGTATGTTGAACTTGCGCGAAAGATTGGAACAAGAAACCGCGCAGTAATCCCCACTGATTTAAAAACAAAATTCTGCAAAAAATGCGGCAAATTCCTTTCAAAGGGAAAGAACGCTGAAATCAGGAAAGCGGAAAAATGGGTTGAAATAAAGTGCCTTGAATGCGGTGCAGAATTTAAGAGGAAACAGGCATGAAACCAGGAACCGACTTTGTAGGGGTTGGAGTGGGCGCAATGGTGCGCAACGAGAAAGGGGAAATACTTTTTTTGAAAAGAACAGAACAATGCGGAAACGAGCCTGGAAAATGGACCTTTCCAGGCGGAAAGCTTGAGTTTGGGGAAACCCAGGAACAGGCAGTAAAGCGAGAGGTTCTGGAGGAAGCGGGCCTGGAAGTTGAAATTGTAAGGCTGCTGAAAATAGTTGACCACATCCTCAAAGAGGAAAAGCAGCACTGGTTCAACCCTGTTTACGAGGTAAGAATTGTGGGCGGGAAACTTGAAAACATGGAACCCCACAAATGCGCCGAAATGGCATGGTTTGCGCCCAAAGCCCTTCCGGCAGAAATGACCGCCAACCTTGCCAAGCTGTTTGCAGACATCCAAATTGGAAAGATTGAAATCTAACCGGGAAAAGAATTAAAAGCTGCAAAACCATTAATTTTCAGGTGAAAAAAGTGGAAAAGGCTACAATAGAGTTAAAGGGCCATGCGCTGGAAGTAAGGGTTGGCAAAACAGGAATAGATTTTGTGGAAACAGCAAGGCTTGGGGCAAGCGGGAAAATGGAAAAGTTAAAGGTCCCGGCACGGCTTGGAAGAGCCAAGTACGACGTGCACAGTGTCTCAGGCGGGGACATGCTAAGCATTTCCAACGCAAGCATTACAATCGACCCCAAAAGGTTCAATATAAGCGAAACCGGTGCTGAAAAGCTTGAGGTCGCACTTGCAAGGGAAGCCGAAAACCTGATTTTTGCAAAGCATAAGGGAATAACAAAGGTTGCGGGCGGATTTTACGATGCAAGGAGAAACCGCTGGGTTGACGCCGAAAAAGTCCTGAAGCCAAAAAGGGTAAGAAAAAGGCTTGCAAGGGGAAAACCGGTGAGAACACCCCTCAAAAGGCGAAGAGTGGTCTAAGGCAAGACTTTTTAAAGGTTTTCAGGGGCATTTAGTTTATTGAAAAAGTACTTTTTTTTGCTCCCTTCGGGTTGAGCGAAGAAGGTGCTCCGAAAGGAGTGTGAATAAATGGGAATATATGACGTACCGGCAACAGAGCTAATTGAAGCGATTGCACAGGATTTGAAAACGCAGGGAATAGAAGAACCTGCATGGACGGAATTTGTAAAGAGCGGAAGCCACAGGGAAAGGGCCCCGCAGAGAAGAGACTGGTTTTATGTAAGAATGGCAAGCATTCTGTACAGGGCTTACAAAGACGGAACAATTGGAACAAACAGGCTTAGGACATACTACGGCGGAAAAAGAAACCGCGGAGTAAAGCCACACCACTTCAGCAAAGCAAGCGGAAAAGTGATTAGAACATGCTTGCAGGAACTTGAGAAAAAAGGGCTTTTGAAAAAGGAAAAAGCAGGAAGAGCCCTTTCAGGAAAAGGACAAAGCTTCCTTATAGCAAAAGCCAAAGAAGTCTACAAAATATTTAGCGAAAAAGTTAAAGCAGACGCAAAAGCAATAGATGACAGGGCAAGCAAGGCAAAAGCTGCCGCAAAGCCAAAGGCAGAAGCAAAAGTTGAAGCCAAGCCAGAGGAAAAGCCTGCAGAAAAAGCAAAGGAAGCCGCAAAGCCAAAGGCAGAAGCCAAGCCGGAAGCAAAGGCTGCAAAAGAAAACCCTGTGCCTGCAAAAGAAGAGAAAAAAGAACCTGCAAAGGAGAAAACAGAAGCAAAGGAACCTGCAGGGGAAAAGAAATGACAACCGAACTTGACGAGATTAAGCAAAGAAAATATGAGGAACTGCAAGAGGCATACAGGAGGCAATCTGAAGCTGAAAAGCAAGTTGAAGCAAGCATCAAAAAAATTCTCACGGAAAAAGCAAGGGTAAGGCTTGGAAACATCAAGCTTGTGAACCACGAAATGCACCTTAAAGCGGTTCAAGCCATTGTGTACCTGCACAACGCAGGCCAAATTCCGGGGCAATTGAATGATGCGCAACTGAAGGAAATCCTCAAAAAATTCAAGGAAAAAAAGGAGATTAATATTAAGCGAAAGTGATTGACTATGGCAACAAACAAAGACTCAGAATTGAAACAATTCCTGATTTCAGCAAGAAAGAAAATCGGACCAGGGCTTACAAACGCCCCTGTTTGGGTTATGCAAAAGGCCGGAAAAAGAATCTGGAACCCCAAGCAGCACAGGAACTGGCGCAACACAAGTCTTGGAGCCGAGTTCAGAAAAAGGAAAAAGGACTAAAAGGTGTAAGCAATGGCAGCAAAGAAGGAAAAAAAACAGGAAAAGAAAGAGGAAGCAAAGGAATTTGTAGTCTCACTTAGCAAAGTCTTCAAAAACCCAAAGCCAAAAAGGGCATACAGGGCAATTAACTTTATCAAAAAGTTCATCTTCAAGCACTTCCGCATTAAAGCAGATGATGTTTCAATCTCCAACGCACTCAACGAAGCAATTTGGGCAAAGGGAAGGGAACACATTCCGCGAAAGATTGAGATCAAGGTTGTAAAGGAAGACAACAAGGCAAAAGTTTACCTCAAAGGCGAAAAAATCGCACAGCCAAAGAAGAAAAAGAAAGAAGAGGCAAAGGCTGAGGAAAAAACAGAGGAAACCAAAGAAGAAAAAGCCGAGATCGAGAAGAAAAAGGAAGACAAGAAAACCAAAGAAAAAGCCGCGGAACTGACTCAGATAAAGAGAGGCGGCAAGTGAAGTAAATGAACATCGAACTTGGAACAGTCAAAAGCAGCCCGTTTGTGGGCGTATTTGCTGTAATAACAGACAAAATTGCACTGCTTCCACCCTCTCTTGAAGCAAAGGAAAGAAAGCAGTTGGAAAAATTGTTTGAAGTTGAATTGATTTCAACAAAACTTGCAAACAGCAACCTGCTCGGGGTACTGGCCGCAGGAAACTCGAAAGGGTTTATTGTTTCAGAAATTATTGAAGAAAGTGAAGTTGAAGCACTGGAATCAAAAGGATTAAAGATAAAAAAACTTCCAGGCCTAACAGCAATTGGAAACCTGGTGGAATGCAACGACAAAAAAGCATTCTGCTCAAAAGTAATCGGAAAAAAAACAAGGAAGGAAATAGAAAAAACCCTGAATGTTGAATGTGTTGAAACCGTAATAGCAGAAAGCGACCTTGTTGGAAGCAGCGTAGTGCTGACCAACAAAGGGTTTATAGTAAACCCCATGGCTTCCGAAAAGGAATTTAAGCTCCTAAAAAAGGAAACCGGGGTTGAAGGGAGCGCTGCAACGGCAAACTTCGGCGACAAGTTTATAGGAAACGGAATAATCGCAAACAGCAACGCAGCCCTTGCGGGAAAAAAAACAACAGGGCACGAGCTTATAAGAATTGACGAAGGACTAAGCGGAAGGTAATGGATATGACGGTATTTGAAATAAAAGGCCAGTACAAAGAAAAAGGAAAAGACCATAAATTTACAATGCAGGCCAGAGCAGAAACTGAAAAATATGCAATAGACCAAATAATGAGCCGAATCGGAAGCACACACAAAATAAAGCGAAGGCAAATAGCCATCGAAGAAGTGAACGAGGCGAAAGAGTAATGGCTGAAAGAAAAGAAGTCAAGCTCACCGGACAGCAGGTGCAAAACGCTTACAGGCAAGAGGAATCAAAACTCCAGGTTGCAGAAACAAGGAGAAAAAACCTCCAGCAGCTATTGGTTGAAACACTTGGTGCGGAAGAAAGCCTAAAAGCAATTAAAAATGCCGCAAAAAGCCAGAAAATAATGGTCTCGCTCGGAGCAGGGCTCTATGCAGAAGCAAAACTTGAAACAACCATCGAAGTCAAAACAGGATTGGGAGCGGGAGTGCTTGTAAAAGCAAGCACAGAGGACGCACTCAAAGCACTGGATAAAAGAAAAGACGAAATCCAAAAAGACCTTGCAGCAATCCAAAACGAAGAGGCAAGAACGGTGCAAAACCTCAACAGCCTTGGAACAGTAATCCAAAGCACGCAAAGGAAGGCAAAAGCAAACAAAAAGTGAGCCTAGTGTTCGACCTCCTTAAAAAAAAACTGAACAGCTTCAAAGAAAAGCTAAAAGAAAAAGTTGGCGCAAAAGAAGCCATCGAACCTGTTTCTGAACCAATTGAAGAAAAACCCGAGGTAAAAAAAAAACCAAGGGAACCCAAAAAGCCAAAACCGAAAACAAAATTAAAGCCGGTTGAAAAACCAAAACATATTGAAGAGCCAATTGAAATTACCAAACCCGAGCCGGAACCGATTGTCGAAGAGGCAGAGGACGAGATTGAAGCGGTTAAGGAAGTTGAAACTGAACCAATTGCCAAAGCGCCAAAAGCAAAAGAGGAACCAAAGCGCGAACTAAAGGCAAAGGTTTCAAAAGTAAGCAAACTCAAAAGCATCCTGTCACGCGAAATTGAAATCAAGGGAAGCGAAATTTCAGAATTGCTGTGGGAACTGGAACTCTCGCTGTTGGAAGCGGACGTTGAACAAACAACTGCTGAAGAAATAGTTAAGGAACTCAAAACAAACCTTGTTGGAAAGAAAATAAAGCGCGGCGAAGACATAGACGCAATACTTAAAGATTCAATAAAGAACTCGCTCAAATCCATGATGGGCACAAAGCCAATTGATTTGCTTGAAAAAATCAAGGCAAAGAAAGACAAGCCATTCAAAATACTCATGCTCGGGCCAAACGGCGCCGGAAAAACAACAACACTTGCAAAGCTAACCCACCTTCTCAAAGCACAGGGAATAAGCGTTCTTTGGAGCGCAAGCGATACATTCAGGGCGGCAAGCATTGAACAGCTTGAAAAGCACGCGGCAAACTTGGAGGTAAGGGTTGTGAAACACAATTATGGGTCTGACCCTGCAGCAGTTGCATTTGACGCAATCAAAGCCGCAAAAAGCAAAAACATTGATGTCGTAATAATTGACTCGGCAGGACGCCAGGAAACAGACAAAAACCTGATGCAGGAATTGCAGAAAATTGTGAGGGTTGCACAGCCGGATTTGAAGATTTATGTTGGAGAAGCATTCACAGGGCAGGCACTTTTGCACCAGGCGCAGGAATATGACAACATTGCGGGCATTGACGCCTTTGTCCTCTCAAAAATTGACTGCGACGCAAAAGGCGGCACAATAATAAGCCTAATTTACAAGCTTGACAAGCCCGTGATTTATGTGGGAATAGGGCAGGAGTATGCAGACCTGCAAAAGTTTGAGCCAGACTTTGTGTTGGACCGCATAATTGGATAAATTCACTGCACGCTAATCTGCAGCTTCTTGCTCATATCAATCCCCTTGGGAATATCAAGAACCGCACTAACAACCCACTTGTCCTGCGAAGACATCCCGGTTCCTGAAAGCATTTGAAATGCTGTGAACGCTGTTCCGGCCGCGCCCTCAATCTTTTGCTGGGTTGGTAAAGCTGTTTTTTGCGGAAGCTGAAGCGAAAACTCATACTCTCCACCCGGAGGAGAGTAAAGCTTTTCACCGTCAAGAATTGCCTCGGTTGAATAGATTGTTTCGTTTCGCTTATTGCGTGTTGACCTGCCCTTCGAATCGCGGCCATAAGTTGTAATCTCTCTCACTCCAAGAAGTGTTACCTTAAACTGCCTTGCCTGCTTTGCCTTCTTAAGCTTTAATGAAACCTTTCCGCTCACCGTTTCACCAAAAGCAAAATTTGTCTTGCCAAGGGTCATCTCAACCTTTCCCTCAAAAAATCCAAAAACCATTCAAATCACCAAATAAAATATTGCACTCTGGTATTTATTTGTTTTCATCGACAGCAGAAGCCAAAAGTTACATTTTCTGCAGCCTTGCAATCCGCTCATCAATAGGAGGGTGGGTTGCAAACATACTCTTCATCCAAATCTTCTGGCCCTTTAAGGGGTTAGCAATGTACATGTGGGCCGTTGCCTTGTTGGCTGTTTTAAGCGGCTGCTTGTCGCCCTTAATTTTTGAAAGCGCACCCGCGAGCCCAGCAGGATAGCGGGTTATTTGGGCAGCACTTGCATCGGCAAGGTATTCGCGCTTCCTGCTAATGGCCATCCTAATCACCTGCGCAATTACAGGAGTAAGAACCGCAAGAGCAAGCCCAATAACTATTCCTGCTATCGCAATCTGGCCCCCCTTTCGGTTACTGCCCCGCCCCATACTCCCCCAAAGAAACATTCTCAAAAGGAAATCGCTCATCAAAACCGCAAGGCCAACAAGAATTGCAGCCATAGTCATAACCTTGATGTCGCTGTTCTTAATGTGGGAGAGTTCATGCGCAACAACCCCCGTGAGTTCCGCGCGGTTAAGCCTCTGCAGGCAGCCTGTTGTGACACAAATTACACTGTGTTGCGGGTCACGGCCGGTTGCAAACGCGTTGATTGCAATATCATTAATTACGTAAACCTTTGGCTTTGGCATGCCTGAAGCAATGCACATCTCCTCAACAATGTTGTGCAATTGCTTGAACTTCTGCGGGTCGGCGGGCTTTGCACCGCTTAAAGCAGTAATAATGCTGTCGCTTTTGTAGTATGCAATAACGATATATATTAATGCAAAAACCCCAAAGAGGAGGACAAAAATGTAACTGTCCAAAAGATATGAAGCTACAATGCCTAAAATAATAATTAGTAAAAAGAAAGCAAGGAAGAGGAAATAAGTCGTCCTGTTGTTTGCCTTAATTTCCTCATAAAAGCTCAAGAAAGCTCACCTTATGCAATGTCTGAAAAATCCGCCTTTACAACCTTTCTGGCCGATTCCTCGATCTCAAAGTACTGCCTTGGGGCACCCAATCCAAAAATCCCTGCAACAACGTTGTTTGGAAAAAGTGCGATTGCTGTGTTGAACTGCATTACCGAATCGTTGTAGAACTGCCTTGCGTAAGAAATCTTGTTCTCAGTTGTTGCAAACTCTTCCTGCAAAGCCTTGAAATTTTCGTTGGCTTTAAGGGTAGGATAGTTTTCCGCAACCGCAAAGATTGTCTTCAGGGCACCTGTAAGCATGTTCTCTCCCTTTGCCGCTTCGGCAGGGGTCTTTGCGCCCATGATTGCTGTTCTTGCCTTTGTAACCTCTGTAAGAACCTTCTTTTCAAAGCGGGCATAACCCTTAACTGTTTCAATAAGGTTTGGAATTAAGTCCGCACGCCTCTTAAGCTGAACGTCAATCTGGGCCCACGCATTGTTCACACGCTTGCTTGCGGTAATAAGACCGTTGTAAGTTATTACAAGAAATACTGCTATAACTGCCACCAGACCAAGTCCAACATATAATTCTAAACTCAAGTTATCGCCTCCTACAATAAATTAATACGATTTAGTATTTATTCCTTGCGTTTACAATTTTCGCGAAATAAACAGGGCAACAAGGCACGCGGCAACCGCAAAATACATTGTTGCCCTGAATCCAAACAAAAATGCGATTGACCCGCCAATAATTGGCCCAATGACCATGGAAAGCCTTGTGGTGCTTCCAAACAAGGCAGTTGCAGTTGACTTTTCATTGTTGTTTGAGGCAAGATGAATTAGCGAGCCTGTGTAAATGCAAGCCCAACTAACCCCAAGCAAAAGCTCAACAAAAATTACCTGCAAAAAATGTGTTGTGAACGAGAGCGCAACAAAGGTAAGTGCGGCAAACAAAAACCCGACCTTTATTATGGTGGCTTCACGAACCCTGCCGGTAATTTTGCCGACAAAGCGCATTACAAAAAACTGCACCAACGGATTGATTGAACTTATTGCCCCGATCCAAAAAATGTCAGCCCCAATGCTGAGAAGATAAAGCGGAAAAATTATCCAAACAGTCCACGCCCCGACATGCCTCAGAAAAACCGCAAGATACAGCCGAAGATTCTTCCTAATAAGGGAGACAGGGAATTTTGAAACAAAAACCTTACTGCTTCTGGTTTTTGGGAAAGTCAAAGCCACAAAGCCCGAGATTAGGCAAAGAATTGCCCCCGCAATAAAAATCAACGAAAAGTCCTGAAGAATCCCGCCGGCCAACTGCCCCACAAACCAGCCAAGCGAACCAAAAGAGGTTAGGACTGCAAGCTTTCTCTTCATCCCGTCAAGCTCGCTTACCGCAGCCACAAGGGGAAAAGTAAAAATTCCGATTGCAAAGCCGGCAAAGAACCTAATCACAAGCATTGAAAAGAAATCAGACATCAGCACCTGGGAGTAAATTGTGATTGCAAGAACAAACAATCCAATCTTAACAAATCCAACCCGGTTTCCTGTGCGGTCACTCCACCAGCCAAACAAATAATAGGAAATCAGCGAACCGATGCTGTAAGCCGAGCCGATTAGCCCAAGCTCAAAAAGGCTTAACCCGAAATTCTGCGCAATTATTGGAATAAACAGAAGAGAAGAGGCGATGGCAATATTCGGCAAAAAATTAAGCAACAGATATCTGTTCATATAAAAACAGCAAGCCAAGAACCATATTTAATGCTTTTCCCGCAGAATTTAACTATAAGGTGAATAGATGGGTTTAGGAAACAAATTAAGGGGCGCAATGGAGGGACTAAGAAAGGCAACAGTCCTCGACAAAGGAGCAATTAAAGAGGCGGTAAAGGACATTCAAAGGGCCCTTATTTCATCAGACGTTGAAATCTCACTTGTTCTGGAAATAAGCAAGAAAATAGAGGAAGAGGCGCTCAAGGAAAATATCCCGAAGGGATTAACCAGGCGGGAGCACGTTCTCAAGGTTTCATACGATGAGCTTGTGGGCCTGCTTGGAGGGGACGCAAAGGCTGCGCCTGAAAAGCCGAAGAAAATCCTGCTTGTCGGACTTTATGGAATGGGAAAAACAACCACGACCGCAAAGCTTGCAAAATACTACATGAAGCGCGGACTAAACGTCGGGCTGATTTGTGCGGACTCATACAGGCCGGCCGCATTTGAACAGCTGCAGCAGCTCAGCTCAAAACTAAAGGTTCCGTTCTACGGAGACCCAAAAGAAAAGGTCGCGCACAAAATTGTTGAAAATGGAATTAAGGAACTTAAGAAAGCGGATTTGGTAATTGTTGACAGCGCAGGAAGGGACGCGCTCAACGATGAGCTTGCCGGCGAAATAAAGGCAATCAACAAGGTGTTTAAGCCGCAGGACAAATGGCTTGTGATTGGGGCAGACGTTGGGCAGCTTGCAAAGAAACAGGCAATAGCATTCCACGACGCGGTCGGGGTAAACGGAGTGATAATTACAAGAATGGACGGCTCTGCAAAAGGAGGCGGCTCGCTTGTTGCATGCAACGAAACAGACGCAGACGTCAAATTTATTGGAACAGGAGAAAAGCTTGACGAT
Source organism: Candidatus Iainarchaeum sp. (assembly GCA_017610175.1). Lineage (GTDB taxonomy): Archaea > Iainarchaeota > Iainarchaeia > Iainarchaeales > JAFCCO01. The sequence goes on along the minus strand of JAFCCO010000015.1, from coordinate 29,047 downwards.
TTGGAGGAGTTTGACGCAAACAGGTTCTTATCAAGGATAATGGGCTACGGGGATTTGCAAACTCTCTCCGGAGGACATGCTGAACGGGGGATTCAACCTTGAAATGTTCTACAAACAGCTTGAGGCAACAAAAAAAATGGGGCCAATCTCAAAGGTTGCAGAAATGCTTGGAATGAAAGCGCAACTCCCAAAAGAAGTGCTTGACATGACCGGGGAAAAGCTCGACGGCTTCAAGGTCATAATGGACAGCATGACCCCCCAGGAAAAAAGGGAGCCCGATCTCTTGAACAAAAACAGGATTCTCAGGATTGCAAAGGGCAGCGGGAAAAAGGAAGCAGACGTAAGGGAATTAATCAAGCAATACAAGCAAATGCAGAAGATGTTCAAAAAGTTCAAGGGACTTGACGAAAAAAAACTTAAAAGCGAAAAAGGGTTTGACCCAAACAAGCTAATGCAAATGTTTGGAAAGAAGAAAAAGAAAAAGTTCAGGCTAAAGTAGGGTGTATTGAAACATGGCTAAACCAAAAGCCGCAAAAAGAAAAATCAAAAAACAAGAAGGCAGGGATAAATGGCCTGTTTACGGAGCGAGAGCAAAGAAATGGAAAAATCCCGTAAGAGTGGGAGGAAGAGTAACAAGAATTGAATTCCGGGGAAAAATAGGCCCGCTTGAACACCACCGCATTGCATTCCTTGACAGGGTAATAAGCCCAAAGATTGAAACCATTGAAAGGAAAGGTGGGAGAATTGTAACGCGGCTTTCAAAACCACTGCTAAGAGAAATATTCAAAACACACCACAAAACAGGGCAAGTTGTTCTACCCAAACAGTTTGAACCAATAGCCAGGGGAATGGCTGAAAGAAGGGCGTTTGCCGCAATTGATCTGCCTGCAAAAGCAAAAAGGCAAAAGGTAAGCAAAATGCTTGAAAGGCTTCACGCAACAGGAAGAATTTCATTCAAGGGAGAAACAAGAGTTGTATTCAGCAGACAAGCAATCGCTGAAATAAACAAAATTCTTGCACCATGCGGCCCAGAATTCATGAGAACATTCAGGACAGCGCTGCGAGAAGAAACAGGCTGGGTAAGGGATTACCTGCACAGGAAAGGGGAACACATAATAAAAAAGGAGTGGAAGGAATGATTGTTGCCGTTGGATCAAAGAGTCCGGCAAAAATTAAGGCTGTTGAGAAAGCCTTTGCAAGATATTTTAAGGAATTTGAAATAAAGGGCTTCTCCGTTAAATCAGGGGTGAGTGACCAGCCCCAGTCGCTTGATGAAACAATCAAGGGAGCAGAGAACAGGGCAAAGAGAGCTTGGGAAAAAGAGAAGTGCGACTACTCTGTCGGGGTTGAGGCCGGAATCTTCAAGGTTCAAGGGACAAAAACCGGCTACCTTGATGCAGCGGCAATAGCAATATTTGACGGAAAACAAATTCATTTGGGGTTAACGCCTGCCTTTGAATACCCAAAGGTTGTGGTTGACAAAATAATCAACGAGGGCAAAGAGGTAAGCGACGTATTCCTTGAAGAATGGGATGAAAACGCAAAGGATGAGCTCGGCGCAATAGGGCGGCTTACAAAAAAAGAAGTCCCAAGAAGCCTGCTGCAGGAAATGGGCGTAATAATGGCCCTTGCCCCAATAGTAAACAAGGAATACTACGGTGAATAAATGGTTCTGCTGCTTGTGAAGGAAGCAATACTGCTTGCTGGAACAGGTTTGGCGGCATACACCGACGCAAAAACAGGGCTGATTCCCGACAAAATAACCTACTCAATGATTGCCGCCGGGCTAATAATTAACCTGGTTGAATTTAACCTGACAGCTTTGGCTGTCCCCGCACTGGTTTTTGCAATAGGCTTTGTGCTTTACTGGCTTGGAAAAATCGGGGGCGGGGATGTAAAGCTGTTTACGGGAATTGCAATGCTTCTCCCCTACCTGAACGGGCGGGTGTTTGTGATGCACGTGCTTCTTGCGGCAGCACTGCTCTCAATGGTGTTCTACTCAGTATACTACCTTGCAAGATACTGGAGAAAAGGAATTGACCTGAATGCAAACAAGGACGGGATTCTAAAGTCTGGTGTACTGGGAACAGTTATTGCGGCATACTTTTACTTTGTTTACTCTGTTGGGATGATTGAAGTGACAGCCCTGCTAATGTTCTCGGTTGCAGCGCTTTTTGCGCTTGCATTCCTTGCATTTGAAAAGGGAATCAAAAAGAACTTCTTCCTCAAAGAAGTTGAACTGAAGAAACTTGAAGAGGATGAGGTTGTTGCGATTGAATTCCTAGACAAGGAAATCGCGGGAAAAATCGGCCTGGGGATAAAGAGAATAATTGGAGACAAGGAAATTGAAAAGCTCAAAAAAATAGGAATCTCAAAAGTCCCAGTTTACAGGGATATGCCGCCATTCGGCCCGTTCATCTTCTTAGGAACCGTGCTGATTCTGCTAAGCCCGGAACTGTTCTCTTTCCTGATAATTTAAGCAGTGCAGGATTCAAAGTCAGACATGCTTTCACTTTTGCCTGGTAAAAACAACCGGGTGATTAAAGGTTTTCTTATCCCACTTGAACAAATCAAGCTTGAATCTCGTTCCAAGCACCTTGTTCAGGTCCGCGCGGGTTGGTTCAACACGCATCCCCTTGTGGCCAATGAAAGAATAGCTTGTTCCGTTGGGGCTAAGCAGACCCTTAATTTTTCTGAACGAATCATGAACGGTTGTTCCGGTCTTTTCACCAATTGAATAAAATGCAGTAACAACATCAAACTTGCCAAGCTTATGGGGCGACTTTGTTTCAATTACCCCAACATGCTGGTTTCTCTGCGGAGTTATCGCGGAGAGAAGCTGGCGGTAGTGGTTGGATGGGTTAAGTGTGTGAATTTCAATGCGGGCGCGTTCCTCCGCACTGAATTTTTTCAGAAAATGAGCCCAATATTGCCCACCCGCACTTCCAATATCAAGAATGCGGAGCTTTCCCTTGCGCCTCAAAGTTGTTCTGGCCTTGTCAACAATTCTTGTCCCAAGAACCCCTTCCTTGAAAAAGCTCCTTGCGCGATGCGCCCCCCCGACAAAGCGGAAAGGGTTGTCAACCGCCCGGTCCTCTCCCTTGGCCTTTTTTCTAAAGAGATAGTGCTCTCCGAAAGCTGAAAGTTTGTCGCGCTGTCTTACTCCCCCCTTGAAAACCAGACCCTGTTTTGTGCCGCGAATTGCAACAGCAAGCGCAGTCCTCTCTGCCGTGCGCTTCCCCCTAAGTGGCGCAATTACACCTTGGTTTTTCTGCCCTGCCCTAAGTTTTTTTGGAGAAGGCAATTTTGGTTTCTTTGCAGGCATAACCTATTTAATTGCTTGCGTGATTTAAATTGATTGTGGTTAAATGAGTGAGATAGAAATTCTGGTTGGAATTCCAAGCTACAACAATGCAGATACAATCGCTTTTGTTGTGGAACAGGTTGACAAGGGGTTAAGAGAGTTCTTTCCAAATAAAAAGGCCCTGATTGTAAATTCGGACGGGGGGAGCACGGACAAAACAAAGGAAGTGTTTGAAGCCGTTGAAACAGAAACCGAAAAGCTGTTTGTTACATACAAAAATCCGGTTCCGGGAAAAGGGAGTGCGTTCAAGGACATTTGGGAAATTGGGCTGGAAAAGGGCGCAAAATATTTTGTTGTTGTGGACTCGGATTTGAGAAGCATCCGCGGGGGATGGATTAAGAAAATGATAACCCCTCTTGTAAACGGGGTTGACTACTGCACCCCAAACTACAGCAGGCACAAATACGATGGGACAATAACAAACCAAATATGCTTTCCAACAACTTACGGGCTGTTCTGCCACAACATAAGGCAGCCGATTGGCGGTGACTTTTCGTTCTCAGCAAGGCTTGCAGAGTTCTGGCTGAAAAAGGCTGACTGGCAAAGCAATGTTGCAAAATTCGGAATAGACATTTTCATGACTTCAAACGCCGTGCTAAACGGCTTTAAAGTAAAGCAGGTTTTCCTCGGGAGCAAGGTTCACGACGCAAAGGACCCAAGCGCAAACCTTAAGCCAATGTTTGAGCAGGTTGTGGGAACGCTGTTTGGAATCGTTTCAGAAAACCACGAGAAATGGGAAAAACTTACAAAAGTAAACGATGTAGAGGTTCTTGAAAAAGAGGGCTTTGTTGAGCCGCAGGAGCTCGAGGTTAACGCGGAAAAAATGCTTGAAAATTTTAAACTGGGAAAGTCCGGGCAGCTTGAAAACTGGAAGGCAGTTCTAAGCGAGGAAACGTTTGGCAAAGTTGGTGAAATGGATGTTCCGGCAATTGATTCAGAGCTCTGGAGCCAAATAGTGTTCGACTGCATTGCTTCATTTAAAGAAGATTCAGACAGGGTAATTGATGCATTGATTCCGCTCTGGCTTGGAAGAAATTACTCTTTTGTGCAGGAAACAATCAACATGAGCAATGAAGAGGCTGAAAACAAGATAATCGAGCAGGGAAAGTTGTTCTTCAAAAACAGAAGCTACCTGCTTGAAAAAATCAGGTAAAGGCCGTTCCCTCAACAGAAATCTCGGCCTGTTTCCCAATTAAGCCCTTGACGCCAAATTTTACCCCAAGAAGCTTTTCGCACACAGTAATATTTGTGAGGCAGTGCTGTGAAAGTCTGGAGCAATGGATTGTTGAATATCCCTTTGCAAGAGCCATAAACGGAATCAACTGGTCGGCGGTAAATGAATCAACCGCTTTTCCCTGCTTAATGTGGGCAAGCAGTTTTTCCGCAGCCTCCTTTCCAACCTGCTCGGCTGGCTTTCCCCGCCTTCCAAGAGCGGAACCGCTTAACTTATTCCTGCCTGCGTCAGACGCAATGAGTGTTATCCCGCTTCCAATTGTGTCAGAGGGGTTTTTTGACTCAATGGTTTCGGCAAATATTGCATCCGGAAATTCCGCGCGAATAAGGTTTTCCGCGGACTTCGCCTGATTAACGCTTACTTCCCGTGGAAGGTTGCTTGAGTGCGAAAAAACAGAAACCCCCTGCAGGCCCTGAAATTCATCAAGATTAATTGGCTTGAGCGGAAGCTTTGCCTTTGAGCTTAAAAAAGTCACTATCCCCCTGCCCTTGGGGTAATAGCCGCGCTTTGAAACGCTCAAATTAAACTTTGCGCCCATTTTTTTGAGCAAAGGGAAAAAGAGATGCTGCATGAATTCAATCGGGGGAGACCAATCAACATTTGTGCCACCAACAATGCGAATTCTTGACTTGGACTTTAGAGCGGCCGGAAGAAGCTGCTGGAGCAAAAGTGAAATGCTTCCCGCTGTTCCAATGTTGATTGCAAGCTGTGAATCCTTAATTTCACCGGGAATGAACGAAACGCTTTCGCTTCCCCGCAAAGCCCCCTCAATCCCTGCCCCACAAATGCTTGAAAGGGTTTGAAGTGCCGTAAGGTGCTGCGGACTAAGGCCCGGTTTGGGGCGCGAGGCACGGATGTTTGAAATTTTAATCGGCTTTCCCTGAAGCGCAGCCAAAGCAAAGCTTGTCCTCAAAACCTGGCCCCCTCCCTCTCCAATGGATCCGTCAATCTCAACAAATTCAGGCATTTTTTTTCACCAAACTAAATATTAACAACAATCTTTCTTTTTACGATAAGTGTTACAACCGCCATTGCAAGCAGGAAAACCGAGAGCGCCATAAAAGGGGAAGCCAAACCAAAGCTCTCGGAAAGAAGCCCGAAAGCGATTGGGGTTACAAACCCGCTTGTTCTGAAAACCATTGTGTAAGTCCCTGTCATCTCCCCGTCATTTGCACGCGGAGTTATGTCAGTTATCAGGCCGTTGACTGCAGGGCGCAACACAGCCAAAATCAATCCAAGCGCAAAGCAGGCTGCATAAAATGTGGCTCCAAGCAAGGGCGTGAGCCCGATTGCCATAAGGGCAATTGCGGAGGCTGCAAACCCAACCGCAATCACATTTGCCTTGCCAAAGCTGTCGGCAAGCTCTGCAAAAAAGAACGAGAAAAGGTAAGGAATATTTATGAGCGCGAAGAGAATTGAAAGTTCGATAAGGCTCATATTAAGGGAGATTGCAAAAAGCGGAACAAGGAAAAAAATTATTGAGTCAATTGCCTTAATGAAGAAACCCAAGAGAAGGCAAACAAAAGCCGGCGCGCCAATTTTCTTCAGGTCGGCAATCTCTTTCAAAAAGACCCTGTCCTTTACAACAACATCGTTGATTCCCTGCTTAAGTGATTCCCCGCCGTCCCTGGTTCTTGAAATTATAAACGCCGCAATGATTGGAAAAGGAATTAACGCCAAAGCAAGCAGGTGAACATTTTCCAAACCAACTCCTAAAAACAAAACAAGCGGGATTGTGAACAATGGGGCAACAACATATGCAAGCTTGTAAGTTGTGATATAAAGCCCGAATGTTGCCGATGTTTCCCCCTTAGGGGACTTGAGCCTAATGAACCCCTCAATCATTATCCAAAACAGGGCAAGAACTCCGTTGAGAACCCTGCCCGCCAAAAGAAGGGCAAGTGCAACCACTCCGGAAAACTGCGCCGCAAAAAAGTAAAGAAGCCCAACAACAGGGTAAAGCAAGATTGACCTGTAAGAATACTTTATCTTGTTCACCTTGTCGGCAAGGTCTCCCACAGGCATTGCAAAGCCCGCCCCAATCAAAAACGAAAGGCCGTAAATTACGCCGGCAATGGAATAGTTTCCGACAATTGAGTGGATAAAAATTGAGATAAACGGGTCAAAAATTCCCCATGCAAGAACATAGAAAAACATCCCGACTATTACGTTTTTCACGTCCTTTGGAATGCTGTCAAAATCACCGTGAACCTTTGTGTAAAGCAAAAAAATTGTGTGATTCAACAAAAACACCCGCTGATAGGTAAATATGTGGTATCTGTTTAAATAGATTAATTTCCAAATTAATTTGACATTATGAAAATCCTTGTAACCGGAAGCGAGGGCTTTGTAGGAAAGCAACTTGTTTCAGAGCTGAAGAAAAAAGGGCACAAAGTAGACGGCTTTGATTCCGCACTCGGCAACGATATACTTGACCTTGCGCAGCTGAAAAAAGTGGCCAAGGGAAAGAACGCGGTGTTTCATCTTGCGGCAGTGCTTGACGAAACAAAGCCAAAGCAAATGCTTGAGGTTAACGTAAAGGGAACGGAGAACGTTGTGGACGCAAGCGCAAAAGCCGGTGTTGAGCAGCTGATTTACTTAAGCACCGTTGGAGTGCATGCACGGGTTAAAGGGCTTGTTGACGAACATTCCGCAATTGAACCTGAAACAATGTACGAAACAACAAAGGCAAGAGGGGAAAAAATAGTTTGGGAAAGCCAGGAAATGCTTCCAATAACAATACTCAGAAGCGCGCTCGTTCTGGGGCCCAACAGGTACTGGAAAGGGATTGCAAAGCTTGCGAAGAAAAAGTTTCCGCTAATTGGCTCCGGAAAAAATCTGTTCCAGACGATTTATGTAAAGGACCTTGTTTCAGCGCTTTTGTTCGTGCTTGGAAAAAGCGAGTGCTCGGGGGAAACTTACATTGTTGCGGGAAAAGAGAAGCCAACGCTTAAGGAACTTTACGGGCTGATAAAAAAAGAACTCGGCTTCAAAGGAGAGGTTGAAACAATTCCTGTGTGGCTTGGAAAAATCCTTTCATACATTTACCTTGCCGTTTCAAAAGTAACCGGCAAAAAAACAGTTGTGCTCCCACAGCACATCCAACGGCTTGTGAGGGAGAGAAATTACAGCACCGTAAAAATAAGCAAGCTTGGGTGGAAACCAATGTTTGAACTTAAAAAAGCGGTTTTTGAAACCGTTGCAGGGCTGGAAAAATAAGGCCTTACCTTTTTTCCTTTCCGGCCTTTTTAACGGCGCCGGTGATTGTGCTGAACTTTTTGGCCATTTCCTTGAGGTTGCCCTTGCTTGCCTCAAAAGTGGAACCAACCTGAATAATGTCGGCGCCTGCCTTGATTGTTTCATAGGCCGCCTTCTCAGTTCTTACCCCACCTGCAACAAGAAGGGGAACATCAACCACTTTCTTTGTCGCTGCAATCATCTCTTTTGGAGCGCATGTTGGAGAGCCGCCGCCTGATTCAAGAATAATAAGCTTGCTTCCAAGATATTCGCCTGCAAGTGCTGTAACCGCCGCAAGGTAGGACTTGTGCCTTGGAATCAATTGCGCTCGGCCCATCCAGCCAACGGCTTCGCCCGGCTCGATAATAATGTAAGAGGTTGGAATCACTTCAAGCCCCATTTTTTTAATGGGGAGGCTTGAGCCAATCTGCGCGCCCGAAATCCAGTAGGGGTCATTGCTGTTCAGCATTGACATGAAGTAAATTGCGTCGGCATTACTGCTCAGTGTTGCGATGTTTCCCGGAAAAAGAATTACCGGAATTGAAGAGTTTTCCTTAATCCGCTTAATTGAGTCGTCAAGAATTCTGCCCTGCGCCCCAACCGAGCCGCCGACCGCAAGCGCATTAACCCCATTCTCTTCGGCAATCTTTGCAATCTTCCCGCTTGTCTCAGGATCAAAGTTTGGAGGGTCAAGCTGCATAAATGTGAGCCCGCCGGTCTCGTCAATAAGCCTTGTTATTTTTTTGTAAACCTTGCCCTCTTTCATGGTTTCACCAAAAATTAATGGGTTAAAACAACTATATAAATGAACCTGAAATTGTTTTCAGCGCAAATTCAATGTTCTCCTTTTGCTGTTCCTTAACAACCAAACCGTGGCCTGGCAAAAGCAAATCAAAGTCAAGCTTTTCAACCGACTTGATTGACTTCACCAAATCCTGCTTGTTTCCGGAAAGCAAGTCAAATCGCCCAACGCCTGACTTGAAAATCAAATCGCCCGAGAACAAAAGTTTCTGCTCTGCGTCATAAAAGCAAACGCTTCCCTGTGTGTGGCCCGGTGTTTTAATTACCTTTAGCTTGAATGGCTTGGCCTCAATAACTTCGTTGTCGTCAAGGAAAGCCGAAATCTCGGGGAAATATTTTGACTCAAAAATGTTTGAGGCGGTGTACATTTCATCGTGGTTGTTAACGTAATCGGCATCAAGCCTGTGCATCCTAAGGGTTGCTTTTTGGAACTGCTTTGCTCCGGAAAAGTGGTCACAGTGCCCGTGCGTGAACAAAACCAGGTCAATGTCCTTTGGGGCAAAACCGATTTCCTTAAGTTCCTCTTTAAGGGTTGAGGAATTGTTGGAGTCGCTTGTGTCAATCAAAATTGTCTTCTTGCCGACCAAAAGGTATGCATTGCTCCCCTGGTTCGGGCTGTAGAATACGAAAAGGTTTGGCTTAATTGCTTCAATCATGCAGATGAAAGAGTAAGCAAAAACAAATAAAAAGCGTAGCTTATACATAACAATTGGCTGTTTCTATTAAAAAATTTTCCAGTCAGCAAATTAATAGAATGGAAAGCGCAGAAACCCTTCAAAAGATAATTTCAGCCACCAAAAAGACCGAAGAAGAGGTAAAAGGTCTTGTAAACGTTAAAATGGAGAAATTCTCCGGGCTTTTAACAGAGAGCGGCGCGGCATTAATGGTTGCAAAAGAGCTCGGTGTGGAGTTAAATCTTGAGCAAAAAACCCTTGAAAGGCTTGAAATTTCACAGCTTAAGGAAGGAATGAACAATGTTGAAGCACTTGCGCGCGTAAAGCAGGTTTTCTCCCCCAAAAAGTTTGAGAAAAACGGCAAAAAGGGAATGCTCTGCAGCGCAATAATTGCGGACTCCACGGGAGAAATAAGGCTTACAATCTGGGGCAGGGATGTTAAAAAACTGGATGAGGAAAAAGTGCAGCGCGGAACAATACTGCTTTTGCAAAACTGCTATGTTACCGCATACAAGGAAACCCCCCAGCTAAACCTTTCATACAACGGAAAAATGGAAGTAAACCCTGAGGGAAAGGGAGAGGAACTTCCCAAAATTGATGAAAACCTTGTAAAGCTTGCGGAACTAAAGGTAAGGGAAAGCGACGCAAGCGTTATTGCAAGAATTCTTCGCGTGTTCCCCGAAACAAACTTTGAAAAAGAGGGGCGAAAGGGAAGGGTTGCAAACTTTATGATTGGGGACGAGGGCGCGGTAATCAGGGCAACGGCCTGGAACGACATCGTTGACGAACTAAAAAAGCACCCACTGGGTGAAGCGGTAAAAATTGAGGGCGCATACACAAAGGACGGGATGAAGGGGGTTGAACTGCACCTCGGGTTCAGGGCAAGAATTTTAAGCAACCCGGGCGGAGGCAATGCATTGCCGCCCGCATCCGAAATGCAGGCGCGCGGAATTGAATTCAAGGAAAAGAAAATCTCAGAGTTAAAGGAAGGGGACAGGTACATTAGACTTGGCGCAGAGGTTGCGGAAATAATGCCGGGAAAATTAAGATTCAACGTCTGCCCGAAGTGCGGGAAAAAAGTTGACGCAATGGATGGCAACTATGTCTGCGAAGCATGCGGCGAGGTTGAGCCCGACATAAGAGCAGTGCTTGGATTAAGGCTGAAAGACGATGGCGGGGAAATTAAGGCAGTGCTGTTTGCGGAGGTTGCAGAAAAAGCAATGGGCTTAAGCAAGGACGAGCTTGCAAAAAGGCTTGAAGTGAACACGGCAGAACAGCTGATTGCAGAACTGAAAGAAACACTTGTTGGGAAAAAAATTACGGCAACAGGCTTTCCCAAAATGAACAGCTTTTCACAGGAACTTGAATTCAATGCAAGGGAAATCTCATTCCAATAGTGGAAATCCACTCTCAAAAGCTTTTAAAGGAAATCAAACAAACTTCTTGTAGTGCCCGACTAAAGCGGCGTGCTTTTTCCCAAAAGCAAGCCACAAAAAGCCAGGGCAAGGAGGAGATTAATCATGGGAAAAGAAATAAAGAGCATAACTGATTTGCCCGGAATAGGGCCACAGGCGGCAGAAAAGCTTATGGCTGCGGGGTACAAAACACTTGAAGCCGTTGCAGTGGCATCGCCAATGGAACTGCAGGAAGCGGCAACCCTTGGGGAAATAACCGCCGACAAGGCAATCAAGGCGGCAAGGGACGCGCTTGAAATGGGCTACGAGTCTGCGGACGTGCTTGCAAAGAAAAGGGAACTTGTTGGAAAAATCACAACAGGAAGCAAAGAGCTCGACACATTAATAGGGGGCGGAATTGAAACACAGAGCATAACTGAAATTTACGGAAAGTACGCTTCCGGAAAATCACAGTGGTGCTTTGTAACTTCAGTTACTGTGCAGCTCCCAAAAGAAAAAGGCGGCCTTGGAGGAAACTGCCTCTACATTGACAGTGAAAACAGCTTCAGGCCGGAAAGAACGACCCAGGTTGCAAAATTTTTAGGGCTTGATCCCCAAAAGGTTTTGAAAAACATTTTTGTGGCCCGCGCTTACAACTCAGACCACCAAATGCTTCTCGCAGAAAAAGCAACAGAAATGATTAAGGAAAAAAACATCAAGCTTTTGATTGTTGACTCGCTTATGGCGCAATTCAGGTCAGAATTTGTGGGAAGGGGACAGCTTGCGGGCAGGCAGCAGAAGCTAAACAGGCACATGAGGGTGCTAATGAAAATTGCGGAAATGGAAAACATCGCAGTCCTTGTGACAAACCAGGTAATGGAAAGGCCGGACATAATGTTTGGAGACCCGACCGCACCGGTTGGCGGAAACATTGTGGCGCACGCAAGCAAGACCCGACTATACCTGAGAAAAAGCAAGGGCGACAAAAGGGTTGCAAAGCTTGTTGACTCACCATCACTCCCGGACGGAGAGGCGCTCTACCGCATAACAGAAAACGGGATAGAGGACGTGTAAGGGGGGTTCTTCCCGCTTTTGCGCGGGAAAGCAACCTTAAAAAACCCTTTTCGGCACAATAATACTGTGGGCTAGGCTGGGAAGTTAGCGGTCTCCTATAACCGGAAATCCGCTTTATGCCGGAGTCGAAGCCTGTGAAGCGGGGCACTCGCTTTAGGAAAAAAGCCATTGCTGTAGCGTTGACCTTCTGCCCCCTTAGATTTTTTGCTGAGATGAATCCCGCCAGGTTCGGAAGAAAGCAACGGTAATTTCATCAGGAAATGCTTTGGGAACAGCGGAAGCGAGCAAAGGCAATGCCACTGTTTCCTAATGCCTGCTCCCATTCTCAGGCACGCCCACACTTTTTCTAATTCAAAAAAGCATACGGGTCCAGGTAAACCCAGTTTCCAACATTTATGTCAGCCTCTTTGTAATCGCGGGAAACAGAAATCAAAACAGTGTTTGAATCGATTTGCGAAAGCACAAGGCCAAAGCCCGACTGGGCAAAATCCTCAAAATCAAGATTTGTCCTGTTCACAACCAGGCTTGCCCTTGCAGGATCGGGAATTGAAATTTTATTCTGCGCCTCAACAAGCAACCCGGCCCTAAAATTCAGCGAAGGAAGCTTGAAATGATAGCCCCACTTGAATCCACTTGCGCCCAACTCAGTGTAATCAACAGTTAGTTCTGACCCCGCAGGCATCTTGCTCAAATCATCAAGAACAGGCGCCTCAGTGAAGGGATTAAGTTCGTGGAATGAAATAAGCACCTCTCCATCCCTTGAATAAAGACTGATTTTTCCGTTTGAGAGCTCTGCAAACCCAAGCCCCTCAGGCAGCTCGGGCGCGGCTGTGTTTGAATCAAATTCAGCAAAGTTAAGGTCTGTTGCCGGAGCCTGAACCGGCTTTTTTCCGGACAAAAGCACAACAGGGCTTGAATAAAAAAGCACAAAAAACAGCGCAATTAATGCAATTACAGCTAGCACGGTTAAAACTGCCTTTTTCATAGCTGTTTTAACGGTTAAATTTATTTAAATCATTCCCTTTTTGGCCCAAAAGAAGAAAGGAAAAAGAATAAATATAAGAAAACGCATCATAATTGATTATTCTTCTTCTGGAGGAACTACATTGACTGAAGAAAAAATGACAGTAAAGGACATTATTGCTGAAATGCGCAAAGAACTAAACGAAGGCGGAGAAGAGGACGATTTCCAGACATTTATGCCGTCGCTTGTAAGGGCAAGGCCCTCCAATAACCCAAAGAGAAGGGCAAAAAAGAAGGCAAATGCCAAAAAACCAAAAAAAGCGGCAAAGAAGCCTGCAAAAAAGAAAGCAAAACCCAAGAAGAAGGCAAATAAGAAAAAAGTAAAGGCAAAACCCAAAAAAAGCAGAAAATCCGCAAAATCAAAAAAAGCGGCAAAGAAGCCTGCAAAGAAAAGTACCGCGCGAAAATCTGCAAAGAAAACAAAGGCAAGGGCCAAAAAGCCCGTTAAGAAAAAGGCAACGCCTAAATCAAAAAAGAAAAAAAGGAAGTAGGCCTTAAGATTTTACTTTTTTAATTGTCTCCCTTTCAAGAGTTTCAATCGCTTCCTGCAACGCAGTTATCAAATTCCAGCCCAAACCAACTGCAGTAACCTCAACTCCGGGAATTGAAAGATGCAGATTAACTGAATGTTTCTTTCTTGCGCCTGTCGCCTCATCCTCCTTGAAATGAACCTTCAACAGCATCTTGTTGTTAACTATGCCGTAAAGCGTGTCATAACATTTGTTGAGGCTTAAGTTTATTTTCGCCTTGTCTATTTCGTCAACGTTTGGTGAATTTGCAACCTGAATGTTTCTGTCGTCCATAAAAAAATCCCTCCAATTTTTACTGCTTAAGCCCCCGCAGCAAATCAATAATTGCTTCCTTCTGATTCTCAGCCTTAACAATACCGCTTGCAACAAAAACTCCGACTGTTCCAAGCTCGATTGCCTTTGCAACATCCCCCTGATTCTTAATTCCCGCCCCTGTAATAACCTCTATGCCTGGGGCAATTTCCTTAATGGCCTTAACCGAATCGGTAATGAGCTCAGGGTGTGCTGTCGAAACACTTATGTCCCCGCCAATAAGTTCAGGGGGTTCAACCGCAATCAAATCAGGCTTTGGATTCATCGCCGCAATCTGCTTTGCGCGCTCAAGATCCTCTGCACAAACCATAACATCAAAGCCCATTTCACGGGCGCGGGCCATTGCCTTTTCAATAAACTCGTTATTTTGCTTGTTTTCAGCGTGGCTTAAAACTGTTCCGGTGGCGCCCGCCGCCTTTACAGCCTCTGGCAAAGTTTTTCCGGTATTTGAACCGAATGAGACCGGGTCTATGTGCTGCGCAAAAACAGGGAGTGAAACACTTGAAGACACAAGTCTTAGGTCTGCAGCCTGCACAACGAGAACAACTAATGCCCCCACTTCATTTGCGGCTTCCTCTGCCGCCTTAGCAAGCTTAACCGCGTTTTCCCCGGTCGACTGCTCATAAGTCTTGAAATTAATAAACAAAACCGGTGTCTTAATTTGCATAACAAATACCCCCCTGTTAAAGCCAATGTTTTCTTTTAAAGAAGAAAATCATTATTAAACCAACCGCGGCCATAAGCCCGAGAGCGAAGAAATAACCAAACCCGGTCCAAGAATCATATCAAGCTCATTGAAAATTAATGCCCCCTTATTGTAGTGCAGCTCCTGAGTGGTCATAAAAAAGTGGCCGCCGTACGGCTCAAACTTAGGGTGCGGGGTTTCCTCAAGACAGTTCTCAAGAGCAAGGCCGTGAATTCCAAGGGATTCCTCAAGAAAATCAAGGTCTTCACGGGAAGGGTTAAGGACATCAACCCAGACCGCTCCCTTCTTTGAAATTTCAGAAGAAAGCTGTGCCGATGTAACATTCCTTACCTTGCCCCGCGTGTTACACACTATTGCATTAATCGCTTTAACTTAGATAAAAAAGAACTATTTAAACATTTCATACAAGAAAATTTAGAGGATATGCAGGAGATAATAACTTCCTTTAGCCAGCTGGAGGAAAAACTACGGGAAAAGGGGGTAAAACTAAACTTTGCCCGCTTAAAAAAGACTTTTGAATATGCAGCTAATTCTATTAGCCAGCAGACTACCCCAACAGGGCGGCTCTTCAAAGAACACCTGCTTAATACCGCAAAAATAATGGCAAAGCTCTCGCCCGACGAAGAGATGATAACGGCTGTGCTATTGCACCACGCCGACTGCAAAGACGATTCTGAAAGAAAAGAGATTGAAAAGCTGTTTGGAAAAGACATTGTGGAACTAATTGACGAACAGCAAAAAAGCAGGGTGGTGGAGGAAGCAAATCTTGACAGGGTGGACTGGGGGCTTTTGTCAACAATTATGCTTGCCTCGGCAAAAGACATTAGAACAATTTTCATAAAAATCGCCTCAACAATCGACCGGTTTATGGCCGAGGAATTTGTCAATGAAACAGAGGCGAAACAAAAGGCAATGATTGCACTAAATGTTTACGCCCCACTCTGCCACAAACTTGGAATAAACGAATTTGAATGGATGTTGGAGGACTTGGCATTCAAACAGCTTTACAGGGTTGAATTCAACAGAATAAAGGATCTTCTCGGCGCAAAAAGAGTTACGCGGGAAAAGGACGCAAAGGAGTTGGGGGAAGAACTTGAAAAGCTCATGAAAAAACATGGGCTTGACACTATTGTGCTTGCAAGGGCAAAGCACTTTTACAGCATATTCAAAAAAATGAAGCGAAAGCCGTTCAACGAAATATATGATTTGCAGGGCGCAAGAATAATCTGCAACAGCGTAGAAGACTGCTACAAGGCCCTTGGGACAATCAATTCAAACTACCAAACTATAGAACACAAGTTTCGCGACTACATCGCAGACGCAAAAGACAATAAGTACAAAAGCATCCACACCGTAATTATAAAAAACAGGGCGCCCGCAGAAGTGCAAATCAGAACATGGCAAATGCACTGGGACGACGAAGTCGGGCTTGCGGCACACTGGCAGTACAAAGGAAACCGCAAAGATAAATATTTTGACAGAAAATTGACAATGGTTAAACAGTTGATGGACTGGCACAAAACCCACAAGGAATCAAGCGCCCTAAGACAAAGCCTTAAAGCAAGGTCCGGAGAGGAACGGATTTTTGTATTCACTCCAAAAAGGCAGGTCATAATTTTGAGGGAGAACTCAACCCCGATAGATTTCGCATACGCAATACACTCCGATATTGGATGCCGGGCAAAAGGAACAAAAGTGAATGGCAAAGCTGTTGGGCTAAACCATGTGCTTGAAAATTCAGACACAATTGAAATAATTACCGGCCCAAAGAAACAGGTTAAGAGGCAGTGGCTTAATTTTGTCAAAACAGAAAAGGCAAAAAGCAAAATAAAGCAGGCTCTTGGAATAAGGGAGCACACCTCCAGAAAAAAGAAGCCGAGAATCGTTGAAAAAACAACCTCTGACTTAAGCATAAGGATGGCCAAATGCTGCAAACCCCTTCCCGGAGACGAAATTATTGGGTACAAAACAACTAAGAGAAAAATTTCAGTGCACAGAAAAAGCTGCCCGGGGATTAAGGGGGTGGACAAGGCCAAAGTGATTACCGTTGAATGGCTGGGCGCGGAAAAAAACTATGAAACCGCGCTTGCAATAGAGGCAAAAGACAATGCAGCCCTTTTTCCGGAACTTCTGAAAATTTTTTCAGAAAACCGCATAAAAATTGACTCAACCAACGCAAAAACAAACAAAAACAGCATAACAAGCTGCCTGTTCAATGTGAGAATCCAAAAAAAAGGGCAATTGGACAAGGCAATTGAAAAAATATCTGCTTTGCCCTATGTGCTGAATGTAGAGAGAAAATAGCCCAAACAAAAAATATATTAAGGTGAGACCAGTAATTAATACAGAATCTCATACTAAAAATTTAAAGGTGGTATTTGTTGAACAGAGTAAAAACTGGAATTAAAGGACTTGATGAACTAATAGAAGGGGGCTTTCCGGACGGAAGAAGCATACTTGTGAGCGGAGGGTGCGGAACCGGAAAAACAATTTTCTGCATGGAATACATATACAGGGGTGCAAAAGAAATGAACGAGCCCGGAGTATATGTTACTCTTGATGAAAGGCCTGATTTGATAAGGGAAGATGTTCTAAGGTTTGGCTGGGACCTCAAAAAGCTTGAAGACCAAAACATGATACAACTAATTGACGGGAGCATTGCAAAACTTGGAATGCCCTCGGAAGAAGAATTTTCGCTGCCGGTAACTGGTTTTGATGTTGACAAGCTGTTGCTGGAGGTAATGCGGGTCATAAAGAGAATCGGCGCAAAGCGCGTTGTAATTGACAGCATACCGGCGCTTGGATTCAACTTTGAAAATGAGAATGACGTAAGAAAAGCCATCCTCAAGCTCAGCTACATGCTAATGAGAAGCGGGGTAACGTCCATTCTGACAAGTGAAGTTCAGGAAGGAACCGGCAAGTTTGGAAAATACGGTGTTGAAGAGTATGTTGTTGACGGCGTTATTGTACTCCATTACATGGGAGTGGGGACACAGAGCAACAGAATTCTCCACGTAAGAAAAATGCGTGCAACAAAGCACTCAGAAGATTTGCACCCGCTTGACATAACGGAAACCGGAATAAGGGTTCAAAAAATAGAGGACGAGCTCGGGGAATAATCAGGCTGAGGCTTCTTTCAAACGGGCAAGGCACTTTTCCTTGCCCAAAGCAAGAACAAGCATTCCAGCTCTGGGGCCGGACTCCTTTCCAGTAAGTGAAAGATAAATTGCCTTAAACATTTGTTTTGGAGGCACGGTATTTGACTTGGCCGTTTCAAAAATAGCCTGTTGAATTTCGTCCGCGAGGGAAAGTGTTTCAACCTCATTTGCAACGTCGGAAAGAAGCTTTCTTGCTTCCGCATCCATCGCGCTTGTCTGCGAATCCGAAAGTGTTTCAAGAAAAGAAAGCTTTGATTCTTCAGGTGCATATTTTTCAACCCAAATTCTTGCAAACCCAATTCGTTCAGAAAGGGAATCCTTTTCCCCCTTTGAAAGCTTTTCAGGCAAAAGCCCCATTGAAGAAAGCACGCCCAAAACTCCTTTCTCATCAGAAAAAAGCTGAACAAGTGACGCAATGGTTGAATAATCAACCGGCACAGCGCTTAACCCGCGGCCCTTAATTTTTGAGTATTCAACAAGCCTGTTGCCCTTTGAAGCAAGAGCACGGTCAAGCTCGAGCTCAATAACAGGAATGTCCCTCCAGGAAAAACTTCTTGACTTCATAATCTTCTTCATATAAAGGTACTTGAGTGCTTCAGGGCGCGAAACAGTTGCCCAATCCTTTGGATAAACAACATTGCCAAGGGATGCTGACATTTTCACGCCATCAACCATTAAATGCTCGTAGAAAATTGGAACAGGCATTGGAAAACCAAGCACCTTTTCACATATTTCGGCATTCACCCAGAAGGCGCTGTTCTTTGCCTCATACTCTTTTCCCGCACCCTCACTACATACATTCCAATGTAGCCACTGCGCCGCCCACTCGCTTTTCCAAACAAGCTTTCCATTCGCCTTCTTCAAATCCGATTCGCCCTCAAACCCGCACCCCTTTGCGGTGTGCTTCTCAAAAGAATAATCCTGGCATTTGTAACTGACTTTCAGCCCGTCAACTTTGGTTAGCACAGTGGTCTGGATTTTGCCGCACTTTTCACAAATAGGCTTCCAGGGAGACCACTCACTGGGGAGCTCTGAATCCTGCTTGCTCTCAATAATCGCACGCACTTTGTCTGCGTTTTCCATCAGAACCTTTATGCTGTCATTAAAACTCCCCTTTGCATATTCCTTGCGCATGGAGTAAATATCGGGCTCGACAAAAAGGAAGTCGTTTAGGACATCAAAGAAAGTTGAAACAAAGTGCTCGGCATAAGAGTTGTGGCATCCAAAAGGGTCCGGGATGTCACAGACCGGCGCACCGATATACTGCTCAAAGTCTTGCGGAACACCTTTGGGAACCTTTCTTAAGGGATCCATGTCCTCAGTAACGTAAATAAATTTCTGTTTGAAGCCCTGTTTTTCAAGTGCGCGGCTTACCGCTTCCCCGCGAATCAAATCAGAAAGCCTTCCAATATGCAGCACGCCGGAAAGGGAACTGCTGCTTTTAACAGTCCACTCGTCAAGCTTTGGAACCTGCTTGGCAGTGAACTTGAAATTCTTCCGCCCGGCAATTTCTTTTGCAAGCTTTTCCGCCCAAAAAACGTCTTCACCCATAAGAAACCACTTGATGCAAAACAGTTAAAAAAAGCGCTTCAACGCCCTCTAATAGAGCATGCCTTTGAATGCCGACTCAGGGATTATGCCGCCAAAGTGCCCTGCCAAAACAGCGGTATCAACAAATATTGAGAATCCTGCCTTCTTCACCGCTTCGCAGAATATAACGTCCTCTCCCTTAATCTCTGTACGGGATAAATATTTGTTGCAGAACAATGGCTTGCCCTCATTCTCTTTGTCAACCTTTTCAATTACTTCACGCTTAATTATGCATGAACCCAATCCGACCGCATCAATCTCGATTAACTTATTTAGCTCAACTTTTTCAGGAGCCTTATAATGATCGCCATCGCGAAAACGGTAACATGGGCGGTGTGCTTTTCTCAGAATATACAGCGCGGAAACAAAATCCTTGTCATGCGCAAGCAGCACATCCACAAGATTTGGGGGAAGAACCATATCCGAATCAAGAAACACAAGGTGTGTGCAGTCGCTTTTTAAGAAATTTTCAACAAGCACATTGCGCGCAACATCAACCGCTGTGGAGTCAACAGTAAAGAGCTTTACCTGATATTTTTGCGCAGATGAAACAAACAGGTTGATGAACGTCTTGAAGAAAATGCTTGGCACCTGATTGTAGAGTGGAATGCAAATTCCAAGCTTTATTGCGCTTTTTTCAACCATTTCAAAACACTCAAAATACCGGATGGGACCAGCGGGATTTGAACCCGCGACACCACGGTCTTCAGCCGTGTGCTCTCCCAGACTGAGCTATGGTCCCGGCGCTATACTTTATCGCCCCTTAGTTTTAAAAGGACATTTAGCGAGCCCGAAGGGATTCGAACCCTCGACACATGGCTTAAAAGGCCACTGCTCTACCAGACTGAGCTACGGGCCCAACAAAGGGCATACTTCATTTATATGTAGGAACCTTTTTCTTTTTAAAGAAAAAAGTGAGCGAGCCCGAAGGGATTCGAACCCTCGACGCCCTGGTTAAGAGCCAGGTGCTCTACCAGACTGAGCTACGGGCCCATTCACATCAATAAAAGAAGCACTACATAAAAAATTGGTTTGAATAAGTATTTAAAGCATTACTTTGCCTTTTTTGACGGGATTTCCTCCAATCCATCCATATAAGGGCGAAGCACCTTTGGCACCTCAATTGTCCCTTTTTCTGTCTGATAATTCTCAATTAAAACACGCAAAAAGCGGGTTGTTGCAATCATTGTGTTGTTTAATGTGTGCACAACCTCTTTGTCTGTACTGCCCTTTTTCCTAAAGCGAATGCCAAGCCTGCGTGCCTGGTAACCTGTGCAGTTGCTGCAGGACATTAGCTCAATAAACTTGTCTTCCCGGGGGGAATATCCAACCAAATCATATTTTTTGGCCGCAATTATCCCAAGGTCCCCGGTGCAAACATTTGTTCGCTGGTATGGAATCTCCAACTCCTCAAGAAGTTCCTCTGCATTCCGCGCAATTTCCTCGAAGTATTTTTCGCCGTCTTCCGGGGCGCAGAAAATAAACTGTTCAACCTTGTTAAACTGGTGCACCCTGAAAAAGCCCCTCTCATCAAGGCCGTGCTTTCCAATTTCCCTCCTGTAACACGGGCTTACCCCACAGAGTTTTATTGGAAGCTTTTCTTCCTCAAGAATCTCCCCCTTGTACATTGCGGCCATGGGATGCTCTGCGGTTGCAATCATTCGCATGTCCTCACCATCCACCTTATACATTACGGTGTCAAAGTCCGCAAGGTCAACTACCCCTTCATAGGCGTCTGTTCGCATAAGGTGTGGAGGCTGGATAAGGGTATACCCCTTTTTGCGCAGCTTGTCTATCGCATAGCGTTGAAGCGCAATATCAAGAAGCGCCAAGTCCCCTTTGAGATAGAAAAATCCCGCGCCTGAAATTTTTACCGCACGCTCAAAGTCGGCAAGATCAAGTTCGGCGGCGAGCTGGCCGTGGTGCTTTATTTCAAAATTCCTCTTTGGCTTTTTGCCAACCTCTTTTTCAACAACATTGTCCTCGTCGCTCTTTCCAAACGGAACCGACTCCTTAAGGAGGTTGGGCAGGCGCATTAAATACCAGTTGGTCTTTTCGGCAAGTTCCTTTGACTTTTCCTCAATTTCCTTAATTTTTTGAGGAATTGATTTGGCCTCTTCAAGAAGCTTTTTTGCATCCTTACCCTCTTTTTTTACAATATTAATTTCCTTTGAAATTGCGTTTCTTCTTGCACGAAGCTTGTCCGCTTCCTGCTTAAGGCTGCGCCACTCTGTGTCCTTTTCAATAAGTTCATCAAGCCACTTGAGGTATTCCGGTTCCTGGCGCTTTCCAAGATTTTCCCGCACTGTTCCCGGGGTTTCACGAATAAGCTTTATGTCAAACATATAATGAATTCTGCAACAAAAAACAATTAAATAGTTACCTGTGACTTGGCAAATGCCGCCGTGCCCCAATTTTGCTAAAAAATCAATCAGAAATAAAAATGGTTTGCAGAAGAATATTTATTGATGCCTAAAGTTGTTGTTCTTCGCTACGGCCACCGCACGGTAAGAGACTACAGGGTTAGCTCGCACTGCTGCCTTGTTGCCCGTGCCTTTGGAGCCAAGCAAATTATAATTGACGGCGAAAGGGACGAATCTATTTTAAAAAGCATTTCTGATGTTTCAGCCCGCTGGGGCGGAAAGTTTAAGGTAGAATTTGCAGACGGCTGGAAAAAAACCGTTGAAGAATACAAAAAAAAAGGCTATTTTGTGGTCCATCTGACCATGTACGGGCTTAGCCTGCAGAAGAAGATTAGAACTATTAAAAATAAGGAAAAAATTCTTGTGATTGTGGGTTCGCAAAAGGTTGAACCAGGGGTTTACGAGCTAAGTGACCTAAATATCAGTGTTACCCTGCAGCCGCATAGCGAAATTGCCGCGCTTGCGGTTACCCTTGACCGAATTTTTGGCGGAAAAGAGCTGGAAAAGAAGTTCAGCGGCGCCAAGATAAGGGTCAAGCCAATGAAAAAAGGAAAAAATGTGGTGAAACGATGAATTGGTTTTTATTTGTTTGTCAGCTAAAAAATATCTGCCGGGGACTTTAATGCCAAAAACAAAAAAAATCATAAACCTTCAGTCTACCCAAGACCTAATTACACGAATGGCTGGAGAAGGCGCATTAAAGGTAATAAAAATTTATGAACGCAAGGGGGAAGATGTTACAGACGAAGAACTTGCAAAGAAAATGAAATTAAAAGTAACCGAAGTGAGGACAATTCTAAACCGCCTGCATTACAGGGGGGTTGCATGTTACCAAAAAAGCAAGAACAGCAAAACCGGATGGTATTCATACACTTGGGCCATTAAGAAAAAGAGGATTGCAGAAATTTTGCTTGAAGAAATTCAAGAGAATGTGAAAAAACTCGAAACAAAACAGCAGATGCAATCCAATTATGGCTGGTTTTCATGCAGGGCTGCTTGCGGGCCAATGCCCTTTGAGATTGCCGCAGAATACGGTTTTCGCTGCCCAGAATGCGGAAAAGTGATGGGAATGATGAATAATACCCGAGTCCTGAAAGAAACAGAAACCGAATTAGGGGCGTTGCGGGCAGAGCAGACGATAATTAAAAAGGCGCTTTAACACAAATTGTTGGACAAATAAAAGTAGGGCTGAGATAAATTAAAAACGCGTTATTTTCGCATAAAAAGACCTAATCTTGCTGCGATTAACATTAAACAAGATTAAATTGGTTTAATTTTGTTTTTTGAGCCATTTTGAGCTTTTAAGCTGAATAAAAAGACTTTAAAATGGTTTGCCTTAATAATATCTTCAGCGGGGTGGGGCAGCCAGGAGTGCCCGTCGGGCTCATAACCCGAAGGTCGAAGGTTCAAATCCTTCCCCCGCTATTGGCCTTGCCCAAAAATTAAGGTTTTTTTTAGGCAATCACTTTTTCTCAAAAACACGAATAACCCCCAAAACACCTGAAAACACAAGTTTTGAGGCCGCTCACAATGAACGGAAACCCACTGCCTGCAAGGCGCCAGTAAATCTATTGAGATCCCATTTTATTGGGCCCCCTCACTAACCCCCACAGTTCCGGTTTTCCAGCACCAAGGGGAAACACCCAAAAAACAAAGCCTCTCAAAAGACACACTGAGGCTGTGCACTAAATATACGGTTAGGGTGGCAAAATACTCTATTTTATATCCTCTCACCTTGCGGCCAAAAACACTAAAAGAAACCAGATAGCAAAAAACCGCACTCTGTTTGGGCCATAACAAGCCGGAACATAAAACTCAACAAAATAACCCCCAAGTATCAGGCATAATAATGGCTCACTTAAAGACTTAATTGTTAAAAACGCTAAAATGTGGTAATTACCAATCATTACGAAACTTACCGTAATTATTATAAGTAATTACGTACTATAATAGTAATGATGGTAATTAAATCCCTGATTAAAGGCTTTTTTCGCGCCATAAAAGGTATTGAAATTTGGAGTGAAAATAAAGCAGATTCTACTATATACGCGGTAGAATCAAAAAAAGAAGAAAAAAGCACAATAGTTTCCATATGGGATATTTTGAATTTTAGGGATAATACTCAGGCATACCACCTAAACAGCGTGATTGGATTTGAAGAATGGGTGGATATGGAAGAAATAAGACGAAGGATAAAGGAGATCTTTGGGGTTGAATATAAAAACTTCAGAAGCCTTTACCCTTATTTGAAAACTTTTGTGGATATGGGTCTTATGGAAACCACAAGTGTGGGGGGCCGAAGAAAATGGAGAAAAATTCCTCTTTTGGTTGAAGCTAAAGAAGAGAAAGAACCTGAAACGCAGAAAGTTAAAATTATAGTAAATAAAAAAGAAGTAGAATTGGGTTAAATTCCCTTAATCAATTTATAGTTTGCATAAAATTCTTTCAGTTGCGGTGAGAGAGAGTAAACATCCTTGAACCAAGGAGACCCAACAATCGATTTTGCTTTTGAAAGTAAGATTGATTTATAGGGGTCCGCAAGGGGTCCTGTAGCGCCCCGCTTGATTCCATCCATTAATGAAATTGTTTTTTCGCTATTGCCCCAGGCATCGGTTCTTAAGATTAAAGAAATAACTGCGTCAATTGCTTTTTTTTCCTCAATATCTTTTTCATTCATGTAATAAACCGCTTTCCAGTCCCCTTTCCACTTCCAGTGGTGGGTTGGATTGCGGCCTGTTTTAAAGAAATCAATTAGCTTTTGGAATGTACCGGGGGGAATAATAACACAGTTTTTGCCGGGCCTAATATAAGGCACTTCTGAAAGAATGCCTGGCCTATGATAGTGATAATTTTTGCCATTTGATTTGAAAACGGCCTGGGTATAACCATAAAGAGCCCTAAAAAGCTTCTGATAAGTGTATGATGAATGGCTCAATGACTCAGGAATTATAAATTTATATTGGATAAAATAACCTTTGACTCCCATTCACACCCTACTCTTCCACTATTCTTATACTTATATACAAACTTATCTTATGTATAAAGATAATACATAAGTAAATTTAAATATACGTTATTAAAAATAAAAAAAATGACGGTTATTTATCGTCTTGAATAACGAGTATAACCGCGTTTTGGTGCTTCAGCAGCTGCAGCTTCTTTAGCAGCAGATTTGCCACCAGCAACAATGATAATATCTTTAGCAGCTCTTACATTCTTGTAAGGAATACTTTTTTCGCTGATTATCTTTTTTGCTTCCTGTTTGCTTCTTGGTTTTAAAGGCGCTGTAGTAATAGTTTCTAATTTGCCTTTTTCAAGATTGATAACAAGATCGAACACTTTGCCTTTGTACTCGGCCCCGGCCGTGTAGATGTCCATTCCAAAAAGTTTTGATAAGCGCATTGTCATTGAAAGTCCTCCTAAAAAATTCATATATAATAAAACACTTTTCATATTTAAACCTATTCTTTTGATATAATGAACCAATTTGGCTGGAGTATACATAATTTTTAGAGTGGAAGCCCGCGGCAATCAAACCAAAGTTTAGGGTATACATAATTCATATTTTTCTATTATTTATAATTAACAGCTTATAACTTATATTTTGTAATTTATACATAATAATTTATGGCTTTTAGGAGATAAGTTTATTAAGGGCGAAACCCTTAGTTTTTGGGTGTTTTAATGGGGGAAGAGCTTTTTTACTTTTTATTTAGGGACAAACCCGCAAAGGTTCTGTTAGCTTTATTTAATAATGCAGAAACAACCTATGCTTCTGAATTGGCAAAGGAAGTGGACTGCACTTATCCCCATATGGTTAAGGTTTTAGCAGGGTTTAAGGAATTTGGTTTGATTGATGTTTCATCAACAGGGCGGGTTAAACCAATTGTTCTCACCCAAAAGGGTCGCAAAATTGTGGCAAAGCTTAAGGCCCTTCAGGAAACATTAGGCTAATTAGTGGAACTGCGGGGTCAGAGCTTGTCAAGCGGGCTTTCAACTTTTTTAAGGTCATTGACTGAAACATGGGTATAAATCTGGGTGGTGTTTAGGTTGGAGTGGCCCAGCAGCTCCTGGATTTTTCTGAGATTTTCCCCGGCCTCCAGCAGATGGGTTGCGTATGAGTGGCGCAGGCTGTGGGGGGTAATGTGCTTTTGAATTCCCGCTTTTTCAGCAGCCTCTCTCACAATCCGTTGCACAGTATCAGTGCTTAGTTTTTTGCCGTTTTTCTTGCTGAAGACAAATTCGGATTTTACCTTCTTGCGGTCCAGATATTTCTTCAAATACTTAATCCACTCCTTGGACAGAATGATGGCTCTGTCCTTGTTTCCCTTGCCGCCGCGCACCATTGCAATTCTCTCTTTGAGATTGAGGTCTGGTACTTTGAGCTTTACACACTCGCTAACCCTTGCTCCCGAGGAATAAAGAAACTGAACAATCAGGCGGTTGCGCTTGGGCTTGGATGCCTTAATCAGGTCCCTGATTTCGTCCCGCGTGAGTGTAACAGGTAGTTTTTTTGCCTTGCGCGGGGTTTTTATTTCATCGAGAATTTTTTTACCAAGGATGTTGTGGAAATAGAACCTAAGGGAGGAGTGAATTAGTGAAATGGTTGAGTTGCTTGCGTTCTTTTCCTCCTTTTTCTTTGCAAGGAATGCGATTATGTCCTCGCGCACAACCTCATCCATCGGCTTTTGGGTTGAGCCGAGAAAGTCTTTCAGGTAAAAAAGGTACATTTTGATTGTGCGCGCGCTGTAGCCCCCTACAATAAGCTCCTGCCTGTAGCGCGAGATGATTGCGTCCTTGTTTTTAGAGGGAGAATCGTTTGCAGTATATTCCATAAGGGGTTTAGTGCGGGAATATTAATATTGGTTTGCCTTCGCCCCTGCCCTTACTAATTCTTTCCTTTTGCCGTTTGCCAGGCAAATGCAGGGGTAATTCAATGCAGGGATTTTAATTTTTTTGGGGCGGAGGGCAATGGAAAACCTTTAAAATAACAATGGTATCTATAGATATCTATGGCTACTAAACAGCTTAATTTGAAAATGAGTAAAAATCTTTTTGATTCAGCCGAATCTTTTGCACAAAACTACGGCTATAGAAATATTCAAGAGCTTGCAATGGATTCCTTGCGTGAAAAGATTTTTGAAAAAAGCGATTTTGACGAAAACTTTTCTGAAAAAGAAATTGGCTTAATTGACAGCCTTATTGAAAGCGGCATTAGAAAAAAACACGTTGTTTCAGAAAAAAAGCTTTTTAAGGCGTTGGAATGAGTTTTACCCTCAACGCGCTGGATTTTTTCATCCAACAAGTTGAAGAACTTGATGAAAAAAGCAAAAAACAAATCAAGGAAAAAATTGCCCTAATTAAAGAAAACCCCTTCAGATTCAAAAGAATCCGCTCTAAAAAATTCAACAAAGTTTCCAGAGTAAGATTAAGCCTGCAGGGAAAAGAAACAAGACTAATTTACGTTGTTTTGGAACCAAACATCCTGATAGCCTGCCTTCTTGAAAGAAAAAAAGACTACCGAGACTTAGAAAAATACCTTAAGAGAACAAACTAACCGCTC
This sequence comes from Candidatus Iainarchaeum sp., assembly GCA_017610175.1. GTDB lineage: Archaea > Iainarchaeota > Iainarchaeia > Iainarchaeales > JAFCCO01. Next base: position 1,964 of record JAFCCO010000015.1, on the reverse strand, counting down.
TTTTCCCGGAACCCCCCCCCCCAAGGGGCGGGCAAAGGTTTATTTAGGGGGGGGAGTTATTGTATTGATAGGGTAATCGCGTATTGGTTTGGTTGTGTTTTGGCGTGTTTGGTGAAGGGTTTGAGTTGTTTGGCAGGATGCAAAGCCGTTGGAAGCCTTTTTTGTTGGTGGCTGTTGCTTGCCTGCTTTTTGCTGGTTTGCTTGTTTTTGCGCCAACAATTTCGACTTTTGGCGGCGGTGAGTCCGGTGAGTCTTTTTCTTTCTTTGCGGCGGGGGGGTCTGCCGGCTCTTTCAGCATTCCTTTGAATGCAAACGTTTCATCTGTTTCAATGGATTTGGTGGGTGAAGCCAATTTTGATGTTGACTTTAACTGGGATGTGAATTCTGAGGCAGAGTTTGATGCTGGCGCGTACTCTGGGACTGATTTTAATTCTTTGGACGGGAACGGGTTCGTTGGATTGACGGCGGGGAGCACTTCGGGTGATTATAACAGCAGGGTGTTTGATGCCGGAAGTGTTGTTGACTGGAACTCAATCTCTTGGGGCTTGAAGGATTTTAATTGCCCGGAAGGAATGGCTTTTATTCCAAAGCTTGGCGGCTTCTGCATTGACAAGTATGAGGCGAGCCACTCTGACGCAACCTTCTGCGACAACAGCATTGAATGGAGTGCAGGCAGTGAAGCCCATTATGGTGAAAGCCCGGTTCCTGCAAGCGTTGCCGGCAGAATACCGTGGACAACAATCTCACAAACAAATGCAGCAACAGCCTGTGCGGCTGCCGGAAAGCATTTGTGCTCGAGTGAAGAGTGGATGGCTGCCGCAAACCTCAACGGACAGGTTTACGGTTTGAGTGACGCTGTAACAGACGCCGCATGCGTTGTTGGCGCAACAAATTCTTGTCCAAGTCATTCCCAGGGGGGTGGGGCCGCGTGCAATACAGGAAGCACCAACAGCCAGAGCCCTTCAAACTGTGTGTCCGCAGAGGGTGTTTTTGATTTGATTGGAAACGTTTACGACTGGACATCGGATGTTGTAGATGTTAACGCCGACTCGGCTGACAATGGCTGGAATTATCCGAATGACGATGTTTCTCCTCCCCTGTGGGGAAACGGGGAAAAGAGTTTGCATTATGGGAACGACGGGGTTTACACAAGCTCAACGAAGGAGAATCGGGCTGTTCTGCGTGGCGGCGGTTGGAGCATTGGGGGCATTGCGGGCTTGTTCAGTGCCTATTTGAGCTTCGATTCGGCCCTTGCGACCTGCAGCGTCGGGTTTCGCTGCTGCGCGGCGCCTTGAATCTGAAAATCTGTCTTGAATCTGGTAATCTGGAATTTTGAATCTTGAAGCGAAAAAAAAAGGAAAGGGAAAAAAAGTCAAAGGAAAAATGGAATGGGAAAACTACCGGGAAGAAAGAAAGGAGAAAGGGGAAATGAGATGGGAAAGCTGAAAAAGGGTTTTTTGCTGTTAACAGTGTGCCTTTTGCTTAGCTTTCAGTTTGCTTTTGCTTTTGCCATTGGCATTGTTCTTCCCCAGTACAATTCAATCCACGATGTTTTTGGGGTTTATTCGGTGGACAATTCTGCAGATGTTAATGTTTTGTTTCAGGTGAGGGGTTGTGATGACTCTGAGTGTGCTGGTGAGGTTTTTGCCGGACCTGACGGTGAAACAGGCTCGGTTTTTGCTGTCCCGTTCTCAAATGCTGGTTCTGTTTGGGATTTGAATGCCTTTTCCCCCACCCGTTTCTTTCAGTATTCTGCGCACTTTGTTTCACACGACGGAAACTACTCTCCTGCTTTGTATGATTCGAATGTTTTGTACAATAGTTTTCCTTTGGATGTAAACCTTGATATTGCAAACAATGATGTGAATGAGTGGAGTTGGTTTGGTTCCTTTTTATCCTCAACAACAGTTGATGATTCAAACACTTCGCCCGACTTTTTTTCTGCTTTAAACACTCCTCTTGCG
>JAFCCO010000005.1 GCA_017610175.1 Candidatus Iainarchaeum sp. | reverse complement strand
CTCGTCCCCTGCGCCATTTTTATCTAATGCCAAAGTTCAGGAATATCCATTATACCCCTTAATTCTTCCTAATCCAACAAAAACTGGCTTTGCTTAAGGCCTTTTTCGGGTGGCCTTACTGAAAGAACTCTGCCCAGCAGCCCATTGCGTCATCACTTGAGTCCACGCAGGATTCAAACATGGCACAGTATGATTCATCCTCAATTCCGTACACGCAGGACTCATACAAAGCGTTCAGGCAAAATTCCTTGTCCTCATCCGCAACACAGGAAGAATAGTTTTCCGGAGTGACCAACCCACCTGTTCCGTCGTACACTTCGGGCGGCAAAAACAGGGCGCCAAGGGCTATAATTCCAACCATTCCGATTATTGAAACCGCCGCCGCAATTTTTTCAAGAGAATTTATCTTCCTTTGCCCCGGCGGGAACTGTTCAAGAACCTTTCCCCTTTTCTCCAAATAAATTATCCAAACCACTGCAGGGATTATTGCCAACGCCGTCGCCAGCACATCACCCAAGAAAACAAGCAGATTAATCACCACAGTGGTGAGCAACAGAATTTCAACCGACCTGATTGCGTTGTCTGCAAAGCTTCCCAAGGCCCTGAAGGAACTGACAACCAGTGCAATGAGCCCGCCGTACAAAAGCATGGCAAGCATGACAAACAAAATCGCAGGGCCCTGAGCCATCCCAAGTTCGCCAACCCCGAGAATTTCAGTAACAAACGCAACCAAATTGGATATTAGCGCAAAAGCAAGCCCCAGCCTAAGCAGCTGCAACCCCAAAGCAAGTTTTTGCTTCGGCTTTTCAACGCTCTTGTCCTGCACCATACCTACAAAGAAGCAGCAGGTATTATTTAAGGGTATCCCGCGCAAAAAGAACCAAATCAAAGTTCACTTCTTTGTTTCGTCGGCCTCAAAAACGCGCTTGACTTCGTTGAGCAAATTGTCCTTTCCAAACGGCTTTTGCACGAAGCCGTCAACAAGCTTTACATCAACCTCGTTTTTTGGGACAACTGAAACAAAGATTATTGGAACGTGGTACGCAATCTTCTCCAGAATAAGCTTTCTTACCTCGTGCCCTGAAAGGCCGGGCATTTTAATGTCAAGCAGAATCATGTCAAAGTGTTCCTTTGCAATTGCATCAAGCGCGTGGTGCCCGTCAAAAGCAGTGACCACAGAATAGCCCTCGGTTTCAAGAATTACCTTGATTGTTTCGGCAATGTCTGCGTCGTCGTCCACAACAAGAATCTTTTTCGCCATCTTTTCCACCAAACTTCCTTTGATAGCATATATTCAAGTTTCTGGTTTTTATACCTTCCTGTTCAGCGCTTTGGGCAAAAAATCAAAAAAACGCAAGTATTTATATAAGTAAAGGATATCTTATGCTTAGCGTACAGCAAAAGGTGATTACTGAATGGACCCGGAATTCAAGGCTGAACTGATTGAAACTAAGGACGGAATAATCCTCAAAGGCGTCAGCATAAAAATGCTTGAGGGAAACTGGGTTGAAGTAAAAGACCAAAGGGGCTCACAATACCTTGTCCCAAAAGACCAAGTTGTGCGAATTAGAAAGAAATAAAATCTACTTTTTCCACAGGCAAAAAGCATAGCCTGCAGAATATAAGCTTTTATTCACTTCTATGCAGAATTGTATCGTTTGATATGAATATTTTACAGCTTTTGGGAAAGAAAAAGCAAAAAAAGAACCTTGGGGTATGCATTCCAACCGCAAGGAAGCAAATTGCACAAAAAGCGGCTGAAGAGCCTTCTCTTACTGGTCCGCTTCCTGATTCAACCGTTAACGCATTCTTTGTAGAGGGAGTGTTTGCGGTTCACGACTCCATTTCACTGCAGGGAAAGATGGTTCAGGGAACAACAAGGATTGGAAACCTGATTGAAATCAAGGGAAAAGAGCTCTTGGTAAAGGACATTTCCGTTGAAAAGAAGCCTGTGGACTGTATTCACGGAGGGGAAAGGGGAACACTGTTTCTCCTGGCAAAGTATTTCCCAATAATTCGGCAGGGCGACACATTAGAGTTCTAATTGCCCTTTAATTTGCCTCTGATTGCTTCCAATTCCACAATCACAAGAATCAAGGCAGCGCCAACAACAAGCATGCTGTCGCTCTTAAAAAGCCCCCACAAAAGCATGCCTGTAACAATAATCCACAGGAATGTTTTAAGATTTGCCTTTGTGGCAACCTTTCTCGGGTGAGCAGGAATCGCAGCAGGGCTTCCAACCGCAACAACTTCGCTGGGCTCCTCTTCATCTGCCTCACTAAACCCCTCTTCAGGCTCTGGCTCTTCAAGCCCCAGCTCTTCGCTCCCATAAGTTTCCTCTTCGGCCCTTTCCTCCACATCCACAAGGTCTGTTTCAGCAACTTTTTTGGCCGGCAAAATCCTGGCTTTTGGCAGTTTAATGGGAAGCGCTTCAAGCACTTCGCCGCAGTTCTGGCAAAGGCCATCCTCCCTTGAAACACGCTGATTGCACTCGCTGCAGTAAAGTCTTTTAATTAGAAAACCGCGTTTAATCATTTGGGCCATGCAAAACTTATTAATGGCTTTCGGGAATAAAAATCTATTGGTTGGAGAATAGTGGAAACGAGCTCTTTCACAACTATTAAAGCAAGGAAAAACTAATTCTTAACGTGGTTTCAAAAGAGTTTGCTGAATTAACAGGTGCTTTTGTTGGAGACGGATGGATTAGTAAAAGCACGGGATACACTTTGGTTATATCTGGAAATCCAAAAGATGAAAAAGATTATTACAAAAGGATAACAAGGCTTTGGAAAAAAGAATTTAATCAAAAAATTATCCCCCGGGCTTTTTTATACTGGAGTACATATGGAATTATGTGCTGCAAACCAGAAATAATAAAAAATTTTACAAACGCGGGTTTATTTTGCGGTAAAAAAGCAAAGACTGTTAATGTGCCAAAAGTAATTTTAATAAACAAAGAATTTCATGCTCCTTTCATCCGAGGCCTCTTTGACACTGACGGTTGCATTTATTTTGATAAGTCTTACAACAAAAATGCAAGCAAATGGCAAAAAGATAACAGGCACATTCCTGCTGTTGAATTTACAAGCGTTTCTTTTTCGCTTATAAAATCAATAAAAACCATGCTTCATAAAATGGGTTTCAAATTTGCTTTAAGAAAAAATGAGCCAAAAAACAAGCGATGGAGTGTTTGTTACAAATTACGCTTGAGGGGAAAAAAGAATGTTAAAACTTTTTTTCATAAAATTCAGCCAAAAAATAAAAGGCACAGTTCTAAATTCACTTCTTGGTTAAGCAAAGGTTTTTATTAGTGTTTTGTGAAAATTAAATAAGGCTATGCCACAGGTTTTTGACCGTTTAAATAAATGCAGGAGTACCCAAGCGGTCAAAGGGGCCAGTTTCTTTTAAGTTCAATTTTATTGGGTTTGAAGAAGGCTTAACTCAAGATCTGGTGGCTTAGTGCCTTCGGGGGTTCGAATCCTCCCTCCTGCATTTTTTATTTCTTTGAAAAAACAGCTTTCTCCATTTTTATTATTTCAGCGTGCAGGCTCTCAATTTCGGCCTCAAGCTTTTTCAATTCGTTGCTCCGCGACGGCTTCAGCGTCCTGTGCTTTAGGTCAAGGAGCTCAAGCTGGACAACCTTAATCTCCCGCTCTGCCTTCCTGTTAATGTAATAGTCACGCTCTGCCTTTGCCCTGTCCCTTTCAGCGGCACGATTCTGGCTCATCAAAATTACGGGCGCCTGGAAGGCGGCAAGCGTACTCAGGACAAGATTGAGCAAGATGAATGGGTACGGGTCCCACGCCCCAATCAGCACAAAGTATGTGTTGAAAGCCATCCACGCAAACAAAATTGCCAAAAGCCCAAGTATGAATACCCAGCTTCCTGCCGCAATCGCCAAATTGTCCGCAAAGCGCTGGCCCAACGTAAGCTTTCTTCGTGGATTATTTACCTTCACAGGATTATTTACCTTCACAGGATTATTTACCTTCACAGGATTATTTACCTTCACAGGATTATTTACCTTTGCAGGATGGTTTACCTTTACAAGGGGTTTTCCCTTTGTTGCATTCATTCAGAAAACTAAAGAGCGTTTGCGTATTTAATTCTTTGCAATCAAAGGTCCGGCTTGTTGAAAATAAGGGGTTTTTCCCTGGGCTCCTCTTTTGCCCTGTAGGTTAAAAGCCTCCAGGCGTTCACAAAAATTATGGGCAAACCAAGAATCATGAATCCACCCGCTACAGGGGACTGCACAAACCCCAGAAGCACTACGTAAAGGTATGCAATCATTATTGCAAAAGCAAGCACTGCAAAAATTACCCTCTTATACTTTTCCTCAGCCGCAGACATGCATTAAACAATTGTTTAAGGGGATATTTTATTGTTTCCATTGCAGGCAAAGCATTTTTATTCAACAAAAGCCAAGATTATATTATGCGACCAAAACCAAAAAAGCCCGCCGCAGGAAGAAGGCAATTAAAGGGCCCAAGCCAGATTGAAAGAATTTCCTACAGCATGTTTGAGGGAAAGCGCAGGCGCATAGGCGGCTTTAGCTACGGCGACATCTATGTCGGCAGGGTTCGCTTCAGGGACGGTGCGGTTCACAGGGTTGCAATAAAAAGATTCAAGGAAAAGCTCAGCGGGAATCTTGCAAAAAAATACCAGAGCACAATTAATGCTTTGATGAAAGCAGGCGTTTTGCTTCCAAAAATGAGAATGGTTAAAATGCCAAACGGCGAGTGGGTTCAGGTTTCACAGCTGTTTGGGTCAACTTCAAGGGGATCCAAAATAGTGAACAAAAGCAATCTTGTAATTAAATCAAAAAGGGGACGAACCGAGGCGGCAATTGAGCTGACAAAGGTTGCAAACGCAGGATACAACCCCCAATTTGATTTGATTGAGCCTTTCAGGGACAAGAGAAAGGGAATTATTCCAATTGACCTGGACATGGTTGTAAGGTGGTCGGAGCAGTTTGGAAAGCCCTCGATTAATTTGAGGGCCGATTTTTTGGCTGAAGCAATCTCAAAGATTGCAGAGTATTCAAGCACGGCAGAATTCAAGTCAATTGCAAAGGCTTCACTTGAAACGGCTTCGCCTGCGCTAAGAAAAGCCCTTGAGCAAAGATGGCACTTTAATTAATCCAGGCTCGGGTAGTTTGGGGATTCCTCAGTAATGGTGATGTCGTGCGGGTGTGACTCCTTGAGCCCTGCAGGACTTATTCTGACCCACTTTGCCTTTGTGCGCAGTGCATTGATATCCTTTGACCCAGTCAATCCCATTCCGCTTCTAAGCCCACCCATTAGCTGGAACACAATTTCAGAGAGCTTTCCCTTGTATGGAACAACCCCTTCAATTCCCTCCGGAACAAGCTTGTCCGGCTGGCTTAGCACACTTTGGAAATACCTTTCCGCCGAACCCTTTTTCATTGCGGAAAGCGAGCCCATTCCCCTGTACTGCTTGAATTTTCTGTTGCGCATGTAAACAATCTTTCCCGGTGCCTCTTCACAGCCCGCAAAAAGGCTTCCGACCATAACACTGCTGGCTCCGGCTGCAATTGCCTTTGTGATGTCACCACTGTACTTTATTCCCCCGTCAGCAATTACCGGAATCTTGTACTTGTTTGCGGCTTTGCTGCATTCAAGAACCGCAGAAAACTGCGGAACCCCAATTCCAGAAATTATGCGTGTTGTGCAGATTGAGCCAGGGCCAACGCCCACCTTTATTGCATCCGCCCCAACTGAAATAAGCGCTTCTGTTGCAGCCGCAGTTGCGACATTTCCCGCAATCACGTCAACTGAAAATTCTTTCTTGACCTTTTTTACCCCGTCAATAACTCCCTGCGAGTGCCCGTGGGATGTGTCAACAACAAGGCAGTCAACCTCTGCATCAACAAGTGCCTTGGCCCTTTCAATATCATTTGGCCCAATTGCCGCCGCAACAATAAGCCTTCCCTTTGAATCCTTGGATGCGTTCGGGTTGGTTTGCTTGCTTATAATGTCGGTTAAGGTCATCAGGCCCTTTAGCCTTCCGTCCTTTTCAACCAGTGGAAGCTTTTCAATGCGGTGCTTGTGCATTATTTCCTTTGCCTCATCCATTGAAACCTTGCGGTCAATTGAGACAATGTCTGTTGTCATAATGTCCTTAACCATTTTCTTGGATTCGTTTTCAAAAAGCAGGTCTCTTCCCGTAACTATTCCAACAAGCTTTCCGTTTTCAAGAACAGGAAAACTTCCAATCCCAGTTGTTTCCCTCAGCTTGATTGTTGCGGAAACCGAGTCCTTTGGGTTTATTGTAACAGGGGATGTAATAATCCAGTATTGGGCGGTCTTGACTTTCTTGACCTGCTTTGCCTGGTTTGCAATTGAAAGGTTTTTGTGGATTACGCCAATTCCGCCCTCGCGAGCGATTGCGCTTGCAGAGCTTGCTTCGGTCACTGTGTCCATTGCCGCCGAAACAAGCGGAATGTTTAATTTAATGTTTTTGGTAAAGCGGGTTGAAAGCGAAACATCAATAGGTAAAACTTTACTCAAACCCGGCAAAAGTAGTACATCATCAAAAGTTAGAGCCGTTCTTGTTTCCATAACATTGTGGGAAACAATCAATTTTTAAATAATTGTACAGCTGATTTTGTCGGGGGAAAAAATATGGCTTCGAGATTTGTTGTTGGAACACAGTTTGGTGACGAGGGAAAGGGGAAAATTACCGATATTTTTGCAAAACAGGCCGATTTGGTTGTAAGATACCAGGGCGGAAACAACGCAGGCCACACAGTTGTTGTGGGAGAAAAAGTTTACAAATTCCACCTGCTTCCAAGCGGGCTAATTCAGGGAACAAGGTGCTGCATCGGAGCAGGCGTTGTAATTGACCCGCGTGTGCTTATGGAGGAAATAAACCGTCTTGACGACGAAAACCCGCAGCTTGCAATCGACCCCAGAACACAGATTATAATGCCCTGGCACAACCTGCTTGACGGCGCAACGGAAAAAATGCTTGGAAACAAAAAGATTGGAACAACGGGAAGAGGAATCGGACCATGCTACGAGGATCGGGCTGCAAGGATTGGAATCAGATTCGTTGACCTTGTTGACAGGGAAAGGCTGAAGCAAAAAATTGCGGAACTCTACCCCCTAAAGAAAAAGATTCTTGAACTTGTGTACGGTGAAAATGTTGAATTTACAGAGCAGGAAGTGCTGGACGAATACGCCGCACTTGGAGAAAAGCTAAAGCAGTATATGGGAGACGTTTCACAGGAAGTCAGCAAGGCACTAGCCGACGGAAAGGAAGTTTTGTTTGAGGGGGCGCAGGGCTTTTTCCTCGACAACGATTTTGGAACATACCCTTTTGTAACATCCTCACACCCAATGACGGGAGCGGTGTTTACAGGAGTCGGAATCGGGTTAATTAAAGAATATGAGGCATTCGGAATTGTCAAGGCCTACACAACAAGGGTTGGAGGGGGGCCTTTTCTCACAGAGCTAAACGATGATTTGGGAGAATTAATCAGGCAGAACGGAAAGGAGTTTGGAACAACAACTGGCAGGCCAAGAAGGGTGGGCTGGCTTGACCTTGTAATTTTGAGAACTTCGGCGCGCGTGAACGGATTGACCGATGTCGCGTTCACAAAAATTGATGTCCTGAACGGAATTGAAAAACTTAAGATTTGCACAGCCTACGAGATGGACGGAAAGGAACTCACAGAGTTCCCTGCGGACTGGACTTTGCTTGAAAAATGCAAGCCAATTTACAGGGAATTTGAGGGCTTTGAAGTGGACCCTGAAACAAAGAATTACAATGACCTGCCGCAGGCGGCAAGGGACTACATTGAGTTCGCGGAAAAGAAAGTTGGGGTAAAGTTTTCCATAATCAGCACAGGCCCGAAGCGAAGCCAGACAATCTTCAGGCAGTAATTTTTTCAGAAACCCTGCCGTAAAGGAATTCAGCCATTTCCTTTGTGATTCTGTTTCCAAGATATTTCTTGAACGGACCGGGCATGAAGTTTACTTCAATCACCTTAAGCCCTTCCTTGGTTTCAAGAAGGTCAACCGCGCAAATATCCATCTTCAGCAGGCGCGCGGAATCCAGTGCAATTTTCTTCATTTCAGCGGTCGGGCTTATTTCCTCAGCGGTTCCGCCACGGCTTACGTTTGCCCTCCACTCCCCCTGCTTTCCGCTTCTTCTGACGGCAATGACCTTTTCCCCAATCACATAGCAGCGGATGTCCGAATTCTTTCCCTTCACAAACTTCTGCACCGAAATAAATTCGTCAAAAAGGCTCACAGTGTCAAGAATGCTGTCAAGCTGCTTTTCATTGTCCACAAGAATTACGCCCTTGCCCGCAAAGCCGGATAAAAGCTTTACAACAAACGGCATGCCAAACTCTTTTAGCGTAAGCTTTGCAGAGTCCGGGTTTGTAAACAGGCTGCTTTTAACAATGGGAATATTTGCATTTGAAAGCTCCTTTATTGTGTAGTACTTGTGGTTTGTAACCTGGAAAGCGCGAAGGTTTACAGGGCAGTAAACTTTGCTTCTGCCAATCAAATGCAGCAATGCCTCGCCCAGCACATAATCCTTGCTGCTCAGCCTTGGATAGCAAACGTCATATTTGAGAAGGTTCCTTCCCTTGTAAACAAGCTTTGAGTTGTCCCCGTCAAACACAATTCTTACCTTGTCAATTGGGGCAAAGGTAACCCGCCCAAAAAACCCCTTTGCTTCGGCAACAAGGCTTCGCACAGTTGACCTCTTGTAATGCTTTGAACCGATTATTGCAAGGCTTGACTTAGCCATTGAAAACACCCTCCAAAGCGCGTGAAAGCTGGTCAAAAAAGCTTGGCTTTTGTTTCGGCCTCTTCAGCTTGATTCCGCTGGCCCGATCGTGGAAAAAGGAGGCAACAGACTCGTAAAGATTTTCACCTGTTTTTCTGTTGAAGACAACGAAATTTATTTCAGGCAAAACCCCTGTAACCAGCCCCTTGGAAAGTTTTACTGTTGCAATCTCGCACTTGCACGCCCTTGCGGCCTGAATTGCCGTGACCTTTTCACTGTCCGACGGACTGTAAGCAATTCCCTTTGAAAGCCTTTCAAGCTCGGTTCCGTTCCACCTTCTTTTAATTGCAAAAACCTTGCCTCCAATAACCGCGCACTGAACCAAGTCCGAGTCCTCAAACTCGCGTAGCACAACCGCATCAAGCTCCATTTTAAAGCTCTTGGTAAAAGAGCGCAGGCTTCTAGGAGTTTCAATTATGATTGTCTGTATTTTTTTCTGCCCAACAAACGACTTCATAATCACAGGATAGCGGAACTTTTCAATCGAGTCCTTAATCAGCTTCGGGTTCCCCGCAAGAACTGTTTTTGCGATTGGAATTCCCTTCCCATTCAGGGCAGAGAGCTGCAGTGCCTCGTTTCCATTCACATAGTATGCCCCGCGCCTGACCTGAACATAAATGTGCTCGTTCTTTAATTCATCCAAAAGCGGCTCAACAAACGCGGTCAGCTTAAGTCCTGCCCGAAGGTAAACCGCGTCATAATCCTCAATGCGCAGCCCGCCGTTCACAATCTTTGTCTTTCCGCCACGGCTTACAAGGTTAAGCTTTGAAATGCTCAGAGAGTCAACCCTGGAAAAGCCCTTGTGGGAAAATGCCTGCTTCAAAGCATTAGTTGCCCGATCTTTGCCGCCTGTCAGTATAAGTATATTCAATCAAACACCTTTGCAGAAATAGCTCTTTTTTCTGAGTTATCTTTGCCACTGATTTCCTTAAAAAACCTTTTGGTCAAAGCGCTTTTATATTATGGGCAATAAAAAAATTCTCGGACTGGTTGAGATAGTCGAAGTCATCGGAGAAAAGGGAAGCATAAGCAAGAAAGCGCTTCTTGACACCGGTGCAACGCGCTCAAGCGTTGATGTAAGGGTTGCCGCAAAAGCAGGCATTGGCCCGATTGTTAACAGCGTTCGCGTCAAAAGCAAGACCGTGCCGGAAGGATTTGTAAGGCGGGCTGTTGCAAAAGCAAAATTTAAAATTAGGGGCAAAGAGCTTGATGTTGAGGTAAGTATTGAAGATCGAAAAAATATGCCCTACAAAGTTTTAATTGGCAGGGATGTAATACACAGCAATTTTCTGATTGATTTGGAGCGAACACACCACTCCAATAAGATTTTTGACGAGCACTAATGTGCGCCATTAAAATTTTCTGCTAAAGTTGCGGCTGCTGTTTTTCTCGGGCCCGTATGCCTTGATGCGAACAATCTTTGGCTCTAAATGCAGGCCGCTAAGCTCTTTTCGAAGTGAGGGAATGCTTGCCCACTGGTCATAGCCCAAAGCAATTATTGCAGGGTTGTGTTTCTTTATCACACCCCATTTGCGCATCTCCCTGTCACCCAAAACAGCCTCGTCAACAAAATCAATGTGCTGAATCAGCTTAAGCCTATCCTGCTCACTGTTAACGGGTTCGCGCTGCTTTATTGCCCTGACTCCGGAATTGCGCGCAACAACCACTAAAAGATATTTCCCAAGCGCCTTTGCCTTCATCAAGTAATCCAAGTGCCCTGGGTGCAGGCAATCAAATGTTCCAAAAGCCATTACTTTTCGCATAGAGACAATAATGCACCTGAACTATTTAAATACTTCCAGCACATAGTAAATACGTGGTATTATGCCTGCAGCAAAAGCAAAACGCAGAACCGGAACAAGAAAGGTTCCAAGAATTCTTGCGCCCGCCGCCAGGGTCGGAGTGAGAACAAGGGTTCCGGCTTACCCTAAAAGCGCAGACAGGCTTCTGAAGCTGTTGGGGGCAAGCCCTGCAAGAACTGCAAAAGTTGGATTCAGGGATGTGCGAAAGGGAATTCTTTCGGTTGCCAAAAGAGCGGGCTTGACCGAAAACGAATCAAGGATTATTCAGACAAAGCTTGACGGCGTTTCACCGAACGAGATTGCAAGGCAGTTTGGGAAAAACAACACGACATGGGTTACGAAGCAAGAGAACAGTGCCGCCACAAAGATTAGAAGCAAGCTTATGGATGAGATGCCTGATAGGAAAAAGTCAAATGTTTTCACCAGCTTAATTCAGGGCCGTGTTTGAATGGATTTGGAGAAAAGAATTTCACTGATTGAAGAGGTCGGCGAGGAAATTATCACCCTCGAAAATTTGAAAGCCGTTCTTGAAAAAAAGAAGAACCCAATTGCATACGATGGGTTTGAGCCAAGCGGGCAAATGCACATTGCACAGGGGTTGATGCGTGCAATTAACGTGAACAAAATGACTGCTGCGGGGTGCAAGTTCAAAATGCTTGTTGCCGACTGGCACGCCTGGGCAAACAACAAATTTGGCGGAGACCTTGAAAAGATTCAGGCTGCGGGAAACTATATGATTGAGGTCTGGAAGGCCTGCGGAATGGATTTGAAGAACGTTGAATTTGTGTGGGCAAACGATCTTGTGAACGATCGTGATTACTGGTCGACTGTTATGAAGGTTGCGACAAGCAACACAGTGAAAAGGGTTGTTCGGTGCAGCCAGATAATGGGCAGAAGTGAAAGTGATGCACTGAGCGCTTCGCAAATTTTCTACCCCTGCATGCAGGCAGCAGACATTTTCCACCTAAAAGTTGACATTGCACAGCTTGGAATGGACCAGAGAAAGGTAAACATGCTTGCAAGGGAAACAGGTGAAAAAATCGGGCTGTGGAAGCCTGTTGCAGTTCACCACCACATGCTAATGGGCCTGCAACGACCTGCAGAAGTCTTTATTGATTTAGATGGAACAAAATCTGATAATGAATACAAAAGACATCAACAAACGGTTGAAGCGCTTAATAAGGGTGGAATTGACAAAAGAATTGCAATGAAAATGAGCAAAAGCGTTCCCGATTCCGCAATCTTTATGACCGACTCAAGCGAGGAAGTAAAGCGCAAAATGAACAAGGCATACTGCCCTGAAAAGCAAATTGAGGAAAACCCCGTTCTGGAGTACTGCAAATACATTGTGTTTGAGAAGTTTGACTCGTTCAAAATTGAGAGGCCTGAAAAATTCGGCGGAAACGTTGAATTCAAGTCAATTGAGGAGCTGGAGAAAGCATTTGTCGCAGGCGAACTGCACCCAATGGATTTGAAGAACGGGGTCACAAAGCATTTGAATGAACTGCTTGAGCCCGTAAGAAAGCACTTTGAAAAGGGCAAGGCAAAGAAACTGCTTGATGAAGTAAAGGGCTTTGCTGTCACGCGCTAATTTGCTTAAGTGTTTGGCTTTTTGTATTTGTCAAAATTTTCCAACGAACGAATTCCAATAGACCACGCATCAAGGCCCTCGGCAAAAGTCCCAAGCTTTTTTCCCATTTGAATGCTGTGCATTCGCCCAGGGCCGATTGGCTTTATCAGAAAATTCAACTTTGATGCAGCAATTATTTTCCCCCGTATTGCAAGCCTTTCAGCAATTATTCTTGCAAGCCCACTGGTGGGATCGGCCTCATACCATTTTCCCTCAACATAAAAATGGGTCATTGAGTGAATCCCTTCCCTCACAAACTTTGCAGGAATCCTTTTTGCGCGAAGCATTGCACAGAGTGCAACATTGTAGTCAACACAGCCCTCTATTGCCGCAAAGCTTGCGTGGCCCGCCTCCGCACCCTTTACAACAGCAATATACTTGTCGGTCAAAATTTGCTCAGCGGTTCTCTTTGCATAAACGCCCTTCATTTCAGGAAGACCCATTCTTTTTCTGTGAAATTTAATTAGTGCATTAATCATTGCATTAACGGTTTCCAAACTCCTGCCGGGAAACTGCCTTGCAAATGCGCGAATATTTTTTGAAAGCCTAGTTTGTTCACCAGAAAGAAGGAATTTCTTTACATATTTAGGAACAGGTTTCCTCCTAGGCTTTGGAATCCCCTTAATCCTGCGTTCCCTCATCTTGCGACGAGCTTCCCTTTTTGGGTTCATTGCAACCAATTAATTAATGCAGGGAATAGCTTTAAATACTTCAATAAATTACTATATAACAGGTGTTTTGTTGGACTTGAATGTTTTAAACCCCGGAAAAGCTGTTGCAAGCGCTTTTGAAAAGCCAAACCCAGGCATGGCAATCGGGCTTGTGCTTGTTGCATCGCTAATAGTGTTTGCGCAGGGAATTGTTGCAGGGGTTCCGCTCGATGTTGCGGCCTTTGCATTAAACGTGATTGTTCCCGCATTCCTTAACTTTTTTGCGCTGGCGATAATTCTCTATGTCGGGGCATTTGTCCTGAAAGGAAAAGGCAGTGTTTCGGGAAAATTTACAGGAGTAATTTCCGCGCTTGGGCTAATGCAGGTTGCGATGATTGCATTCTTAATTCTGTCACTTGCGCTGATTCCCATGATTCTTTCGCCTGAAGTCAACGCACTGACCACACAGTTCAGGTCAGGCAACATTTCCCCCGAAGTGTTTGCGCTTGAAGTAAGCAATGAAATTGAAGCAGACCCATTCCCAATTTACGCGCTTTTGGGAGTGATGGGATTGACAGCACTTTTAAATCTGGCGGTGTTCTACAAAATCGTTTCAAAAATATTTGGATTCAAACCGCTTGTAAATGTCGCAGTATTGCTTGTAATTCTGCTAATTCTGGGCTTTTTGCCGCTTTAAAGCCAATTTACCCTGTTTTTATGGCTTAACGATAGCTTTAAATGCATAGGACGTGGAAAGATTAATACCAAACTTTGATAGCTTAGGTGATTTGGTTGAAGATACGATGTCCTGACTGCAAGGAAAAGTTTCAAATTGACACAAATGAATACGACGACGGAGACTACCTTAACTGCCCCGAGTGCAACCTCGAAATGACAGTAATACTTGAAAAGGGCAAAATTAAACTAAAGGCCACCAGGGAAAAAGAGTTGGACGAAGAAAGCGAGTTCGACGAATACTTTGATGACTAATTGCTTGCGGTCCCAAGAAAGGAAAGCCCACAGGTTTTCAAGAAAAGGGGGCTGTAGAGATATGGGTGGATTCAGAGTTCCCAAACAAAGTAATCAATTGTAAAGAACCTCAGATTTGACTCCGCAGTGCAGTAAATCTCTGCCTGATTGTGCAAAGCACACTCATTGATTGTGCGGGCCCCATTGATTCTTGCAAGAAGTGTTCCTGTGCACGACCCGGCTGTTCCAAAACACCCGTCAAGCTTTATATCATTAATGCGCAGCTTCCAAAAGTTTGGCTGTTCGCAGGGCGCCTCCAGCAAAGAACAAATGTTTCCGGGAACGGCGGGAAGGCCAATATGCAGGTTTCCATCAATCACCTGAACAATCCCGCCAGTTCCGGTCCCGTCACCCAAATAAACACCAAAACCGGGCTCTGTTAAAGAAGGGCCAAGGCGTTGGCCAAAGTTGTCTTGATAAAACGAAACTTGAAGCCCTGAAGCCGGGTCAAAGGGCAGGGCAACATCCATGAAACCATTGTTGTCTATTTCAAGGCTTGCAACAAGGTAATCGCCGGCCACTGAAATCTCCCCTGCAGTAAAAATCACATTGAGGTCGGAATATTTCAGCGGAATTTTCTGATGGCACTTGGTGTCCAGCCCGGCATCGCATGCAATAACCGCGTCATCGTCCCCGTCCCAATCTATTTTATTCTCATTATCATTGTCAATAATGTTTGTCCCAACAGGGGGAAACAATACATACTCCAGGCTGCAGCCGTTTCCATTACATGGCAAAACGGCATCAAACTGAGCGGCCCACCATTCATCCCCACTAAAGCCAATTCCATGGTCAAGGAACAAAAGGGTTTCACCCCCTTTGCAAACCGCGCCCCCTCCGCTGCAAACCTCGGAACAGGCAAAGGTGGAAGTAAATGAGCCGAGTGATTCGTCCCAAACACCACATGTGTCAAAATTTGAAAGCTCCATTCCCTCAGGAATTGGAATCTCAATATCCACCCCGCCAATAATTCTTGCAATGTCAATTGCGATAAGATTGTACATTTCCTGCAGCGCCGCACCGTCGGCGGCAAAGTAATACTTGCCACAGTTGTTGCCGGGAGACGGATCTGGGCAAAATGAGGAATCTTTATCTTTTGCAATCTCTTTCAAAATGTCCTCATACAAAATCGCGGTTCCGGGAACGGTTCCCTGAATCTCTGAGAGCTCTGCAAAGCCAATTACATAAACTGTTATGCCCTGGCCTCTTGCCGCTTCGGCAGCAGTAATCGCGTCCTGCGAAGCGCTCCACACAGTGCAAAGCATTCCGCCCGCACAAACATTTGCCTGCCCATCGGTTAAAACAATTATGAACTTGCCTGCAGAACCAGAAGCAGACGAGAGTTCTGTTGCCGCGGCACTAATCGCATCGGCAACCCCTGTTTCACCGCTTGGAGTAAGTGTATTCAACGCATTCTTTACATCCCCCCCATATAACACAACATCTGTAAGGCTTTGCACAAGGTTTGCGTTCCTTGAGAACCCAACAATACCCATGTCGTCCCCTTCCTTCCACTGCGCGTTGTCGATGAATGTCTTTGCAGCCTTCTTTGCGGCGTCAATTCTCTGAATGTCCCAGCTCAGGCTAAAATCAACGTCCTTTGTGCTCCAAGCACGCACATTCCACAACCCGGTGCTTACAGGAACGTTTTCAGAGTAGACCCCGTCATACGGGTTTATGCAGGAATCCCCTGTATCGTTCAGGCATATTTCGCACCGATAGTTCCTGCAACCAGTGTAATAATATGCATTGAAATCGTTTGCGCCCTGGTAAAGGGTCATTCTTGAGCCATTGCATTTGCCATAGCTTGAGTTGTCCAGCTGCAAATGCACCCCCCTCAAATGGTCCTCCGCAGGAATTGTAAACGAGCCAAGTTCCTGAAAATTACCATAGTCCCCGCACGCAACAAATCCGCCGGCACAGCTTGCTCCGCCACAGGTCCCCCCAGAAACTGTTTGGCTTGGAATTAACGGACTGATTCTCTTATAGAAATAATATTGTGCATTGAATGCAATTGCCTCATCGCTCCAGGCCCAGATTTCGTAAGTGCCCTCTTCCTGTGAACCGCGGGAACTAACACACCATGAATCATTTGGTTTGGGACAGCTGATAAATTGCGGATTAAACCAGTCCCCGCTTGGATCCTTTACAATCACGCTTTGGTAATCGCACTTTCCGGTGTAACCCGCATAATTGAACCGCCCATAAACAGAGTAGGTCCAATTGTCATCCATTACAAACTCGCCAATATTTTCATAGCCCCCATAGTTTGAGCACTCCGAACCGCTGCCGTTTGCAGTTCCAATTCCTGAAAGTGTTCCGCTTTGGATAGTTTGGTATGAGCCAAAATCCATTCTCAGCCAGGTATAAAATGTCACAGGGGAATCGCTCCAGGCATATATTTTCCAAGTCCCCAGTCTTGAAGCAAAAGTTGATTTATCCAGCCCAAAACTTCCACCAGTGCCCTCATTGCTTGGATAATTAATGTCCCCAGCAGGAGTCTCAATCTTTATTCTCGGAACGCTCCCGCACCCACTAGTTATATGGCTGCTTGCGTAAAACCGAAAGTCCCCGCCGGGGGGAAGTGTATCAATCATTTCCTGGTTAACATCAAACGTTCCAATAAGCTGCCAGTTTGTAAAATTACTGCATGTTCCACTTTCACATTGGAGGCCGCCGCATGTTCCGCCACCCAACTGCGGAGGGTTTGAAGCAATTTCCCCCTGGCTTATGTCATATGTTTCCATGCTCCCGCTTTCGTCAACCGCAAGCACAATCACAATGGGGTCACGCGAAGCATTCCTTGCTTTCAAAGTTACTTGTGCGCTTTGGTCGCAGTCAATGCTGTCCGACGGATCAACCTCAACAGAGGTTTCAATGTCCGCCTCAAGGCCCTGCAGCAAAGCAGTTACTGAATCCGAATTTGCTTCCTTTAACCTTGCCTCAGCCGGGAGAATGCATTCGTTCCCCCCTTCATCCCCTTTTGGCTGGCGCAGCATTGCAATCCTTTTCCCATGGACAATCTCACGATCGGATGGAACGGCTGTTGCGGGATATTCAATTGACGCATATTCGGTCCCGAAGCATTCGCCAAAAACATTTTCAAGGGTCCCGCTTCCCTGCAAATAATTACCATACTTTGCCCTGCAGCCCTGCGGCCCGCCAAGGTCTGCCTTTGGCCTGAATTCCCTTACAACAACTTTGAGTTCTGTTTCATCGGGAAGCAGTGCTTTGGCGTGGTCATAAATTCCAAGCGCCGTTGGTTCGGTTGGATTGTAAATTAGGTCAAGGCGAAGCTCCGCATCCGCAAGCCTTTCGGCAATTAGCCCGGAATTGTCCAATGCAATAAAAGTATCGTCCGCAATCTGCTTAAGGCTTGTTTGAGGCAAAAAACCAGGGCCCTGTTCCTGAATCCCGAGGCCAATTACACCCAAAAAAGCAAGTATAAGAAGCATGGCAAGAAGTGAGTCAACCGAGATGGCAAATCCTTTCATTTTCAAGCAAAAAACCCAATAAACAAAGGGCTTTCTGCAATTAAATGTTTTCTTTAAAGAGGAAGGCAGGACAGCCGAAAGGGGGGTGAAGAAAGCTTTATAAGCACTAACTGTCTAAATAGTTTAAACAGTTTCAATAAGTTTTAATCGATTGTATAAGTAACCTCGCAAAACCCAAACAACAGGAAAAAGGCAGCAGGGTTGAAATCTTGTGACCCTGCCCTTTTTCTATTTTTCTGAACCCAGTTTAATGGATGGCTCGCCGGCAACGAAGACTCAGGGGCATTCTTCCAACCAGAAGCAAACAACAGGAAACCAAGCTGCTGATTAGCGACGCGGTTTCAAAGGCTGAAAAAATTGCTTCCGCAGTTGGCAAAAATCCACTGCTTGCAAAAAATCACCCCAAAGCAGTGCAGATTGCGGAAAGATTCAGAGTTGGAACGCAGCTTAGCCACACAATAACAGGAGAGCAGGCAAGGCAGCTTATCTTTGGAACAAAAAAATTAATGCTTGCCATCCGAAAAGCAGAACGCGGGCAAAATTAAAGCCCGTTCTCTTTGGCGAAGTCCACGGCATTCCTGAAAATTTTCAAACCGGCACTCTCTTTAGGCAAGGGCTTTTTGCTTCGCTTAAGAATTTCCTTCTGCAGTGGCCAATCAGCCTGCTGTGTAAAGAAAATGTTTCGCTCAGGATGCGGCATCAGCCCAAGAATCCTTCCGCTTAAATCACAGATTCCCGCAACATCATCCATTGAACCGTTTGGGTTGAAAGGGAACTCGCCTTTTGCAACATCATTTCCCTCCGCATACCTGAAAACAATCTGGTCATTTTCAACAAGCTTTGCAAAAACCTCGTCGCTTGCCGTAAACTTTCCCTCTCCGTGCGCAACAGGCAGCCTGATTTCATCAATTCCCCTGGTAAAAACGCATTTCTTTGAAAAGCCCTTCAACGAAACCCACCTGCATTCATAGCGGGCTGAATCGTTGTGCGCAAGCGCAACAGTTCTCTCACCGTACTTTCCCTCAAACCCAGGCAAGAGCCCGAGGTTTGATATTACCTGAAATCCGTTGCAAATTCCAATCACAAGCTTTTTTGAATCAACAAACTCCATAAGCGGTTCCCAGAGCTTGTTCCTGATTTTGTTTGCCAAAGCGTTTCCGGAACCCGAGTCATCCCCGTAAGAGAACCCGCCCGGAAAAACCAGTATTCCAAAGTCCTTGAGCATGGATGGTTTTGCAATCAAATCGTTTACGTGAACAATGCTTGCCTCCGCCCCTGATTTCCTGAACGCAAAAGCCGTCTCGTCATCGCAATTGACCCCGTATCCCGTTAAAACAAGTGCCTTAACCATCAGTATCCCCTCAAAGTTTTTCTGTAAGCCTCGTTAAGAGCCTCAATTTTTGAATCAACAATCTTTTCGCCGTTCAATCCGATTAATTCAAGGTTGCCCCCAGTAATTTCCCCAACTCTTGCAAAGTCGTTTCCCTCAAGCAATTTCTCAAACTGCTCCGCATTCTCTGGCGCAACTGTTACAATTATTCTGCTCTGCGATTCGGAGAAAAGCAGGAAATCATTCCTGTCAATCCCCTCAGATGGAACCTTACCCAATTCAACCTTTGCACCAAGCCCTCCTGCAATGCACTTCTTTGCAAGGGCAACTCCGAATCCGCCCAAGCCGACAGGCTGGGCTGACGCAACAATCCCCTGCTCAATCGCTTCAAGCAATGCATTGTAAAGCGCAATTGCCTTTTTTGCATCAACCTTTGGAACGTTCTTTCCAATCTCGCCCTTTGAAGCAAAGTATTCCGAAGCACCAAGCTCGTTCTTGGTTATCCCCAAAACGTAAATTAAATCGCCCGCAATTTTTGCGTCCATTGAAACCGCGTTCTCAATATTTTCCATGATCCCAAATGAGGAAATGAGAAGTGTTGGCGGAACAGATACCTTTACAGGATTGCTGTTTTCATCAAACCCCTTAAAATCGTTGAACATGCTGTCCTTTCCCGAAACAAAAGGAACCTTATAGGTTACCGCGTAATCAAAGCAGGCCTGAACCGCCTGCTTGAGCTGGCCAAGCCTTTCGGGCTCGTCACTTGAGCACCAGCAGAAGTTGTCAAGCAATGCAATCTTTTCAATTTTCGTTCCAACCGCAACAAGGTTCTTTATTGCGGAATCTATTGCACTGGCGGCCATGTCATAAATTGAAATATCACCATATTTGGGGTAGAGTGCCTGCGAAAGCGAAACCCCTTTCCCTGAATCAAGAACAGGCCTTACAACGCTTGCATCTGCATTTACATTCCCCTTTCCCTGCAGTGGCTTTAGCACTGAGGACGCCTGCACCTCGTAATCATACTGCGAGGAAACAAATTCCTTGCTGCAGATGTTGAGCCTTAAAAGCATTGCCTCAAGCTCTGCATTGTAGTCACTTGGCATTTCAACCGAGGCATCTTTAAGCTCGCGGGCAAACTCTTTTGTGCGAAGAATCTTTTTGGGCAGGCCGTCATGCAGGAAATCCTGGTCAAGCTCCACAATTGTTTTGCCATTGAACCTAACCACACACTTTCCCGAATCGGTGAATTCACCTATTACCGTTGCCTCAACACCGCGCGAATCCATCAAGTCAATGAATTGCTTTACCTTTTCCTGCGGAACAGAAAGAGTCATTCTCTCCTGGCTTTCCGAAACCCAAATTTCCCACGGCTGCATTCCGGGATACTTCAACGGAACCTTTTCAAGGTCAACAATGCATCCGTCGCACTCCTTTGCCATTTCAGCAACAGAGCAGCTTAAACCGCCGGCCCCGTTGTCGGTAATGCTGTTGTACAACCCAAGGTCCCTTGCCTCTTTAACAATCGCATCGGACATCTTTTTCTGGGTAATCGGGTCGCCAATCTGAACCGCCGTTGCAGGACTTCCTTCAGACAGTGCTTCAGAGGAAAACGTTGCGCCGTGAACCCCATCTTTCCCGACACGGTTTCCGACCATTATTACCGCATCACCCGGTTTCGCCGCCTTTTCAACGGAATTTTTCCCGTTTACCTTTCGCGGAATCAATCCAACTGTTCCAACAAACACAAGCGGCTTTCCCTTGTACCGCTCATCAAAGTACATAAAGCCCTGGGGTGTTGGAATTCCCGAACAGTTCCCGCCAACATTTACGCCGTCAATTACCCCAAGCATCATTCGCTCAGGAGAAAGAATTGGATTCTGTGCGTTTTTTGCACGGTACAAAAGCTTCTTGTCCTTGGGGTCTGCAAAACAAAAGCCGTACCTGTTCACCGCAGGCTTTGCGGCCATTCCAAAACCCATTGCGTCACGGTTTACACCCACAATTCCGGTTATGGCCCCGCCAAACGGGTCCAAAGCGGACGGGCTGTTGTGTGTTTCAACCTTGTCACTCACAAGAAATTCATCATTGAAAAAAACCGCCCCTGAATTGTCTGAAAAAACCGATGCACAAAGGTCGTTTTCACCCATTTCCTTGCGGATCTGGTTTGTTGCGGCCTTAATTCTGCCCTTGTACAAGCCGTCCTTGATTTCATCAAGCTCTGCAGCAAAAATGGTGTGCTTGCAGTGCTCACTCCAGGTCTGCGCAAGCGACTCAAGCTCTATATCGGTTGGACTCCTTTCCAGTTCGCCAAAATAATTCTTAATGACATTCAGGGAATCAAGGTCAAGTGCCAGTGGACCGCGCCTTGTTCCGTCCTCATTTTCAATCCCCCTTTTTCCAAGCTCCACAAGCTTTTCGTCGGAGAGGTCAAGGCTTACTTCACCGGCTTTAGGTGTTTCATCCAGCTTCACAAGCGGGACAACAACCCCCATTCCGCCGTCTTTCTCAAATTCGGCGCGGGATTTAATTTGAATTCTTTCAATTAGGGAATTTGCAAGATTGTTTGCAATCGTTTCCGCATCCTCTTCTGAAATGTTTCCCTTCAAAAACAGAACCTGTGAGTTAAAGACCCTTGTTCCGTTAGCCTTCTCCCCAAAAAAGTCATGAATTGTTTCAGCCGCAGTATTTCCAACATTGTCGGTTACGCCGGGCAAAAAACCGATTTCAATTGCATAATCAAATTCAGACGGCACAAAAGGCTTTCCTGCAATGAAATTCTGCAGAACAGGGTTTGATAAAAGTTCACCGCACTTCTGCAAATCAGATTCCTCAAGCCCGGGGGAAGAAAAAGTGTAAACATCAGCAAGTTTTAGTGAAGAAACAGCCGAAAAACCCATGGAGTGGATTGACTCCAACCTGATCTGAGCCCTTGCGTCATTTTTCTGGTAGAATACTTCAATTCTTGTTTCCAACCGATCCACCAATTAAATTGAAAAGGGCAAGGTTTTTTAATTCAATTCCCACCCCTTTGCTGTTATGAAAGACCTTGTCAGAATGAAGCATTTGCAGCTTAGAAACTCGCTTTCAGCTCAGAAAATTGAAAAAAAGAGCCTAAGCATAACAGAAAAGCTCTTTTCAATGCCTGAATTTAAGCAGGCAAAGGCCGTTCTTTTTTACGCAAGCTTTGGAAACGAGGTTTCAACAAAGGAAATGGTTGAGAAAGGAATTCAAAATGGAAAACAGGTTTGCGTTCCCGTAACCTCCTTCAAGGACAAAACAATTACGGTCAGCAAAATTAATTCAATCGAAGAACTTGAGGAAAAGGAAAGCGGTTTGATTGAGCCAAAAGAAACAAAGTCATGCCCTGTCGGGGAAATTGATGTTATAATCGTGCCCGGAATTGCCTTCGACGCCGAAGGCTACAGGATTGGATACGGCGGCGGCTTCTACGACCGGCTCCTAAGAAAGGCCCCGAGAAAAACAATTGCAATAGGCCTTTGTTTTGAACAGAACATTGACAAGCAACTCCCAAAACAAAGCCACGACGCAAAAATGGATTTTGTGATTACAGAGGAACGCGTCATAAAGTGCGAATAATCTTTTTGGCTTCAAGAAGATTTTCCACAACAAAGTCCGCATCTGAAAAATCCCCGCCTTTGGTGAAGCGATTTGGAATTGCAATGCATTTGCAGCCCGCTGCCTTTGCGCTTTTAACGCCCGCAACCGAATCCTCTAAGACAACCATTTCAGATGGATTAATTTTTGCCTTCTCTGCGGCAAGAAGGTAGGGGATTGGGCTTGGCTTGTTCTCAGAGCAGTCTTCAGAGCAAACCGTGAAGCCAAAATCGTCCATTAATTCAAACCGCAAAAGGGCGCTTTCAACATTGTATCTGTAATTCGAGGAAACAAGCACCAGAGGAACATTGTTTTCCTTTGCAAAAGAAATAACCTCCAGAACGCTGGGCATCAGCTTTGCCTCATTTGCAAAGCACTTTGCATAAAGTTCCTGTTGTTGTTTTTTTAATTCGCCAACACTTGCATCAAGCCCCTTGAGCTTTACAAAATAAGGGTTTCCGCTTTCGCCGTGCACGGGGGAAATCCAGATTTTCTTGAATTCCTCAATGGTCGGCTTGACCCCAAACTGCCCGAAAATTTCACACTTTACATTGTAGTGAATCTGAAGCGAGTCAACAAGCAATCCGTCAAAATCAAACACAAGAACCTTCATCTACAAAAATGGGGGCAGGAAAAGCATTAAAAGAACTTTTAGCTTCCAAGATTCCGAGGTGGGGCTTATGAAAGTTGCGGTAATTGGAAAAGGCGGAAGGGAACACACCATTTGCTGGAAAATAGCCCAAAGCAGCAATGTTAAGAAAGTGTACTGCATTCCCGGAAATGCGGGAACTGCAGATGTCGCGGAAAACGTTGTTTTGGAAGACAATTCATTTGACGGGATTGCGGCATTTGTAAAGGAAAACGAAATTGACCTAACTGTTGTTGGGCCGGAGGACCCGCTGGTTGAAGGGATTGTTGACTTCTTTCAGGAGAAGGGGCTGAATGTGTTCGGGCCAAGCAAGAAGGCCGCAATTATTGAGGGAAGCAAGATTTTTATGAGGGAACTCCTGCAAAAATACGGAATTCCAAACGCTGAATTTGCCTCATTTACCACTGCAGAGGAGGCCCTTGGATACCTGCAGGAGAAGGGAGCGCCGATTGTCGTGAAGGCAGACGGCCTTGCCGCAGGAAAGGGAGTAATTGTGTGCGACACAATGGATGAGGCAGAAGCCGCAATTAAACAGGTAATGGTTGACAAGGCATTTGGGGAAGCAGGAAGCCAGGTAATCCTTGAGGAAAAGCTTATTGGGGAGGAAGCAAGCTACCTTGTTTTCACAGACGGAAAAACAATCAAGCCAATGGTTTCAAGCCAGGACCACAAACCGGTTTTTGACGGGGACAAGGGCCCGAACACAGGCGGGATGGGTGCATACAGCCCGGCGCCTGTTGTGACGGATGAAGTTGAAAAGAAAGTTCTTGAAACAATCATGAAACCAACCGTTGAAGCCATGAAGAAAGAGGGCAGGAAATACAAGGGAATTTTGTACTGCGGACTGATGATTACAAAGGACGGTCCAAAAGTTGTTGAGTTCAACTGCCGCTTCGGAGACCCTGAAACACAGGCACTGCTTATGAGGCTTGAATCAGACCTTGCCCCAATTCTGCAGGCCTGCATGGACGGAACACTTGCAGAGCAGGAAGTAAAATGGAGCAAGAAGGCCGCCTGCTGTGTAGTAATGGCTTCAGGCGGTTATCCTGAAAAATATGAGAAAGGGAAGGAAATAGCAGGGCTTGAAGAGGCAAACTCATTGCCTGAAACAGTTGTTTTCCACGCAGGAACAAGCAATGCAGACGGAAAAGTTGTAACTGCCGGAGGACGCGTTCTAGGGGTTACCTCACTTGGGGCGACAATTAATGAAAGCATTGGCAACGCATACAAGGCAGTTGAAAAGATTTCGTTCGAAGGTGCGCAGTACAGAAAAGACATCGGGCAAAAGGCGCTGAACCGCTGAATTATTTTCCTGAAATCTTTTTCGCAATTCTTTTAAGCAAAGAGTGCTTTCCACCGCGAACACGCCTAACAATTTCTTCCGAAAGGTCCCTGTGCCTGTTAACAAGCTTTTCGCGCTCACTCTGTACACCCATAACGTCTCCGGCCAAAAGATTCTTTTCAATGCTGTCCCTTTCCCTTCTAATCTCTGAAACAGTCAATTCCCTGATGGTTTTCTTGCGGCGCATGTTATCAGCTTAATTTTAGTCCTTCCCACTATTAAAGCGTTTGCCCTTGAGTGAAACCTTTTTTATCACAAGGGAACCGGTAAACTCATTCCCCATTTTAGTTGCCAACTTACCAAGAACTATTCGCTTTGAAAAATTCGGGGCATCAAGAACAAGGGATTCGTACTCTCCGCCCTCGCCCGCAACATTAAACCCAATTCTTTGGTTCAGCCTGTCAAGCTCCACAATTTCCTTTGCCCCAATCGGCTTTCCAAGCCATTCTTTGCTGAGGCCATAGCCCGCAATCTTTGACATCACAAAAACAAAACCGTTGTTGACAAGCTCGCGCACTTCCTGCCCCTGCTTTTTATGCCACAGGGGGGAGAAAAGCTTTAATCCGAGTGCAAGGCATATTTTTTGGATTCGCTCGCGCTGGTAATTGCTGAAAAGCGCCCCTGAAACAACACCCTGAATTCCAAACTTCTTTTTTGCATCCAGTAACACAGACTTGAGTGCAGACAATTCCTTTTCCTTAACACCCTTTGTCGTTTTCTTAAGCAATGGAATCCCAAGGGCCTTTGACTGCAGGGCAACAACCCGCGCATTGGGCTGGTGGTACATGTAAGAGTCGGGATTCTTTGGAAAAACCGAAACAAGGCAGCTTACATCATAGTTCTGCCTCTGCATTATCCAGAGTGCAAGGCAGGAATCCTTCCCGCCCGAAAAAAGCGCGGCAAGCTTAAGGTTCTTCTTTGGCGCAAAGCCGGCAAGAAACTCAGCCTTTCTCATACCGGATTTCTTTGCAAGCTTTCCGATTCCCTTGTCAAAATTGCTCCCGTACTGGGCGGCCTTCTTCTTTCGCGAAGCAAATTCGTTGGGGACTCCAAGCGAACGCGCGGCCTCGCGAAGAATTATTTTATTCTGCTTGGAGGATAGCTTAAATTTCTTTGCAAGCGGAAGGGCAAACTTTATTACATTAAGATCGAGAAACGCAAGCCTTAACTCAAGGCTGTTGTTCATTGAGAGAACGTCATCGCGGTAAAGGTCGTTTTCGTGCATTTGCATCAGCAAATTGATTGAATCAAGCTGCACATTGTTCGATTCCCTAAAGCGGGCGTAGCCGCAGAACAGTTCGTCCGCACCAAGGCCTGAAAAAATTACCTTAATGCCGCGGCGCTTTGCCTTCCTGCACGCGGCATACAGGGGAAGAGCAACTCCAACCTTTACAGGATTGCTTGATTCAATAAGCAAAACAACCTCTGAAATCAATTTGGGCAGGTCGCTTTTCTTTACGGCAATTTCCTCAAGCTCGAGCCCAAGGGTTTTTGCGGCACGGCGCGCAAACTTTAGGTCTGCCGGCTCCCCAAAACCTTTAACATATGCAAAGAAGCAGGTGAAAGAATAACCCATCTCCTTGAAAACTGTTGCAAGCAGAACAGAATCTATTCCCCCACTAAACAGCAGACCGAATTTCTTTTCGGGAACGCGCTTTGCAACCGCGTCCTGCAAAAGCCGCTTAAGCGATTCAACGCTTCGCTCAAAATTCACAGCGCTCTTTTTAGCCGAAAAGAATTTTCTCTTTACAAATTTTGCCTTTCCGTTCTTTAAATCAAATTCAAGCACATGCCTTGGGTCAAGCTCCTCAATCCCCAAACAGCCCGCCTTCTCCAAGGCCTTTTTTTCGGAGGCAAAGCAGAAACCATTGCTAAGCGAATACCAAAGCGGCTTTACTCCAAGAATGTCCCGACTGAGCACAACCCTGTTTCCGTTCCAGTAAGCAAATGCCCAAACCCCGTCAAGCTCTTTTAGAACAGATTCAACGCCCTTGCTTTTCTCAATAAGCTTTAGCACAAGCCCGGCATCGTTTCTTGCCTTAATTCTGTGCTTTGCAGCAAGCTCTTTCCAGTTGTAAATTTCACAGTTTGCCGCAAGAAAACCCTTTCCCTTCAGCGGCTGGGCAACGCTTCCAACAACGCTGTGCAGAACGTGCCCCAAAACAGCGGTTGAATCTTTTTCCTGCTTCAGAAGTTTGGGGAACGAAGCAAAGCGCGCTTGCTTACCAAAGGCTATGCCTGCACCGTCAATTCCACGGTTGCGCATTTCAGAAAGTGCATCCACTGCTTTTACAGGAGCATCTTTGCAGTTAAAGAATCCGGCTATTCCGCACATAAAGCAAATAAAAGGCTGAAAAACAATAAAAAGCGCGCGGATTAGGGGATTAGAGTTTTCTAATATCAACTTTTTTCCTTGCCTCAAGTTCTGCAATAACCACCTTTGAAGCATCCTTAATTTTTGCAAAAGCAATAAGGCCGTCCCAAAAAGTTGCCTTGGCAGTAATCAGCCTTTTGCGAATCCACTTGTATTTTGCAGAACCCTTCCTGCTGCCCCCAATTTCCATCTTATAAGTCTTTATCAGGCCCCTAAGTTCAGTTGATGCCTTGGATTTGGAAAAAGAGCGAAGCAAAGAGGTTGCCTTCTGTTTAGGAGTGGCCCTCCGTCTAGAGATTGCTTTTTTGCGGGAACCAACCGAAATTGGCTTCTTTCCGCGCCCGCGTCTTCCAACCGGAACATATTTTCCCTTAGGCACAGCCATAATTAATAAATGTTTTAGGTTGCTTAAATGCTTTTTGGATTTTTCCCGCGATAGATTTAAAAGAAAGTGGCTCTTTTGTTAATAACGGGTCAAACGGTTGCGAAAAATACCCAAAAAAGCAAAACTGATTTTGGAGGACGGCTCCGTCTTTGAAGGGATTTCCTTCGGTGCTGAAAAATCCGTGGCAGGAGAAGTCGTTTTCAACACAGGGATGGTTGGTTACCCTGAAAGTCTGACAGACCCATCATACAGGGGCCAAATTTTAACGCTTACATACCCCCTGATTGGAAACTATGGGGTTCCAAAAAGTGAAGAGGACAAGTTTGGCATCGAAAAGAATTTTGAGTCCAAAACTGTGCAAATTACCGCACTAATTGTGTCAGACTACAGCTTTGAGCACAGTCACTGGCAGTCGGAAAGGTCACTTGCCGCATGGCTAAAAGAGGAAGGAATTCCCGGGCTTACAGGGATTGACACAAGAATGCTCACCAAAAAGCTGAGGGAAAAAGGGGTAATGCTTGGAAAAATTGAATTTGAGGGGGAAGAAATTGAGCTTTCGGACCCGAATGAGCGAAATCTGGCTGGAGAAGTTAGTTGCAAACAGCCAATTATGTATAAGTCTGGTGGTTCCGGGCCATCGATTGCACTGCTTGACTGCGGGGTAAAAAACAACATTGTCAGAAGCCTGCTTGCAAGAGGCTGCACAGTGATAAGGTTCCCGTGGGATTATAATATATTTGACGGCAAGCACAAGTTTGACGCGGTTTTTGTAAGCAACGGCCCGGGAGACCCAAAGCAGTGCACAGCAACAATT
This sequence comes from Candidatus Iainarchaeum sp., assembly GCA_017610175.1. GTDB lineage: Archaea > Iainarchaeota > Iainarchaeia > Iainarchaeales > JAFCCO01. The sequence goes on along the minus strand of JAFCCO010000005.1, from coordinate 51,632 downwards.
GAATCACTGCGCAAAGCGATGGAAAAGGAAATTCCAACATTTGGAATTTGCCTTGGAAACCAAATTCTCGCGCTTGCAGCCGGCGCGGACACGTTCAAGCTCAAGTACGGGCACAGGAGCCAAAACCAGCCATGCGTTCTGGAGGGCACGAAGAAATGCTTTATCACTTCACAGAACCACGGGTTTGCGGTTGATGAAAAAAGCATTCCAGACGGATGGAAACCGTGGTTTACAAATTTAAATGACGGAACAAACGAGGGAATCAGGCACAAGGGGAAGCCGTTCATGAGCTTGCAGTTCCACCCTGAGGCAACACCCGGGCCGGTTGACACAGATTTCTTGTTTGATGAGTTTGTGAAAATTGCAAAGGGGGCAGAGAAATGACCTCTAAAATCAAAAAAGTGCTTGTTCTCGGAAGTGGTGCGCTAAAAATCGGGGAGGCCGGCGAGTTTGATTACTCGGGCTCACAGTGCATTAAGGCAATGAAGGAAGAGGGAATTGAAGTTGTTCTAGTAAACCCGAACATTGCAACAATGCAGACATCCAAAGGGCTTGCGGACAAGATTTACTTTCTGCCGGTCAACGCATACTTTGTTGAAAAAGTGATTAAAAAGGAAAAACCGCAGGGGCTGCTTCTTGCATTCGGAGGGCAAACAGCGCTTAATTGCGGAGTTAAGCTGTTTGAGAAAGGGGTTCTGAAAAAACACGATTTGAAAGTGCTTGGAACACAGGTTGAAGCGATAATTGAAACCGAGGACCGGGAAAAATTCAACAACGCACTTGATTCCCTTGATGTGAGGGTTCCAAAAAGCATCCCGGTAACAAATGCAAAGGCGGCGCTTAAGGCCGCAAAGAAAATTGGTTACCCCATCATGGTGCGGGCAGCCTACGCCCTCGGCGGAAAAGGAAGCGGTGTTGTAAAGACCGAGGCGCAGCTGAAAAAGCTAACGGAAAAGGTGTTTACTTACGCGCCGCAAATTCTTGTGGAGGAATCACTTGCAGGCTGGAAAGAAGTTGAATACGAAGTGGTAAGGGATTCGGTGGGAAATTGTATTACAGTGTGCAACATGGAAAACTTTGACCCCCTTGGGATTCACACAGGCGAAAGCATTGTTGTGGCACCGTCCCAAACACTCTCCAACCACGAATACCACAAGCTAAGGGAAATTTCAATCAGAGTAATAAGGCACTTTGGAATTGTGGGGGAGTGCAACATTCAGTTTGCGCTAAGCCCTGACAGCGACGACTACAGAGTAATTGAGGTTAACGCACGATTAAGCCGGAGTTCGGCACTTGCCTCAAAGGCAACAGGTTACCCGCTTGCATTCATAGCGGCAAAGCTTGCGCTCGGATACTCACTCATTGAGCTTGAAAACAAGATTACAAAGAAAACCAAGGCCTGCTTTGAGCCCGCACTCGACTACTGTGTTGTAAAAATTCCAAGATGGGATTTGCAGAAGTTCCAAAAAGTAAGCTATACACTGGGAACGGAAATGAAATCTGTCGGGGAAGTAATGGCAATCGGGCGAAACTTTAAGGAAGCAATGCAGAAAGCAATCAGGATGCTTAACATTGGAATGTACGGACTGGTTGGAAACAAAACGCAGGTGAGAAAAATTGCGCACAGCATTGAGCACCCCACCGACAAAAGAATCTTTGCACTGATAGAGGGGCTAAAGAAAGGGTATTCAGTTGACAACATCCACAAGCTTTCAAAGGTTGACAAATGGTTCCTGCACAAGCTCAAAGAAGTTGTGGAAATAGAGGAGGAGATTGCAGAGCAAAAACTTGAGGAAATTTCAGAGGAACTAATGCGTGAAGCAAAGAAAGCCGGTTTCTCAGACAAGCAAATTGCGATAATCACAAAAGAGGAAGACGAACTAAAGGTAAGGGCAAAAAGAAAAGAGCTTAATGTGCTTCCAGTTGTGAAGCAAATTGACACACTGGCCGCAGAATTCCCCGCACAAACAAACTACCTGTACATGACATACAACGGGGTGGAGAACGACGTTGAGTTTGGAAATGAAAACCAGGTTCTGCTGCTTGGCTCAGGCTCATACAGCATCGGCTCAAGCGTTGAATTCGACTGGTGCGGCGTAACCGCAAACAACACGCTTAAGGGAATGGACTACAAAACCGTGATGATAAATTTTAACCCCGAAACGGTTTCAACGGATTATGACGTGTGCGACAGGCTTTACTTTGAGGAACTTTCGCTTGAAAGGGTTCTCGACATTTACGAAATGGAAAATCCGATTGGAACACTTGTAAGCATGGGCGGGCAAATCCCAAACAACCTTGCAATAAAGCTGCACAAAAACAAGGTAAAAGTGCTTGGGACATCACCTGAAAACATCGACAGGGCGGAAAACAGGCACATTTTTTCATCATTGTGCGATTCACTTGGAATAGACCAGCCGGACTGGAGGGAGTTAACAAGCAAAAAACAGGCAATTGCCTTTGCTGAAAAAGTTGGCTTCCCGGTTCTTGTAAGGCCAAGCTATGTGCTAAGCGGCGCCGCAATGAGTGTTGCATTCAACGAAAAGGATTTGCACGATTACCTTGACAAGGCAACATCGCTTTCATCAGAATACCCGGTTGTAATAAGCAAGTTTATCAGCAACGCAAGGGAAATTGAAATTGACGCGGTTGGAAGCGGCGGCGAAATAGTGGTCTACGCAATAAATGAACACGTTGAAAATGCGGGAGTCCACTCAGGGGATGCAACAATGGTGTTCCCGCCCCAAAAAACATACCTTGAAACAGTGCGAAGAATCAAGGAAGTGGCATACAAGCTGTGCCGCGAACTCAAAATCACGGGGCCGTTTAATATGCAGTTCATTGCAAAAGACAATGAAATAAAAGTTATTGAACTGAACCTCAGGGCATCAAGATCATTCCCATTTGTTTCAAAGGTCTCGGGAATAAATTTTGTGGAATTGGCAACAAGGGCAATAATGGGCAAGGCGGTTCCAAAAATTGAAAAGTCAGCCCTCGACCTTGATTATGTGGGAGTTAAGGCCCCACAGTTCTCATTTAGCAGGCTTAAGGGAGCGGACCCCTTGCTTGGGGTTGAAATGTCTTCAACAGGGGAAGTTGCATGCATTGGAACAGACGCAGATGATGCATTCTTAAAAGCGCTTATTGCAACGGGCTTTAAGCTCCCCAAAAAGAATGTGCTTGTAAGCGTTAGTGGGGACGAAAACAGGTTTGATTTGCTTGACGAAATTGAAATCCTGCAAAAAACCGGCTTTGAGCTGTATGCAACGGACAGCACAGCCAAGTTCCTCAAAGAACAGGGAATAAAGTCAAAGGTGCTCTACAAAATCCAGGAAAACAAAAAGCCAAACACACTGGACTTTTTCAGGGCCGGAAAGCTTGACCTCGTAATTGCCATTCCCGACGAATATGACAAAGAGGCCCTTGAGGCAGAGTACGACCTGAGAAGAAATGCGGTGGACTTTTCGGTTCCGCTTGTGACAAACAAGCAGCTTGCAAAGATGCTTGTGCACGCGCTCTCCAAAAAGCCGCTTGAATCGCTTGAAGTGAAGCACTGGGCAGAATATGTCGAAACTTAATACAGTTCTATTTTGAAGCAGGCTTATTCATAGGTTCTTTTCTTTGAACCGCTTTTGGAGTTTTCCAGCGCGGAGCCGTAAAGCCTTTTGCCCTCAGGGGTTGGATAATTTGCATTAAGGCAGCCCATGCAAAGCTCGTTTTTGGGCAAGCCAATTGCTTTTGCAAGCTCATCTTTTGGCAGGTAAATGAGTGATTCAACCCCGTAGTCTTTTGCAAACTTTGCACTTTCTTCCTCAGTAATTCCCTCTGCAATATCCTTAACATAACCCGGAGCAATAAGCTCGTTTATGGTTGACATATCTATGCCGTAAAAGCATGGTGCAAGAATTGGTGGGCAGGCAACCCTGAGATGGATTTCCTTTGCCTTGCCATATTTTTTAAGGCGTTCAATAAGATTCTTTGTTGTTGTGCCGCGAACAATGGTGTCCTCAACCAACAGAATCTTCTTCCCCTCAACAATTGACTTAATAATCGAGTATTTTTCCTTTACCTTTTCCGCACGGCTGTCCGACTCAATAAATGTCCTTCCAATATACCTGTTTCGCATTATTCCCTCTTTGGACGGAACCCCTAGCTCAAAAGCAAGTGCGTCCCCACTTGGCTTGGCGGTGTCTGGAACTGGAACAACAATGAAATCCTTGTCCATTTTCTGGGACTCGTGCTTTGCAAGCGCGATTCCAAGATTCTGCCTTGCCTCATAAACCCCTTGGCCGTCTATTATTGAGCGGGGGTTTGCAAAATAAACCCATTCAAATATGCAGTGCGCCTTTTTCTCGCATTTTGCAAAGCGCTTCTTTTCAACGTTTCCATCTGAAACAAGAACAACCTCGCCCGGCTGCACATCGTGCACTTTCATTGAGCCATCCCCGTTGAATGCAACGCTTTCAGAGGCCGCAAAGAAATCCCCGTCTTTTTCAGCATAACACAACGGCTTAAAGCCGACCGGATCGCGAATCACCGCAAGTTCCCCATCCGCATTCATGTAAACCAGTGAGTAAGCGCCGTCAATAATCTGAGCCAGATTGGCAAAAACATCTTCAATGCCCTTTTTTTCAGAGCCAATCATTTGCTTGCTCATGTGGTGCATTAGGGCTTCGGTATCAACGTCCCTTATGAGATGGTAATCGGAATCGGCAAGCTCTTTCTTAAGGGAAGCATAATTTGCGATATTGCCGTTGAACGCGAATGAAAACCATTTCCAGCGCCGTCCGTGATGCCTTTCAAACGGCTGCGCAAACCCAACATCGTCGGCACCACAGGTTGAATAGCGCAAATGCCCAATTCCAATGGACCCCGCGTACTTGTTCAGGATGCCGTAAAATTTTTCCTTTCTAAATGTTTTGAATGCGTTGTCAACCTTTCCAAGCTTTTTGTAGGTGTCAATTACCTGCTTTCTGTCCTTTTTATAGGTTGTAATGCCCGCACTGAGCTGCCCACGGTGCTGCTGTTGGAGCAGCATCTTGTACAAATAGAACGCTGCAGCCCCCTTTGGATAGCTGTCTAGTTTTTTGGATAGGGAAACAGCCGCTAACGCGCATTCCTCTTTAACTTCTCCGCTCACGTAAAATAGCTCCAATACATGGAATTTGCCCTCACCAGAACAAATATAATTAGTAAGGGTTTGCTTTAAAACACTACCCTTAATTACGCAAAATTTCGGAAATGAAATTTTAATAAGGCAGTTACGCCTTCGTTAATAAGGCATGCAAGAATTTGGATCCGAGACCGGGAATTTTTACAAAGACGCTTGCATTCCAGCTTCACGCAATTCTATTGGGCCCGTTTGTTGTGGTGCTTGCACTGCACATATGTATTATAATTAAAGGAAAACGAGAACGAGAACTTAAAGTTTAATTGTCTTGTCGCACAGTGAAGAAAGGTAGGACTTTATGCTTTCAGATTCGTCACCCTGAAGCATCAAAATGCCACCTCCAACATCAACCGTTCTAAGCCGGCTCACCAAATAATGCATAAACTTTTTCACCAACGCAGGCGGGTTGTAAACCGTTAATGCGGAAACTGAATCAAGCATGAGAAATTCGTACTGCCCGCTTTCAAGTATTTTTGATAACTCAATCCCAATCTTTGTAAGCGAAAACGGAGGTCTCACCGGCGACAAGTTCTTTAACTTAGAAGCATGTCCCTTGCCATTCAAACCAATAAAATAAACCATTGAAATGTCAACGCCGCTATCTTTGAATTCAGCGTTCAATTTCGTATACGAACGATTAAGTGAAATGTAAATGACCTTTGTTTTAAGGTGCTTTGTTAGGTGTTCTAAAACCGCGGCATCAGAGACTCGATAGTGTTCTGGACTCAGATTGAACAAAATAACATCACTACTAGTGCTGTCTTTCAATTCAGTTTGAATAAGTTCTCTTGTCCCGACAGTAACCACATTTATCTCTTCCCATATTTTTCCTTGCGAACAATCTCGCTAAAGTTAAGCCTTTCTCTTTTCTTGTGGTACGCGTTCTTTTCCTCACAACCCAATCCAAGAGCAAGAATTGCTTCCTTTCCTTTCGGAACACTAAGAATCCTGTTTGCCTTATCAACAATAAGTGAAAGAATGCAGGAGTCTATCCCCAAAGACTTTGCGGCATAAGTCATTGTAATTAGGGGTGAAGCAATTGTAAAATATTTGTGGGATAGAACAAATTCTTTTGCCGCTCCCTTTAACATCCCTTTTTGGTGGTCATACATTTTTTCAAGAACCGCAACGACAAGCACAGGCGGGTCAGTGTGAAAGTTACCGTAGTGCGAAATGTTAACCAGTTTTTCAATGCGCTTTTTGTCTTTTACAACAATGAATTTCCACGGTTGGCTATTGAACGGACTTGGAGCCCATCGCGCAGCCTCAAGAATATTCTTTAGATCCACGGCTCCAATCTTTTTGGCACTAAATTCGTAAGTTGTTCTTCTTGACTTCACAATATCTAAAACGCTAAGCTTTTTTGCAGACATTCAAATCAGTCAAGTATAGTGCAAATTACTATTTATTACTTATTATATTTATGATTGCGCCAAAAAGAAGCAAGCTCACCCTTAAGTTCAGCAGTGTTTCTCACTGTTTTTGTGAAAGGCTTAAGGTAAGCTGGCAAAGAATCCCTGTAAAAGCTTCCGAGGAAAAAGTCACGGTCATATCTTCGGTCTGCCAGCACTATTGCCCTCTGGCTTTCAAGGTTCCTGGTAATTCTCCCCGTAAGCTGCACAGCAGTATCAATTGCCTTCCTGTTCAGCAGCATGCCCGCGTGCTGTTTTCCATACTTGTTTTCAAGAAACTCCTTTCGCTTCTTAAAATAAAAGTCAGAGTAATCGGGGAGGGGCAGGCCAACAACAATGCAGGACTTAACAGAACTTGCCTTGTTGGTGCTTCGCGCATGCCTTGTGCGAATATTCAACACATAACTTTGGCTGGGCAAAAGGTTTTCCGCTTCCGCCGCATTCTCAAGCGCGGGAATTGCGGCAGCCATTTGCTCGGCCTCAAAGTTGTTGCAGCAGCTTACAAGCAGCGAGGGCTCCAGGTCAAGCATTGCATTGATTTTTTTAACGTACTTGGGAGTGTTCTCGCTTCTTCTCTTGTAGGTTGTGTCAAGTTCAGTGTCTATAAGCACAGTGAGGTTTTGGTGAGGCATGCACGGAATCTTGAAAACCGCCGTGTCAGCCTTGGATAAACCAAGCTCCTCCATGAAAAGTGTTTCATCGCCAATTGTTGCGGAGAAAAGGAGTGCCGAGTGAAACTGCTTCAAGGTATCGTTTGGGGAGAGGCCATTTCCAAGAATTATATTGCTTATTTCAAACGGCTTAATCATTATTGCATTCCTCTCTGCCGAAATGAACGTAAGGTAAACGTCTAAATCTTTTATTGCATCAAGGTGCTTTAGGAATTCGTGCGGCTTTGAACCTGCCCTTTTTGCATTGTCCCCGCTTTCAACAGCGTCAACAATTAACTCCAAATTTTCAACAATCCCATTGAAGTCAATTGTGCCCCTAAGCCCTGCCGCCTTCGACCTTGTCCTGAATCCCTTTACATAGTAATCAATTATTTTGTGTGGAGAGATTGCCTCCTCTGTCTTGAAAATGCGAAGAATTTCCTCAGTGTACTCTGAGAACTCCGCAAGAAACTGCGCATCGGTTTCGTTTAACTCCTGCTCAAATTCCTCACCTTCTTCCGCCATTGCGGCGTACTCGTCGAGAATCCTGTTGGCCTGTGCTGTAAGCCTCTGCAAACCGGTTAATCCAATTTGAACATGGAAGTTATCATAGAGCCTGTTTACCAGCATGTCCGCTTCATCGACCAAGAGCACAAAGTCCTTGGGGTCAATAAGCTGCTTTAGCACGTGAAAAATTCCTGTAAAGCACCAGAAGTAGTCAAGAATCACAAGATCCGCATCCCTAACCATTTCGCGCATTATTTCATAGGAACAAAATCCCTTTTCCTCGCACAGTTCGTGAACGCGCTGAAAAAAATTAGGTTCTGTGCCAATGTCCCCTTTTTCAAAAAATTCGGTTGGGCTCAAGGATTCAAAATCCTCAATAATGTGCACCGTTTTCCTTGCATGGGACGAAAGATTCTTTGCGTCCTTTGCAAAAGTGCGGTTGAAGAATTCGCAGTCTTTTTTGAACCGCTTTGAGTTGTTGCATGCCTCATGTGAAAAGTTTTCGGAATTAAACTTGGAGCACATCAACTGCTTTCCCCGCAGGTCCGCAATCCTGATTTTTTTCCCGTTTACCTTGTTGATTTTGAGTGCCTCGCCAACACCCGCATTTCTTGCAATATGGCTTGGTGAAAGAAGCAGTACCTTCTTGCCGGACTCAAAAACAGGTGCAAGAGTTGCAATTGTCTTTCCAAAACCGCAGTATGCCTCAATCAGCCCAATTTTTTCCCTTGAAACAACATCAAAAACAAACTCCATTACCTCAAGCTGCATTGGCTTGAATTCAGGGTATGGAAAAAATTGCTCAAATCTCTCAGGCATAAAAAAGAAAGAAACAGGAATGTATTTAAATGGCAGCAGAGAGTGGGCTTCCGCTATTAAAAAAAAAGCAAAATAAAAGTCGCGTAATGCGAAATACGCCTAATGTGCATTTATTCGCAGCTGCAGCAGTTGTCGCATCCGCCGCACTTTGGGCAGACTTTCTCAACTTCCATGCCGCATTTAGAGCATTTGTCCATGGTGTTTTCCTCCAAACTTAGTCCCCCGACCTAACTAATTAGATTGTTTAAGGAAGTATTTATTTGTATCCCCGCAACGCAAACAGGGAGAAAACCGCTAAAAATAGCGCTCGTATGCAGGAAACAGAATGTCTTCCTCAACCCTTATTCTCTTGTTGACCTTGTTAAAGATTTCCAAAAGCGCGTTCCTGAATTTATTGCTTTTTCCGAGAAGAGAAAGTTCCTTGTCCTGGTATTCATCAAAGAACGCCCTGACATCATCAGCAATCTTAACCATTTCGGATGAAAAGACCTTACCCATTTTCTTCAACTCAGGCGGTTTAGCAGTCTCAAACCTTGGATACAAAAGCTTGTTTTCAACATCCAGGTGCGAGGAAAGCACTTCCTTAAGTTCCCTAAAGTAGGCCGCCAAATCTGCTGCACCAAGCCTGTCAGAGCCAACAATCTCACGGATTGTTTCAAAAATTCTCAGAATGCGCCTGTGCTCATCCTTCAGCTGCAGAATCAAATCCATGCAAAGAGTATGCGCAAAGTTGAATATTAAACTGACTATTGAGCAAAACCTACTTCACAAGTTCGCTAACCTGCTTGAATTCCTCAATTTTCGCATCCTTCATCAGCTGGAACAAAACAGTTTCAGTTGATGCAATGAAAACCCCTGATTGTCGCATTCGCTCTAAGCCCAGCCCGTGATTGATAACCGTTCTTGCCGAAACAGCGTCTGCCGCAACGTGGACCTCAAGCCCACCCTTTAAGGCATCAAGCGCAGTGGTGAGAATGCAGATGTGGGATTCGATTCCAAAGAGAACAACACTCTTTGCGCCTGTTTTCTTCAAAGCCTGTGCAAATTCAGCACAGCCAAGGCAGCTGAAGCTTGTTTTTGCAATCGGCTTAATTCCATTCGGCAATTCAATCTCGGGAATTGTTTTTCCCAATCCTTTGGAATACTGCTCTGTAACAATTAGCGGAATCCCCAAAATCTGCGAAGCCTTAACCAAAATAGTTGAGTTCGCAACAACCCCTTCAAAATCGCATGTCTCCGAACGAAACGCCTCCTGCAAATCCACCAGCACAAAAGCGGTTTTCTTCCTGTCAAGCAAACCAAGCACATTCAAAGCAATCACTTCCTCCTTGCCCTTTTTTTCGGCACAGCTTTTGGCTTTTTCACAGCCTTCTTTCTTGCCTTAGCCCTCTTAATTGCAGCCTGAAGCCTTTCACCGTACTTCAACAAAAACTCTTTCTGGAAAAGCGTTTCAACCCCCCCAACCATTGAGTGTGCCTGAAGCGGAGAAATTCCCTTTCCAACCAAATAGAACGCAAGCATTTCCCTTGTTCTTCCCACCCCGTGAAAGCAGTGCACAAAAACCTTTCTCTTCCGGCTTACATTTGCGTTCACAAAGCGAAGGAACTTGTGAACCTCCTTTTTTGAGGGAGGCATGTACTCGTCAAGCGGAAGCTCCATTACCTTAATCCCCTCCTTCTTTGCAGCCTGCAATACGTCATAGGGCATGGATTCAAGCGAGACAATGGCCCTTATTCCCTCTTTGTGCAGTGCAGCAATGTCTGCGGGAGTCTCAGGCATTGAAGCGCCTGAAACAAGGGAATCAACTTTTTGGAACTTGTTAAGCATAAGCAACACTACTGTTTTTGTCAAATTTAAGCATTTGCATCATGCAATTATTTCTGGTGCATTTTAAGCATTTCCTCCAGAAGCCTGGCCTGCTCTTCCTTTTCCTTTACAAGCCTTTCCCAAAGGGCAGAGCACTCAGGACATTTGCCGGCATCCTGCTTATACTTTTCCTTCATTCTCCAAAGGCTTTTGTTTTCCTCAACAAGCTGTGCCATCAGATTGTATGTATGATTATCAAGCAACTAACATCACCTCCGCGCAGTAAGTGCCATTAAGCCAGAAAAAAGAAGGAAAAAAGCCGCAACAGCCTTGCCCGGCCCCCGATTGTGGTACTATCATTTTCAAAACAACTAATGTATTTTTGAATTAATAATTATTTCGCAGAAACCTCTTCCATTACACTGGACCCCTTTCCGCCGGAGTCCCACTCCCAGTCATCAATCAGCTCAAGCCTGCCATTTTCCTTTTCCTTAATTTCCACGGCAGCCTTGCCAGAAAACCTTTTCCCAAGGCGGTTGTACTGAATGTAAACATGCTTCAGTTTGCCGTCCTCAAACTCACCCTCAAGGTGTCCGCGGGCAACTTCTCCCCCAAAATAATCGGCAACAACCCTGCTGCCATCCTGCCTAAAGTAAAAAAGGGAGCCCTCGGAAAGCATCGCATTCTCCCCCCTACTTTTCACAATCCTGAAAACCCTGCCGTCAAAAGAAATGTCAGCCATTTAAAACCAATTATGTAAGGGGCAAGGTTGTATTTTATTGTTTCGCAGGCAAACTCAAGGTTATAAACCAGAAAAATACACAATATTGATGTGATTCAAAATGCCGATAAGATTTTTTTCAAAATGCAGGCTGTCACGCCTCCAGAGTGAAAAGAAAAAGGTTTTGGAAAACATCACTGCCCTGCGCAAGGCAATGGCTGGTGCGAAAGTGTCCCGATGGGGACGACCTGCACAACTTAAACCAAAACTTAAAGAATATCGCGAACGATTCAGAAAAATAAGCAAAAAAATGCGTGAACTTAAAGCAAAGGGATAACAGGCAACCGGGCACGGCACACAAAAACAATTTGCATTCAGACAATTCCCGCCAGATATGCCTTTCTCTTCCCCTCAGGAAACCGCTCAATTGCATAACGCAGCATTGTTCGCGGCATGCCCTTGTAATGCCTTTTCAAAAAACCCTCTTCAACAGCCAAATTGCGCTTTCCAACCTCCCTTAACATCCAGCCAACTGCCTTGTGAATCAAATCGTGTGAATCGTTTAGCAAAATTTCCGAAATTGCAAGCGCGTCATCAAAATCGTTGTTCCTGATGAAAGTGAATGTTGAAAGGACTGCGATTCTCTTCTTCCACAAATTCTCAGACCTGACGAGCCTAAAGAGCACTGCCCTGTCCCTGTCAAGCAGGAATTCCCCTGAAATCTTTGGGGCCGACAAATCAACCAAATCCCAGTTGTTAACGTTCTTTGCGTTTGCAAGGTAGAAGTCAAAGATTTGCTTTCGCCCGGAATTGCCTGCCTTGCCGAATTTTTCAACCAGCACAAGCAGTGCGGCAAGCCTTTCCTCATGAATCTTTGACTCAAGCAGACTCTTAACCTCTTCAAGCGGCATTGAGGTAAACTTTTTTGCAACCAATCTTGTGTCCCCGACCTTTAGCCCGAGAAAAACGTCTCCCTCACCGTACTGGCCGGGCCCTGTTTTAAAAAAGCCCTGGAGAACCTTTGCCTTTTTTGGGTCGGCAAACTTTTTCAGCTCAGCCCTAAGTGAAGTCATGGCAGAACTAGATTGAAATCAGATTAAAAAGTATTTGCAAAGAATTACTTGCCAACAAGTTCAAGCGGTTCGGGCTCCCTAAAACCGCGCTTGAGCAAAATGTCCTTTTCCTTCAGGAGACATGCGCGGTTGTGGGCCATAGCGTCACCCAAATTCCCTTTCTCCCACGCGTACTTGCAGAGCAAGCCGTTGTCGTTGAACGGGTCATCGTACTGCTGGATATCAAGCTCTTTAACGGCACGCTTCTTTGCCTCAAACTTTTTGCTGTTGAGCTCGCGCTCAAACTCAACCCTTTCACCCAAATTGTGAAACAGAACCCCTTTCTCAAAGTGGGAGTTGAATGCATAAAACGGTTTCTCAAGCGCCAACAAAAGGTCCCTTGTTTTCGAGCGAAGCTTTTCAACGGAGGGAATGCTTCTGGCGCAATAAATTTTCAATCCATTGCAGTCAATGAATCCAAAAATGACCGGGGCAATCTGCGCATACTGCCTTGAATCAGAAAAATTTCGGTTAAAGTCCCCAATTGTTTCAATGTCAATTATTGTCCCCTGAAAATCGGACTTGACTTTTTCTTCAAGAACAAGAACCATACAAAGAAAGAGAAACGGAAATATTATTAACAAACCGCCAATTACTGCCCGATTTTTTTCTTCATCGCGGTAACAAGCTCGTTGAGGAAAGCGAACTCCTTTGCAGTGGGGGCCTCACCCTCAAAACGGTTTATTCTTGAAACAAAAAAAACAACGTGGCCCAACTGGTTTGCGTTAAACCTTTCAAAGTGCCTGTTGTTGCGAAAGTAATTATTCACATGCTGGGTAAGGCTGTAAGCGTGCTCATATGCCTTTGCCGCAAGAGGATACCCAAAAAGGCCCCCAAGCCTTGCAAATGCGCTCAAATTAGTGCAGCCTGGCTCAATATCCGCAAGGCATGCATTAATTTTTGCCACTGGAACATCCTTCTCCCTAATCCCCTTAAGGGGAGTAATTTCATCAGGAATGCTTTCAGCCATAATAATTAATTGGCAGCCAATCAATTTAAATCATTTGGCTGAAATTGAATTTCAGACTGCCTGCCCGGGAGCAACGCTAGAGTTCCTTTTCCAGGCAAACCCATCCGGTTTCCTTGAAGCCGAACTTTTTGTAGAAGTTGAGTGCAGGTCGCTTTGCGTGGGAGTCAAGTGTGAGGGCAACGAAATCGTTTTTCCTTGCAAACTCTTCAATAAACTCAAGTGCCCTGAGGCCAAACCCTTTGCCCTGAAACTCGGAGGAAACTGCAAATTCCATTACCCTCAAATACTTGCCCTTAACATATTTGTGGGCGTAACAGAAAAGAACACCAATTATTCTGCCGTCAAGTTCAAGGCAGAAATTCAGCCCCCTGTTTCGCTCAAAAAGATCCCCAATCACTTCGTTTGCTTTTTCAGCGGTCCACTCCCTGTCAAACTTCCCAAACTCGTCCAAAAGAATTTGGGCACAGTCTGCAAGATCCTGCTCGGTTGCTGGGCGAATTTTAAAATCCATTTCAATCAAATGAATCGGGATGCAAAAAGAAGTTAAATCCCTGAATAGCCGCGTCTTGAATCAAGGGTGTTGAAAACGTGCATTACGTTTCTTCTGTGCCTGCCAAAGTCAAAGCCCCAAAGTGTTTCGGTTCCGCCTGCAACAGAGTAAACGCGTGAGTGCTCGTCGTCAAGCTTTTCAATTTTGATTAAAACAAGGGACTTTCTTGCCCCGTGTGAAAACAGGCCAAGGAATCCTGCCCCGCTAAACATCCCGGTTAGGTAAACGAGAACTGTTAAGTTGTCTGAAACGTCGTGATGAATTCTGCGCCAGCCGTTCAGGCCGGTTTCAAGTTCGGAAAGAATCTGCATCGGCCTCATAGCATAGGCCTTTGAGTGCTCAAAGAAGTCAGCCATGAAAAAAAGAATGGCTTAAGTGCTTAAAAAGAGTTGCGAAAAGGAATGCGAAACAAATAAATTACCCAAAACACAAGAACTTATTTGGAGATTGAATGAAACCAAAGAAGCCGGGAAAAAGCGGGGGCAGGGGCGGCACGCCAAGAAAAATCCCCGTAACCGAAGTGCGCAGCCAAACCACTTACTTTGGGCCCAGCCCACTAATTAGGGCGCTTAGGGGCCATGCGGCAGAGCGGATTGTGAAAACCAAGAAAAAACCCTCAAGGGCGTCAATGATTATTGAAATGAACGGCCTTATTGTGGACTCGCTTAGCCTCAATACGCTGACCAAAAAAAGGCTCAAGCAGCTTCTTGCAAAAAGAATCAGGGTCAAAAAGCTTCTGAGGCTAACAAATTCAAACAGGCGGGTTGAAACCACTGAAGCCGCCAAGGTATTCATGGATTTGAAGAAACAGCTTCTGGATTACACCGACTTGCTTATGGGCAATGCGAAAAAAAGCAGAAGGAAAAAAATTGGGGAGGAGTTGGCTGACATTACAAGAACCCTTGAGAACCAGGGCAAGGCGGGAATCAAAACAGTGCCCCTGTCACTTGCGCCAAGAAGGCGTGAGCTTCTTGCGGCGGCAAACCTTTACAATACACTAATTGTAAACGAATTGCTCGGAAAAGAAATTGACAAGTTCAACCATATGGACCACACAATTCGCGCAAGCTATTTGAACATAGTGTTTCCCATAAAAGGCAATTAGGAGTGCTCAACAAGGTGCATCCCAAGGTCTGAACCCGTCTTCAGCAAAAGGAACAGAATTATTGCTGCCGGGCCAAGCATCAATCCAAAAATTATTGTAAGATGCATTGGGACAATGCGAAAGTACGGAAACATCATTAACCGCCCGATGTTCTGTTTTTTCTGGTCGCGGGAAAGATTGTGCAAAAACGAAAACAGGTGGTTTGCAAAAAAGAGTGCCGCAACAAACGCCACGTAACCCATGTCGGAAAAGTTGAATGCCCCAAGCCCAATCTCGGAACCCGCAAAACTGAATGCAAGTAAAAAAATCATGTAGCCAAAGTGGAAGAAACCATAGTGGAATGCAAAGAATACTGCAGTTATTACCTTTGATGAGGCTGTTGATGAAACAGGGCGCCCGCCAATGTAAAAGCCCTTGGTTGAAAAATCCTTGAGTGAAAGAATTCTGAAGAAGTTGAATATTCCAATAATTACGCTTTGAATCCAGTAAATCCACATTAGTGTTAAGAGGCTCCAGCCAAGGGTTACCGCAAAGAAAATTGTTGAAAGGTTTGAGAAAAGAAGCAGCACGGTGGACGGGTCAAAGAGGGCTGATTTCCACTTGCTTGAAGTCGGCAAACCCGGAGCAACACCCAACGATGCTATTCTCACCATGTTATAAATAGGGCACTGCAGAATAAAAAACTTGGGGCAAATGGCAAAACGTTGGCAAAGCTATTTAAACCTTTTTTTCTTTCAAAGATACTCCCAACAGAAATTTGCTGATTTTTGGGAAAAAAATATTTTTGGAGTGGTGAAAAGGAATGTTAGAGCGCAGCGTAAAGCATAGTTTAGGAAGATGGTGGGGTGAAAAGGTCGACACCTTTACTTTGCGAACATACCTAATGCTTGTGGTTCTCGCAGAATACCTCCCCGCAGAGGTTGTAAGAACCGACAACAGGGTTGCATACGAGGGAATTGTTTACGCCTCATTCATGCTTACGGTTTTTCTCTACGTTTTCGGGCCGGCAATTAACTTTGTGCTTGCGCTAAGAAACTTTGCTTTGTGGCTGCACAATATGGAATACAGGGTTGAGTTCTATTTGAGGGCTCATCACTTTGCAATAATTCTGGTTCTGCTGGTTTCAGCAGGTGTTGTTGCAAAAATCGTTGCCTAAAAGCTAAGGAAGGTCATTGCACGCGGCACATTGGATGACTTGATTACAATCAGCGTGTCATCATAGCAGGACATGAATTCCTCAATATTAATTCCGTTCTCGAAAAAGAGGCCTGTGAGGTAAGCAACAGCCCCCTCGGTTTCCTGAATGCCGGTGCTTGTGAAGGTGATTAATGAAAGGTCTTTCTTTGTGCTTACAATAAATGACTTAAGGCGTTTCTGAATCAGGGGAGCGGACTGCTTTTGGACAAGCAAGGTGATTGTCTCGGTTCCCTCAATTGCAAAGAAAAGCCAGCGGTGCTTTTTGACCTCGCGCTCGATATCGATAAGCGAGTCGGGGTAAATGTGCTTGGCAATTGTAAAGCGCATGATATTGTTCTTGACCTCAAGATTGCTTCTGCGAAAAAGAGAGCTTATTTCACGGTCGCGCTTTTCGTCCTTGATGCCGTCACGGAAACGAATTGCGGCAATTGCAACGGCTTCTGATGATGTTCCTTTAGGCAACTCAGCCGCAATAAAGCGGGAGAGGGCCGAGTAATTAATCAGACCCTTTTTGAGGCAGTCCTTGATTGCGGGATGCTCTGAAATGAACTTTTCGGTGAGTTCGGCTGTTGAAGGCATTTTGAATCAAAAAAGTAATGCAGGGCAACAAATAAAAGCCTTTGTTTCATTTCAGACAAATAAGTATAATTTGTTCCATTTCGGTCGTAAGGCATTTAAAGCTGCAGAACAGCACTTATGTAGAGAAAAAAGGTGGGCTTAATGGAAACAATAGTCAAATTCATGGAAAAAACAGGCACAAAAGAATTCAAGCTTTTCCTGAAACTTTACAAAAACATGCCAAAGGACAAGTTTGCAGTTGTAAAGGCCGGGGGGAAAACACTTAAAGCGCACATTGACCTTATCGCAGAGGACATTGCATTCCTGAACAAGATGGGAATCTTTCCCGCAATAGTTCACGGTGCAGGCCCAATGCTAAACAAGGCACTTGGAGGCGCAAACAAAATTGATGGGATAAGAGTAACCAGTGCAGAGGACATGAAAGTCATTGAAAGCGTGTTTGCGGAAATTGCAGGAACACTTGCGGAAAAAATATGCCTTAAGGGCGGAAAGGCTGAGAAAGTCGGCCCTGTATTCAAATGCAAGGCACTTGAAAAATACGGGCGCGTGGGAAAAATAGAACAAGTTGAGCTCAACAAGATTGAGAATGTTTTTGCAAAAAACGCAACACCCATAATCAGCCCGATTGGAAAAGCAGAATGCGGAAAAGTAAACATTAACGCAGACACCGCGGCAAAAGAACTGGTGAAGGCAATTGAGGCAAAAAAGTTTATCCTGCTTACTGAAACGGGCGGGATACTGGATGAAAAAGGGGAAATACTGCCATTCCTAAACACACACCCAAATGAAGCACCTGATTTTGTTTCAGGTGGAATGCTTGTCAAGATAAAGGAAGTGAAAGAATTTTTGGAAAGCGGAACAGACTGCGCAGTGGTTATCACCTCCGCAGAAAATCTTCTCAAAGAAATCTTCACAATTAAGGGAAGCGGAACATTCATCAAAAATTATGAAATCAAATCAACCGCAAATGCAGGCGGGGAAGAAAAGAAGAAGCTTGAGCAGCTGATTGAAAACTCGTTTGGAAAAAAGCTGGTGGACGGGTACTTTGATTCAGGAATTAAGGAAGTGCTTTTTCACACAGGGTTTGAGGGTGTTGCGGTAATAAAGGAACTAAACGGCCTAAACTACCTTGACAAATTTGCGGTCGCAAAACACTGCCAGGGAACAGGGCTTGGAACAAGCCTTTGGGACGAGCTTGAAAAAAAATACAAAAGCTTTGTTTGGAGAGCAAAAACCGAAAACGAAGTGAACAAGTTTTATGCCGAGAAATGCGACGGAATGATGAAAAAGGAAGAGTGGAACATTTACTGGAAAGGGATTGGTGAAAAAAAAGTGCTTGGCGCAGTTGAATGCGCGGCGGCATTGAAGGAAACACTGCAGGTGAAAAAATGAACAACCTGATGAACTGCTATGCAAAGGAAATCACCCTTGAATACGGAAAGGGCTGCAATGTGTTTGATTCAAGCGGAAAAAAATACCTTGACCTGATTGGAGGAATAGCAACCTGTTCGGTCGGCCACGGAAACGCAGAAATTGTAAAAACTGTTGCAAGCCAGGCAAGCAAGATAATCAACCCAAGCAACTACTTTCACTCAGAGCACGAGGTAAAGCTTGCTGAAAAACTTGCATCACTTTCAGGGCTGGAGAAAGTATTTTTCTGCAACTCAGGAACAGAGGCAGTGGAGGGGGCAATAAAGCTTGCGAAGAAACACACAGGCAAGCAAAAAATAATTGCGATGAAAAACGGATTCCACGGAAGAACATTGGGCGCGCTTTCCGCAACATGGAATCCAAAGTACAAGGAAAAATTCAAGCCGCTTGTCCCAGGATTTGAACACGTGGAATTTGGAAATGCGAACGCGCTGGCTGAAAAGATTGGAAAGGAAACGGCCGCGGTTTTGCTTGAGCCAATCCAGGGAGAGGCGGGAATAATTGTGCCGCCAAAGGGCTATTTGAAGCAGGTTGAAAAAATATGCAAGGAAAATGAAGCCCTTTTGGTACTGGATGAAATTCAAAGCGGGAACGGGCGAACAGGAAAATTCTTCTGCTTCCAGCACGAAAGCGTAAAGCCCAACATAGTTGCGATTGCAAAGGGGATTGCAAACGGCCTGCCAATGGGGGCGGTAATCTCAGGAAACGGAATTGACTTTGAGAAAGGAGACCACGGTTCAACCTTTGGCGGAAACAGCGTGTGCTGCGCTGTTGCACTCAAAACAATTGAAATAATAGAGGAACTAATGCCGGGAGTTGGAAAAAAAGGCGAACTTTTCGTGGCAGAGCTGGAAAAGATTGGAAAAATTAAGGAAGTAAGGGGCAAGGGGCTAATGCTTGCCGCCAAAATAGAGGGGGACGCAAATTCGGTTGCAAAAGAATGCGCCAAAAAAGGCGCTTTGGTGAATCCAATGCATGGAAATTTGCTGCGCTTCCTGCCTCCGCTTTCAATTGGGGGGAAAGAAATTCTGCAGGGCACAAAAATAATTAAAGGGATCCTTGAAAATGATTAAAGCAGGAATCGTAGGGGCTTCCGGCTATGTTGGGGAAAACCTGCTAAATATTCTGGCAAAGCACAAAAATGTAGAGCTTGGAATGGCAACAAGCGGTTCGCTTGCCGGAAAAAAGGTTTCAGACAAATTTCAGGGGATTGAATGCGGTCTCGAATTCAGCAAGCCGGACACGGCCGAAATGAATCAAATGGATGTTGTTTTTCTGGCGGTCCCGCACGGAAAAGCAAAGCCGATTGCAAAAAAACTAAAATGCAAAGTCATTGATTTGAGCGCGGACCATCGCCTGACCCACACATACGGCCTGCCTGAAGCGTTCAAAGATGAGATTGCAGAAGCAAAGCTTGTAGCAAACCCAGGATGCTATGCCACAGCATGCATTCTTGCAAGCTATCCCTTAAAGGAAGAAATTGATTATGCTGTGTTTGACGGAATAAGCGGGTACTCCGGGGGTGGAAAGAACCCAAAATACGATTTTGAGGAAAATATTATTGCATACAACATAGCTAAGCACTACCATTTGAATGAAATGCAGCACGTGCTGAATGCAGAACTTTGCTTTACGCCGCATGTGGTCAATGCTTTTCGCGGGCTAATGTGCACAGCACACATCAAGCTGAAAAGCGAAATGAGCCAGGCCGAAGTTAAAGAAAAATTTGAGGAATTTTATAAGGGAAGCTTTACCTGTGTTTGTGAAAGCGCTCCGGCCACAAAGCAGGTGTTAAAAACACCCAACTGTTTGGTTGGAGGGTTTGAGGTTCACGGAAAGAACGTTACAATTGTTTCGGCATTGGACAATTTGATGAAGGGCGCGGCATCACAGGCAGTGGAGAACCTGAACCTACTGTTTGGATTAAACCAAAAAACAGGGCTGGAACTGACTACTTAATCTTTTTCCAGACAAACACAACGCTCGCGGCAGCAATCACCAGCATCAGCCCACAACAAACACAAAAGCCAAACGCAGTCATTATAAAAATGGAACAGAACTCAAAGAACCAGTGCAGCATAAATGCAGCCGCAAAGTAAGCCTTTCTGCCTGTTGAAACAAACAAGCAAACCAGTACGCAGAACACAACCTGCATCACAAAATTCATAATTGTGGCAAAAACATTTAAAATTATGTCAGCAGACTCTGTGTTGTAAAGGCGTTCCTTCATTTCCTTTATTTCATCAACCTCTGCATCAGACATGTTGTTGCCGTAATCACGCCTTATTTCAAACATGTCATGATTGGTGAGAGGCACTGCACTGATGTATGAAAAAAGCGTAAAAATAAGGGTTACTGCAATCAGCATGCTCTGCAATCCACCCCAACCCAATCCAAACATTATTGCATTCTCGCGGGAGCACTTGACTTTTTTGCACTGGAAAACCCTTGTAAAAACAAGGTAACGGACCGGCTCCTCAAACAAGCCAACCATCAATCCAAGCAGCAGGGCATAACCAGCAGCATACAGCATTGTTCCAAGCGAAAACGAGGTAATAAAAGCCTGAATTCCGGGCTGAATAAGCCACAGCACGGGGATGCGGAAAAGCTGCGTGATTGAAAAAAAGAACGCACCCAGGAAAAACACTTTCCAGGAAATGCCAAATTTCTTCTTTGCCCAAAGGCCCAAAAGCAAAGGCAAAGCCATTTCAATCAGAATCGCCAGCACAAATGTCAGCGCAACTATGGAATGCCCCATAGTATAATCTAAAGTCGCGGTTATATAAAAAGCTTGCGTTTAAACAAAACTGGGCAAATTTTGCCAAATAATTCAGCGAAGTTTTGGGTTTTTTGCAATGACCCGAAGAAGCTGCTTTAATGAAAGCCTTTTGCCGTAGAGAATTGATTCAACCCTGAAAATACTGGAGGTGATTATTACAATTACAGCAATTGTTATTACAAGAATAGTTATGCTCAAAACCGCCTCATAAATTGTAAGGGTTCCGGTAAAAATCTTTATCATTACAGCAACAGGTGCGGTGAAAGGGATTACCGTAAGAATTCCTGAAAGAACACTTCCCACATAAGTCTGCAAAAACATTGTGTTTGAAACTGGAAGCCACGCAAAGACCGTTAAGAGCGAGCCGATTTGCTGTGCCTCACCCCTTGTCTCCATTACGGCCCCGATTGCCGCAAGAATTGTCGCATAAAGGAGATAGCCAAGTATAAAGAATATCAGGTACAGAAGAATTGTTTCAATCGAAAAGACTGACTGGAAAGCAAAGCTTGCAAGGGCAGGGGTTGAAAAGAAAAGCATGATAAAGCCCGTGAGGGTCCAGGTGGAAAGCTGAATAAGCCCAAGCAAACCAAGGCCAAGGACCTTGCCGACCAAAAGCTGCTGGAATGAAATTGAGGAAAGCAAAACTTCCATTATCCTGTTTTCCTTTTCAATGGCAATTCCCTGCAGCATATAATTTGCCGAAAGGAAAATTGAAAGGCTGAAAATAATTGCAATAACCGACGGCACAAGGAAAAGCCAGTGCTGTGCGCTTATGTTGCCAACCATCTCAAAGAAGACAGGCGGAGCGGCCACAGAAGTAAAAATTGAAAGCAATGCAACAAGAGCCGGAAGGACAAATGCAAAAAACATGTACTGCCGCCTTGAAAAATTAACCCCAAACTCGTGGGCCGCAACGGTCAGAATTTTTCCCATTTTTTCTCAGCCTCCACAAGTTGCACAAAAATCTGGTCCAGACTCATTTCCCTCACATCAAAACGCCTTATCTTTGCGGTGCTTTTGGCAAGCTGCCTGAAAATGTTTTGAGGGTCGGTGTCAACCCGCAGGAACAGCTCAACAGAGGTTGTTTTCAGGTCCTGCCTGTCCACACCCTCAAGCTTTGGAAACTTGCCGTCAAACTCAACGTAAATGCTGTGGCGCGCATAACGGGCCTTAATCTCCGCAACGTCCCCGTAAAGAATTCTCCTGCCTTTGCTGACAACAAGAATGCGGTCACAGAGCGCCTCAACCTCCTCCATCAAATGCGTGCTTAAAATTATTGTCTTGCCCTTTTTTCTTTCCTCAAGAATTATCTTCTTCACAAGCTCACGGTTTGCAGGGTCAAGCCCGGAAAACGGCTCGTCAAGAACCAAAAGCTTTGGGTTGTGGGCCAGGGTTGCAACAAGCTGAACAAGCTGCTTCATTCCCTTGCTTAAAATGGAAACCCTTTTGTCCATAAAATCAAGCAAGCCAACTTTGTGAAGAAGGTTCACGATTTTTTTGTCAGCCATTTCGGGGTCGGCCCCCTTCAATGAAGAAATGTACTCAAGGTTTTCGCGAACTGTAAGCCTTTCGTAAAGCCCGCGTTCCTCGGGAAGGTATCCAATGAACTCCTTTGCTTTCTCAGAAAACGGCTGCCCAAAAATCTTGACATTTCCCCCGTCCGGAGTAATCATCTGCAACATCATTCGAATGGTGGATGTTTTTCCCGCACCGTTTGGCCCAAGCAGGCCAAAGATTTCACCGCAGTTCACAACAAAATCAAGGCCGTCCACCGCCTGCAGGTCGTCATAGCTCTTGAAAACATTTTCAACCTGAATACATGGTTTGGCCCTGGCAGGACCGCTACCCAAAGCGCTTTTATTCGAAGGCATTTCACTAAAAAGAAGGGACAAAGCCCTATTTTATTCTTTCGGAAGCAGTTGCTTTTAATTATTTCGTGTTTTGATTAATGCAATGAGAACTATAAGGGTAAACCTCGAAAAAATGGAAAACAAGTCATACGACATTGTGGTGGGAAGAGACCTCTTTTTGCAAATTGCAACCGATTTGAAAAAAATGAATCTTGCAAACAGGTATGTAATTCTTTCGGATTCAAACGTGGAGAAAAACCACGGAAAAAAACTTCTTGGGGAAATGCAAAAACAGGGGCTTGATGTTTCACTACTTGTGTTTAATGCAGGCGAAAAAAGCAAGTCAAGGCAGACAAAAGCGGAGATAGAGGACATGCTTTTTGAACAGGGATACGGAAGGGACTCGGCGCTCATTGCAATTGGGGGCGGAGTGTGCGGAGACCTTGGGGGATTTATTGCCGCAACCTACATGCGCGGAATTCCAATTGTCCAGGTTGCAACAAGCATTGTCGCACAGGCAGACAGCAGTGTCGGGGGAAAGACCGCAATTGATGTGCCGGCAGGAAAAAACCTGATTGGGACGTTTCACCAGCCAAGCAAAGTGTACATAGACATTGCAACACTTGACACACTTCCTGAAATGGAATACAGGGCGGGAATGGTTGAGCTCGTAAAGCACGGAATTATCGCAGACAGGGCATTTCTTGAATTCTTTGAAAAGAACCAGAACACAATAATGGAACGAAAAGGCGAAACCTACACTGAAACAATGATTGAGCTTCTTGAATGGAACTGCAAAATCAAAACAAAAGTTGTTGAAGAGGACGAGCGGGAGAATGGAATCAGAAAAATTCTTAACTACGGCCACACAATCGGGCACGCAATTGAAAAAATGTCAGACTTTAAGCTAAAGCACGGCGAATGCGTTGCAATAGGGCTCATTACCGAGGCAAAGATTGCGCACAAAATGAACTTTTTACCAAAAGAAGACGTTGAAAGGCAGCAGAAAATTTTCAAGGGAATGGGATTAAGCACGCTTGTCCCAAAGAAAATGGAAACCGAAGAGATTCTAAGGCTAATTCGCTTGGATAAAAAGGCAAGACTTGGAAAGGCAGAGTTTGCGCTTCCCGCAACAATAGGCGAAATGAAGAAAGTTGACGGAAAATATGGAATCAAGGTTCTCGAAGAAACGGTCAAGCAGGCAATAAAAGAAAACCGCTGAACAAAGCTGCTTCAACCCCTCCTAAAAACAGGGAAAAACCTTTTATTGTACTTAAGCCCTATAAATAACAGATTCTTTTCTTCGCAAAGAAGAATTATTAAGGAGGTTAATTAAATGAAGAAACTTGCGATCGCAACCGTGTTGCTTGCCCTTCTATTTGTAAGCATGGCTGTAGCGCAGGACAGTGTTGAGCCAACAAGTTACGGAACCCCGACAGACAGGGATCCAAGAATTATTGCCCAGGTTGTTGTGCCCGACGCGGTGACTGCTGTGCGAAAGCCACTCGCAGAAAGAAGGCTAATTGCAACCATCCAAGAAAGATTTGAAAAGCTTCCGGAAACCGTAAGGCAAAGGTTTGAGGTTCTGGAACACAGAGAATTCAAGCAATTTGAAAGGCTTGATGCAACAGACCTCGACAAGTTCAAACAACTTGGAGAGGCACAAATAAAGAGATTCGGAGAACTGGAAAGCAGGCAGTTCCAAAAAATAAAGGAGCTTGGTGAAAGGCAAGTAAAGACTTTGGCAGCCCTTGACAAGGCACAGCTTGAAAAGGTACTTTCAATCAAAGCCGACAAAATCAAGAAATTGGAAGACCTTAACAAAACACAATTTGACAAGCTAATAGAGCTTTCAAGGGAACAGCTTTGGAGACTGACAAGCGTAAAGGCTTCAGTCCTCGAAAAGCTTAAGGCGCTTTCAAAGGAAAAAATTGAAAGGCTTTCCAAAATCCCAAGAACAAATATGAGAAACCTTGAGGAGCTTGAAGAGAAAGAAATAGAGGCCCTCAGCGAACTCAATGAGGAAGAGCTTGAAAAAATATCAGCCCTCCCGCCGGCAAAAATAAAGGAGCTTGCAAAGTTTAGCAAGATTAAAGTCAAGCAAATTGCGGCAACCCAGCTCAGGAAATACAACAAGGTAAAGCAAGACTACCTTGAGAAAAAAGAAAGGTATTTGATGACAAGGGAAAACTACAAGGACGCAAAAGAGAACTTCAAAGAAAACAAAGAAGACATGCTGGAAATAAGGGACAGGCTAAGGGCTGCGGAAACAAACGCGGAAAAAGAGGAAATCAGGGACGAACTCAAAGACAAGGCAATAGCGGTTCTCCTTGACAGAATTGACACAATCCTCGAACACCTTAACACACTGACAGAAAGTGAAAACGCACCTGAAAACATCGACAACTATGTTTTAAGGTTGAAGGAAATAAGAGCAGACCTTGAAGTAGAGGATGCAACAAGGGAAGACGTAATAGCGGCAGCAAAGGCAGTGGAAAACCACTGGAAAACCGTGCAAAAGGCAGTAAAGAAGCGCGTAGGACGTGCCTTTGACAACAAGCTCGGAGCGGTAATAAAGAACACAGAGAACGCATACAACAAGCTCCTTGCACTGGCTGAAAAAGCAAAGGAAAATGGCAGGGACACCTCAAGAATTGAGGAAGCACTTGCCAAGCTAAAGGAAGACATAGACCGCGCAAAGGAAAAGCACGAAGAACTGAAACAAAAATACGCAGAGGCAGATAGTGCTGCAGACGTCGACGCAGTTGTCAAAGAAACGCACAGAATTGCAAAAGCAGTGAACGCAAGACTGTTGCGTGCAGCGCATGTCCTCAAAAGAATCGTTCTCGCATACAGAAAAATGCAGGCAGGTGAAGAAGTGCCGGTAATTGAAATCCCGGAACTTGACGAGGAAAAACTTTTGGATCCGGCAAGCGAAATCGACCTGACAAGCGAGGAGGACGAATTAATTGAGGAAACAGGCGAAGAAGATGAAGGAGGTGAGGACGAATGAACAAGCTAAAAATAGCAATAGCTTTGCTTGCGGCAATGGTTCTTCTCGGATGTGTCCAGCCAGAGCCTGAACCAACAGAGCCCGGACCGGGACCGATTGAAGAAGCGTTTGTTGCTCCAGCACTTGGAACCGGGGAAAGCGCAAGCGACCTATCGGTCGACGAGCTCGAAATAATTGAAGCAGGGCTCAGCGAAATGGTTGACCTCCTCAACTCCGAGGAAGACGCAAACCTGGAAGATTTGGAAATTGACGAAGCACTCTTTGCCTAATTTTCTTTCTTCCTTTCTTTTTCTTTTTTTTTCAACAAAGTGCAGCCGAAAGGCGCTAAATTAAAAATCAGTTCTTTTTGGCGTCCTGAGCCATAATTGCGTCAGCCAGAACAAGCGCAACCATTGCCTCCGCAACGGGGACAACGCGCGGGCAAATGCAGGGGTCGTGCCTTCCAAAGGTTTGGATGCTTTTATTCTTCCCTTTCACGTCAACCGTTTTTTGAAGCAGTGAAATTGAGGGAGTGGGCTTTACTGCAATGCGTGCAACAATGTCCTGGCCACTGGAGATTCCCCCCAGGATTCCGCCCGCATTATTGCTCTTGAACTTAACCTGCCCGCCCCTTGAATACATCTCATCATTGCACTCGCTTCCCTTCATTTTTGCGGCCTCAAAACCGACCCCAATCTCAACACCCTTAATTGAGCCAATGCCCATCAAGGCCTTTGCAAGCTCTGCATCAAGCTTTCCAAAAACAGGCTCGCCCAAACCGGCAGGAACGTTCTTTACAACAATTTCCACAACCCCGCCAACGCTGTTTCCAACCGATTTTGCCTCAAGAATCGCCCTGGCCATCTTCTTTGCGGCAGCCCTGTCAGGGCATCTAACAGGATTCTTCTCAATCTCAGCCTCAACAAAGTGTTTCGCAGAAATGCCTGCTATCTCGCGGGTGTAAGCAATAACCTTTATGCCGTTCTTTGCAAGAAGCTTTTTTGCAACGGCTCCGGCAGCAACCCTTCCAATAGTTTCCCTTCCGGAAGCACGGCCTCCGCCCCTGTAATCGCGAAATCCAAACTTTTTCAGATAAGTGTAGTCCGCCTGACCAGGCCTGAACAAGTCCTTTATCGCAGAATAATCCTTTGATTTCATCCCCTTGTTCCAAACAAGCAGGCAAATTGGTGTCCCAAGCGTCTTTCCCTCAAACACACCGCTAAGAATCTCAACCTTGTCCTCTTCCTCGCGGGCAGTGCTTACTTTGCTCTGCCCAGGCCTTCGCCTGTCAAGTTCCTTTTGAATGTCCTTTTCACTGATTTTAATACCCGGTTTTACGCCGTCAATCACTACACCGACTGCTGTGCCGTGGGACTCGCCAAAAGTCACTATTTTGAACGATTCTCCAAAAACGTTTCCGGTCATTTGCCCAACTTCCCTAACACAACTTTGCGCATCAATTCAACAGGGGCATTTTTGCCGGTCCAGAGCCTGAATTGCTCGGCGCCCTGCCCAACAAACATTTCAACCCCGCTTACTGTGCCACAACCCGCTTGCTTTGCCTGCTTCAACAGCAGGGTTTCAACAGGATTGTAAACCACATCAAAAACAAGCATTCCCTTCTTTAAAATACTTTTGTCAACAGGGGAAGCGTCAACTTTTGGATGCATTCCAATCGAGGTTGCGTTGATTAAAATGTCAAAATCCAAAGAAGCCATCTCATTCAGAAAAGCGTGTGCGCAACCAACCTCTTTTGAAAGAGCTTCGGCCTTTAAAGCAGTGCGGTTCAAAATTGTCACAAGAGAGCCCTTTTCAAAAAGAGCAAAGGCTATTGCGCGCGCCGCACCGCCTGCACCAAGCAAGGCAACTTTCTTACCACCCAAACTTGTTTTTGCTTCCAATGCGCTGGCTGCGGCAAATGCATCCGTGTTGAATCCTTCAAGCTTGCCACCCGAATTCACTACTGTGTTAACCGCACCAATCTTTTCCGCAAGAGAATCCACTTTGTCCATTAATGGGAGAACCGCCTGCTTGTGGGGAATTGTCACACTATACCCTTTAATGCCCATTTCACGCATTGCATCAATTGCGGGCCTGACATCCTCAACGTCGAATGCAACGTAAACAAAATCCAACCCAAGCTCATTAAATGCAGCATTGTGAATTGCGGGGCTCATGCTGTGCGCAACAGGATGCCCAAGAACGGCGCAAACCCTTGTTTTTGCGGTAATCATTTTGCCAGCTCCTTTCTCATTTCATTAACAGCCAACTGCCCTGAAGCGCTTTCCTTGCCCAATCCAAGGGACGCAAATGTAAGCAGTGAGCCAAGTTTTACGCAAGCAATGCGGCTTTTTCGACCTTTTGAGCCCATGCAAAAGGCAATAATGTGCCTTTCGGCATCTTGTACAACCTTAATGAGCGCAAGAACTGTGTCATTGTCGGACTCGTCCTGCGCAAAAGTAACAATCTTCACAACATCAATTCCTGGCACTTCAAGCAGTGAATTAAGCACTTTCATAAGCTCAGGCAATGAAGGCGTTTCCTCAAAATTGTGGTGGGACAAAATAATGTTTGCACCCTGCTTGTGCTCCACAACATCCTCAACAAAATCCTTTTCGGAATCAAAGTCAATGTCAACAAAGTGCGCCCCAAAATCAATTGCCTTCTTAAGCATGAAAACCCGCTCAGTCTGCTCAACTGACGCCCCAAAATTCTTGTCCCTGAAAGTGACTATTGCCGGCTTTTCACACGCATCCAACAGCTCTTTGAGGCCAGATTCACTTACGTCCTCAAGAAAATCCAGGCGAAGCTCAATAATGTCGGCCTTTTCGTTTGCAAGCCCAATGTCTGAGAGCGCAGAATCAATGGATTCGGCGGTGATTGGAACGGCGATCATTTCAATGCCCCAATAATTTTTTCAACAATGCCGTCAATACTTAGCCCAGCGGAGGATACAATAATGTCCGCATATTTTTCGTAAAGCGGTTCGCGCCTTGCAAGCTCGCGCTTCATTGAGCCCTCCAAATCAGTGGGGTCAAGAAAGGTGGGAATTCCCCTTTTCTTAATTCGCTCAAGCAAATTCTCAGCACTATCCTTAAGGTAAACAATTATTCCCGAACCCTTAAGCAGGTCAACGTTTGCAGAGTATGCAATTGTTCCGCCCCCCAAAGCAATAACGCAATCGCTTTTTTGGGAAACCTGCTCAACCGCTTTTGCTTCAAGGGAACGGAATTTTTCGGCACCGTGCTTTTGGTGAATTTCCCTGCATGAAAGCTGTTCCCCGAATTCCTGTTTATAAAGGTCCCTAATCACATCATCCAGGTCAATAAATTCCCTTTCAAGCTTTTTGGCAAGGTCCCTTCCAACCCAGCTCTTTCCGCATGCCTTAAAACCCATTATCACAATGTTTTTCATTTCACCAGCTCCATCTTTGCACCCAAAGAAGACATTAATTTCGGATAGGTTGGAAAAGTCACGTCAACCGATTCGGCTGTTTTTACGGTTGTTGAGCCCTCCGCAAGCATTCCTGCAATGGAAAGGGCCATTACCAGACGATGGTCGTGTTTTCCGTCAACTTCCGCACCCTTCAAATTGCTTTTTCTAATAACCAATCCGTCTTCAAGCTCCTCCACATCCGCACCCATCTTCTTAAGCTCGGTAGCCATAGCAGCAATGCGGTCTGTTTCCTTAATTCTTGCCTGTGCAACATTTACAAGGCGGGTTTCCCCATCTGCAAAGCAGCCAACTACCGCAAGAGCCGGCAATGCATCAGGAGTGTTGTCTAAGTCAAGCTCTGTTCCATGCAATTCAGAGCCGCGCACCCTAATTCCATCTTCATTCACATCAATTTCCGCACCCATTTTTTGGAGCATTGCAACAACGTCCTTGTCCCCCTGCGAGTCATCCATATCAAGACCCTGAAGCAAAACGTCGCTTCCGGAAATTATTGAGGCCGCACAAAGCGGGAATGTTGCCGATGAAAAGTCCGCGGGAATGCTTCGTTCAAAGGAATTGAATTGCTGTTCGCCCTCTACATTGAATGTTTCCATTTTCTTTTCACAGTACTTTATGCCCATCCAGTCAAGCCACTGCATTGTCATCCTTACATAGGACTGCTCGTGGAAATTTGTTACGCGCATCTCCATATCATTTTTGGCAAGTGCAGAGTTAATTAAAATGCTGGAAACCGGCTGTGAATTAAGGCCGTCAATTTCAACAAAACCACCCTCTAGAAAGCCGCTTACATTAAGCGGAAGCTTTCCGTTCCCCGGAACACTTTCAACCCTTGCACCCAATGCATTTAATGCGTTAACAATTGGGGCAAACGGCCTGCTTCTAAGGCTTTCGTCCCCTGTGAGAACGGTTGGACCTGTTGTGTGGGCGGCGATCCCTGCAACCATGTTTGTGCTGGTGCCCGAGTTCATAAGGTCTATGTCGGACTTTGGGGTTTTAGGCTTTCCGGCAAACCCTTCAATAGCCCAGTTTTTTCCCAGCTCGATTTTTGCACCCATTGCCCTGCAGGCATTAACGCTTGCGGTTGAATCCATTGAATCAAGTGGGTTCAGGAGGGTTGACTTTCCGCTCGCAAGCGATGCAATCATGACAGCACGGATGGTGTGTGACTTTGAGGCGGGAATCCTTATGTTGCCGTTCAATACCGATTTTTTTACCAACAACTCCATTCAAATCTCCTATCTGTAAAGCAAGCCCTCATGTTTCTTGCCATCAAGCAAGTAACTTACCTTATTCTCTTTGGTTGAATCTATTTCATAAACCATATTGTGCAAAAACTGCGTCTTAAGCACTGTTTCTGCAGGGAAGTCTGCAAGCAGTACAGCAAGCATTCGCCCGACAGCCTGATGGCAAACAATAATGACCTCTTCATCAGAATGCTTTTCATACAGCATTTCAATAAAAGACTTTACACGAACTTCCACATCAGCGTAACTTTCCCCGCCCGGAAACGGCACATTGAACTTGTCCCTGTTTCGCGCCTCAACATCCTTGAAGTATTTGCTGTTTGACTGCTCAAAGCTGAGTCCCTCCAAAGCACCTCCGCTTATTTCGCGTATTTTGTCGAAGAGAATTGGATTAAGATTGTGCGGCTTTGCAATTATCTCGGCGGTTGCAACCGCCCGCCCAAGATCTGAAGAATAAATTGCAGCAGGAGAAATGCCCGAAAGTGCACTGGCCATTTCCTCAACCTGCTTAACACCCAGGACAGTCAGGGGCGAATCAAGGATCCCCTGCCTCAACCTCTTCTTGTTAAGCACTGTTTCTCCGTGCCTGCAAACATATACTTTCATGCAATCACAGCTTTTTTCCAACCGCTTCGCCGATTTTTCTCAGTTCCACCATCATTTCCCTGAATTCGGGAGGGGTAAGCTGCTGTGCGGCATCGCACTTTGCTTCCTCCGGGCAGTTGTGGACCTCGACAATTATTCCGTCGGCTCCCTCTGCAATTGCCGCCTTTGAAACCGGAACAACAAGGCTTTTGTTGCCTGTGCTGTGGCTTGGGTCAACAATTACCGGGAGGTGGGTCTTTTGCTTGATTAGGTTGGTTAGCCCGCTGAGAATCGGAAAGCGAAGCTCTGGTTCATAGCACCTGATTCCCCTGTTGCAGAGAATAACGTTCTCGTTTCCCTCGCTCATAATGTATTCTGCAGCCATGAGGAATTCCTTCATGGTGGATGCAACACCGTTTTTGAGAATTACAGGCTTGTTCGTTCGCCCAACTTCCTTAAGAAGGTCAAAGTTCTGCATGTTCCTTGCGCCAACGCGAAGAATGTCAACGTATTTTGCAACAAGCTCAACATGCCTTGTGTCCATAACCTCTGTTTCAATGGGGAGACCGGTTTCTTCCTTTGCCTTTTTCAGAATTTTCAGCCCCTCTTCCGCAAGCCCCTGGAAATCGTAGGGAGAGGTTCTTGGCTTGAATGCCGAACCGCGAAGAATTGATGCTCCGGCATCTTTTACTGCGTGCGCTGTTTCAAGCATTTGCTTTTCGCTCTCGATTGCACAGGGCCCTGCAATAATTGTGAGGTTGTCCCCGCCAATTTCACAGCCGTTTACCTTAATGATTGTGTCCTCTGGGTGGAATTCACGGCTTGCCAGCTTGTAGAGTGCTGTAATCGGCATTACCTTTTCAACAAATGGAAGCGCTTTCAGGTGATCAATATTGAGAAGCCTTTCGTCACCCATTGCGCCAACAATTATCTTCTGCTCCCCCCTTGAGATAAAAACCTTGAGTCCCTTGTTTTCAATTTCCTCTGTTAGTTCCTCTATTGCTTTGTCGTCTGCTTTTTTGCCTAGAACTATAATCATTGTCATCACTCCCCGGTTTTGTTCAGCAAATTTTTTGCAGATGCGGCTATTGCAGCCGCATCCATTGAAAATTTTTTGTAAAGTTCGTCAGGTTTTCCCGACTCACCGAATTTATCATTAAGGCCTATGCGATGAAGTTTTGCAGGATGCTTTTCGGAAATGGTTTCTGCTATTGCAGAGCCAAGCCCCCCAATCACGCTGTGGTCTTCGCAGGAAACAATCCCTGCAGTTTCCTTTGCGGCTTTGAGAACAAGCTGTTCATCAAGCGGCTTAATGCTTGCCATATTAATCAGGCGTGCACTTATGCCGTTTTTCTTTAACAATTCAGCGGCCTCAACTGCCTTTGAAACCATTATTCCTGTTGCAATAATTGAAACATCCGAACCGTCCCCTATTATTGTCCCTTTTCCAATCTTAAAATTGTAACTTTCATCAAATATTGCGGGAGTTTTCAAACGGGAGGTGCGCAGGTAAACAGGACCTGGGTTTGCAGCCATTGATTCAACCGCAAGCCTTGTTTCAACCCCGTCAGCCGGTGAAATCACGGACATGTTTGGAAGAGAGCGCATTAATGCAATGTCCTCTGTTGCCTGGTGTGTTGCTCCGTCTTCCCCTGTCGCAAGGCCGGCGTGGGAACCCACAATTTTCACGTTTAGGTTGCTGTATGCAACGCTTACCCTAATCTGGTCAAATACGCGACCGGTTGCGAAAACCGCAAAACTGCTTGCGAAAGGAATTTTTCCCGCAATGGCAAAACCTGCCGCAATTCCAACCATGTTCGCCTCGGCCACCCCCACATCAAAGAATCGTTCGGGGAATTTTGCCGCAAACGTTGCGGACTTTGTGCTCTTGCTCAAGTCGGCGTCGAGCACAACAATGGCCCTGTTTTTTTCGCCAAGTTCCGCAAGAGTGTTTCCGTAGGCTTCCCTTGTTGCAATCGCGTCGGTCATTTGAGTTCCTCCACTGCCTTTGCAAGCTCTTCCTCGGTTAATGCCTTCCCGTGGAAACCGCAGACGTTTTCCATGAACGAAACGCCCTTTCCCTTAACGGTTTTTGCGACAATCATCGTGGGCTTTCCCTTGACTTTTTTGGACTCATCAAATGCCTTGAGTATTTCGCCAAAGTTGTGGCCGTCAATTTCAATAACATTCCAGCCAAAGGCCATCCATTTCTCAGCAACAGGCTCGATGTTCATTACCTCGCATGTTTTGCCGTCTATTTGCAGGTTGTTTTTGTCAATTATTGCGCAAAGGTTATCAAGCTTGTAGTGTGCCGCAGCCATTGCGGCCTCCCAAACCTGCCCTTCCTGCGATTCACCGCAGCCAAGAAGGCAGTAGGTTCTTGAGTTTCTTTTATCAAGCCTGTCGGCAAGCGCTATTCCATTTGCAATGCTTAGCCCCTGGCCAAGGCTTCCTGTTGAAGCCTCAATTCCCGGAACCTTGTTCCTGTCGGGGTGCCCCTGCAGAATTGAACCGAGTTTTCTAAGCGATGAAAGCTCTTCTTTGGGAAAGTATCCCGCCTCCGCAAGCACCGCGTACAAAAGCGGGCACGCATGCCCCTTGCTTAGAACAAACTTGTCCCTCTCAGGGTCTGTTGGATTGCCTGAATCGTGCTTCATCTTGGAGAAGTAAAGCGCTACAACCAAATCGGTTGAGCTTAGGCTGCCGCCCGGATGGCCGCTTCCCGCCTTTGTAATCATTTTAAGGATTTCACGGCGAACCGTTTTGGAAATTTCTCCAAGCTCGGCAATGCTTTTACTCACTGACACTTACCTCCATAGGGTATGAGCCAAGTATTTTTACAAATAAGCAGTTCTTCTGCATGTCTGCGAGCACTTTTTTGGCTGTGTCATCCTCTAAGTGCCCCTCAAAATCTATGAAGAACACGACTTCCCAGCCTTTCCTGCGGGTTGGCCTTGACTCAATTTTGGTCATGTTTACTTTCCCGTCCGAAAAAGACTTTAGCGCCCTGAAAAGTGAGCCGGGCTCGTGCTTTACTGAGAACATTATGCTTGTCTTGTTCTTGTTTGCCTTCTTTGGCTTGGTTTTTCCAACCACAAAGAACCTTGTGGCATTGTATGGGTTGTCCTGAATGTTTCTTGCAAGAATGTCAAGCCCGAATTCCTTTGCCGCAAGCTCTGAGGAAATTGCCGCACTGCTGTGGTACAGGGTAACTGATTCCGCTGCCTTTGCGGTGCTGCTTGACTCAAGAAGTTCCGCCTTTGGCAGGTTCTGCGCAAGCCAGTTTCGGCACTGCGCAAGGGCCGTGGGCCTTGAGTACACCTTCTTAATCTCCTTAAGCTTGTGGTTTGAAAGCAGGCAGTGCTTTATGTCAAGAACGATTTCTGCCACAATGTTTAGCTCCGAATCAATGAACATATCGAGCGTGTGGTTAATTGTGCCCTCTGTGCTGTTTTCAACCGGGACAACACCGTAATCTGCAACCCCTTTTTCCACATTGTGAAATACGTCTGAGATGCTGTCCTTTGGAATGAATTCGGTTGAGTTTCCAAAGTTCTTTATCGCAGCCATGTGCGTGAATGTTGTTGCAGGGCCAAGATAACAAACCTTCATTGAACTTTCCAGTGCACGGCACTCGGAAATTATTGCGCGGTAAATTGAATCAATTGCCTTGCCGCTGAACGGACCCTTGTTTTTCTTCACAAGGTTTTCGAGAAGCGACCTTTCCCGCTCGGGCACATAAATTTGTGTCCCGCTCTTGCCCTTTTCCTTTGCAACTTCCTGTGCAACTTTAGCCCGCTGGCTAAGCAGGTTAAGAACCTTCTCGTCAATTGAATCTATCTTTTTTCTTTTCTCAGCAAGCCCCATTTTAAATCACTCACTCAATTTTGCAGCCGCATTTCTCCCAGTCTGCAAGGAACTGCTTGAGCCCTGCGTCGGTTAGCGGGTGCTTTATTAGCTTTTCAATTAATGCGGGCGGAACTGTTGCCACATGGCATCCAAGCAAAGCCGCTTCCTTAATGTGCAAAGGGTGCCTTGTTGAGGCCGCAATTAGTTTTGTTTCAAACTTGTAGTTGTTCAGAATCTGCATTGCTTCCCTTACAACCTCCATTCCGCTGTGCCCTGCGTCATCCAACCTGCCAATGAATACATTTGTGTAGGTTGCTCCCGCTTTTGCAGCAAGAAGAATTTGGTTTGCGGAAAAGGTCAGGGTATAATTTGTCTTGATTCCGTTGTCACTGCAGTACTTTACGGCTTTGAGCCCGTCAGGAATGCATGGAATTTTCACTACAACGTTTTTGTGGATTTTTGAGACAATTTCAGCCTGCCTCACCATTCCCTCAAAATCTGTTGCGACAACCTCTGCCGAAACCGGCCCGTTAACTATGTCAGCAATCTGCTTCACAACCCCCTTGAAATCCTTGCTTTTCTGCTTTGCAAAAAGGGAAGGGTTTGTTGTTGCCCCGTCAACTATTCCAAGTTCATGAACTCTTTTTACTTCACCAATATCCGCACTGTCAACCCAAATTTCCATTTTTTTTCACGCTCCAACTTTTTTTCCCTATCAAATTTTTATAGTGTGAACTCTCCGTTTGTTAGTCCTGGCAACCAAGCTAAAAACAGAGAGTAGCCTGGTGCCTACTCAAAAAAATAAAAATACCAATAAGCAAAGTACTTGCCCACGGCTGCGCAAACTTTGAAAAGAAAAGTTTCAGCACCAATAAATGCGTTTGCACATTCCATATAGTGAATTATAGGGCAAGGTTCTTTAAATACTTTTCGCAGAGTTCGGGGCTTTAAAAAGCGGTTTAGCCCAGCATTGCCTTGGTTAAAAGGCCTTTCTTAATTAGAGGGGTAATATAATTCGAAATAATCTGCGCC
Organism: Candidatus Iainarchaeum sp.; assembly: GCA_017610175.1. Taxonomy (GTDB): domain Archaea; phylum Iainarchaeota; class Iainarchaeia; order Iainarchaeales; genus JAFCCO01. The sequence goes on along the minus strand of JAFCCO010000005.1, from coordinate 15,816 downwards.
TCGATTTGGCGGGCCATATGCGCTTTTTCCTCGGGAAGAGAAATCATTTCCACCGCAAGCTTGTCGGCAATTTGGGCCCTGAGCTTGTCCCAACCCTTTCCCTTTGCGGTAAGAATTATATTGTGGGCTTTCAGGAATGCCTGTGCAGGGGAAACACCGATTCTCTTGCATTCTGCCGCAAAAACAGGCACTTTTGCACTAAGCTTTGCAACCTCTATACTCTCCGCCCTTCTTTTCTGTTGAGCAGCACTCGCTTCAGCTGAAGATACTTTTGCACGCTTTTTCACAGGCGCCGGTTCAACAGGTTTGGGTGCGGGCTTTTTAGCGGCTGCAGTTTTGTCAGCGGCGGGTTTTGCTCTCTTTTTCCAAAAAGGCATTCTAATCACAAATAATTTGCAGTCCTAAGTTTATAATACTTCTGTAGGAAATAAAGCGGCGCGAAAAGCAATTTAAAGGTTCCCTGTTTTAATTCATATGATTAAAATGGCTGTAACTTACAAGGATGCGGGAGTGGACATTGATGCCGGAAACGAAGCCGTAAAGCGCATTAAGGGACATGTTAAAAGCACCTTTACCAAAGACGTGCTGCTTGACGTTGGAGCATTCGGCGGATGCATTGATGCGGCAAAGCTAAAGGAGTTTGAAAATCCTGTTCTGATTACAAGCATTGACGGGGTGGGAACAAAAACAAATGTTGCCTCCAAAATGAGCAAATGGGATTCGGTTGGAAAAGACATTGTGAACCACTCATGCAACGACATCGCATGCTGCGGAGCAGAACCCTGGTTTTTTGTGGACTATGTTGCAAGCAGCAAGCTTGAGCCCGCAAAAATCGAGCAGATTGTGAAGGGAATGGCTGGGGCCTGCAAGGAAGCAGGAGTTTCACTGATTGCGGGCGAGACCGCTGAAATGCCTGGAGTATACTGTGAAAACGAAACAGATATTGTCGGAGCAATTACCGGAATTGCGGAAAAGGGCAAAATGGTTGACGGGTCAAAGATTGAAGAAGGAAACGTACTGATTTCATTAAAGAGTTCGGGGCTTCACACAAACGGATTCAGCCTTGCAAGAAATGTGCTCTTTGAGGTTGCGGGATTTGATGTGAACGACAAGCCGGACGGAATGGAGCAAAGTATCGGGGAAGCATTGCTTGAACCGCACAGGGCTTACAGCAAAACGGTTAATTCATTGATGAAAGAGTTTGAGCTGAAAGGAATTGCGCATATTACCGGAGGCGGCTTGTTCGACAACATCAAAAGAGTCTTGCCGGACGGAATAGGTGTTGCGATTGAAAAGGAAAAGCTAAGGACACAGAAAATATTCAAGCTGATTCAGGAAAAGGGAGAAGTGCCCGAACAGGACATGTTCAGGACATTTAACATGGGTTCGGGAATGGTTCTGATTGTAAGTGAAAGCGATGCAAACGCAGTTCTGAAGAAAGCGACAGAGCTCGGCGAGGAAGCCTGGGCAATCGGAAAGGCTGTAAAGGGCCAAGGCGTCAAAATCGAGTGAGTTCGATGAGAAAACCGAGGCAAAGCAAAAAGAGAAAAAAAAGAGTGAAAAATCCGGGACTAGTTTTTACAGACAGAAAGGAAAGAAATACGCTAATATGGCGTGACCGCAAACTAAACCCAAACGAATTCAATGTACCTGACCCCTCACTTAAACTAAGGGAAATTGAGGCCCAGGCAAAATTTTCAGCGGTAGAAGCAAGGCGTGTTAACCTTGCGGCAAATGCGCTGAGCAGGAACCACAAAAGGCCTGTGCTTGTGATATGCAATGCGCGGACAGGCTCAATCTACAAGCCTGCGATAGAGGGAATTTCAGCGCAGGTAATTGGAAAAAAGAAGAGAAAGTGGGCTGTTGAGGAATTAAAGAAACAGCACGAGTGGACTAAGGCAAATGAAGAGGCAAGGACTGGAAGGGTGTCCAGGGATGTTGTCAGGCAATTAAGGGAGGCTGCCGCACTTAAGGTTGCAGGCAAGGCACTGAAAGAGGGAAAAATTGACTCCTTTGTTTTTGCAGTTGACGATTACAAAATGGCTTCGGTTGGGGAACCTGGGCTAAGGGAATATTTTACAAACTGGTTTACAGATCCGCGCGCGGTTAGAAGAAGATTCAGCTCAATAATGAAGCGGGCAAACCCGATTGTTTTGTTTGTTGACGCCGCCAGTTACAGGGAAGTCCCAAAATCATTTGAAAGATTCAAAAAGGCATTTGGAAGGGCTAAAACGCTTGAGGTTCCAAGAGCGGAAAAGGCCCCAATCAAAAGAATTTCACAGCAGGCATTTGGAAACGAAACCGCACTTGTTCTCTTTGACCCGACAAAAAGAGGAAGGGGCACAAAAGGCAGAGTAAAACATAAGCCGGGCTGGCAGTCAAATTTCCCACAGGTGTTCCACGAAAAGCAGCTGAGGTTTGCGCACAAAAGAAGTGCAGCTGACAGCACACATTTTAACACCAAGTTCAAGACAACCCGCGGAAAGATGACGATTCGCAAGTTTGTAAAGGCACATATTTCAGAGGGAAGCGGAAAAAAGATTGCTAAAAGGGCAAGGCCTAAAAAATCAACCTAATTCTTTGAGAATTGCCTGGCCCATTTCCTTTGTTCCAACAGACTCATTGCCCGCAGCTATGTCCACTGTTCTAATGCCCTTGTCAAGAACCGATTCAACCGCCTTAAAGATTGCGTCATGCGCCTCGTTAAGGCCGAAAGAGTACTTGCATAACATTGCGGCTGAAAGAATTTGCGCAATCGGGTTTGCAATGTTCTTTCCAGCAATATCGGGCGCAGAACCGTGAACAGGCTCGTAAAGGCCAAAGCCTGATTCGTTGAGTGAAGCCGACGGGAGCATGCCAATGCTTCCGGTGAGCATTGCGGCCTCGTCGCTAAGGATGTCCCCAAACAGGTTTCCCGCAAGAATCACATCAAACTGCTTTGGGTTTTTGACAAGCTGCATTGCCGCATTGTCAACGTAAAGGTTTTCAAGCTCCACTTTAGGATAATTCTTTGCAACGCTTCCGACAGTTTCCCTCCAAAGGACCATTGACTGGAGAACGTTGGACTTGTCAATGCTGTGCACTTTTTTTGAACGCTTCATTGCGGCTTCGAAAGCAACCTTTGCAATTCGCTCAACTTCCTCTTTTTTGTAACGCATGGTATCAAAGCCCTCACTTTCCGAAAGCTGCTTTGGTTCTCCAAAGTAAATTCCGCTTGTGAGCTCGCGCACCACAAGCACATCAAAGCCCTCGCCAATTATTTCGGATTTGAGCGGGGATGCATTTGCAAGTGATTTGAACACCATCGCAGGGCGAAGGTTTGCGTAAAGGTCAAACTCCTTTCTAAGGGGGAGAAGCGCCGCCCGCTCAGGCCTTTCCTCCGGCGGAAGCTTGTCCGCTTTTGGATCCCCAATTGCCCCAAAAAGGATTACGTCCGAGTTTTTGCAAACATCAAGTGTCTCTTTGGGCAGGCATGTCTTAAATTCAGGGTAAGCAGCCCATCCAATCTTTGCTTCGGTGAATTCAAACTCAACCGAAAACATTTCGCCAACTTTTTTGAGAACCTCAACTGCGGGAGGCATTATCTCTGCGCCGATTCCGTCACCCGGAAGAACCGCTATCTTAAATTTCTTGGCCATTATTTTTTCACTTCCTGCTTTACGTACTCCATTAGACCGCCAAGTTTTATAATTTTTCTTATGAACTCAGGCATTGCCTGTGCCTTGTAAGTTTCGTTTTTTGAAACGTTTGTGATAATCCCTGTTTCGGCATCAACCTCAAGCTTGTCCCCTGCCCTTATTTTCTTAACGGCTTCGGGACACTCAAAAATTGGAAGGCCCATGTTTATGCTGTTTCTGTAGAAGATTCTTGCAAAAGATTCCGCGATAACGCATGAAATGCCCAAGTGCTTTATTGCAATAGGGGCGTGTTCCCTGCTTGAACCGCATCCAAAATTCTTTCCTGCAACAATAATGTCCCCTTTGGAAATTTTCTTTGCAAAGTCCGGATCTATGTCCTCCATACAATACCCTGCAAGCTCGTCAGGGTCTGATGTGACCAGGTGCCTTGCGGGAATAATTACATCTGTGTCAATGTTGTCCTTAAACGACCATGCTTTTCCCTTGAGCTTCATTTTATTTCCTCCGGGTGCACTATCTTTCCCGCAATTGCGGAAGCTGCCGCAACAGCCGGGTTGGAGAGATAAACTTCGCTCTTTACGTGGCCCATTCGGCCCACAAAGTTTCTGTTTGTGGTGCTGATTGCCTTTTCTCCAGCCGCAAGAACACCCATGTGCCCTCCAAGGCATGGCCCGCAGGTCGGGGTTGAAAAGGAACAGCCTGCCTTGACAAATATCTCCACAAACCCCTTTTTTATGCAATCAAGATAAACTTCCTGTGAACCCGGAAGGATTACACACCTTGTTCCGGGTGCAAGCTTCTTTCCCTTGAATATTTTTGCGGCAACGCGCATGTCCTCAATTCGCCCGTTTGTGCAGCTTCCAATTACACTTTGCTGAATTTCAATTCCTGAAGCCTCTGAAACTGGTTTTGTGTTCTCAGGAAGGTGCGGGTACGCCACCTGTGGCTCAATGACTGACGCGTCCCAGAAAAACTCGTCGCTGTAGTTTGCGCCCTTGTCAGACTTGTAGGTTTTGAACTTCTTTTTGGAGTGCTGCTTAACATATGAAAGCGTGCGGCCGTCCGGTTCAATTATTCCGTTCTTTGCACCGGCCTCAATTGCCATATTGCACATGCTGAACCTGCTGTCCATTGAAAGGGACCTGATTGTGGAGCCCCTGAACTCCATTGCATTGTAGAGCGCACCGCCCACCCCCATCTGGCCGATGGTGAAGAGAATAAGGTCCTTTCCTGAAACATATTTTGAGAGCTTTCCTGTGTAATTGAACTGCATTGACTCCGGAACCTTAAGCCAGAGCTTTCCAAGGGCCATTGCCGCAGCAACATCTGTTGAGCCAACTCCTGTTGAGAATGCTCCGAGTGCTCCGTAAGTGCATGTGTGTGAGTCCGCCCCAACAATTACCTGCCCTGGAACGGAGAAACCCTGTTCGTGGATGAAAACGTGTTCGATTCCAACCCTGCCCACATCAAAGAAGTTTGCAAGTTCCTGCTCCTTTGCAAACTCGCGCATCAATTTAACCTGCTCTGCTGCCTTAATGTCCTTGTTTGGGGTGAAATGGTCGGGAATCAGGAGAACTTTTTCCTTGTCAAAGACCTCTTTAATGCCCGCTTCCCTGAATGCCTTTATTGAAATTGGGGCTGTGATATCGTTTGCAAAGCAGAGGTCTACGTTTGCCTCTATGAGCTCGCCTGGGCTTACGCTGTCTCTGCCACAGTGTGCGGCAAGAATCTTCTCGGTTATTGTCTGTTTCATTTGATTCACCTTATAGAAATCTTTGTCGGAAATTCTTTAAAACCCCTTCAGGAAGCTCTTTGAGCCTGAAGTCCTTGCCCCATTTTTCACGCCTTTTTGCAAGCTTCGCCTCATCAACGAGAAGGTCTATTCTTCGCTTGTCCAAATCAATTTTGATTGCGTCCCCGTTTTCAACCAGTGCAATGTTTCCGCCAACTGCCGCTTCAGGCGCAATGTGCCCGATTGAAGCGCCGTGGGTTGCTCCTGAAAATCTCCCGTCTGTCAGCAGAGCCACATTGGTGTCAAGGCCAAGGCCTGAAATTCCCGCCGTTGGGTAAAGCATTTCGCGCATTCCCGGGCCTCCAACAGGCCCCTCGTATCTAATTACAAGAACTGAGCCCTTCTCAACCTTTCCCGAGTTGATGAACTCGTTTGCCTCATCCTCTGAATCAAATGCAACGGCTTTTCCCTCAAAAACCTTTGGGAATTTTGGGGAGATTCCGCTTGTTTTAATTACAGAGCCTTGTTCCGCAAGGTTTCCGTACAGGATTGCAATTCCGCCGCTTTTGTCGTAAGGATTTTCAATCGCACGAATAACCTTATTGTCCTTGAGTTCAGCGTTTGCAAGCCTGTCAAAAAGGCTTCCTTGAACTGTTGCAGTGTCCTGAATAAGGCCCTTTGGTTTGAGTTCGGCCATTACCGCCGGAATTCCTCCCGCCTCATGAAGGTCGGACATGAAGAATTCCGATGAAGGATCAAGCTTCACAAGGGTTGGGGTTTCCTCGCTTAGTTCATTAATGCGCTCAAGCCTAAAGTCAAAGCCCGCCTCTTTTGCAATGTCCGGCACGTGAAGCATTGTGTTTGTGGAAGCCCCTATTGCCATGTCAAGGCGGAGGGCGTTTTCAAAAGCCTGCTCGGTCATAATGTCCCTTGCAAGAATTCCCTGCTTCACAAGTTTAACTATGAGTTTTCCGCTTTCGTATGCAATTTTGTTCTTGTCCTCGGAGAGTGCGGCTGCGGTCGCGCACATTGGGAGCGAAAGCCCTAATGCTTCGGTTACGCAAGCCATGCTGTTTGCTGTATAAAGCCCTGAGCACGTTCCCGCACCCGGGCACGCGCTGCATACAATTTTTTTGTATTCTTCCTTTGAAATCTTTCCAAGTTCAACCTGTGCCTTTGCCTCAAAAGCGGCCTTTACCCCGATTTTTTTGCCGTCGTATTCGCCCGGAGCCATTGGCCCTGCTGAAACAAATACTGATGGAAGATTGAGCCTGGCTGCTGCCTTGAGGTGTCCAGGAATGTTCTTGTCACATGCGGCGATGAAAACAATTCCCTCAAACACAGAGTGCGCTTTGACCATTTCTTCAATGCTGTCTGCAATGGTTTCACGGCTTGGAAGAGAGTACTTCATTCCTTCGTGCCCCATTGCTATGCCGTCGCACACCCCAATTGTGTTGAATTCGAAGGGAATTGCCCCCACTTCCCGGATTCCGCGCTTTACGTGCTCAACAAGCTTGTTGAGGTGGATGTGGCCGGGTGTTATCTCATTGAATGAGTTGGCAACCGCAATAAACGGTTTGCCAATCTCGTTCTCCTTAAGCCCGTCTGCGTAAAGCAGTGATTCAGCGGCCGGAAGCCGCTTTATTTCATCCGGTTTCATGCTTTGCTTATTCCTTTTTTTCAAAGAGGGCTCTGATTTCCTTGCCGATTGTTTCGACCGGTTCCTTTGCCTGCTCTTCGCGGAGCTTGTTGAGGTTTGGCATTCCTGCTTTGACCTCGTCAACCCACTCTTTTGCAAAAGCGCCTGACTCAATGTCTTTGAGAAGCTGCTTCATTGCTTCCTTTGATTCCTTGCCAATTACCTTTGGGCCGCGTGTCCTTCCGCCGTATTCTGCGGTGTTGCTTACGCGCTTCCACATCAATTCGAATCCGCCCTCGTAAATCATGTCCACGATGAGCTTGAGCTCGTTGATGCATTCAAAGTATGCGATTTCAGGCGGGTAGCCTGCTTCGGTGAGTGTTTCAAAGCCAGCTCTCATGAGCTCTGTTACTCCGCCGCATAGAACTGTCTGTTCCCCAAACAGGTCCGAGTATGTTTCCTGGGGAAACGTGCATTCAATTACCCCTGCTCTTGTGTAGCCCATTCCTTTTGCGTATGCAAGTGCATAATCCCTTGCCTTTCCGCTTGCGTCCTTGTAAACGGCTATGAGGCCCGGCACTCCGAATCCGCGCACGTATTCCTTTCTTTCCTCGCTGCCCGGGCTCTTTGGTGCTGCCATTATTACGTCAACGTTTTCGGGGGGCACAATTCCCTTGAACACAATGCTAAAGCCGTGTGAGCAGCAGAGAATCTTGCCTTCCTTCATGTGCGGCGCGATTTCGCTTGCGTAAACCACTCCCTGGAACTCGTCAGGCAGAAGAATCTGGACAAGGTCCGCTTTTTCCGCGGCTTCCGCTATTGGAAATGTTTCAAAACCGTCTTCAACGGCCTTGTCAAAGGATGCGTCCTTTATTGAGCCGACGATTACTTTCAAGCCGGAATCCCTGAGGCACAGTGCCTGAGGCCTTCCCTGGTTTCCGTAGCCGATTATGGCAATTGTTTTGTCCTTAAGTGCATCGATTGATGCGTCGTTTTCGTGATATATTTTCATGTTTTACTCCCTCCGTTTGCAATTTGAAGTTGGGCAATTCTTACCGAATTACCTGATAACTGTTTTTATTTTGTTCCCCTTTGCAGGGCATTAATTCCTGTTCTGCTTACTTCCTTAATTCCGTACTTTCCCATTAGCTCAATAAAATTTTCTATTTTGGCTGGCCTGCCGACTATTTCAACAATTATGCTTGAGTGGTTAATGTCAAGGACCTTTGCCTTGTGGATTTTTGCGATGTTAATTATGTCCTCCCTTGATTTTTCCGTTGAGGCCACTTTCACAAGGCAGTGTTCCCTTATCACGCTTTGCGCTGGCGCAAGGTCTGTAATCTTTGCAACGTCAATTAGCTTGTTTACCTGTTTTTCAAGCTGTTCAATGATTTCGTCGTTGGCAACAACGCTTATCACAATGTGTGCCATTCCTGGGTGGGCGCTTTTTCCGACAACAATGCTGTCAATGTTGAATCCGCGCCTTGCGAAAAGCGAGGAAAGCTTTGACATTACGCCCGGGTGGTCGTCAACCATAATTCCGATTATGTGTTTCTTTGTTTTTCCGCCAATTTCCCTTGATTCATCCATTCAAACCCCTTCCCTAAAACAGTTCTCCCTTGTTTTGAATGCATCCACCAAACATGTCAACATTGTTTGCCCCCGCCGAAAACATTGGGAGGATGTTTGCCTCTTCCTGTGTAATCACATCAATTAAGACCGTTGAGTCCGCCTTGTAAGCGCGTTCAAACGCCTCGCGAAGCTCTGAGTCACGCTCAACCGTTATTCCCTCAAGCCCGTAGGCTTCTGCCACCTTTGCAAAGTCAGGGGTCCTTTTGAGGTGCACTCCACTGTATCTTTTGTCAACGAATAGCTCCATCCACTGCCTGACCATTCCAAGGTATGCGTTGTTCATAATTACGGGAATAACCTTTATATTTTCTTCCTTGCAGGTTGCAAGCTCCTGAATAACCATTGCAAAAGAGCCGTCCCCATCAAGGTCAAAAACCTGTGCATCCGGCTTTGCAACCTTTGCGCCAATTGCCGCGGGAAAACCGTATCCCATTGTGCCCGCCCCCCCGCTTGAAATGAACGTGTGCGGCACGTCCCTTTTAACAAAGTGCATGGCAAACATCTGGTGCTGCCCGGTTCCGGTTGAAAGAATGTCCTCTTTTCCAAGAATTCTGTTGAGCTCGAACATTATTTTTCTGGGATCAAGCGGGCTTCCCTTCACGTCAATCGCGCAGTCGCAGTCCTTGATAAATTTCTTGATTTTTTCAGCCCACCCCCTGCTCTTCGGGGCCTTTAATTTTATGATCTTAACAAGCTCGGAAAGAACCTGCTTTGCATCACCCACAATCGGAAGGTCGATTTTTACGTTCTTGCCTATTTCGGCGCTGTCAATGTCTATGTGGATTATTTTTGCGCCACTTGCAAATGTCTTGAGGTCACCCGTTATCCTGTCACTGAACCTGCAGCCAACATTGATTATTAGATCAGCATTTCCGATTGCGTAGTTTGCAACCTTTCTGCCGTGCATCCCAATAACTCCGAGGCAAAGGGGATGTGTTTCGGGAAAACAGCTTTTCCCCATGAAAGTGGTGGTTACAGGAATGCTCATTCCCTCCGCAAGCTCGCCAAGTTCAGCGTAAGCCTTTGAGATAAGAATTCCGCCGCCTGCAAGAATTACCGGGCACTCTGCCTTGAGAATCATTTCGGCCGCCTTTTTTATCTGAACAGGGTGGCCCTTAAGAACCGGCTTGAATCCTGCAATTAGCACGTTGTTAATGTCCTTTGTTACCTCCTTTACCTGCGAGTCCTTTGGAATGTCAATATAGACAGGACCTGGCCTGCCGTGCTGTGCAATCTTGAATGCCTTCCTGATCTTTGAGCGGATTGTGTTCGGGTCGCGAATTTGGAAATTGTGCTTTGTAATTGGCATCGTGATTCCCATCATGTCGGACTCCTGGAAAGCGTCGTTTCCAAGAAGCGAAGTTGGAACGTTTCCGGCGAGTGCAATGAGCGGAACCGAATCCATGTAAGCGGTCATTATGCCGGTCACAAGGTTTGTTGCCCCTGGCCCGGAGGTTGCAAGGCAGACTCCTGCCTTTCCCGAAATCTTTGCATAGCCGTCTGCTGCGTGCGCCGCCGCCTGCTCGTGCCTTACAAGAATGTGCCTTAACTCATCTTCGTAGTCAAGAAACTTGTCGTAGATTGGCATTACCGCTCCGCCCGGAAAACCGAACACGTGCTCCGCCTTTTCCTCAATAAGGGTTTTTATTATTGCTTCACTTCCCTGCATTGCATTCACCTACTTTTTGTTGGCAAGCGCCTTGTTTATGCCCTTTATGATGGCGTTCGTGCTTGCCGTTAGTACATCCTCATTGATTGCCTCTGCATTGTGGACCTTTCCCGACCCGTTGACTATTTTTACCTCAACGTCCGCAAGTGCGTCTGTTCCGCCTGTTATTGCGTTGAGGTGGTATTCGTGGAGCGAAACCTTTGTGGGTGAAACTGATTGCAGTGCGTTGGTTATTGCGTCAACAGGCCCAACCCCTGTTCCCTTTGCCTCAACTTTCTTTCCGTCGATTATAAGCTTGAGGATTGCAGTGGGCTTTACCTTGTTGCCTGTTTCAATGCGAAATTCCTCAAGAACAATTCGCTTTTCCTCTTTCTTAAGCTGCTGTGTGACATCTCCTGCAATTGCAACAATGTCTTCATCGAGCACGGTTTTCTGCTTGTCTGCAAGCTGTTTTATCCTGTTGGTTACCTGTTTGAGCTCGTCGTCTGAGAGATCAAAACCCATGTCCTTGAGAACCTTCTTTGTTGCGTGCTTGCCGGAATGCTTGCCGAGCACAAACTGGCTTTTATTGCCAATCATCTCAGGGTCCATTATCTCATAAGTTTGTGAGTTTGCAAGAACACCGTGCTGGTGAATTCCGGCCTCGTGCGCAAATGCGTTTTTGCCAACAATTGCCTTGTTGCGCTGAACCGCCATCCCTGTAAGGTTGCTGACCATCAGCGATGAAGGATAAATTTCCTTAAGGTTAATGCTTGTGCAGACCCCAAAAAATTCACTGCGGGTATGCAGGTTCATCGCGATTTCTTCAAGGGACGCATTTCCTGCACGCTCGCCAATGCCATTTACAGTGCACTCAACCTGGCCGGCGCCGTTGCGCACCGCCTCAAGGCTGTTTGCGACCGCAAGCCCCAAATCGTTGTGGCAGTGCACGCTAACTACCGCATTCTCAATGCCCGGAACGTTATCGCAAATGTTCTTAATGAGCTTGCCGAATTCCACTGGCTGGGCATACCCAACAGTGTCAGGAATGTTAACCGTCCCCGCACCGGCTTCAATCACTTTTTCAAGCACCTGGAAAAGGAATTTGGGGTCGGTGCGCGTGGCATCCATTGGCGAAAACTCCACATCCTTACAGTAGGAACAGGCAAGTTTTACAGCCTCAACACTCATTTCAAGGGCCTCATCCCTGGTTTTTTTGAATTGGTGCTTTAAATGCACGTCGCTTGTCGACATAAAAGTGTGTATCCTTGGTTTTTTGGCGTTCTGAATGGCCTCCCAGGCCCTGTCAATGTCCTTTGGCATTGCGCGGGCAAGACCGCACACGCTCAGCCCCTTAACGGTTTCCGCAATCTCCTTAACCGCCTTGAAATCGTCATCGCTCGCGATAGGAAAACCCGCCTCGATTACATCAACACCAAGCTTTTCAAGCTGCCTTGCAATCATTATTTTCTCGCGATGCGTAAGAGTCGCACCAGGGCTCTGCTCCCCATCTCTGAGCGTTGTATCAAAAACTCTTATTTTTCTCATTTCCAAAACACCTCGAATCTAATGACTTCTCCAGTTTTAAAACCGCACTTCCAAAATTTGCTTTAGCTAGGAAGTGCTTATCCTAACAGCAAAACCAGAAGCAAAACGAGCAGGCTAAGTAAGTAATTCGTAGACTTTGTTCCAAAACTACCTGCTGTTTTCATAAATACCACTGTATTGCTATTATCTATAGTGCTTAAGGGATTTAAAAGGCTTTCTCTCAGCGCTTAATTCTTCTTGCAAACCCCAAAAATCGCTTGAGCCTTTTTCTAATGTGCATTTGGTTCACTCCGCAAAGTCAAGCCATTTTTCGTATTCAGGGGCTTTTCCGTGGATTGCTTTGTAGTATTTATTTTGCACTTTCTTGGTTATCGGGCCTGGCTTGCCTTCCCCGATTGCATTGCCGTCAACTTCGCGAATTGGGGTGACCTCTGCAGCTGTTCCGGTCATAAAACACTCGTCTGCCGCGTAGAGCTTGTCCTTGTTGAAGAACCTTTCCTCAACCTTTATGTCAAAGTCGAGGGCAATCTTCATTATGCTGTCGCGGGTAATTCCCTTCAGTGTGTTGTCAGTCGGGGGTGTTATGAGAACGTTGTCCTTTACAATGAAAAGGTTTTCTGCCGTGCACTCGGCAACGTTTCCCTTTGAATCAAGAAGAATTGCATCCTCGTAACCTGTTTCGACTGCGTCAACCTTTGCGAGAATGCTGTTAACATAATTTCCGTTAACCTTTGCGTTGGTTGGCATAACGTTTGTGGGAGGCCTAACCCATGGTGAAATCTTTACGCGAACGCCGTTCTTAATTCCGTCCTCTCCAAGGTATGCGCCCCACGGCCAGAGTGAAATTGAAACGTCAACTTTTGCCCCGACAGGGTTCAGGCCCATTTTGCCGTATCCAAAGAAAACAATCGGGCGAATATACGCCTCTTTTACCTTATTTTTTCTGATTAATTCAAGCGTAGTGTCGTAAAGTTCCTTTTCCTTGTAGGGAATTTTGAGGCCCATGACCTCTGCCGAATAGAAAAGCCTTTTGAGGTGGTCCTTGAGCCTGAAAACAGCTGAGCCCTTTGGCGTGTCGTAGCATCGGATTCCCTCAAACACACCCGAACCATAGTGGAGTGCGTGGGTCAAAACGTGAACCTTTGCCTCACCCCATTTAACAAATTCTCCGTTAAGCCAAATCCATTCAACCTCTTCCACTAGAATCACTTCTCCGTTTTTTTGCCGTTGTGCTTTTCACCGAGTTTTCCGGACTTTCTTTTCATCTTGCGCCTGAGAAGGCTTGCAACAGGCTTTGATGCCTTTCTTAGATTCCTCGCTGCTGACTTGCCCCTCGGAACCGGCATAAATTACACCAGTAAAGTATTGGCTGGACAAGCTTAAAAAGACTTATTCAATGCCTCTTTCGCGTTGTTCCCTTTCCTATTTTGCCAGCGGAATTTGACCCTGAGATCTTGGCCATTCGCCTGAGAGCCATTTTAACCGTTTCGTTGGGGCGAAGCCTTACTTTTGCACCAGGCACTGATTTCCGGGGCGTCCTAACCTGTCTTGCTGAGGTGCGTGACTGTGCCTGTCCCAAAGTAACTCCACTGTGCGGCACACCCTTTGATTTTGCAATCCTCTTAATTGCATCACCAACAGCCCTTGCTCCGTGTTTTCTTGGCATTTTAAAATCACCTGAACGTTAAGAACTTACTGTTAAAATCTACGGTTTTGTTGTTTTTAACGCTTACGCCTTAAAGGCCACGCCTAATTGTAGAGATTATTGCCCTCAATATATTCAAGCACTTTGGAGTCCACAAGGCCCTCAACGGACTCGCCCCTCTGCAGCCTTTCGCGAACAATCGTGCTGCTTAGGTCAATCTCTTTTGCCTCAACCCGAATTGGGTTGCTTGAATCAATCAAATCGTTTTGTTCCCGCTCGTTTCCGGGAACAGGGAATAGAATCAGCTTAACCTCTTTTAGAACCTGTTTGGGATTTTTCCAGGACGAGAATTCCTCCACAAGATTTGTACCCATCAGCCAGAAGTACTCGTGCTCCGGAAACTTTTTCTTTGCCTTGAGAATTGTGTCAAGCGTGTAAGTGGGATTTTCGTTGAGGTCAATTACCTTAATGCCTGCCTTCCCCTGAACCGCAATTTTAAGCATTGCCTTTCTGTGCTCAAGAAATGTTACGTTTACGTTGTCCTTAAACGCATGCCACTGGACTGGAATGAACCAAACCTCGTCCACAATGCCCTGGCGAATGATTTCCTCCGTTGCCCTAACATGCCCGTTGTGCACAGGATCAAACGTTCCGCCAAAAAGAGCTATCTTCATTCAAACACACTCACAAAATATCAAGGGAAAAATTCTTTGATGAAACACTTTGTGTTAGTGAACCCATCGAAATCAGGTCGGGCTTGCATTGCGCAAAGCGCTTCAGGTTTTTTAAAGTTATTCCACCGGAAAGTTCAATGCGTCCCGCAAAACCGCGTGCGCGAAGCTTCTTTATTGCAGACTTAGCGGTTGCGGCAGAAAAATTGTCAAGCATCACTATATCCGGCTTGGCAGTTATCGCATTGAGGGCTTCTGCAACAGACTCGGTTTCAATTTCAATAATCATTTTGTTTCCGTAAACTGCCCGCGCCTCAAGAACTGCGTCGCATGGCTTGTCAAATAATGCAACATTGTTCTCTTTCAGCAAAACAAAACTGTTGAGGTCAATCCTGTGGGTCCAGATTCCCGCAACCTCAGCCGCCTTATTGTCAAAGAGGTTGAATCCAGGCATTGTCTTGCGCGTTAGTGAAACTGAAATGCGCTCGCCCGCAATTTTCTGCGCATCAGAACAGGCAGTCGCAACAGCGGACATTCTGGAAATAATGTTCAAGGCAGTGCGCTCAACACCGAATACTGCTTTGTTAAGTCCGCTGAGTTTTAAAACAACCGCCCCGACCCGAACCTTTTCACCGTCTTTGTGCCTCTTAATGCACTTTACTCCTTTTAGGCCAAAAAGATACGCTGCCTCTTCAAGCCCTGCAAGAACACATTTTTCCCGCACAATAATCTGTGCGCTTACCTTCTTTCCCGGAACAATGTGGGCGGTGAGATCACTTCGCCCCAAATCGGCTTCCAAAAAGCCCCTAAGCTGGTTTTTCATTTCGTGCGAAAGCATGTTATCACATCAGATAGTCGGGGAAAAGCCTTTTAAGATTTGACATGTGAACGATTACATTCTTTTGTAGTAGTAGGCTGCCGCCGCAAGAACCAACAGAACGGCAAGCGCAATGTAGATAACGGTATAATCTTCTTCTGCAACAATCTGAACGCGTTCAATTTCAATGCATTCGGCAGCAGTGCACTCCATTCCAAATCCACAATTTGTCCCATCCGCAAGCGGTGCGAAGCTGCATTGGCCGTTCAAACAGAACTCGTTTGTGCAGGGTTCCTGATCATCACAGTCTGAGTCAATTGAGCAGGTTGTGGGTTTTGGAATTACTTCTTTTGCAGCTACTGGGATTGGGGCAATCCATTCTGCAAGTGTTGCCTGCTCTACTTTCTTTTCAACAAAGTATGAAACCTCTGCGCTTTGGCCGATGCCAATCTCTTCTATTGTGAATTCTATTACCGGATCTTCTTGGATTATTCTGAATTCGAGGTCGCTTTTAATTAGTGAGGCGCTCTCGGCCACTGCTTTGGGGATTACTTCAAGTATTTTTACGTTCTTGAGTTTTTTTCCTGTTTTGTTGCTTGCTTTGATTGTGATGTTTGTTTTGTAGCCGGTTGTTCCTGTTGAGACCTCTGCCTGCTTTACTATTATTGTTCTTTCAAGTTTTACTTTTTCAGCCGCTTCTTCAACACTTTTGATTGCCTGCGTTTCACCGATTGCTTCGAGAATCTCCTCAATTTCTTCAATTGTAGCCTCTTCAATTACCTGTTCGAGAATTGTTTTTTCTTCAGGGCACGTTCCGCAGTCGTTTGCGCAGGTTAGGCAATTTTC
>JAFCCO010000004.1 GCA_017610175.1 Candidatus Iainarchaeum sp. | reverse complement strand
CGTATAATGTAAGTTCTCCAAAGATTCCTGTGGCTTTTACGGTTGCGCCCTTTGCCTCAACAGAATCCGCGTTCACCTGCAGGAGTAGGTTAACTGTTTCTCCGCGGAGGTAGTATTGTGTCCAAAGTGGGGTGAGAATGAAGTCTTTTGGGTTGTCGCAGTCAAGCGAGCAGATTTTGAAGTCTTCCCCGTCCTCACACAGTCCGTTTCCGCAGCATAAAAGGTCTGCAAGCGGCTGGCAGGCTCCGCTTATACAATTAAATGTTTTACAAAGTTTGTCGGGAACAGCTCCCCCGCATGTTCCGCAATCTGAAATGCAGTTGCACCTGTTTTCCGGCGCAGTGCAAATTCCGTCCCCGCATCTTGCTGCTGAAGGGGTAATTCCTCCTTCCGGGCAAACACCGCAATCGCTTGCGCAACTACTGCAGCTTTCCAAAACGTCTCCTTCGCAGGCATTGTTTCCGCAGCATTCCTGTGTTGCATTTCCTGAGCTGTCACAGTCAGGGTCTATTCCGAAACAGCTTATACTGTCACAGCTGTTGTCGCATTCAGTTGAACAGCCGGCACAACGGCTTGTGTCAAATGCTGTGCAGTCGGATTCACATGCAAGCGACCCGCTTGCAAAGCCCTGGGATACACAGGTTTCACTGTCCAAACCTGTTCCGTCACAGACTTCGCTACCCTCTTTTGTGTTGTCTCCGCATACTGCGTTTGTTGTGCACGAGCTTGTGTCGTATGCTAGGCAGTTTCCTGCGCATGCAAGTGTTCCGCTATCGTATCCGAGTCCTATGCATGTTTGTGAATCCAAGTCTGTTCCGTCGCAAACTTCTGGTGTTTCTGCGGTATTGTCTCCACAGACCGCGCTTGTTATGCAGCTGCTTGTGTCATATGCTTCGCAGTCTGCAGCGCATGCTAGTGTTCCGCCATCAAACCCTTTTCCTACACATGTTCCTGAGTTTAGGTCTGTGCCGTCACACAATTCTCCATCTTCTGCTGAATTGTTTCCGCACACTGCTGCTGGGGTGCAGGAGCTTGTGTTAAATGAGAAGCAGTTTGAGTCGCATGCAAGCGTTCCCCCTCCAAATTCTAAATTGGTGCAGTCTTGTGAATCCAAGTCTGTTCCATCACAGGTTTCCGCACCCCCGATTGAATTGTTTCCGCAGGTTGAAAAGTTCATGCCGAGTTTTTTTGAAGCCTTGTTTCCTCCTGCAGTATATAGTTTGAATTTGTTGTCGGTGTCGTTTGCTGCATCGCTTCCAATTGTTACAACATAGTAAAATGTGTCAGTATCTCCACCTGTTTGCAGTACACACTGGTTCGTGCCACTGTAGGCGCATTCGAGATCTATACCCACATTATTGCTTGTTCCGGGGCGGGGAGTTCCATCATCATCGCAGCCGCATCCGATAATTGTTCCTGTGCCAATGCCTTGTCCTGATCCGTAACTCTTTTCCATGTCCAATTGTGTAATTGTTAGGTCTCCACCGTTTGTGTTCTCGTACACAATTTCCCACCTATAAGTGAATCCTTTGGTAAACAGCCCTGAACAGGTGCTGTCTGAAGAAGCAATATTTTGGTTCAAACAAACCGGTGTTCCGCTTCCCAGTGTTGTTGAACTGCTTTGGTAAACGCTTGCAGTTGAAGCAGCAAGTCCCGGCGGGGCTCCGGCGTGCACAATGCTTGCTAAGCTAATGAGGCATAGCAAAAAAGTCAGTTTAACGAGTTTCATCTTTTCTAATAACTTATTTCATTTATTTATTCCTTTCTATTGGGTTTTTTGCGGAATTTTGCGCTTGCGCTGTGCTATCGAACTAATTATCAAAATAGAAACGCTTAAATACAACTTTGGGCACTGTATATTATTGGATTGGCGGGGGAATTATTTAAGTTTCATAGGGCTGTTTCTTCGGAAACAAGGTTTTGTGGGCTTAAATAACTCTGACGCTAATCCGTTCTCTTATCCAAAATAGTTTGCCTCGCCCGGGGGCACAATCAAAAGCAGTTTCTTTATTACTCTATGTTCTCAACCACAAGGCCTGTGTTTGTGATTTTGATTGGGCGCAGTTCCTCTGAGTGGGCGGTTCCGCGCATTTTGATTATGCTGAGCACGCGCTCAAATCCGGCTGCACTCCTAAGCCTTCCCATCAGAATCAGCCCATCGAACAGGAAGTCCTCTGCCGAGAACTCCACACTTTCAAAGTCTGTTTTCTTTTTTTCCGCTGTAACAAGCATTGTTACGTCGTGCTTTGCAACGGTTTCAACAAATGAGAGAATTTTTACGCGAAATTCCTTTTCGCTTGGCGCAAGGAATTCAAACGGTGTCAGTGAGTCGATTGCAATCCTTTGGACTGACGGGTCCTTGATTGCGTTTAGCAATGAGTCCGGGGTCATTTCGGCTCCCATTGCAATCGGGATTTTCATTATGGTAACCAGTCCGCTTTCTTCAAACTGCTGGAAGTCCATTCCAAGGCTTTTTCCTATCTCGCGAACCTTTTCAATGCTTTGCTCTGATGTGACAAGGACTCCGCCTTCGCCGTACAGGCGGGCACCGTTGTAAATGTACTGCATTGCCACAATGCTTTTTCCTGCTCCGGGCTCTCCGCTTACGAGCACGCTCATATTTCTCCTGAACCCGTTTATTGCGAACATTTCGTCAAGGCCTGGAGTGCCTGTTTTTACCACGTGAAGTTCTTCAGCCATTTTAATCACTAAAGATAAAGTGCGTTCTGGTTTAAATTAATTGCGTTTGGAAAAAAGGGTGGGATGCAGGTTTTGAACCTGCTTTTTTACTTTACAAACTTCCTTTCAACTTCGCTTATGAGAACGTCGCACGAAAGCTTTACGGCTTCAAGCTGCTTGATTATTCTTACTTTCTCCATTTCTATCTCGCCAATGCTTTCGTAGATTTCGATTGATTCCCTGAACATTCCCCCATCCACATAATTGTAGGGAAAGGAGTTCATTTTTTCTGAAACCCTTTTGAGAACGTTTCCCGCCCAGATGTTCAGCCCCCTTTTAACAGGGCCCTTTATTTGCTTTCCTTCTGTGAGGTGCATTCTGAGCTTGTTTGTGATTGTTGCCTTTGGGAACGGAAGCTTGTCTGCTTCAAGCTTGAGTGAGGCGACCTGATTCTTTGCGCTTTTGTCGATTTCCTCAATCAGTGCGTCGCAGTCTGCCTGGATTTTCTTCAGTCCGCCTGAGAGTGAATTGCGCTCCTTGTCAATTTCATTGATTCCCTCGTAGGGTGCAATTGCTTCTTTGAGCATGTCGTAGTTTACAAATGTGTAGGGCTGTGAGTCCATCTTTTCGGCAATTCTTTGGATCATTTTGCCAATCCAGATGTTCATTTCGTCCTTTACCTGGCCCTTTATTTGCTTTCCTTTGCTTAGGTTGTCCCTGAGCCTGTTTGTTACTGTTGCCCTTGGAAAAGGGAGCTCTTTTTCCTGAATTGTGCTTTCTTCGCCGGATTGCTCTGTAACTTGTGTTTCCTGCTCGTTTTCTGCACTTTCAGTTTTCAATTTTTCGTTCTCATCCATAGAAAATCCCCCTTTAACCCAAAAATTACTTAATCTGCCACTTAAAAAGTGTTGATTATTTGCTGCTGCGAACAGATTTTAAACCCAACCATTGGCTTTTGTGGATGGTGGGGTATTTTAATCAGTCTTCCCTGAAAACCTGTTGGTTGGGGTATATTTCAATGCCTCTTGCGGTTATTTCAAAGGGCACAATCTTTTTCTCGTGCTTTGAGGTTCTAAGCTTGAGTATTTCAATTGCGTTTGTTCTTGTGTTGCTTGACTGTATGTTGTAGAGAACAACAACCCCGTCGGCAAGGAACTCTTCAATTCCTGCGCGGCTGTATGTTTTTGGGTTTTGCTCGGTTTCGGTTAGGACAAAGTTTATTGAGTTGTAGCCCTCAAGCTTTTCAAAGAGGTAGCGAATGTATCGCCTGTAGTTTTTTTTGCTTCCGAATGCGATGGAGAGTGCGGAAAGTGAGTCAACGATAACCCTGTCCGGCTTGAATGGAAGCTCAAATTCCTCAAACTCGATTTCAAGCTCTTCCCTTGCGCCAAGAATTGATGCTTCAACGCTTCTTGCGATTTTGAGTGGGTCGTATTTGAGGATTGAAATCTTTCCCTCCCGCTCGAGCTTGTTGAAGTCCCATCCGTAGTTGTCAAGCATGTGTTCTTTGAGCTTGTCGGGTTCTTCCTCCAGCGAAAGGTATATTGCGCGTTCGCCGTTCAATGCCGCGTTGTAAATCGATTCCATGCAGAAAGTAGTTTTTCCTGTCCCCGCCCCGCCGCAAATCAGTATGGTGGACCCTCTTGTGAGTCCGCCGTTTTTAATTAGCTTGTCAAAACCGCTTACTCTTGTGGGTAAAGTTTTGCCCTTTTTCTTTTCGCGGGCTTTTGCCGTGCCTGCCTTTGCGTCCTTTACTTCCTTTTCAAAGGATTTAATCTCTTCGTGTGTTGCAAAGCGTTCCTTTTTTATTTCCGGAACGCGCTCTCCGCCCTTAAGCTTTTGAACGTCTTTTTTCGAAAGTTTCGTAGGCTTCATTTTTTTCAGGTTTCCAATCAATCCCATGTAATCACTCTAATTATTGCTTCCTTGCCTTTTTTATTTCTTCCCCTTAAGGGCTTTAATCTTTTCCTCTGTTTCTGTAATTGTGTGCTTGTATTTGGCTGATTCCTTTTCAAAGGTTTTAACGGAAATCGTTCCCTTTTTATAGTATTTTTCCTGCAGTCTCCTGAGCCTGTCCTTGAACTTGTCGCGCTTCTTCTCAAGCTGCTTTATCCAGAACCCCTTTATGAATTTTGAGCGAAAGATTTGAATAAGGATAATTGCAAGCACAACAAGCTGGATTATTATCAGGCCGTACTTTCTCAGCAGGTGCTCAAATTCCCTGCCTACAATTGTTGTGACACGTTTGCTTCCTAAGTTCTTTCCCTTGTCCTGTGCCTCGATTTCAATTTTTAGCTCACCTGTTTCCTGTGGAGCATAGAGTGCCAGGTATTCTCCGTTTGCCTGTCTTTCAAACGGCACAAATTCGCCGTCAACCCTTGCGTAAATTTCAGTTGACTCATCAACAGGCAGGCCGTTGAAGTAAGTCGGCCTTACAACAATCTCTGTTTTTGTTCCAAGTGGGATTTCCATTGCCGTTGGGCGAAGCACTTCAATTAGGATAGGGGTTTCAAGCACATTAATGCGGAGTGTGTGCTCCCCGCCTTTTGCGGTTTCACCGCTTCCAAGCTGTGCTGCTATTGTGATTGAGGTTTCCCCAAGCGGTGCATCAAACGGAAGCACGTACTTGTAAAAGTATCGCCCCGGCCCTGTTTGCTCCATTTCAATTTTTTTGCCGTGCACTCCGTATAGGAAAACATTGGCTCCCAAAGCCGTTTTTCCAAGGTCTGTAATTTCAATGCTTGTCTCAAGCTCCCTTGACCTTTTGTACTCTCCCTCAGAGGGTGAGTAAATTGTGATAATAAGATATGCGCCCTGCTGCGGCGTGTTGATTGTTATTTTTTTTCTTGCGGCCCTTGATCCGTCTGTTCCGCGCACAGTCCATTCCCCTGGCGGATCGCTGAAAAGTGTGCTGTAAGTAAATTTCCCGCCGTTTCCATCGGCTTCTGTTTTTCCTGTTGCAATTACCGCGCGCCCCTTGTAAATTTCCACACTTATTGGCTCTGCCGAATCTGTTGTGACTTTTATCGCTTCGCCCTTTTCATATGACTCCTTGTCTGTGTTTATCCAGAACGCACTTGCGTTGGCTGCAAGCAGTGCAATAAATAATATCAAAACAAGCACTTTTCGGTTCATTTCTTATTTCTCCCGAATACTTTTTTCCTCTTTTCAAGGGATTCTTCCATTTTTAGGATTTTTTCACGCACTTCCTCGAGCTGCGGCTTTATTTTGCTGCGCATTTTTTCAAACGTTTCGGGCTCAAGCGTTCCAAGCTTAAAGTAACGTGTTTCAATGTCTTTCTTTTCTGCGCGCAATTCAATTTCCTTCCTTTTCAGGTTTTCAAGGGTGTATGTTTCAAGCTTTGAAATAACTATCAGCACGGCAAGAAGCCCCCCTGCAAACAGGATTGCATAAAACAGGCTGGGAAAGCGCATTGCGTAATAGTTTAGTGAAACGCCCGACACTTCAAGCTCAACGCTTTTGTCGGAAACGTTTCCGTATGCGTCACTTGCATTGAATGCAAATTCAACCTTCTTCAGGCTTCTGTCGCCCACAAAGTACACGGTTCTGTATTCGCCCTCTCCAACTGCCTGCATTTCAACGCTTGTGCCGTTAATTGTTGCGTTTACAATTGATTCGGTCACCGCCTCGCCGGACGGGTAGTTCATTTTGATTCTGAATTCAATGTCGTCGCCGAGCATGAACGTGCTTTGCTTTGGTTCGATTAATTCTGTGATAAAACCGGTTTCCTCAATTGGCACAATGAATGGAAGGCTTCCCTCCATTTGGATTGGCTGGGCCTGCTTTTTTGCAACTATTTCAAATCGCTGCTGTCCCGACCCAAATTTCCAGGGGATTGTGTAAATTCCGGAGTAGGTTCCCGGCCTAATCTCCCCCAATTTTTTCCGATCCCCGTTGGGCGCAACAAGCTCAACGTTTGCCGAGAGGACTGGGTCGCTGTTTGTGTCTGCGATATCAACCGTAACCTTCAATTCCCCGCCCCGCCGAAACGAACCGGTGAGTTCTGGGTTGAGGCTTATGCGCAAAAAGTTGCTTAGCAGCGGCTTTTCAACATTGATTTGCGTCCAGCTTTCCTGCCAGTTGTTGAACTCGTCCCTTGCCTTTGCGGAAATGAACCACTCCCCGGCGGGATCGATTGTTGCAAGCCTTACAGCTGTTGCATATTCCCCCTTGAAGTTGCTTTCGGCGTAGGCATATGAAATCATTTTTTCATTGCTGTATGTTCTGATTTCAATCCCTGTTATAATCGGGCTGCCTCGTCTTGCAACCTTTCCGTCAAGCTTGACGGTTTCGCCCAAAAAATAGTTCATGCGGTCTGAGTTTATTTCAAGGTCAAGCCTTGGGGTTATATCAAGCTCTGCAATTCCAGCCGTTTCGGTTCCAAGCATGCCGACATTAAATGTTATTGGATGTGTCCCTTCATTCATGTCCCTTGTGATTGTGAACGAGTTTGAGAAGATTCCGTCGCTTGCCTCTTCGTCCCCGTGGTTTCCGTCATCATACATTTCGAGCTCGCCAAATATGCCGCTGCTTGTCACATCCGCCCCGATTGCGCGAACCGAATCCGCGTCGATTTGAATCTTGAGGTTTACAGCCTCGCCCCTGAGGTAGTAGTCTTCCCAGAGCGGGGTTAAAATAAATTCTTTAGGGGTTGGGCAGTCCGGGCGGCAAATCGTAAAGTCTTCGCTGTCCTCGCACAGGTTGTTTCCGCAGCAGTCAAGCGCAACAATCTCAACGCATTTGTTGTCCTCGCAGGTAAATGTTTTGCACCTGAAGTCGCTTCCATAGGCTTCGCAGTCCCCGCAGTCGGCGGCACAGGAGCACATATTTTCCGAGCCCTCGCAAACGCCGTTTCCGCAAATGGGTGCGGCCAATGAATTCTGTGCAAAAATCAGGAAAGCCAATGCGGTGGCTAGCAGAATGAGCCCCTTGTTCGATTTCATTCTATTCTATTAGAGAATTAGTATATTTATAGTTTTCCTATTGCCTTTTGCAGGGAATTGATAGTGAGAATAATTGTGCTTTTTTTATTTATTCGAGAAGCTTTTTCAGCCTTTTGGAGAAGTCCTCAAAGTCAAGAGGTTTTTGGATGTAATCGGCTGGCTTAAGTCTTTCAATAAGTTCCTTTCCAACATCCACCACCTTTGCGACCGTGAGGAACGCAACCTTCTGGTCCTTGAGCTTTGGGTCGTCCCTCATTGCCTCCACAGCCTCTGTTCCGGCCATGCCTGGCATGTAAATATCCATTAGCACCAAATCGAATTTTTTATGCTTAAGCACTTCAAGTGCCTCTTCGGCACTTTTCGCTGTTTCGGCCTCAAAGCCGTTGTTTTTCACCATTTCCTTTACTGTGCTGCAAACATCATCTTCGTCGTCGACAATCAAAACCTTTTTCGCCAATTTCATTCACCTGCTTTTCTTTTGACCAATAATTGTTCTTTGTTGTTTAAAATACTTCCTTAAATATTTCCCGCCAAAATTAAGTATCTTCCTATCAAAAAAGCTATCAAAAACATAAGCTTTATATATAAGTTTAAACAATTTACATTGGGGGTTGGTAAAGGATTTTGAAAAAGGTTTTTTGCCTGCCCTCGCCCCCGGAATTCAGCTCCTTTTTTTCTATTTGCACGCAAGGAAACCTTAATATAGCACAAAAACTAATTCTATTTATTTGATTTATTAAAGGGGGGGCGGAGATGTCTAAAATGATTATGGTTGTTGACGACGAGCCGGATATTCTTGAAACAATCAAAATTGTTCTTGAAAGCGGCGGTTTTGAGGTTGTTACCGCAATCAACGGCGACGATTGCCTTGAGAAAATCAAGAGATTTACTCCCGCACTCATCCTTCTCGACGTTATGATGCCGGGGACACCTGTTGGGGAAATCATTCCGAAGCTAAATGGCATTAAGGTCGCATACCTTACGGCAGTAAGGCCGACTGAAGCCGAGAAGGAAAAGCTTCTCGGCAGTGCAAACGTTGTTGACTTTATTCAGAAACCGTTTGACGTAAAGGAACTGCTTGAGCGGGTTTCAAAAATTGTTGGGGAGACTTGATTGAACAGGCAGTTTGTTGCAGTGCTTGGGGACCCAGCAAAATCACAGGCCATCGCGCAAGCCTATAATATGATTGGGACAGCAAGGGATGTTTCCGGAATAATTGCCGATGTTCTTGCATTCCGGCCATCTGTTTTGGATGAAAGAAAACCTGAAATAACTGCAATCGTTAAGTCACTTTTTGAGGCAAGGGAATTTGCAATTTCAAACCGTGAAGAGGCAATGGAAATAATGCCAAAGCGAACAAAAATTCCGCGTGAAGCTCTTGAGGCTTCAATTGTGGGCACTTTGATGGAGGCAGGCTAGAATGAAGTTTGCTACAAAACTTGTTGCCTTGCTTGTGGGGCTTGTGCTGTTTACAAGCATCGCCGTCTTCTTTCCGATTTACAGTGCGTCAATTGAGATTCTTGAAGAGAAAATAATTGGGGAGTTTGAGGGCCGTGCAGTTCAAACCATTGACAAGCTCGACAGAACCCTCTACGAAAGGCGTGCAGACATACAGGTTATGTCAACTGATAACATAATAGCCTCAAGGGACTCAACGCCAAAGGAAATAACTGAGCGCCTGATTTTCTACAGGGACATTTACAAAACTTATTCGTCCATCACCCTCTTTGACCTCAACCGAGTGAGGGTTGCGGGCACAACAGGAATCGGGCTTGGGGGGCAGCACTCTGCCTCAGGCTACTGGAGGGATGTTGCGCGCGGGGAAGACAGTCCAATTGGCTTCTACCGCTCCGAGCAGTTGGATGACACCATGCTTTACTTTGCGGCAAAGGTACGGGATGAAAACAATGAAGCCTTTGGCCTGGTTGTTTCAAGAGTTCCGCTTGCAAGACTTTTTGAAATAATTTCAGATGTTGCAAAAGGGGATGGAAAGGAAATAGAGGAATCAATACTGATTGACTTAATTGACAGCGACGGCCTAATCCTGTTTTCAAACCACAACCAGAGGGGAATACTTACTGAAAACATTTTCTTTACATACCCAAGCGAGATTCAGTTTGTTGAGGGTGAGAGCAGGGGAAGCAGGCACACACATGATGAGATACCTTACATGGCTGTGTTTGCACGCGAACAAGGGCACCTTGATTTTGAGGGAAACGATTGGGTTCTGTTGGTTCACATTCCGGAGGAGGTTGTTTTTGGCTTGGTGTTTGAGCTGCGCAACCAGGTTCTTCTTGTGCTTTTGATTGTTCTGATAATTTCGGTTTCCGCAACATGGTTCTTTGCAAGATCCCTTTCCGAGCCATTGAAGCAGCTTCACGACGCAACCGAAAAGGTTGAGCAGGGGGATTTTTCCACAAGGGTCAATATAGGGACAGGCGATGAAATGGAGCAGCTTGGGAATGCATTTAACAAAACAACCTCGGCACTTGATAAAATGGAGTCGCAGCGAAAACAGCTGGAGAAGGCAAAAACAGAATTCCTCTCCATAACCTCGCACGAACTGCGAAGCCCGATGACTCCGATGAGGGCGCAGCTGCAGATGCTTTTGGAGGGTTACTTTGGGAAAATCCCCAGGAAGCAGCGCGATTCTTTGGAAATAATTCTTAGAAACACAACCCGCCTTGACAAGATAATTTTTGACTTCCTTGAAATATCAAGAATTGAGGCGGCAAGGCTTAAGTTCAACTTTGTGCACGCAAGCCTAACAGCCCCCGTTCAAGACTTGGTTAAGGAAATGGATGCCTTCCTGCCTGAAAAGCAGATTAAACTAAACCTCCAAGTTGGCAAGCTTCCCAAAATTGAGGTTGATCCCGACAGGGCAATGCAGGTTCTGCGAAACATTGTAAACAATGCAAAAAAGTTTTCCCCTCCCAAAAGCACAATAACAATTAAGGCAGAACTGAAGCGAAGCGGAATCGCATTCAGTGTAAAGGATCAGGGGGCGGGCATTTTGCCTGAAAACCTTGCCAGGGTTTTCGAGCCATTTTTCCAGGAAGAGCAGACAATTTACAGAAAATTCAGGGGAACAGGGCTTGGGCTTACCATCTGCCGCGGCATAATTGAGTCCCAGGGCGGAAAAATCTGGGTGGAGAGCGAGAAGGGGAAGGGAAGCACTTTCTACTTCACCGTCCCTCTGAAACCGGTTAGGGAAATCCTGCCAATCAAGCTGCTTTTCTCACCCAAAGAGGATGTGGAAAAGAAAATCAGGCAGGTTTTTGTCGAATACCTTGGTGCACTTGGGGACGAGGAGTTTGAGCAGATAAGGGTTAAGGGACTAAGGTACAAGTCCCTTTCAGACTATGTGGCTGAACTGCAAAGCAGCGGGGTTTTAAGCGATGAGCAGGCGGGGGAAATCCTCTCAAGGATTCGCAAAATATTTGAAACAGAGAAGCCCGCAGAGCCGGCCAAAAAAGCGGAAGAAAACAAGGCAGGCAAGGGCAAGCCCAAAAAAAGCAAGGGGGTGGGCAATGAAGCTTAGGCTAATTTTGGTTGTGGCATTTGTGCTTCTTGCAGTTGTGCCCATGGCTTTTGTTGGCTTTGCAATCCTGCAGGCTACAGAGGAAAACGCTTTGGAGTGTGTGAATGCAGAACTTGAATATGTTTCATCAATTCAGGTGGCAAGGCTTAACGAGGCATTGAATGATTACATTGAGGGAGTTGAACTGATTTCCATCAATTCCCCATTCTCGCAGCATCTCTCAATTTATTTTGAGAAAGAAGAGCCTGAAGACAAAGAGTTTGTTAAGACCCTGCTTTTGGATGCAAAGGAATCTGTTTCTAAGTTTAGGAGATTGTGCGTAATTGATTTTGACGGGCAGGTTGTGGTATCGACCGATGCAATGCAGGAAGGGCAAAGCTGTAAGGGCGAAGAATTTTTTACTAGTGGGCTTGAAGAGATAAGCATTACAGTAATGCAGGGGGACGAAGGGCAAACTCTTCTGCTGGTTGCAGGGCCAATTGTGTCTGAAAACAAAACAATTGCCGTGCTTTTGGTTGAGGCAGATGCTGAAAGAATTCTTTCGGTCGTAAGCGATTACAGCGGGGTGGGAAAAAGCGGAGAAACAGTCATTGCAATGAGGGCTGAGGACG
Source organism: Candidatus Iainarchaeum sp. (assembly GCA_017610175.1). Classification (GTDB taxonomy): domain Archaea; phylum Iainarchaeota; class Iainarchaeia; order Iainarchaeales; genus JAFCCO01. Next base: position 70,410 of record JAFCCO010000004.1, on the reverse strand, counting down.
GCGCCGCGCTCTTTATTACCCCCTTAAGATTTGACAAGGACGCCGCATTCACCCGGCGTGTTGGAAAAGAATGGCTTAATGTGCCAATTACACAGGCTCTGCTTGGGAAAGAAGACCTTTTCATTGAATACAGAGATTATCGTGGCGAATTGGTTTTTGCAGTTACCAAATACGTTGAGCTGGTTGACTGGGGGCTTGTTGTCAAAAGGGATTCAAGCGAAGCATTCGAGCCTTTTGAAAGAATTCGTGCGTTCATCTTGTTTGCGCTATTGTTTGCAGGGCTAATTAGCGCAATAATCGGATTCATTCTCTCAGTTGTTGTTTCAACCCCCTTAATCAAGCTCTCAAAAGCTGTTGAGAAAATAACAAAGGGAAACTTTGATGTCAAACTTGAAAAGAGCCGCGTTAACGAAATTCAGCAACTCTCCAATTCATTCAGCAGGGTTCTTGCAAGCCTCAAGCTTGCAATTGTTAGAACAGGAATGTCCAAGGAAGAAATTGGGTTAGGTGAAGCAGTAAAGGCAAAGAAAGAGGCGGAGAAAAAGTATTTAAACATTGTCCAAATCTCTGTTGACCCCATATTCTCATTTGACTCAGGTCTCATAATCACAACCTGGAACCCGTCGGCAAAACAGGTATTTGGATACAGTGAAAGCGAAATGGTGGGAAAAAGCGTGCTTTCACTTTTTTCCGAGAAAACTGTTTCTGAAATGGAGCAGAAGCTTGCGTCCCTTATTGCTGTTGGAAAGGGCACCCTCTCTGAAACACCAATCGAAACCAACGTGCTTGCAAAGGAGGGGAGAAAAGTCGCTATTGAGCTTGCGGTTTCAGTCAGGGAATCTGCAGACGAATACACTGCGATGGCAATCGCAAGGGACATAACTGAGAGAAAGAAAACAGCAGAGGATTTGAAAAAAGAAAAAGACTTTTCTGAGGGCATAATTGATACTGCGCAAGCAATACTGCTTGTTTTAGATCCTGGTGGGAAAATTGTTAAGTTTAACCCGTATATGGAAAAGGTGTCAGGCTACAAATTAGAAGAAGTAAAGGGAAAAGATTGGTTTACCACTTTTTTGCCCAAACAGGATTATAATAAAATTAGAAAAATTTTCAAAAGAAGATTAAAAGCAACAAAACCACAAATAAACACTAACCCAATTATTACAAAAAAAGGAAAAGAAATTCAGATTGAATGGGCTGATAAAGTTCTAAAAGATAAAAATGGAAAGGTCACTGGATTGATTGCAATCGGGAACAATGTAACCGAGCAACAGAAGGCTGAAAAGAAATTAAGGGAAAGCGAAAAGAAACTGAGTTTTCTAATAACTAATTCCTTGGATGTCATGTTCAGGCTGGATTTAGAAAAAGGATATACCTTTATTAGTCCGTCTGTGAAAAGACTTTTAGGATACACTCCTGAAAACTATTACAATGACCCTCTATTTTACAGGAAAATAACTCACCCTGATGACCTGCCAAAAATAGAAAAGATGATTCTGGACTTGCAAAAAGGAAGAGCACCCCCAAAGAGATTTGAGTTAAGGCAATTCCACAAAGACGGCCATATAGTTTATGAGGAATTCACTTTCACTTCGGTATACGACAAAAAAGGCAAAATTATTGGGTTAGAAGGGGTATCTAGGGATGTCACGGAAAAAAAGCAAGCCGAAGAACAATTAAAGGAAAGTGAGGAAAAGTTCAGGAAACTGGCTGAGGGTTCACACGACCTGATTTCAATAACAGACCTTAAGGCAAAAACTATCTGGGCCAACAATGCTTGGAAAAAAATATTCGGGTCAAAATTGCCGGGACCGGACTCATTTCCCCAAATTCACCCTGAAGACAAGGCGGCAGTTGTCAAGGCCTGGGCAGGGCTGCTGAAAAACAAAAAGTCAATAGTCGGACTTGAATACAGGTACCGGCACGACGGTAAAAAGTACCAGCACTTTAAAACAAATGCAAAGGTAATTACAATTGTAGGGCAGCCAATGGTTTTTATAAGTGCAAGAAACGTTACTGCTGAAAAGATTGCAGAAAAATCTTGCGTTTCAGGCAAACCAAAAGTACGAAGTAAGGATTAAATACTGCTTGGTTGTAATAGTTAGAGGGGCAAAAGGAGTGGTATTATGGCAAAAATTGTTGCATGCGATAACGAAAAGGACATCCGTGACCTAATAGTGCACGTGCTTGAGGAAAAGGGGCACAAGGTAACTGCGGTAAAGGACGGAAGTGACTGCCTTAAGGCAATGCAGGGCGAAAAGCCCGACCTTGTTCTTGTGGATATTATGATGCCTGACTTAAGCGGCTGGGATGTTTTCAACAAAATAATGAAGAAAAACAAAAAGCAAAAGGTTGCATTCATCAGTGTGCTGGAAATTAGTGAGGCAAGGAAGAAAGAGCTCTCAAAAAAGGGGCTTGTTGCATACATCCGCAAGCCATTCAGTGCTGATGAATTTCTGGAAAAAGTGAACGAAATACTTAAGGCTTAGGCTTATTTTTGAAGCATTTTTCTGATTCTTTCAACTTCCTTAAGCACTTTCCTGCCTTTGGGAGTAATCTTGTAGAATCTGAACTTCCTTTCCTTTGTAAGGGCCACTATAAGCTTTCTGTCCCTAAGTTCCACAATGTTTCTCGCAACGTTTGAGGAGGGGATGCTTAAAGCCTTGCTAATCTGCACGGCAGTCATCTTCTCCTGTAAAAAGGCGCGAAGGATATTTCTTCGATTGCGTCCCCTTAAAACAAAACTGAACTCATCAAAAGGCATTCATACTAAAGAAGAAAGATAGGGTTTAAAAATCGTTGCCTAACCCGAATCACTCCAGGCCAAAGTCCTCTATTTTCTCTGTTTTCCACTCGATAAGCATGTTCTCTTCAACGGTGTAATCCGCAATTCCTTTGCTTGCATATTCCCCGTTAATGTAGAGGCCAAGGTAATGCCCTTCGGGTGCAGGGGTTCCTGCAATGGAATTAACCATTACCCCGAAATCAAACTCATCAAATTCAATGTCAACGTTTTCTTTAATTGCATTAAATGCGTTTGAGCCAATTTCTGTCTCAATAATCTCAATTGAAATAATGCCACCGTCTGTGCCGGTGTACAGGTGTGTGATTACTGCATTTCCCTCTGCGGCCCCTGTTGGTGCGGTTGCGTTCTCCTGAACACAGCCTGCCGTTGAAATAAGCAGCAAAGCAATTGCCGCAAGAAAGGTTTTTTCAAAAAATTTCATCTCATCGCCTTAACAATTGTTGAAACCGCGTTTGCTGTTTTTCTGATGTTTGAATAAAATGTTTCCTGCAGGCTTGCCCTCAACTGCGGGTCAAGAACCGGCGCCACAAGAACCGTGAATCCTGTAGCGCTTGCAAGGTGTGCCATTGTGAATGGGATTTGCCCGACAAATGCGATTGCAAACGGCATTCCAAACATTGCGCTGCTCATTATGGGTCCGGTGATTAAATCAAAGATTAAAACCCCTACAATGCTTGCGCCTGCGTAAGTTTTCAGCCCAACCCTCTTTTTGGTTTGGAAATATTTCCAGAAAAGAAGGCCAAGCAATCCGTAAGTGCCGGCGGTTCCGATTGTCCAAACGCCAACACGCATTGTAATAATGTCAAATGATACCATTGCAAGCACCGGAAACAACAGAGCCTGCCACCACTTGTTTTTCCTTGCGTAGGGAAGCGCAAACCCCATTATGGGGTCGTTGTTTGGAAAGATTCGCAGCAGCCTGTACAGGGTACAAAATGCAAGCCCGCCGGCATACTTTCCAAGTTTCTTCAAATCCATTCATTCTAATAAAGGTGCTTTTCTTTTTTAATTTAATGCTTTGGCAAAAAAACGTGTGGCCCTGGTTTGCCCAGCCTGGTTGAAAGATGAGGGTTTAATTCCGGTTCACCTTCTGTAAATATTGTCATGACGCTGCAGGTCCTCAAATTTGACTTTATTGGTTTTTTCATCAAATTTGAAAATTAAAACAAAATGGGAAAGAATATGGGCTCTCTTAAATTCCTTCATATCGTAGGATAGGTTTTTGTAGTGCCCTATGTTCTGACTGGAACATATTTCATCAATCTTCTTAAGGGCGGCTTCGTACCTTAACCTGTTTTTTTTAACAAGCTTCTTCAGAATCCGCTTAAGCTTAACACTTATTTCAAATTCATGCATCTTCAAGCTCAGCTCTTAATTTTTTAACGCTTGAAAATTTCTCGAACTTGCCTTTATCTACTTTCAGAAGCTCTTCCCTGTATTCAGGCCTTAGCTCAGGCTCCAAAAACGCCTCTTCAAATTTTGAGACAATTAAATTAGCCGCTTCGGACTTGTTACCCAAACCGTACTTTCCCTTTACAATAGTCAGAATACGGTCCTGACGCTCATGAAAATCGATTACTGCTTTGGCCACAAAATCACCAATATAATTTGTAACAAAATGTAATAAAAAGCTATGTTTTTGCCTCAGTTCGCCCATCTGTCGTCATCGCTTTCGCTCAGTGTCATCGTCAGATCATCATCGGCAAGTAATAATAGTCATCCAAAATGAATAAAAGAGATGTTGTCAAAAACAACAGTGCCTTTTTTGGTTGACAAGGTAATAAAATAGCCTGCCTTGAGCGGCTATTTATTTGATAATTATTACTTCGCCGTCTCTCAGAGTTTTAAAAGGGATATTGTTTTTATTGCAGTATTCAACTTCTTTGTCAATATCTGCCGATTCATGGTGATTGGATTTGTAATGCGGGAGAAGGATGCAATCTAGGAATCCAAGGCCGTTCCAAATCGTTTTCTGAAGCCCTTTGTAGGGCTTGTCTTCGGCGCTGTCAACAATTTGCAAGGCTTTTAAATCGGGGGCCAGCACACATATACCTGCGCTATACCCTGCGTACACAAAATCGTTTCTTTTAAGAAGCTCTTTGAAGATTGTGTCAAAACCACTCAATTTCATTGCCTGTCTTAAAATAAAAGTGTTGCCCCCTCTTACAAATACTCCTCCAAAATCGTTCAATTTTTTTCGCAATTCACCAACTTTTCCAAAAAAATCCTTTAAATCAAGATAGCCTACAACTAAACCAATTTCTTCTAAACTTTTAATATCAAATTTTTCCCACTTGCTTTTCTTAACACAATCCAAATTGGAAAAATCACCCGCATTTGGAATATAAGCAATTTTTTTATTGCCCGACATTAACCTAACTAATTCAACAGATTTATTACCCAACCTAAACGAAGACAAATAAAACTTCATACTAGAATCAGTTCACCAAGGTTATTAAAACCTATAACGGTTCTTAGTTTTTATGAGATAAAAACTATTCTGTCCTGCCTGCATCAGGCTAATTGCAGGACCTTCACCAAAGGCACAATAAAATTATGCCCGCAAGTTATTAAATTGCTTGCTATTGGCTGAAAAAATTCCGCAAATTATGAACCGATTTGAGTAAATGTTTAAATAATCTTGCCAAAGATATAATATTGTGGCTGAAATAAAGTCTATTACCCTGGAAGATGAAACTACTATTCTTAGCATTAAAGTTTCAAAAGAAGAGTACGAACTTGTCAAAGAGGATGAAAAAAATCTTGTGATTTTGCCTGCTTCAAAATCCAACGAAGTTCTTACAACCGGAAAGATTGGAAACGGCAACAGAATAATGCTTCCAAACAAGGTTCTAAAGCGAAGCAGCATCTCAAAGCTTTTGAAACATGTCAAGGCAAGAATTTTTGGCATAAACGAAAAAAAGCTTCTGCTAATAGAGCTTGAGGACAATGGCCAGGGTATTCCAAAATTTGGGGGGACTAAATGACTGAAAGAGTTTCTTCGGGAATAAATGGGCTTGACAAGCTTGTAAACGGGGGATTCCCAAATAAAACAGTCATTTTGCTTTCAGGAAATCCGGGGACTGGAAAAACCCTTTTTGCGCTCAACTACCTGCTTGACGGGGCAAGAAAAAAAGAGAAGTGTTATTACCTTTCGTTCGGGGAAAAAAGCGAGGAGCTTGTGCGGGCGTGCGAGGGGGTTGAATCACTGCGCGAAGCAAAGGATTTTCTCGGCAATAATTTTCAGATAGGGCACCTTAAGCTTGGAAGCAAGCTTTCACTAAGCGGGTTTGAGGAAATTCTTAAATTATACCCAAAACTCAACCGCATTGTTATCGACAACGTTAACAAAATGTTTATTTCCGCAATTGACAAAAAAGACTACAGGCTAAGGCTTGCATCAATTGTGGAGCTTTTGAAAGAGAAAGCAGATTCTGCAATTTTAATTGGTGAAACAAGCAACGGAATTTTTGATACAGGAAACGGCGAAGCGTTTGAGTGCGATGGGGTGATCCACCTCTCATTCCTTGATTTTGGGGAAAAGCCGCTGCGAGTTCTCTCAATTCCAAAAATGAGATACACCAATTTTGACCCGCTTGTAAAGCACTCCGTAGTTATTGATTCCAAAAGTATCAGAATGGGAAAAACGAAAGCAGTCTAATTAGGGGGGGCAAAGCATGTCATTGGCTGATTTTATCCAAAGAAAAATTGTCCAGTCAAGGCGTGGCTCGCTTTTCAGTTCGGGCTTTGGCAAAAAAAGAAGGGACATCCTTTTCTTTGAGGAAATCCTTGCAAACTATTTCCAAATGTGCGAAAAGGCAGGTTTCGAAAAAGAGATGGAAGAGCTTGCAGGGGACTGGATGACCATAATGATTAATGCTTACGCTCCGTCTGTTGTAAAGGTTTTGCCGCTTGAAAGCTGCATTAATCTCCTTCTTGAACGGCTCTGGAAAAAAATCGGCATTCTTGAAAAATGCCACGCAAAAAAATCCGGGGAAAACACAATTATTGAAACAAAGGGCGAACCTTTCGTCAGATTCATTGGGGAAAACAGTTTCTCCAAAGGGCTTTTCACCGGAGTGGTTGAAGCATACTATTTGAAGAAAGCAAATCTTGTGAACCTTGACTGGAATGGAACCGGCGGAGTTTACACAATCGCGCTCGGAAACGAAAAAATTGACCTAGCACTCAAGGACAAGAAGGAATATTATTGGCTGAACACAATGAGGCCCAACAAAAAGCAATCCTTGGAGGAACTGATTCGTGCAGGGGCTGTTTCGCTGCGCAAAAACCGTGTATTTTACTTGGGCAAAAAAATGTTCATTATGGAAACTTCCCTTCCGCACTTAATTGCACAGAAGGGCGTGAAGCTTGAACTGCTTGCAAGAGCTTCGGAGGATTTTTTCAAAACCAAGCTATCCAAATCAAGAGAATTTAATGGAGGGTTCAGGCATGCAAAGCTTCTCTTCCAGCTTAACGGCTTTGGCGAAGTTGACATTTTGCAAAATGGCAAGAGCCTTTCGGTCAACATACGACACCCTCCCTACGGCATGCAACTTGCTAAGGACAAATGGGACTTCATTGCACAATACATTCTTGGCTATCTAAGGGCGATGGACAACTCATTCAAATTTGTTGGCTCAAAGGAGTTCTCCAGAAAGCTTATTCTCTCATACAAATCCGGCTAACAAAGCCGCAACAAAAAAGGCATAGTGCGATATGAATTCATATGTTGTCAGCCTGAATCTCTTTCCCCTCCCAATACTTTTGGAGTAGATTCCAGAAAGATTCTTCAGCTTTATTGCAAGATTTGCAATCCACACAATCAAAAGTAATTGCAGGCCGCTTAACATTGCAACTGCAAGAATTGCAAGCGATGCCGTGATTGAAAACGCTCCGGTTATCAGCGAAGCAACCGTGTTGCTTCTTTTAAGAAACAGGTTTACATCATCCTTCAAATCTGTTGCATCCTTCTGGCAAAGAATGTAAACATACTGCGTATAACTAAAAACAGCCAGCAGGGCCAGTGAAATGGAAAACTCCCGCCCGTAATGGCTTGAGAGTGCAAACGGAAGCGCAAAAAAGGGCGTGCTGCTTAACACATAGCCATAAACTTCGTATTTTTTCAGCCTAACAAAAGGGTGTGTGTAAGCCCATCCTGCAATTGCAAGAAACAATCCGGCAGCACCAAGCACGGCGGAGAATCCAAACAGCAGAGTCACTCCAAACACTAGGAAAAAATAGGACATGTGAAGGATTTGCCTCTTCTTCATGCCTGTTGAAATCAACAGCTTGTCCTTTCTTTCGTTTCTAAGGTCTTCATGCAAATCATAGAAGTCGTTGAACATGTCTGCAAAGAGGTAAATTGAAGCAAAGCCGATTGCAATAAACACAGATTCAATTGAGAACACATTGAATAGCGCCGCATGCAATAGTGTGAATGGAAGAATTATTCCGATTGCGGGTTTTATCCTCTTTCCTGCAAGAAAAACTTTTTTTGTGAACCCGGCTTCCTTTGTTTCATGGGTAAACATCAAACAACACCTCCGAAATAAATGAATAAATTTACCAAAACAAGTGAGGCGCTGAAAACGTGCGCTCCAACAAAACCCGACAAGTGGGCTTTTGTGTACTCTCCCTTTGCCAGGAAAAATATGTCTGCTGCGGTGAACGGAACAAAGAGCACAAAGAACAGCGGGCTTATTGCAAGCAAGCTAACCTGCCACGCAACAATAAATACTGTAAGCAATGCTTTTGCGTTTGCAGTCCCAAGCGCAATGGGCAGTGTTTTAAGTCCGGCTTTGCGGTCGCCCTTAACATCTCTTAAGTCCGCAATAATGCTTTGCACAAAAATAAACGCTGAAAAGAAAATTGAGTATGCAATTCCAACAGCGGTTGGCTCAGTTGCATTTGTCCCAATCAGGAAAACAAGCGCAAAAAGCAGCCAGATGTAAACGTTCTTTCCGAGCAATACTTTTTTTACCCTGAATTTTGAGTATGCCCAGAAAAGAAAAGCAGCGGCAAGGTATGCTGCCAGTGCAACAGTTTCAAGAAATAATGCAAACGCCGTCCCCCCTGCAAAGAATGCAAATGCAATTGCTTTTCCCTCTGCTCCCTCCGCAAACTTGTTTACGCGGCCAAGGTTTGTCCTGTCCTCCTTCACATCTGTAACTGAGTTGTATGAGTAGCCGGCTATTGTAAGCAGGAAGATGCTTGCTACTGGAAAGACAATCGCGCTTCCCATGTTGTTGAACAATAGAAATGCAATCACTCCAAAGCTTGCTGTTCCGAACGCAATTTTCAGGCGCAGGAATTTTCTCAGTTCGCCCAAGCTACTCATTGCAAGCTCCCCAGCATTAGCTTCCTTGCCTTTCTCTCCGAAAAGCTTTTTTTCTCCCGTTCAGCGGTTCTTTTCAGAAGCTGCAGTTTTCTGTTGAGCCTTCCCTTTGACCCCTTCAGAATCTTTTTTACTGCACGCATTCCGGAGTGTTTGCCAAACACTATTTTTCTTGTCTGGCCCACTTCTGCAGGATCAAATATTTCGTAAGTTGACGGATCTTTCAACACGCCTGCAACGTGCGTGCCGGACTCGTGCCTGAAAGAATTCTTTCCAACAATGGGTTTGTGTTTGTGCATTTTTGCCCTTGAATACTTTTCCACCCTGTTGCAGATTCTTGTAAGCATTTCATACTTCAACCCAAGGTCTTTTTTGAGCAGAACCTTTAATGCCATGCACACCTCTTCGATTGCTGCATTCCCACTTCTCTCCCCAATTCCGTTGAACGTTCCGGAGAAGACCTCTGCCCCCGCCATTATTCCTGCAATTGTGTTTGCGGTTGCCATGCCAAAGTCGTTGTGGGTGTGCAGTGCAATTTTGCTGCCTGTATTTTTTACGAGTTGTTTTATGAATCTGTAAGTCTGAAATGGTTGCAGGCAGCCCACTGTGTCGCATGGGAGAAAATAATCTATTTTGCCGGCCATTGCCTTAACGAATTTGTGGAGGTATTCTTTGTTTGCCCTTGTTGAATCCTCCCCTGCAAAAGCAACGGCAAGCCCCTGTGACTTTGCAAAGTCCACCATTTCAAGTGATTTTGAAAGGTTCTCTTCCCTGGAGATATTAAGCTTGTGTTTCAAATGGTTGTCTGAAAGTGATGTAAAAAGGGTTATGTGGTCAAGATCGCAGTTTGTTGCAAGCTCAATGTGTTCTTTTTTGGAGAGGGTTGAAGCGGTTATTTTTGCGGCAAGGTTTTCATGTGCAAGGCTTTTGGCAAGCCTTTGCTCTGTTTTTGAAATCGCAGGCATGACTTCGATTATGCTGGACCCGAATTCGGAGGAAGCTCTTGCAAGTTCTCTTTTTTCTTTGAGTGAAAAAACCACCCCAGGCATTTGCTCACCATCGCGAAGCGTGGTGTCACAGACCTCTATCCCCCCGGTCATTGTTTTTATTCTGACATTAAGGGTTATTTAAACATTTAATTAGTTTAAACATTTACCTTATTTTGTTTAAACTTTGCTAAGACTTATTAACCCTGGAATTAATTATATAATTATAACAGCTGGGGGGCTTTTTTTCAGAATGACCAAGAAAATAATTGTAGTTGATGATGAGCAGGCAATTTGCGAGTCTGTTTCCCATGCCTTGGCAGGCGAAAATGTGCTTGTTTCAATAGCCTTGGATGGCAAAGAGGCAATTAAGAAGGTTTGCTCCGAGCACTTTGACCTTGCTTTTATTGATTTGTTCATGCCCAATATGAGCGGCAGGCAGGTATGCGAAGAAATATCCAAGAACTCCGATCTAAATGAAATGAAACTTATTTTGATGTCGACCGCGAGAATTTCATCAGGGGGTCTGGAGTCGTTAAAGGAGATAAATATTTGCGGTTGCATTCACAAGCCGTTCAGCAGTGAGCGCATTGTTCAAGAAGTCAGAAAGCATCTAGGCTGATTGCATTTCAACCATTTTTCCCCAAAACCCCTGTTTTTTGCCGTTTTTGGGCACTTTTTTCGCTTGCATTTAAATAACTTTGCGTTTCTTAATAATGCAGAAAAAGCCGCTTAAAGCGGTTTTACAACTAGTATATGGAGGTTGAATAATATGGGAGATTTGTTAGTTGTTGGAAGTAAAGTTAAGGAAGCAGTAAAGGGAGCAGGCTGTAATATGGCCGGAGACTTCCCAGACGCACTCAGTGCAGCAGTTGCTGACGTTGTAGGCAAGGCATGTGCAAGGGCACAGGCAAACGGAAGAAAGACAGTTAGGCCAGAAGACTTGTAAAGTCTCTGGTTTATTTCTTTTTTTTTACTTTTTCTATTTTTTTAATTCGGGTTCAGCGAAGCGGCACTAAGGCGTAATTCGCTGAATTGAGTAATAGTTTATGTCGTTTTCGCTGTCTACAACGGCTATGCTAAAAAGAGTCCTTAGGTTGCCTGCAAGCCTGACCATTCTGCTAAGTTCAATCATGCTTTTCCCGTCATCCTGGGTAAAGACCTTCACAACCTGCTGTGTGTGGGCCTCTCCCGGTTTCTTTCCGCGGGGATAAACCCTGAAATCGAATCCAAATTTGAACCCTGTTTTAACGCAGAAACCCTTCTCCCTCAAATCTGAGAACACAAGGAATTTTGAGTAAAATTTTGCCTCGCGTGCCGAAGCATACTCCCTCAGCTTTTTGGCTGAAAGCTTTTTTCCCGCAAGCTCTACCTCAAGCTTGTCTTTCTCCAAAAGAAAAAGAGCTTCCTTTAAGTCAAGAACAAGTTCCTTCCCCTTCTTTTCCCCGAATCCCTTTTGAAGCAGGGTGTCCTTTGTTTTTTTGTCCCCGACAACAACTTTGTTCTGCAATAGTTCTCCCAAATGCAACACCTAGGGTTTAAATATTATTAATTACTACATTAAATAGTTTATAAATAAGTATTTAGGTGAATGGATGGCAAAAATAGATCCTTGGGCAAGCGCTGCAGTAAGCGATTACGAGCACGTATTCAAACAGTTTGGCCTCTCGGAGTTTCCCGAAAACTGGCGAAGCAAAATGGGTCACAGGTTTTTTTCGCGCGGAATAATTGTTGCACACAGAGATTTTGGAAAAGTCCTTTCAAGAATTGAATCCAAAAAGCCGTTCATAAACATTACAGGGATTGCAAGCTCGGGGCAGTTTCATCTTGGGCACAAAGCGGACATTGACCTGTTTGTTTTGTTCAAGTCACTTGGGGCCAAAAACTATTTCTGTGTTTGCGACATAGACGGCTATGTAAGCAGGCCCGACAAAAAGATTCGGTCCCTTGCATACGCGCAGAAATTTGCAATCGACAATGCCGCTGACGCACTTGCGCTGGGTGTTGGCGCAAAGGACATTAAGGTGCAGAGCAACCGTGAAAGGCGTTACTACAGCTTTGCGTTTGAGCTCAGCAAGAAGATAACCAAAAACATGTTTGAGGCAATCTACGGGCACCTTGACTTGGGCAAGGTTTCCGCAAACCTTTTGCAGTACGCCGACATTCTGCACGGGCAGCTTGACGAATTTGATGGAAAGATGCCGAGCATTACCGGGATTGGTTTGGACCAGGACCCGCATGCACGCTTAACGAGGGATATTGCAAAGCGCCTATCCTATCCATTGGAGGTTCCTTCATTCATTTACTTCAGGCACCAAAGCGGGCTTAAGGAGGGTTCAAAAATGTCGGCCTCTCAGCCTGACACTGCAATTTTCCTGAACGATTCAGAATCCGAGCTGGACCGCAAGGTTTCAAACGCTTTTACAGGCGGAAGGAACACGCTTGAAGAGCAAAGAAGGCTTGGCGGAAACCCGGGGGTCTGCAAGGTTCACGAACTGCTTTTGTTCCACCTTGAGGATGGGAAAGAGGTTCAGAGGATTTGGGACGAGTGCAGGGAAGGAAAGTGGCTTTGCAGTGAGTGCAAGCAGTACACAAAGGACTTCCTAAAGGATATGCTGAAGAAGCACCAGGCAAAGGCAAAGAAGAAAAGGAAAATTGCCGAAAAGATTGTTAAGGGAAATTAATCAATTCCCTTGTACCCCTTGTAAAACTGTTTTGTAACGTCCACAACCATTTTGTGGTTCTCTTTATTGTTTGATGCAACAATTGCTTTTGAGTCTGCGCTCAATTCGTTTCCAAGCGTGTCGGTTACAATGCCGCCCGCTTCCCTTACAATAACCGCTCCTGCCGCAAAGTCGAAGGAGTGGATGGCGTCAGAGAGTGATGAAACAAAGTTTCCGCGCGCAAGCCAGCAGAGCTGAAGCGATGCGCAGCCAATCATCCTGTAGCGCGAGCATCTTTTCAATATCCCCCCAAAGGCCTTGTACTTTCTTGGAACTCTGTCCCCCCGAAAGGATGAATCGATTACAATAATCCCTTCGTTCGGGGTGAATGAATTTACTTTGATTGGCTTTCCGTTCAGAAAAGCCCCCTTTCCCTTTTCAGCGTGATACAGTTCGTCAACGTGGGGGTGGTAAACAACTCCCACTATAAACTCCCCGTCCTTTTCAATCCCGATTGAAACTGCACTTAGGGGGATGTTGTTTTTGAAGTTGCTTGTGCCGTCAATCGGGTCAACGTGCCACACAATGTTGCTTTTCCCTGTTTCACTGCCTTCCTCTCCCTTGATTTCGTGTTTTGGAAACTTGGCGCTAACAATTTTTCTGATTTCTTCCTCTGACTCGCGGTCTGCAACACTCACAAATGTTTTGTCTTCCTTTGTTTCAAATTCAACATCTGTCCCAAAATATTTCATTGCAACCTTTCCGCCCGCCCTTGCGGCTTTCTTTGCAACTTCAAGCAGGTCACTCATCTTTCATTTCCTCCAGCTCAACCAATTCAACCTCTGCATTTGTATTTTTACCAATCGCCTTTACAAGATTTTTAAAAAATTCGTTGTCCTGCTTTATAAGGAAGACGCGCTTAATTTCTTTTAACTGAATCAGGTGGGTTATTTTTGATTCGGTGTCCCCCCACTCAACGATGTCCTTGCATTCGCGCACATGCTTTTTTGCGGTTTCCTTAATTTCCTCCATTAATGCGTTGCCGTGCCCTATCTCTGATGCGGCAAACCCAAACCCGCCAGGCATTGCGGCAGTGTCAACAACCAGAAGCAGCACAAGCTCATCCGCGCCCTCGCCTGCGCGCCTGATAAAATAGTCGTCATTTTCTTTTCCCGAAACAAGCGGAATCAATGTGCGTTTCCACTCTTTCTTTTCAGCTGATGAACTGGTAGGTTTCTTTGCTTTTTTCAATTATCTCGCCTTCGTCCTTTAAAAATTCACAAACTATTCTTGCAAGAGTCTTTGAGACCCCTATTTTTTGCGCAATGTCGTTGAGCGCAAGTTTTTCCTTCACCCTTAGTTCCTTAAGTGCGAGCTCCCTGTATTTTTTGTAGAGCTCCTCCTCCACCACATAGAACACGCCGTCAAATCCGCGAATTCCCTTAATTTTTCCCTCTTTAATCTCTTTGCTGAGCCGCGCTGAAATGCTTTTTGCCCTCTGCTCGTTTTTGATTACCATGATTCCGTCTTTTTCAAGAGAGTATTCCTCAATCTTTTTTTCAGGGGCTCCTGTTCTCTCAGCGTCCTTCACTCCTGAATCCTTCGCAGCCCCGGCTTTCTCGGCCGCAAGCTTGTAAACCGCTTTCTTGTATTTGTTGCTTAACCTGAATGCCACCACTTGGCTCTCTTTAATCATTGCTTCAAAAACGGGCTTTTCCTCTTCGCTGAGCTTTTCCTCGAATTTTCCCTCAACCCGCTCACCCAAGGGGAGTGAGTCAATCATTTCGACAATCTTTGCCTCAAGTTCAACTTCGCGAGGGCTCTTTTTTGGTTTGGCTTTCTGCTCTTCCTTTTCAACAGGCTTTTCCTCAGCCGGCTTTGGCTGCGTTTCCTTTGCATTGCCTGTTTCAACCATGAGCCAGATTCCCTTTTTTGCATTAACCAGCTCGTACTCTTTGTTGAGCTCAATTCCAGAATCCCTTGATTCCTGTTCGGATAGAATTAGGACTGTGTGTTTGTCTTTTTTTCCTGAAAATGCCATATCCCGACCCGCTATTAATGGGTCTCAAAGCATTAAAAAGCTTAATTAGTTAGTAGACACCGCGGTACTTGAATTCGTCTATTGCCTTCTCGAGCATTTCCTGCTCTTTCCTTTCCTTTGCGGATAATTTTTCATCTTCTTCCTGCTGTTCGCCCATAATTTGCTTAATTTCAATTAAGCGCTGTCTTATTGCGTCCCTTATGAAGTCGCTTCTGCTGCTGTAGAGTCCATGTTTTTTAATCAATGCATCAACTTCTTTGATAAGCCTGGGCTCAATCACCAAAGAATAGTGCTTCATATGCAACATGTTATATAACATATTATATAAAAGGCTTTCTACTTGCCTTGTTTTATGAAGTCGTAGGCTGCAAGAGCCGCCCTTGCACCGCTTGCCGCCGCCCACACTGTCTGAGCCAAAGTGCCTGAAACAATGTCTCCTGCCGCAAACACGCCCTTTACAGAACTTGCCTGCTCCACACTTGTTTCAATGAAGCCCCACTTGTCCAGCTTGCATCCAAGCTCTTTTGCAAGCCTGTTCCTCGGCTCTAACCCAACGTAGATAAAAATTCCATCAACGGCAATCTCGCTTTCCTTCCCTGTTGCCCTGTCCTTTACTTTTAGTGCCTGCACTCGCTCTTCTCCCTTAACTTCAAGCGCCTGCGTGTTCTTCAAAACCCTAATCTTGCTTTTCTCAAGCTTTGGCAAATAAACTTCATCGCAGTTTAGTTCCGGCATAAATTCAATAAGCATTGTTTCTGCCGCAATTTCTTCTATGAACAGCCCGTTTGTCACTCCCGAATTTCCCCCGCCAATTACTGCAACCTTCTTTCCCTTGTAAACGGGGCCGTCGCAGTTGGCACAGTATGAAATTCCTTTTCCGTAAAGCTCTTTTTCGCCGGGAATTCCAAGCTTCTTGTTTTCTGTTCCGGTTACAACCAGCACGGCCTTTGCATTAACGGTTTCCTTTTCATCTGTAACAAGCTCAAATCCGCCGTTAATCTTCTTAACGCTTTTAATCCCGTTTGCTTCCTCTACTTCCACCCCAAACTCTTTCAAGTGCTCTGCCCATTGGTCCATTAATTCAGAGCCGCGAATTCTCTTTGTTCCGGGATAGTTTTCCACAAAGATTGCAAGCGATGTCTGTCCACCCAAAGCAGCGCTCTCAAAAACCCGCACGCTAAGGTTTTTTCTTGCGGCGTAAATTCCTGCGGTAATCCCTGCGGGGCCTGAGCCAATTATTGCCAAATTAATACTGCTTTCAGCCATTAAAATCAGTACTTATGTGAACGGAAATTCTTTAAAAGCGGAAAGATTAATAATTGCCAAACCCTTATTTTATCAGCTGAAAGGAGGATTTTTTTGGTTTCAAAATTAGCTAGTGCCGGATTGGGTATTGCAGCTATTTTCATAGTTGGCGCAGTACTTTTGCTTTTTGCGGCGGGAGAAGAGTTTTCCTTTGAACAAGAGGTCCTGAATATTCGCACACTTGCGGCTGAAGAAAATGTTGACATTGAGGACCTTTCAACAGCTGAAAAGGCGCAGCTTTTTTCATTCAAGTCCGAGCTTGCCTCTGAAGCCGAGCGAATTGAGGCCTTTCCAGAAAGCGTTGACTCCAAAGCAGCTCTCCTACTCATCGAAATTCTTAACTCAAAAATCAGACTTGAGCTTAAGTCAAGGGGGCTTGGTGAAATAGCGTCCGAGCTCTCGGTTTCAGATAACTTTGAGGATGGGGATACCTGTGTTTTGCTGCCCAAGATGAACGAAACGGTTACTGCAATGGGCGAAGCTTACGCCATCGCAATTGATTTGTCAGAGTCTATTAACGAATACCGCTCACTTTACCCCGAGGCAAACGAGCTGTTTTTTGTTCCAAGCATTAGGGTTGAAAAGCAGAGTATGGCCAACGCCTACTTTTCAGGAATAGTTTTGGTTGAGGAAACGGAGGTCGGTTGCGGTGCGTAAAGCAATTCTCATTGCAGCGCTTCTTCTGCTTTTTTCTTCGCTTGCTTTTGCAGAACAAACGCCCAGGGAAAAATTTTTGGAATCATTCCAGTTATCCTACACTGCAGGAAAGGTTTCGTTAAAATGGAATTCCTACAGTGACGCCGCAAAGCAGTACGGAATTTCAAGAAAGGGCCTGTTTGTAGACGGCTCGTTTAAGGAGGTTGGCAAAACCGCGGAGCTTTCTTTTGAGGACTCTGTTGACAGGCAGGCATATCTTGAGGCCTATGCGCGCCTTGCATCTCAAAGGCTTGGAAAGCCTGTAACCGTGGATGATGTGAAAACAGTGCAGGTCAAGTATTTCTACAAAATTGACGTGTTCAATTCCAGCGGAACCCAGATTGATGAGTCCTATCCCAAAACAATTCTCATCGCCGAGGATCCTGCGGTTAAGTCCGAGGGTGAAGTGATTCAAACCCAAAAGAGAACCGCAGCTGAACTGCAGCAGATTGCAGAGCAGGAAAGAAAATCTGCGGCGGCTGCGGCGGCGACACAGCAGGCAAGGGTAGCGGGCACAATTGAAAAAATAGCAGGTCTTGCCGCAACTGCCGGCGAATCAAGTGCAGAGCTTGGCTGGATAAAGTACGAACACGCAAACCTTAAGTTCCTGCGAGTTTTCTACTCCGAAAACAGGGCTGATCTTGAAGGGGACTATGCCAAGGTTGCTAACCAAAGATGGGTTGCATTCGAGGGGGCAACATCTTTCATTGTTGACAAGCTTGAAGCGGGGAAGACTTACTTCTTCAGGCTTGCTGCATTTGACGCATCCAACGTTGTCCTTGCAGAATCGGATATTGTTGAGGCAGTAACTGAGGCAGGCAAAAGCATTGAGGCAACTCTTGTTCTCGAGCCACAAATGCTAGAGCTTTTTGGTGACGAGGTTGCAGTAACTGTAACAGTTACACTTCCCTCTGACCACACACTTTTGAAGGAGCACATTTCGGTTAAATCATTTGAGGGTGGTAAAGATGTTGCCTTTGAAATGCAGCCCGCTCAATTTGACCTAAAGGCAGGTGTTGCGGGGCAGACCATGCTGACCTTTAACAAAGCAGATCTTGTGGCAAACAAGGCATACCTTGTTTTTGTGACCTATCCCACCGGAACGCTTCAGGCAAAGTTTGAAACCGAGGCTGAAAAGCAAAGGCTTCCTTTTATGGTTGTGTTTGCATGCGATTCATCAACTCTTGAGGAAGTTGAGATTCCTGAAGCTTCTGAGGAAAGGCCGGCGGTGTTCAATGTTTGTGCTCAATTTTACAATGTGCAGGGCTTCTATTTTGAGGACGGATCCAAGTCAAAGTTTTTGTATCAATACAGTGTGACCCTCTGGAATAAGGACGACGACATTATTGATTTCTATACTTTTAGGAAGGCGGAGCAGGAAGCTTCTGAGGGGAACGTTTACGTTTTGTGGCCAAATTTTAATTCCGGCTTGACTCCTAACAGGGCAGATGGTTTGGAGATGCCCCGCGGCCATATTGCATTGAAGACTGCGGAGAGTCCGTACACCATAGATGTGCGTGCAAAGTTCTATGAAAAGGGCAATGAAGCCGTTAACATAATGCTTACTGATGCATCAACAAAGCTCGATGTCAAGCTAAAGGCGTCCCCCGACCCACCTGATGTTCCTGTGGGACTAAAAACCGTGCTTGAGGCACTTGCAAGAATCAGCGAGAAAATTGCGGAAGAACTTGGCAAATAACCAATTTAACGCAATAAAAACCTTTAAAAAGCAGGAAAGTATTAATATAACTTAAAGAGATTAATTTATTGAAGTTAGGTGCTTTTATGAGGAAAAATAATTGGGGCAAATTAATTCTTATCTGCAGTCTAATTTTGGTAGCTGTTTTTGTTTTGGCTGCAGCTAATTATGACAAGTCGTTTGACGCAATAAGCACTAGCGAGGTCTCTTTTAGTGAAAAGATGACCCTTGATTTTGGTGAAGGAAATTGGCTTAATATTGTAGACACTGGGAGTGGAGACAAAATATTTACTATGAAGGGGACTGGTGAAAGCGGTGATGAATTATCTTATAAGGCTTCGGTTCTCAAGAGCGCTAGTGATTGGCAAGAGCAAAGTTTTACTTGTACTGATGGCGACAATACGGGATGGATTGCTTTTAATGTTGGTGGTGGAAAAGAAATTAATATCAAATTTGCGTGTATTGATAATTGGGGACAGGATAACCAAATTAAGGACTTTACAATTAAGGTTAACCAAGAATATGCTGACTTTGTTAAAACAACCTTAAGGGGGGAAACACCGTCAGCTTCAACTCCTGTTTCAAACATAACGATTTCACCATCCCCGTTTATTAAAAATTCAACCGCAGAGGCAACAGTTTCATTCACTGCAAACGAAGAATTGCCCACAGGGTACGTTTTTCGCATTTCAAAAAACGCCTTTCCGGTAGGAAGCACTCTTGAAGGTGCAATGGCTACCCTTAATGCAGACAAGTTTAACTTAACAGATGATTTGGGTGTTTCTGACTCCAAAGTCAACAAAGGCACCGCGGTTTCAAGGCCTTTAACTTCAGCAGCACTTAGTATGATTAATAGTAAACCAGTTGGCCAGTATGTTATGATTGTGTACACTCCACAGCAGGGTATTGAATTTACTGGCGTCTTTTTTGAAATAAAAGAGGGCGCGCCTGTTTCAGACCTGCAAGTTCAGTATATTGGAGCCAGTAGTGAAACAAAGCCTGCTCAGAACTCTGGTTCGGTAACCTTAATCAACAAGGAAACATTCAAGCTCAAAATAACAAACCTTAAGGGCGAAGCAACCTCAAAGCTTTTCCTGTTCAAGAATGCAGGCTGCAGCGGAACCGCTGAGGCCACGATAGGCTATGATGCATTCAAGGCATCAAAGGTTCACGAATGGTCGGGGCTGAGCTGGACTGGAACTAGTGCTGAGCAGCAAAGCTTTTGTGTTTGTCAGGCAACTGCTGCAGACAAATGCGCTGCTGCGGACAAAGGCCACAAGGCAAGCATTACAGTTTCACTGCAGCAAATAGACTCTCTAATTGAAGCTGTTGCAATGCTTGACAACAAGGTTTTTGCCAGCCTTTCAAAGTAAAAAAAGAAGTTGAAAAGGGCTCTTTTATTTCTTCTTTGCCCTTTTTCTGACCTTTTTCTTCCCTATCTGTTCAAGCTTTTTGCCAGGCTCTGCGTGGACTTGGTCTGCAAGGCTTGAAAGGGTGGCGCTTGGCTTTGGCCTGCTGAGCCTTAGTCCTGCCACAACTGCAAGGGCAATCACTATTGCAACTATTGCAACAAGAACTGCGTTCCTTGCGTTTGCAAGCCCGAAAAGGCCAACTGTGGCAATCTGAACTTCCTCTTTCTCTTTGGGGTTTAGGTCAACCGTTATCTCCCGTTCAACAATTCCCTTGTTGGTTAGGAAGTGCACAGTTACAGGAAACTCTTCAAGCTCCCAGCCCTTTCCAAGGTAAAGCTTTACTGTGGTTTCAACGGTTTCATTCGGCTGCAGAACTGCTTCGGTGAATGTGTCCTCTGCATAGAAGCCCTGGACGTTAATGTCCTCGACCCTAAGCAATGCATTGCTGTCGTTTGTAATGCTTAGCTTTACTTCAACTGTCCTGTCAACCTCTTCGAGAAGGTTTTCGAGTGAACTGTTTGCTGAAACGCTTGCCTTTCCAAGGTCTGCGTAAAGCCCCCCGTAGACGTTTATTTCAATTTCCTGGCTGCCCTTAAAGTCCTCTGTCTGGAAAGTCAGCTTGGCGCTGTGTTTTCCTTCCTTTACATTGTAGGGGGGTGTGATGTACACAAAGAAGCCTGTTTCCTCGCCTGACTCAAGTGAGGCTGCAATTGGCTGCATTGTAACCCACTTGGGGCCGGTCAATTCCGCCTTAACGCTGTTCTGCTTTGAGCCTGTGTTCGTCACAGTTACTGTGATTGGCTCCGGAGCGCAGTCCGCGTTCTTGTCGATTGGCTCAAGCAATGCACCATAGTCAACCTCGATTGCGTAGCAGTCCTCCACTTTCAGTGTGAATTTTTCCTCTGCTGTGAAGTGGTCGCTTTCAAGCAGTAGGGTGAATTCCTTTTCCCCTGCTGTTTCTGCTGCAAGGTCTATTTCTGCCCCTACAACGGCTTTCTGCCCTGCCGAGATTGTGATTTCTGCGGGCTCAACAGTTGCTTCAATTCCTTTAATGCTTGCCTTTACTGTAATCTCATTTTCGCTGTCGTTTTCGAGTGTGAAAACATACTTTGGGTTTTCCTCAAGGCATGCTGCTTCTCCGTCAAAGCTTGAGGCAACGTTTCCAACCGAAACATTGTAGCAGTCCTTTACCTCTACCTCAAAGTTTTCTGCGCTTTCTTTGTTGAACTTTGTGCTCTTTGCTTTCACAGTTACAGGGTAAGTGCCTGCGTTAGCTCCCTCTTCAAAGTTCACTGTAATTGATGCGCTTTCACCTGCTTCAAGTGAAACGCTTGTTTCCTCAAGTGATGCAAAGCCTGCGCCTGTTATGCTGAGCGCAAGCTCGTCCTCAAGCAAACCGTTGTTTTTGACCTCGATTGTTCCGCTTTTTGCGGAGTCAATGCATGCCTTAAAATCTGTTGCAGTTATTGCAATTTTCTGTGCGTCCTCAAGGTCAATTACAATTTCCTCTGTTGCCTTGAACGATGTTTTCCTTATTGCGGCAACAACGTCGAACTTGTACTGAATTACCTGTGCGTCGCATGCGGGTTCAACTGTGAATAAAAATTCCCTTTTTGCGCCTTTCTCAAGCAGGAATTCAGGTTCCCTGATTGAAACCCATGCGCTTGGGATTCCTGAAACAGAGATTTCTGCGTATGCGTCTGTTTCGCCTGTGTTCTCAACTTCTGCTGTGAACTCCTGTGATTCGCACTGTGTAATGCTTGCGTCTGTCGGTGAAACCTCGAGTTCAAGCTTGCTTGTGCTTATAACCTCAATTTCTATTTCAGTTTCTTGCCCGTCAACTTTCACAGTGAGTGTGTATTTGCCTGGCTCAACGTAACAGTCTTGAGTGCTTATAATTGCGTGAAGTTCTTTGGATGAGTTTTTTTTAATTGTTATTTCAAGCGGGTCGGATGCAATCCATTTTCCGTTTAGATTAATCCAGTCTGCGTTTTCCCCGATTGCACTGATTGTATATGTTTGTGTGCTTGATGTGTTATTTGAGAGCACGTAAATTGTTGGTGTTACCTCCCCGCATTTTGCTTCAAGCGAAAAGTCTCCGCTCAGTTCTGCGGCGCGAACTCCCACTGCAATCAGCATTATTGCTATTCCTAAAAAAATTATCTTGTCTTTCATTTTATTCCCTCCCCATCCAAACTTCTTTTTCATTTTTTCCAACGCTTCTGACAACTTTTGTTGCCAAAAGGATTATCAGTAGTGCGATTGCAAGTGTTCCAATTCCGTAGAGCACGTTGCCTCCTGCTGTATACAGCCCTGCAAGGAACTGTTCGTCTGTGTCATCTTCTTCTTCTTCTGCCGGAACGTCTATTTCTTCCTCCGTTTCGGGCACAAGAATTTCAATGTTTTCCACAATGGCAAACTCGCTTGTTTTTACCTCAAGTGTTGCATTGTATGTTCCGGGCTCTGCGCCTGAAACAAGTGCAAGCTCAACGGTGCGTGTTTTTCCCGCCTTAATTAATATTGTGTGCGCGGTATTTACTGTGAATTCCGCGGGCAGGCCAAGCAGGCTCACCGATTCAACTGTTACATCCTCTTCGGTTCCGTTTCTGAGTGAAACAACTATTGCAAGCTCGTTTCCGTCGGGGACGGTTACCTGAATCGGGTATGAAACAACTTCCAGCTCACCCGATTCGATTTTCTCGGTTACGCTAAACCTTGCTGTTTTCTCCATTCTTTTGCCGTTGTGCCTTACAATTATGTCAAACTCGTAGTTTCCGAGTGGGGTTCCTTTCTGGGTTGTAACATAGATGTAGATCTCTTTTTGCTCATCCTCACCCAGCTCAAACTCGTCCTCTGAGACACTTACGTTGATGTAGCCTGTGTTGAAGTCCTCGTTGATTGTTATTTCGTAGTTGAGCTCGTAGTCCCCAGTGTTTTTTGCGAGAAGCGTGAACACTTCGCTCAAGCACTGGCTTATTTCAATGTCATTGTTGAGCAGTTCAACTGTGCTTGCCTTGCTTTTTCTTACGTAAATGCATTTGGTTCTTTCAATGCTTTTTCCGGTTTCAGGGTCCCAGACTGTAAGGTCAAAGTCGTGCCTTCCGAAGTAATCCGATTCCCTTGCGTTGATATATGCGTTAAACGTTCTCCTCTCGTTTTCCTCAAGTGTTACCCTGCTGTCGTAGTCAACGGGAAGGTCGCTTTCGATTGCAACCCTTAGTTCAAGCTCTTCGTCCTCAAGGTTTCTTATTGAGAAGCTGATTCTTTCCTCGTCTTCCCTGTCAACGTAAGTGCAGCCGGTTGAAAGGCTTATGCTGAATTCGGGCTCTTCGTTCTCGCAGTCCTTTACCGGGATGAAAGCCACTTTCTTTGAAACAATACTTCCGTCCTCTGCAAAAAGGCTTACCCTGTAATCCCCCAGCAGGCTGTTTCTGCCTGTGTGGACATAAACTTTAACGTATTTGTCCTCAAACGCATCAAGTGTCAATTTTGACGGCTCAAAGTATGGGAGAAGCATTTCGTTGTCTGCCCAGAGCCTAATTTCCTTGAGTTCGTTTGAGTTATTCTTTACAAGAACGGAGAAATAATCGTCTTCCGCCCTGCAGATGTCTGCTTCGTACTCAACGAGCTCAATTTCGGGCTCGCTCAGGATTTTAACCTCCACAAAGTCACTTTCTGTGTAATTTGCGTTTTCGGCAATTAATTTTGCCTCAAAGTTTGCGGCAGGTGCATCAATTGACTTGACGCTTGCGGTTACCTTTGTCTGTGAGTTTTTGGGCAGGCAAACTTCGGTTATGCCTGGTTCTATTTCAATGTAATAGCTGTCGGTGTCGCCGCTTAAATCAAGGCACTGTTCCTCATCTGAAGTGTTTTCAATCGTGAAGATTGCGGCGATTGAGTCATTTCTTCCTATGAAAACCGATTCTGCGTCTGAGTATACTGTTACTTGAGCGAATGCGCTTGCTGCGAGCAAGAGCAGGGACATTGAAATTAGTGTCTTGTGCATTTTAGTGGCCCTCCAGTCGTTTTGTAAACCTTGCAATAAATGCAATCAAAAGAATTGCTGCAACAAGCCCAAGGAACGCGTTCAGCAAAAGGTCTGAAACCGCGTTTGGTGATGCAACTGTAAAGAATCCGGTTGTTGCCGAACCTGTGTTGTTGGATGGCTCAGGGTCTGCTGGTGTTTTGTCTGCAGCCTTTGCTTTCCTGAAAACAATTCTCATAGGCCTTGAAATTTCTTCCTCGCCAATTGTTGCAATTACCTTCCCCTCATAAGTTTGCCCGATGAGGCCTGCTCTGGGCTGGATTGTGATTGTTAAACTTGTGCCGCGGTTTGCGGAAATTGTTCCGCTTTCCCTGCTGAGTGAAATGGCTGTTGGAAAGATTGCTTCCAATTCAAAGTTTTGTGAATAGCTTTCGCTGTTTTCAATTGTAATTGTTGTTGAGTTTTTTTCCTCATACAAATAGATTGTGCCGGGCACGCCTATGCTGCTTGCCAAGACATTTGAACAAATCAATAGCAATGCTAGAATCGCAAGACTGTGTTTTGTCACTGAATAACCCCTCCAGAGCAACCTGTATTTCACTTGTTAACTAAGCCCTGTTATATACTTCCTCCTGTAGAAGTATTTAAAGATATCGTTTAAATAGGGTTTTTGCCCTTTTCAGGACATTTAGCGGGCCTTTAGCATTGTTTTAAGGAGGTCTGATTTGGTGATTATTCCCCTGATTTTGCCCTTCTTTTTAACCAGCACAGCATTGTTGTAGTCAAGCAGCTGTGAAACAACTTTTAGGGGTGTATTTTCCTGAATTGTGGGGCATGCGTCATCCATTGCATCCTCCACAATGCATTTGTCAACATCCACTCCGCCGCGGCCTATTTTTGCAAGCAGGCCGCGTTCGGTTACAAGGCCGACATTTTGCCCGTTATGCAGTACCGGAAGCTGTGAAAGTGCGTTTTTTTCAAGTTTTTTGACTGCAGACTTGATGCTTTCCTGCTCTGTGGCGTACAGCACTTTTGTGGTCATAATGTCCTTTGCGGCAAGGCTGCTTTCTTCGTGAATCCGTTCAAGCGTATCAAACAGCCTTTTTGCCTTGTCATAGGTTGGCACAATCTTGTCTGCCTCAAGCTTTGCAATAAGGCTCTGCGAAACATTGCTTAAGGAGGCAAGCTGTGACTGTGTAAGGTTCTGCCTTTTTCTGAGCGCTTTAATCTCTGAAAGGCTTGGAAGCATGCATTGACTGTGCAAAAGAACAATTAAATTCTTATCGGAATAATTCTTTCAAAAAACATTCAGTTTTAAAGCTAACTTGGCTTGTTTGGATATAGTTTTTGTTTGTTTTAAATAGATGGAGTGATTTGATGAGAAATGGAAAATATATGTTTACAAGTGAAGCAATGACTGAGGGCCACCCTGATAAGGTGTGTGACCAGATTAGCGATGCCGTGCTTGACGCAATTTACGGCGAAGATCCTTACGCAAGGGTTGCCTGTGAAACAATGGCCGGAATGGGATTCATTGTTGTGACCGGTGAAATTACCACAAAGGCTTATATTGACATTCAGAAAACCGTAAGGGATGTTCTAAAAGACGTTGGATATTCAAAGCCAGAGTACGGTTTTGACTACCAGAGCGTTGGAGTTCTAACATCAATCCACGAGCAGAGCCCTGACATCTCAATGGGTGTGACAAAGGAATCAAAGGAGCAGGTTGGAGCGGGAGACCAGGGAATGATGTCCGGTTATGCCTGCACTGAGACTGAAGAATTAATGCCTGCACCAATCAGGCTTGCGCACAGGCTTGCTGAAACCCTTATGAGGGCAAGAAAGGACAATGTTCTTTCATACCTTAGGCCTGACGGAAAGACACAGGTTACAGTTGAATACGAGAAAGACAAGCCGGTGAGGATTGACAGCATAGTTCTTGCAACACAGCACGATGAGGACATTGAGCTTGAAAAGCTCAGGGAAGACATTAAGGAAAAGGTAATTGAACCGGTTTGCGGCGACCTAACCGATGACAAGACCAACTACTACATCAACAACACCGGAAGGTTTGTTATTGGGGGACCTGTTGCCGACTCAGGATGCACTGGAAGAAAGATAATCCAGGACACATACGGCGGAGTGGGAAACCACGGCGGCGGAGCCTTCTCAGGAAAGGACCCTTCAAAGGTTGACAGATCAGCCGCATACTATGCAAGATATGTTGCAAAGAACATTGTTGCGGCAGGTTTGGCCACAAGGGCAGAGGTTCAGCTGAGTTACGCAATCGGCGGAACAGACCCCACAAGTGTGTTCATTGATCTGCACGGAACCGCAAAGGTTGACGCAAGCAAGATTCACAAAGCTGTGATGAAGAACTTCAACTTCAAGCCAGGCAACATAATTGAGGAGCTTGACCTGCGAAGGCCAATCTTTAGAAAAACAACAAATTACGGGCACTTTGGGCGTGAACTTCCGGAATTCACCTGGGAAAAGACCGACAGAGTGGACGCATTGAAGAAAGACGCTGGCCTCTAAGGCCGGTATTTTTTCCTTTTTTATTTATTTCCTTTCCCTATTTCTTGCTACTATGGTTGAGGACTTTATTAAATCGGTGGGCCTTAAGGCAAAGATTGTTCTGCTTCCCAAAGGAGTAATATTCATCAGATGCAGGCTTTTTGCAGCGGGTGAAACACAAATTCTTGCAATTTCCCTTAAATCGAGCACGCTTGACTTTGCAAAAATTGAAAACGCAGCCGGTGAAAAGGTTAAGCCCGTGGACGAAGAGGAAACATTTGAGATTACGGGCTACAGAAAGGAGTTTCTTCCCCCTGTCTCCATTTACGGAGTTAAAGTGCTTATTGACCCCAAGGTAATGCTGAACGAAACGGTTTACTGCATGGTTAATGAGAGCCAGGCAATTGAGATTGGTTCCGGGGAAATAAAGGATTTTAATGATGATGCAGAAGTAGTTGATATAATCAAATAGGAGGCTGGTTACTTGATTTCATTCAACGAATTCCAAAAAACAGAACTTAAAGTTGCAAAGATTACAAAGGCAGAGGACATTGAGGGAAAAGACAAGCTTGTGAAGCTTGAAATAGACCTTGGGGAGGAAACTCCGAGAACACTTGTTGCCGGATTAAAGCCTGCCTACAGTGCAGAAGAGCTTGTGGGAAAAACAATTGTGGTTGTTGCAAACCTTGAGCCCGCAAAAATTGCGGGAATTGAAAGCAACGGAATGCTTCTTGCGGCCGACTCAGAGAACGGAGTTGTTCTTCTAACCCTTGACAGGGACATTGCCGTTGGCTCAAGCGTAATGTAATTAGCCCAGCAGTGAAAGAATGTAGGGCAAAGCCACAATTGTTCCAATGGTGCTGCCCAGATTTGAATACGCTGCCACAAGAAGCACGCGTGTAACGCGGTTATTTGAAAAATCTGAGTAAGACTCAAGGTTCTGCAGGCCCTGGAAATCCTTTACCTTTGGGCACCGCATTTTTGCCTCAACTGCCGCCGCAAACCATCCGGCTGCAAACGCAGGATGCAGTGAAGTAAACGGCGCCGCAAGGAAAGCCGTTGCAATTGAAAACGGGTGGGCTCTTGCAAGCAAGGCTCCCAGTGCCGAAAGAATCCCGTTAATCAGGAACCACATCAGAATAAGTTGTGCAGTAACTGCAACTCCCTTTGTGTAAAACCCGTAGCCAAGCAGTGCAATCAATGCAATCGGAACTAAATACTTTATGAAACGCAGTAAGCTTTTTTTCTTTGGAATTGATAGAAGCTCACGCATGTCTGCCCTTTTTCCCAAATTTTTTTTAATTCCCTCAATGTGGCCTGCTCCCACAATCGCGACAACCTTGTTGCCGTGCATTTGCATTATGCGGGTTGCAATAAACAAGTCCCTTTCGTCAACCAAAACCCGCTTTACCGACGGCATTTTTACGCTCAGTTCCGCCATAAGCGCGTTAAGTGTGTCCTTGTCTTTAAGTTGCTCAATGCTTTTCTCCGTCAGCGGCTCCGGCTGCTGGAAAAGCGAGAAAAGAACATCCAACCCAAGCCTCAGCTTTTCAAAAAACCCTGTGAGTATGAGTGCGCGCTTCAGGGTTACTCTTACATCCCTGTCAAGCAGCTCCACCCTGATTCCATTTTCGCCGCTAATTTTTATTGCTTCAAGCATTTCCATTCCGGGTTTTATTCCAAGCTGTTTTCCCAGCTTGCGCTGCATGTTTGCAAGAAGAATGTTTATGAGGAAAAGATATGTTTTGCCCTCCTTTACAATGCGTGCAATGTCCATTTCAAGCCATTTTTTTCCGGACCTTAACTGCATAAAGCGCTGGTTGTCAAGTTCCACCCCGACCGAGTCAGGGTGCTCTTTTTTGATTGTTTCCTTCACCAAATCGGTTGATTTCTGGCTGATGTGCGCGGTTCCAACCAGCACAATTTCCTTTCCCTCTAAAAAAATCTTTTCAACAGTCATTTGGCAAACCTTAGTTATTTTTGGCTATTAATAAAAGAATAATATATATTTAATAAGCGCTTTGGCTTTCTTAGCCTAAAACCTAAAAGCCAGTTTCTTGTTTTAAACATTTTGCGCAACAATTTGTTCATGTCAGAGGAGATTCCGCAAAAGCTGCTTGAGGTTCTTGCATGCCCGAAATGCATGGGGAAAATAGATTACGACCAAGCCGGAAGCAGAATAGTTTGCAGTGTTTGCCGGCTTGCATATCCTGTTGAGAATGGAATTCCAATAATGCTTCCTGAAAGGGCAGAAAAGGCCTGATTCTTACTTTTTAGCACAGTTCTTCACAAATTCGAGGAACATTTCGTCCGGGTGGCGCGGCCTTGAGGTGAGTTCAGGGTGGAACTGTGAAGCCATCAAAAACTTGAGTGAAGGAACTTCCAAAATCTGCATAATCGGTTGCTTTGGAGCCTTTCCCGAGAACACGATTCCGTTTTCCTCAAACTGCTTGATGTAATCCGGATTGCATTCAAACCTGTGCCTGAACCTTCTTCTGACACTTTTTGCCTTGTTAAAAATTCTTGAGGCAATTGTCCCTTCTTTTACTTCAACGTTTCTGCCTCCCAAACGCATGTTTCCGCCCAGTCCCTCTATGTCCATTTGCTCAGGGAGCAGGTCTACAACCGGGTGCTTTGCCTTTGGCTCAAATTCTGTGCTGTTTGCGTCCTCAAGCTTCAGAACGTTTCTTGCAAATTCAATGAGTGCGATTTGGAATCCCAGGCAAAGCCCAAGGTATGGAATATTGTTTTCGCGGCAGTACTGTGCGACCTTTATTTTTCCCTCAACCCCTCTTGAGCCAAAGCCCCCGGGCACAATAATCCCATCAACTCCCTTAATTGCCTCGTCAACTTTTATCTGGTCTTTCTCAATTTTTGTGGACTCAATCCACTTGACTTCAACACGGTGGTTTAGTGCAAAACTGCAGTGCTCAAGTGCCTTAAGAATGCTGATGTAGGCGTCTCCGCCCTCGGTGTATTTTCCGGCAATCCCGACAACAATCGGGTCCTTTGAGCTTGTCACACTTGTGTTCTTAACCCATTCCTTTAATCCGGAGTTTCCGTTTGCCTTGAATTTCTTGTCCATTTCAAATATTTCAAGAATTCTCTGGTCAAAGCCGCTTTCGCGCAGTGTTAAGGGCAGTGAGTAAATGTTTTCAACGTTGTGCACTCCGATTACGCGGTCAAGCGGGACGTTTGTGTTGAGACTGATTTTTTCGCGAATGTTTTGTTTGAGTTTTGACTGGCTTCTGCAGACAATAATGTCCGGCTGAATTCCCATTGCAATCAGGCGCTTTATTCCAAGCTGTGCCGCCTTGCTTTTTTGCTCGCCCAAACTCTTTGGTTCCATTATGTAAGTGATGTTTACAAAGCAAACGTTTTCCCTGCCCTCTTCATACTGCAGTTCCCTCAGTGCTTCGAGGGCAAACATATTTTCATAATCGCCGACTGTCCCACCAATCTCAATTGAAATGATGTCTGCCTTGCTTTTCATTGCCATGTTCCTGACAATGCTTTTGATTTCACCTGTTACGTGTGGAATGAACTGCACATCGCGTCCCAGATACTTGCCTGCACGCTCTTTCTCAATTATTGTCTGGTAAATTCGCCCTGATGTGACAAAGTGGTCTCTTGTAAGGTTCTTGTCAAGCATTCGCTCGTAGGTTCCAAGGTCAAGGTCTGTTTCGTAACCGTCATCCAGCACAAAAACTTCGCCGTGCCTGTATGGGTTCAATGTCCCGGAATCAACGTTTAGGTAGGCTTCAAGCTTGATGGGTTCAACTTTCAGGCCCCGGTCCTGCAGGCACTTGCACAGGCTGCTTGAAATGGTTCCCTTTCCAACCCCTGACATGACACTGCCGGTAATAATTACATATTTGGTTTTGCCCGCCTTGTAGCCCTCCGGGATAGGTGTGTAAAATTCGCCACTGGATGTGGAACTAATCTCATTAAGGATGTCTTTTCCTTTCATACCCAACCCACCAAAAAACTGTTTAACAAAATAAGGTCTAACTACTTTAAAAGTGTTTCCTCGCCAAAGCTCGGGAATGGGACGGGGAGGATTTGAACCCCCGTCACGGCGCCCCGAACGCCGAATACTAGACCAAGCTATACTACCGTCCCAGAACCTTTTCTTTTGGA
Organism: Candidatus Iainarchaeum sp.; assembly: GCA_017610175.1. GTDB lineage: Archaea > Iainarchaeota > Iainarchaeia > Iainarchaeales > JAFCCO01. Next base: position 39,823 of record JAFCCO010000004.1, on the reverse strand, counting down.
AAAAGGAAAGCTTTGCCAAAAGAAAATTGCTTTGAAAGCTAACAAATTATGGGATGCATTACTTTAAATCCTTTAACTTCCAACCGGCAAAAGCTCCTTTTCAGGGTTTCTTTTCATATTAAAATAAGTGTTGCGAATAAAAATAGTAACAAGAGGTGTGCTGGTGGAACTTGAGGGAAAAGGGATTTTCTTAAGGTATTGGAGTGCAAGCGATGCAGAAGCCCTTAGGGCAAGCTGTGATGAAATTGATTTAGGAAAAGTTACCCACATCCCGCACCCCTACAATCTGAAGCATGCGGTTGACTTCATAAGCAGATCTGAGGCAGAGAGGCAAACAGGCGGGCGCATTGACCTTGCGATTGTTTCAAAGGGGGAGACTACGCCCGTCGGAAACATTGGCCTTATCAAAATTGACAAACCGAACAGTTGCGCTGAACTTGCATACCACCTTGGCAAGGCGCACAGGGGAAGGGGGATAATGCCTGAAGCGGTCCGCATAATGCTGGATTACGCATTCAACGAGCTAAAACTAAACAGGGTCCAGGTCAGCCACGTTATTGGAAACGATTCAAGCAGGCGCGTGATTGAAAAGGTTGGCTTTAAGTTTGAGGGGGTATTGCGCAAGAAATGCAATCCCGCTTTTGGCGGCTTTAAGGACCTTAAACTGTATTCTATGCTGAAAGACGAGTTCAAAGCTGCGAATAATTAAATACTAGTTAAATCATCTATTCTTTTGATGGGTCAGCAGGAAGAAGCACTTAAGAGGGCAAGAATTGCCCTGCAAAAATGCAGCACCCCGCATGGAATGCACGCAAGTGGCGGCAGGGGCGGCTACAATATGGTGTTTTCCAGGGACAGTATGATTGGCCTGATTGGGGCAAGCGTTGCCGACCCAGAAAAGCAGTTCAAGACCCAGTTTAGCATAACTCTTGAAACACTTGTAAGGAACCAGAGTGCTGTTGGTCAGATTCCAAACGCGGTTGACAACTGGGACCCCAAGAGAAGAAAGCAGTCAACTTTTGCAACAATTGACAGCACACTTTGGTGGCTGCTTGGGATGAAGGCATATGCTTTGGCCTACAAGGACCGTTCGCTTCTTAGAAAAAGAAAAAAGGAGATTGACAAAGCGTTCTTCTGGCTGCTTTGCCAGGACACAGGCGAGGACTATTTGCCTGAACAGCACCCGACAAGTGACTGGCAGGATTGCTTCCCCCACAAGTACGGGCACACAGTAAACTCGATTGCAATGTATTACTCTGCTTTGAAATTGTTTGACAAAACTTCCCTTGCAAAAAAGGTGAAGTCCGCCGCAATGGGGGACCACAGGCATGTGAACCTGTTTGATAAAAAACTCGGCTACTTTCTTCCCTGGAGATGGAAGGGGCATGACGGGATTACCGAGCAGGAAAAATGGTTTGATTCCCTTGGAAACATGCTTGCCGTTTGCGGAGGCCTTGCGGGCAAAGAGGAAGCAGAATCAATTCTTGACTTTGTTGACAAAAAGGGGATTGACAAGCCGTATCCTGTTCGCGTTATTTATCCCCCAATCAGGCGTGGGGCAAAGGAGTGGCAGGATTATTTCAGCAAATGCCTTGCGGCAAAGCCAAATTATTATATTAATGGAGGCATCTGGCCGTATGTTGGGGGCTTTTATGTTACCGCGCTTGTTAAGGCTGAGCGGTTTGAAAGGGCAGAGCATGAGTTGAAAAAGCTTTTGCGCTGCAACAAGCTTGGCGTTAATTACAAGTGGGAATTTAATGAATGGGTGCACCCCGGAACAAGGAAGGCCGGCGGAAGCAGTTACCATGCCTGGAGTGCGGGTGCGTTTATTCTTGCATCTGAAAGTGTTGCAACAAAAAAAGTTCCTTTCTTCTAAAGATGAAGCTTTTTCTGAATCAGGTTTTCAACTTGCTTTGCAACATGCCTGTATTCAAAGTTTTTGACAACGTGTTCTCTTGCCTGTGTTCCAAGCTTTGCCCTGAATTCATCTTCGGTTAGCATCTTATGCAGGTGTTTTGATAAATCGTCCACATCGGCTTTGACCGCAAAGGTTTTTGGTTCGTCAAACTTAATCTTGTGCTTCTTTTTGAATCCGTGCCATCTGTAAGCCCACTCTTCGGTAAGCTTTGTTTCCTCTCCAACTTTTGCAAGCAATCCTGTTTTGTTGTGAATTACCGTGTCTTTGATTCCCATGCTGTCAATTCCGAGAACCGGCGTTCCGCATGCCTGTGCCTCAACCTGAATCATCCCGAAGCCGTCGATTCTGCTTGGGGCGGCGTAAATATCGCACGCGCTAAGCAGCGCCCTCATAATATTTCTTGACATCGGACCGTCAAGGAAACGAACCTTTCTCCTAATTCCAAGATCGCGCATGATCTTGAGTTCCTCTTTGTAATGGTAGTAGGGTGACCTGCATTCCCAGCTCTTGCCAACGTAAACCCAGTCGCCAAATTCCTTGTCAATTTTGCCCAGTGCATGAAGCACTTCCTGGAAGCCCTTGCTTGTTGTGTCCCCACCTATTGTAAGAATCATTTTCTGCTCCGGTTTTATGCGAAGCATTTTTCTAATCTGTTGGACGCTTTGATGGTCTTTGGGCAGGGGGCTCATTTCATCCATATCAATCCCGATGGGCATTACTTCAAGATTTTTGTTGCTCACCCCATCGCGATTGTAGGTGTGCTTCACCCAGTGGCTAGTAACCATAATAAGGGGCAAATCGTTAAGCACATCGTGGTAGTTTGCAACCCAACCGTCCGCATTAAGCCACGGGACCGGTGTCACTCCGTGGTGCATTGGATTTTCAATAATAGTAGGAGTGTCGCCCCAGTACCCAATTCCGATTGAGACGTCGGGCTTGAAACTTTTGTAAACCCATTCCTTTTCAAAGTCGGCTTCGCGGTCGCACTCAAGAGACTCAACACCGTTCTCAACGAGTCCGCGGTGGAGCATTGCCCCTTGGATGCTTACTCCGTCAAGTTCCATTGGATATGGATACAAAACAAGGCTTTTCATTTCACCGATCAACCACTTTAAATGTTTCTTTGCTTTGTGCGCTTAGCGTTTCAAAGCTTTTCTCATTAAATCCATACGTTGAAGTGATTAATAAACATTTCTTTCGCGCAATCTCGTTGCCGAGCCGCTCGACATGCGCCGCGCCGCGCTCATCCGGTGTGCAGAACGCGTCACTCGCGTCCAACTTGTAGTTGAAGAAGAGAACTTTGTGCGCGCGAAGCTTCTTGGAGCCAAGCAGTTCGATAACTGCGCGGTGAACTTCGCGGTGCCTGCGGTGTCCGTACTCACCGGTTGCGCCGTGCGTGAAAATAAAATCAAATTCACTCCCCGCATTAAGCTCTGCAAGCATTGACTCAACCCGTGACTTAATCTCTTCAAGTGCAACAGGCTTCTCAACGTTTTCATCATCAAGGTTTGAGATCGCGCATTTTGCATTCAGTTTTGCGCACACTTTTTTGAATTTGGGTGCCCTGTCCGGGTCGTCTTTTCTGCAAAGGCTTATTATTGTCCAAGCCCTGTCTGGATTTGACAATATTGTTCCGCCGCACCAAATAGTTTCGTCATCAGGGTGTGCGACCACAACTAACGCCTTTTTCATGCAGAAAAATTGCTGCAAAAGGGTTAAATACAAATTTATACTATTAAATGCCTGAATGGCTCATGAAAGAAGGCTTTTTGCGGTAGGGGATCTTTGCGTGGATGTCCTGCAGGGCATTTTGTCCCGACCTGTTTTTGGTGAAGAGCACGCGCTTAACTCGCTTGATTTTTCAATAGGGGGAAATGCCGCAAACTTCTCGGTCTTCGCCTCAAAGCTTGGGTTGGAGCCGGTGCTTGTTAGTGCAATTGGAAAAGACTTTGCAACATCATTTCTGAAAAAGGGATTGAAGAAGGCACACGTTGGCTTCTCCCTTGTGGAAAGCACTAAAGGGAATGCATTCAGTGTAATATCAATCAGGCAAGACGGGGGCAGAGCAATTCTTTCAAAAAAGAATTGCCTTTCAGGAATTACAGCTTCAGATGTCGCATCGCGGATTTTATCAAAAGTCCGCGCCGATGACGTGGTTTTCTTTGGTGGCTTCTATCATCTAAAGAAGTTGCGCGCCGGCTTTGTTCCGTTGCTAAAAAAACTTAGGGCAAAGAAAGCAATCGTGTGCTTTGACACCTGCTTTGACACCGCAAACATTTGGACGCTTAACAAATTCTTTCCGTTTATTGATTTCCTTTTCACTAACGAGGTTGAGCTGAAGCACATTGTAAAGGGAAATTCAGAAACTGCAAGGGTGCAGAGCCTGCTTAAGAAAGTGACCGGCGCGGTAATTTTGAAGAGGGGCAGGCTTGGGGTGAGCCTGTTTGTAAAGGGGGCGCAAGCAGTTGATGTTCCCGCAATTAAAGCAAAGGCTGTTGATACAACAGGGGCGGGTGACGCATTCAATGCGGGGTTTGTGTTTGGCCTGATGAACAGATTCTCACTTTTTAACTGCATGCGTGCAGGGAACTTTGTTGCATCAAAAACAATTGTTGCGCACGGTCTTGTTGCCGCAAAGGGCAAGGGCTTAATGAAATTTATCAGCTCAAATTCAAGCCCCATTGTTTCGGTATTCAAAAATCACAGTGAGCTGAGCAAGGCCGCAGCCGCCAAAGTAATAGAACTTGTTAACAGAAAACCCAACGCATCAATTGCTTTGCCAACGGGTGAAACCCCAAAGAAACTTTACAGCCTTCTTGTGGGTGCAAGCAAGCGGGGCGAAGTTGATTTCAGAAATGTGAGGTTCTTTGCCCTTGATGAATATGCAGGGCTTTCTCCTGAAAACAAAAACAGCTTCAGCCACTTTCTTATGAAACACTTTTTGCTTAAAGTGAGGGCAAGGCACAGGAACGTTTTCCTTCTGGATGGTTCAATTGGCAACCTCAAAAGGGAGTGCCGTGCCCACGAATCGGCAATTAAACATTTTAAGATTGATCTTTGCCTTCTGGGAATTGGGCAAAACGGCCACATTGCATTCAATGAGCCCGGAAGTTCCCCGAAAAGTGCAACCCGTGTTGTAAGGCTTTCAAAGCAAACGAGGAAAGTAAACGGCGGGGGTTTTAAGGATGGAATTGCTCCCGCACAGGCCCTTACTGTTGGCCTGAAAACCATTGTGGGAAACAGCCGCAGCATTTTGCTTCTTGCTTCGGGGAAAAACAAGGCAAAGGCGGTTAGGTGTGCGTTGAAGGGCGGGGTTAAAGGCTGTCCTGCAGCAGTTCTCCGACCGCATTTTGGAGCGGGCATTTTTGCCGACAGGGCCGCAGCGGCAAAGATTTAAACCTGTTCCACTAAGATTTTTTTTGATAAAAAATGTTTTACTTGATAGGCGTAGGGCTTAACCCAAAGCAGATTACCATCGAGGCCAAAGAGGCAATTGAATCCTGTTCCAAGGTGTTTTTTGAATCATACACCTCCAAGTACAGTGAGGGTAGCATTTTTGAATTGGAGAAGTCCACTGGAAAAAAGTTTATTGAGCTTAAGCGCGACGGTGTTGAGCAGGGGTTTGAGCTTCTGCTGAAAGGGGCAAAGCAGGAGGACGTTGCACTGCTTATTTTTGGAAACCCACTTAATGCCACAACCCATGTGCAGGTTTTGCTTGATGCAAAAAAGCAGGGAATAAAGTCAAAGGCAATTGCGGGCCTAAGCATATTTGATTTTCTTGGGAACACAGGGCTTGACGTTTACAAGTTTGGAAGAACCTGCACAATTGTTACGCCCCAGAAAAATTATGCTCCAGAGTCCTTTTATGACATCATTGAGGCAAACAAGAAATCTGGGCTTCACACCCTCTGCCTTTTGGACATTGATGCGGAAAAGGAATTGTATATGAGCGTTGGTGATGCCCTCTCCATTCTTGAAAAGATTGAAAAGAAACGCGGCAAGCCAATTGTTTCAGAATCTGTTGCAGTGGGTCTTTACGGGATTGGAGCCGGCAGTGAACAAATTAAGGCAGGAAAGCCAACAGAACTTAAGCGTTCATCCTATGCCGCTTTTCCGCAGTCCTTGATTATTGCAGGGGACCTGAATGACAAGGAGAAAGAGGCTTTGAGGGAGTTGGCTGGCTATGAGTAGTCACGAGCTTGAGGAAAGGGTTGAGCAGTACAGGAAACTTACCAGGGAGGCCCTTGAAAAGGCAAGCATAATTGCAAAAAAGGGAACAGTTGATTTTAAGCGTGCAAAGGACTTTCTTTCCATGGCGCGCAACTATTTTGAGGACGCAAAGCACTTTGAGCTGCATGGCAAGCTGTTGCTTGCTCTTGCCGCCTACAGTTACGCCCATGCCTGGCTTGATGCGGGAGTTCGCGCAAAAATTCTTGACGGAAAGGGCGATGATCGGCTTTTCACGTTGCCCTAAACCTTTATTGCCTTTTCTTTAATTGTTTTCAGCACCAACTTTGTCAGGGTTCGCTCAACATATTTGATGGTTTGCAGTGATTTAACAAAGTTGTTGAGTTGCCTTCTGTTTTTGAATTTGCATATGAGTGTTATGTCAAATTCCCCGGTTGCATCATATATTGCGGTGACATTTGGGTTTTGTGAAATTTTTTCCTCGACTTCGTACAATTTTCCGTGCGAAACCCGTACCTCGACTATTGCGTCAAACTCGTAGCCGAGTTTTTCATAGTCAAGCTCTGCAGAATAACCCTTTATTATTCCCTCTTTTTCCAGCCTTTTAACCCTGTTCATTGCAGTTGCAACACTGACGCCTGCTTTTTTGGCAAGTTTTCTGAATGAAAGTTTTGCATTGCCCAGCAGAAGGTTGATTATTTCCTGGTCGGTTTTGTCGATTTTCATATTCAATCGTTCAAAAAAGTTTACTGTGTGGAAGTAATTTTAAACATTTGTTTTAAAAAAAGCTTTTTAGTAGAGGTATTGTTTGGTAAATTGTACAAAAAGTATATAACCTTTAGAAACACTTTTTTTATTGTGATTTGATGGTTGAAAAAAATTTGTTAAACAAAGCAAAATCTGACAAGGTCAGGCTTGTCGAGCTAATGTTTATGGACTTGCTTGGCGGCCTTAAAAGTGTCACAATCCCTGTTGAGCGCCTGGAGGAAGTGCTTGAAAAGGGTGCCTGGTTTGACGGCAGCAGTATAGAGGGATTTGCAAGGCTTGCGGAATCCGACATGTACCTTGTTCCCGACCATGTAACATACTCTGTTTTACCCTGGAAAAACAACGGCTGCAACACTGTAAGGGTATTGTGTGATGTTTTCTCCCCGAACGGCACCCAGTCCCCCTGTGACCCGCGAAACACCCTAAAGAAAGCGGTGGACAAAGCAAAGAAGCAGGGCTTTAATTTTATGGCAGGCCCTGAAATGGAATTTTTTCTCTTCAAGGGCGACCAAGATTCCCAAAAAGCGATTCCGCACGACTCAGCGGGCTATTTTGATTTTGCCCCAAAAGACCTTGCAACCGATGTAAGACGGGACATGATATTTGCACTTCAGGCAATGGGTCTGACCGTTGAAACTTCGCATCACGAGGTTGGCTGCGGCCAGCATGAAATTAATTTTAAATATGCCGATGCATTAACCGCAGCCGACAATGTTTCCACCTTCAAACATGTGGCAAAAAACATATCCCACCACCATGGCCTTTATGCGTCATTTATGCCAAAGCCGGTTTTTGGAGATGCGGGCAATGGGATGCATGTGCATCAGAGCCTGTTTGATTCAGAGGGAAAAAATCTTTTCTTTGATTCCGCTGACAAGCATAATTTAAGTGATGATGCAAAGGGTTTTATCGCAGGCCAGCTAAACCATGCCAAGGGGATGGCTGGAATTCTTTGCCCAAGTGTTAACTCATACAAGCGGCTTGTTCCCGGCTTTGAGGCCCCTGTTTACATTTGCTGGGCTCAAATAAACAGAAGCGCGCTGATAAGAATTCCAAGGGTCAGCGAAGGGAGAGAACAGAGCACAAGAGCTGAACTGAGGTGCCCTGACACGAGCTGCAATCCATATCTTGCCCTTGCCATAATGCTTGAAGCAGGGCTGGATGGAATCAGCAAGGGGGCTGAGTTGCCAACCCCAATTGATGGAAATGTCCACTCCTTCAGCGAGAAACAACTGGCTGAAAGCGGAATTGAAACCCTGCCGGACTCACTGAATTCGGCAATTGGGGAATTGCGCAAGGACAAGGTTGTAAGGGCTACTTTGGGTGAAGAGCTTTTTGAGAAATATATTGCGATAAAGAAAAGGGAGTGGGGGGACTACAGCGCCCAGGTTACCGAATGGGAACTTAAACACTACTATGAAAGCGCCTGATGAAACCTTTTATTAAGCAAAAGGCACTTATTTTAAGCTATGGGAATATACGACGACGACAACAGTTTTTCACTGCCGTCGATAAACATTTCGCTCAGGCAGCTGAAGTATCCTGTTCTGGCAATTTTGGCAATTATTGTTGCGGTTGCACTGCTTGTTTCGCTTAATGAGGCACTCAAGCCAAAACCGTTGTCCTTTTCACTTTCCCCCAACCCACTTGACCTTTCCGAGCACGCTGCGGCCAGCTCAATGCTTAATGTAAACGTTTTCAATACGTCCGTGCAGACTGAGTCGTCCTTGGTTGTGCGTGTTGAGGAGATTGGAAGCGGCAACCTTATTATTTCGCCTGCATCGAGAAGAATTGATTCAATGGCTTCAGGAACGGAACGGACCCTTGACCCGTTTGTTATAAGGCCAAACCCGGGCAAGGAAATAAACAGCGGTTCATACAAAGTAAAGCTTTCGCTCTTTGTTCAGGGTGAGAAGAAGTATGAGGACCAGCTCACTTTTGTTGTAAAGGCGGTTTAATAGTTTATTCCAAATCCCTGAAATTCGCCTTTTTCCTCTTCCCACTTAATTTCGAGGTCTTCAACGGAGGAAGTAATCGGGCCGTCTGCAAGCAGTTTTACAAATCTTTCAAGCAATTCCTTGCTTCCCTCTGCAATAGCCTCAACGCATCCGTTTGGCAGGTTTCTTACAAATCCCTTCAATCCCATGCCGTTGGCTGTTCTTGAGACAAAGAACCTGAATCCAACCCCTTGTACTCGCCCTTTAACAATAATTCTGCATCTTGGCATGGTTAAAAATGTAGGTGGCTTGCCTTTATAATATTTTTCTCTTATTTTAGAGTGTATGGTTCTGAAAGAAGTTCGCTTTCACGGGCGAGGTGGACAGGGGGCTGTAACCAGCAGCCAGGTTTTGGCAATTGCCGCTTTCCACGACGGGAAATTCACCCAGGCCTTTCCAAATTTTGGTGTTGAACGGACAGGGGCTCCTGTTGAAAGCTACACACGAATTGACGACAAGCACATTAATGTCAGGTCACACGTTTACAGTCCTGCTTACGTTATTGTTCTCGACCCCTCCCTTATGGCAAACGTTGATGTCACAAAGGGACTGAAGAAGGATGCTTTAATAATTGTTAACAGCAACAAAACACCCTCTGAGCTTGGGCTCAAAGGTTTTGATGCAAAATCAATTGACATAACAAAGGTTGCGCTTGAGGTAATAGGCAAGCCGTTTGTAAACATAGCGGCTTTGGGGGCATTTGCCGCAATGACCGGCGAGGTTTCAATTGAAGCACTTAACAAGGCAATTGATGAACGCTTTGCGGAAAAGGGAAAGATTGCAGGCCTCAACAAGGAAGCCTGCCGTGTTCTCTACGAAAAAGCAAAGGGGATGAAGTAGGTGCCAAGGGTGACCAGAAAGGAAACAGTTGGGGATGTGGCCAAGGAGTCAATTCCGCTTAATACCGGTGCAGTAATCAGGACTCCCGGAAACACCAAGAAGTACCACACCGGAAGCTGGAGAACATTTCGCCCGGTAATTGACCAAAAAACCTGCATCAAGTGCGGTACCTGCTGGAGAGTCTGCCCTGATGCGGCAATTTATATTGACAAGGACGGGAAGTATCGCATAAACTATGACTACTGCAAGGGATGCCTGATTTGCTTCAGGGAATGCCCGGTTAAGGCAATAAGCAAGGAGTTGGAGCAGAAATGAAGACTGTTATTGAGGCAAGCGAGGCTGTTGCGCTCGGTGCAAAGCTTTCAAGGGTAAAGGTATGCCCAATGTATCCCATAACCCCTTCCACACACATTCCTGAAAGGATTTCAGACTACATTTTTGACGGGGAAATGGATGCCGAAATGATTCACGTTGAGTCAGAGCACTCAGCTGCATCCGCACTTATTGGATCAATTCTTACCGGTGCAAGAAGCTTTACCGCGACAAGCAGCAACGGCTTTGAATTGATGTACGAAATTTTGCCAATCTTGAGTGGAATGAGGCTTCCTGCAGTTATGGCTGTTGCAAACAGGGCGGTTGCTGGGCCAATTAACATTTGGAACGACCACAGCGATGCGGTCTCAGCCCGTGACCAGGGATGGGTACAGTTTTACGTTGAATCAAGCCAGGAATGTATTGACACAATAATCCAGTGCTACAAGATTGCGGAGGACAAAAATGTCCAAATGCCTGTGATGATGTGCCTCGACGGGTTTTCATTAACCCATGTGTTTGAAAATGTCGATATCCCTGAACAAAAGCAGGTTGATTCATTCCTGCCCCCGTTTAAGAGGGAAGACATTCTTGATGTGAAAAACCCGAAAACATTCGGGCCAATCGGACTGCCTGACTCTTTCATGAACTTCAAGAAACAGCAGCAGGACGCAATGATTAACGCAATTGATGTAATCAAGAAGGCAAATCTTGACTACAAAAAGCTTTTTGGCAGAGGCTACGGCGACGGGCTAATTGAACTTTACAAAATGGATGACGCCGAATACGCCATTCTTGCAATGGGAACAATCTGCGGAACGGCAAAGGCAAAAGCAGAGGAACTTAGGGCGAAAGGGAAGAAGGTTGGGGTGATAAGGCTTAGGTCTTACAGGCCATTCCCTGTTGAGGCACTTAAAAAAGCATTTAAGAAGCTTACAAGGCTTGCTGTTCTTGACAGGCACATCTCCCTCGGTTCAGACGGGCCACTTTTCACGGAAATTAACGCAATCGCCCCAGGTCTTGACGTGTTCGGGTACATTGCAGGGCTTGGAGGGCGCGATGTTACCTTGGACCACATGGAAAGCGTTTATCTGGACCTTGAAACAGGAAAGCAGAAGAGAGAGTGGTTAATGTGAAGGACGTTAAGGGAATTAGTTACGACGAGTACTTTGCTTCCGGGCACAGGGCATGTGCGGGATGCGGAGAGGCGCTTGTGCTAAGGCACATAATGAAGGCAGCGGGCTCCAACACAATAGTTGCACAGGCAACTGGCTGCATGGAAGTTGTTTCAACACCCTACCCTCAAACCGCTTGGAAAGTTCCGTGGGTTCACGGTGCTTTTGAAAATGCAGCGGCAATTGCCTCAGGCATTGACCGTGGATTGATTGCACAGGGCAAAAGAGAGGGCGTAAACATCATTGCAATGGGCGGAGACGGCGCCTCGTTTGACATTGGATTTGGCGCATTGAGCGGGGCAATGGAACGCGGGCACAAGTTTACCTACATTGCAACAGACAACGAGGCTTATATGAACACAGGGGTGCAGAGAAGCGGGGCAACTTTCCCGTACGCTTCAACAACAACAAGCCCCGATGGAAAGAAAATTCACGGAAAGCAGGAGCCAAAAAAGCCACTCGCATTCATTGTTGCCGCACACGGGCTTAATTATGTGGCTTCAATGTCACCTGCAAACTTATTTGACATGAAAAAAAAGGTTGAGACGGCACTTTCCCGAAACCACACAACTTTCCTGCATGCCTACTGTGTCTGCCCTGTTGGCTGGCACTGCAAGAGCGCTGACACAATGGAATTAAGCAGGCTTGCAATCCAGACAAGGGTTTTCCCGCTTTACGAAATAGATAACGGCGTTCTCCAATTCAACCAGAAAGTGGAAAAGCCAAAGCCTGTAAAGGAATATCTTGAGCTTCAGGGAAGATTCAGGCACGTGAACGAAGAGGAAGTTGAAAAAATCCAGAAGTACGTTAACGACCGGTATGACTTCCTTCTTTCAATTGAGGGCAAAAAAGCTTTCGACGTGCTTTACTGAATTGGTCATTTCTGCACTGGCTTGTATCCAAGATCCTCAGCAAATCTTAAAAGATAGCCGTCGGGATCCATTACAAGAAACTCGCGGTTTCCAACAAGTTCGTTTCCCTTTCGGTACCAATTCTCTTTTGGCATCATTTTAATCTCAAGCTCGTGGCTCTTAAGTCCATTAACAAGCAAATCAATTTCATCTGTTTCAATCTGGAAATTTATTCCCCGCCCGAACGGTTTTTCCAAGGGACCGGTTTCCCATTTCCCGTTCACCTGCTCAATCATCAGCTGGCTTCCTTTGTATGAAATGAAAGCAAATCCCGCTTCCTTTCTCCTGTACTCTATTTTGAAGCCAAGAACATCTGCGTAAAACCAGAGGCTTTTCTCAATGTCTGAAACGCTTAATTCGGGAATTAGCTTGTTGAATTTCATTTTGATCAAAACCTGTCCTTGTGCAGCACTTCTTTCAATGCTCTTTTTGGAATGTGAATCTCGCTGTTTTCATCAATCCAGTACCTTAGATTGCCTTCCTTGGCTTCTTCCATAACAGGCTTTTCTTTTGGGTAGCCAATTGCAATTGCAAGCGGTATATCAAACCCGTTTGGCACTGAAAGGATTTCCCTTATTTTGTCCCTTTCAATCGCACCCATTATGCATGTTCCAAGGCCCAATTCAAATGCCTCAAGTGCAATTGTGTTTGCGGCAATTCCCGCGTTTGTAAGTGTGTAGTCTTCGCTTGCCCTTTCCTTGTTTGAAACGATTACAATAAACGCTTTCGGTTCCTCTCCCTTAACGCGTCCCTTTTCATAAACCACTCCGCCGAAGAATGCGGCGGCATTTATCTTTTCAACAGTTTCGGGATTATTTACTGCGATGAAATCAAGTTCCTGCTTGTTTTTTGCCGAGGGGGCAATGCGTGCGGCGTCAACGCACTTTTCAAGCAGTTCAAACCCCACTGCTTTTTCAAGAAATATTCTGACAGTTCTTCTTCCGGAAATTGCCTCAAATACATCCATAAGCTTTATTAAACCACAAACCCTTTTTATTAACTATTTGTACCTAATCATATTTTGAGGAGGAATTGAAATGACTGATAAAAAAAGGGAAGAGGAAGCCCCGGACGAAAACATTTACAACAAGGAAGAGCGAGAGGACCAGCTTGACGACAGTGAAATAACCCCTGCGGAAGCGGGTTTTATGGAAGGGTATGAGGACACAAAGTGGGTTGAGTGCAATGCCTGCAAAAAGCAAATAGACCTTGCCCACATAGTTGAAAGGGAAATTAACGGGAAAATGGTCAGCTTCTGCAGCCTGAAGTGTGCGGAAACCTTCGAAAAAAGGAAGGCATTTGATTAAGGCAATAATTTAATACAAAAAAACCCCTTGGTTTTGCATTATGCTAAATGAGGCTTTAGCAAAAATATTTTTTGAAATAGCCGACATTCTTGAAATGCAGAATGTTGCGTGGAAACCGCGAGCTTACCGCACTGCGGCAATTAACCTGCAAAACATTCCCGAGCCGGTTGAACTAATTTACAAGCGCGGTGGAGAAAAGGCGCTTGAAGCAATTCCAGGGGTTGGAAAGGCGCTCGCCCAAAAAATAATTGAGTTCATTGAAACAGGGGCGGTGGAGAGCCTTGCCAAGCTTCGCAAAAAATCAGGGGTTGACATTGCTTCACTCAATCGCGTTCCAGGGCTTGGCCCAAGAAAAATAAAGATTCTCTTTGAAAAGCTTGGGGTCAAAGACATTGAGTCTTTGAAGAAAGCGGCAGAGCAGCACAAGATAAGCGGGCTTGAGGGCTTTGGTGAGAAAAGTGAGGCACAGATTTTGAAAAACATCGCGATTGCGGAGTCAGGCGGGAGAATTCCCCTTGCCGAAGCGATTGCAACGGCCAAAACATTCAAGTCGGCGATGCAAAAAAGCAGGGCCGTAAAACGAATTGAGATTGCGGGTTCGGTTCGCAGAATGAAACCAACAATCGGGGACGTGGATGTTCTTGTTTCAACAACCAAGCCGAAGAAAGTGATGGACCTTTTCACTTCACTAAAGCCTGTTTCAGAGGTTATAATGAAGGGGTCCACAAAGTCAAGCATTAGGACAGGCGAAGGGATTCAGGTTGACCTTCGTGCGGTAAAGCCCGAGCAGTGGGGAGCGGCCCTTCTTTATTTTACCGGCAGCAAGCAGTTTAACATATCCATAAGAAGAATTGCAATCAAAAAAGGGCTTAAGCTAAATGAGTACGGCCTGTTTAGGGGCGAGGAAGTTGTTGCAGGCAAAACCGAGGAAGAGGTTTTCAAGGCGCTTGGAATGAAATTTGTTGAGCCGCAAAAAAGGGAAGTAAGGGGCTAAAACTACTTTTTTTTCATTTTCTTCAAAACCTTAATCATATTTGCGCGAAACTTTGCCCTAAACTTTTTTGGAATTCTTGCGGCAGCCGCAGGAATGTGCCCGCCTGCGTTTGATTTTGGAATTCCGTGAATTGACTTCTCCATTAGCTCATTCATCCTAACCTTGTAATCCTGCCTTCTTGCGCTTATTCTTAAGTCCCCGCGTTTTGAATCCTGTATAACAACAACATTTGTGTTCGGGTGAATCTGGCTTATTTCGTTCACGACATAGCTTTTGATTCCGTCTCTTTTCACCACAAATTCGTAAACAAACAAATCGACTTCAGGGATGTATTCTGCCCTTTTGTCAAAGCCCGCAACAAGCTGGTCCCTTTCACACCTCACTGCCTTGATATATTTTACAAAGCTGCTTTTGAGCAGTGACTTTGGGTTTTTTGCCTTGTAGAATTCATTAAGCAGGGAGTTCATCCTGTTTCCGGCCATAACCTCGGTTGCCGCAATCATTTCGAGAAGGAAATTAAGCTGGTCAAGCTTAAGTTTTCTTTTCACCATTGTTTTCTTCACAAAGCTTTTCCAGCTTTCAAAGCCCATGTCCCCGAGAATTCCAACACAGGCCACCCAGTCGAACGCGCTAACATTTGTTACCTTTCCAAACATGTCAAAGCAGAATTTGCTGCATGCATACTGTGCAGGGTCCTTTTTTGAAAACCACCCGGCCTTCAGAAAAACAACTTTTTCGCTGTTTAAGTCCTCATAAATTTTGTGGTGGTCAAGAATCAGCGCACGGTCAAAAGGCTTGATGATTCTTTTGCGCTGAATGTCTCCGTCAATTGCAATATCCACGAGAACAAGTTTGTTGAGCTTTTTCTTTTTGACTGCGCGCGCAAATTCACGCGCCTGCTTTTCATTTGCATACTCATAATGTGCGATGTGAACAGGTTTTTTTCCCGAAAGCTTTTCAATGGCTTTCATCACAATAAGCCCTGAACAAAATCCGTCCGGATCCGAATGGTGCAGTACTGCGACCCGATCCTTCTTGCTCAAACCAAGGCAAAAATCTTTGAACCTTGCTTCCAGTGTGCGTTTCATCCAATTGTTTTGAAGTGGGAAAAGGTTTAATAATTGAAACAGGCTAATTATATTGAGTGTTTTTTCGGAGGTTTTTTTTATGGGATACGAACACGAGAACAGCAGAGGGAAAACATATTACCTGCACCAAAGGGGAAAACTGTTTTTCTTTTCAAAGAAGCCGGAGGAAGGAATTGATCTTCCCGAGGGTTACCTTGTTGTTGAAAACACTATAACAGGCCTTCCGCTGTTGAAGAAAAAATAAGGGTTTTTACTGTGAAATACAGGCAAAAAGCGTTTGGAAAAGCTGTTGCGGCATACAAGCACGGCCTTAAAGGCAGGCTGAAAAAGGGACAGCTTTGCCTTGTGGAGTTTCCAATCTCAAATGAAAAGGCATTCTACTCTGTTGCGCCCCTAAGCCGTGCAATCCACGAGCTGGGCGCGGAAATGAACCTGTTTGTAATAGACAAGAAAAGCGAGAGCCTTGAGGCCCTAAAGCGCACTTGGCTCACCTATCTTTTGGATGAAGGGCAAAAGAAGAAGGCGTTGGACGAATTCATTAAGGAAGTTAACAAAAAATCGAAAAGCAAGTACTTTGAAAAGCTTTTCAAGGCCCCCGACCACCTAATAACGGCTTCAGGAAAGCATTTTTTCTTTGATGAGCGGGAGCTTGGCTTTGAACTCAAGTGGTTCAAGAAAAGAAAGTGGAAAGAAACCCTTGCCACATGCAGACGCATCCTTGAACAGGGCTATGCCCTCAAGAAACGCGAACGCTTCTCGGTTTCCTTTGAATTGATTCCCACAAAAAAGGACCTTCTTCTCCCCCTGGATGACTACCTCGACAATTTTGTTATAGGCCGGGCAATGGCCATTGCCGCAAAAAAGAAATGCACCAGGATTTCACTTGGCTCAAGCACTGCAAAAATGTCACAGCTTGAAAAAATGAACCGCATTTCAGACCTTTCATCAACTCTTGTTGGCTGCGAATATGACAAGAACATAAACGAGCCTGTTTTCAAAAAATTCAAAAAGCTTTCAAAACTCATGCGCTTTGAAAAGCTCAAGCCAAACCAGGCGGCGTTTGGCGTAAGCGGCAGGGGCTATGGCGGCAAGCACTTTTTTGGAATGACCATAGGATACCCCACCCCCAACAGGAAAAGCAGGTGGCAGGGTCCCGGGACAATGTTCCTCAAGCCGTTTTGGTATGAACAAACCAAAATAGATAACAGGGAACCGCAAACAAGGTTTGCAATAACCGGAACGCTTCCGCTTGAAAGCTTTATTCGCACATGCTACATCGATTATTACAAGTTAAGAAAGATTGACCAGAAGATTGCGTCAATTGTAAAGAAAGGCAAGACCCTGTTTGTTCGCGGAAAGGAAATAAAGCAGGGCAGAACCGAACTTACAGTTGACCTTACAAGAATTCTTGAGAAAAAAAGCCCTGTGCTTGGCTCGGACATAGAGGTAAACCCAAGCACTCCGCACGAGTCGGCCGGAATATTCAAGATGAAAAGCGGGCGCTACGGAAACTTTCCCGGCGGGGAGGTTTTCTGGACCCCTTACGGGCTGAACGGGACATACATTGGGGATGTGGTAATCAACGTTGACCAAAGTTATGTGATTGGGAACAAAAATCCCCTGGTTGTAAAAATCAAGGATGGCAAGTACCGCGTTGTTTCAGGCCCGAAGAAAATTCTTGCCGCGCTTAAAAAAAGAAAAAGCGAGGCCAAGAAAATGATTAACATCCTTGCAAAAAGCAAGAGCACCCCGAAAAGCATAATTAACACTTACCGCAGGAACTTTGATATGGTCGGCGAGTTTGCCATAAACACAAACCCAAAGGCAAAGCTTTCACGCTACCTGATTGAAACCGAGAAGATTGCAAAAATGATGCACATCGCCCTTGGTTCCGGTTATGAGCCAAGCCGCGAAACAACATACCACAGTGACATTGTCCTCAACTGCCCAAGGCAGAAGGTTGACATCTGGGTTGAAACCCCCAAAAAAGAAATTATCTGGATAATGCGCAAGGGAAACCTCGTGGTCTAATGAAGCAAAAAATAAAACAGCTGTTTAGCGAGACAGGCGTAGACAAAATCCTGCTGCGCACATTCCCCAGCGGGTTTGAGCCGTCACTCTTTTATTTCTCGGGAATCGCGCCCGGAAAAATTGACAACAACGTCCTCTTTCTTGCCCCCAAAAGAAAGCCCCTTTTGGTTCGCACAGTTTTGGATCCTGAAATTAAAAGAAAAAACATTAGAATCAAAACCGTTAAGAAAAGGCGCGAGATGGAGGCAATTCTAAACCGCGAACTCGACGGGAAAAGAATTGGAATAAACATGTCGCTTTACCCTGCAGCAATGCTCAAGCGCCTCAAAAAGGCACTTCCCGGAAAAAGGTTTGTGGATGTTTCAGAACAGTTGTCCAAAGTGCGGGCAATCAAGGAAAAGTGGGAGATTGAAAGGATTGCAAAGGCCGCGCGCATAACCGAAAGGGTTCTGGGCAAAGTGCCCTCCTTTTTCAGAAAAGGAATGACTGAAAGAAAGCTTGCGCTTGAAATAGAATTTAGGCTTCGGGAAAAAAGCAAGGACAACATAGCATTTCCCGTGATTGTTGCTTCAGGAAGGCATTCCTCTTTTCCGCACCACTTTCCCAATGATTCCAAAATAACAAAGGGGCCTGTGCTAATCGACTGCGGCGCAAAGTTCAAGGGATACTGCGGGGACCTTACAAGGGTTTTCTCCGTTGGAAAGCCGACCAGGGCACAGCGCGACCTCTACAACATAGTTTACGAGGCAAAAAGCCTTGGTGAAGCGCTGTGCGTTGAGGGAATTTCTGCGGGAAATGTGTTCGAGCAGGTTTCCTCATTCCTCAAAAGAAATGCGGGGCAGGAATTAATTCACGGAATGGGCCACGGCCTTGGCCTGAATGTGCATGATTCGCCTGCGGGATTTATTCCGGAATCAAAGGAGCACATGCTGAACAAGATGGTTTTGACGGTGGAACCAGGGGTTTACCTCAGGGGTTTTGGGGTAAGAATTGAGGACGATGTGGTGATTGGAAAGAGAAAGTGCAGAAAACTGAGTTCTGCGCCAAAAGAATTAATTCCTTTGCGGTGAATATTGTTTTGCGGAAATTGTTGAGTGGTAATTTTATGGCAGATACAAAATGCCCATCACACCCGGTTGATATTCCAAAGGACAGGGAAATTGTGGAGGTTGACTCCCTTGAATTTCCCTGGAGGCAGGACCCCAACGGCTATTTTTTGGTAAAGCTGGAGAACGGGCTGGTTTGCTGTGGCTTTGTTAACAACAGCCACAAAATGGCAGTTGAATTCAGGGGAACCAATATTGAGAAAATGATTAAGGAAATTACGTCCAGAAAGCTTGTTGGCCTGGAGCACATGGGGTATATTGCATCAGAGCTTGAGATTGCAAAAAACTGCCTTGAATCCGGCACAAAGTACATTCAGCGCTAGGTCTTCCTATAAAAGCAGAAGTAAGTCTGGTTGAAATCATTTCTTCCCGACAGGATATAGTACGGTGCTGCATCAAACCCTTTTGGCTCAACAAGCTCAAAGCCACCCTGAATTGGGCAAGCCTCTTCCACTGAAATCAACGGCTTGTTAAGGGCTGTGAGCACATACAGGTCTGCAATCTCCGCACTGGCTACGTTAAGGTTGAGTGCAATAATCGACACCCACACAATAATTCCAACAAGGGCAATTCCTATCGCAAAATCAGTTGCATCCATTCGCAATTAAAAACGGCTTTCTTTTTATTAAATCTTTGCCCCATCCCTTATATCATGCGGTTGGAGCAGGCTCAGAAACAGATAGCGGAGGCAATCTCCCGAAAGGACATGCTAATGGTTATTGGAGAGTGCTATGTTGAATACTGGGGTAGGGCTGCATCCAAGCTTCCGTGCGGGAAAAGGCTTCTTTTAATCAAGGGAGACAATTCAATTGCAATTCACCAAAACAGGCTGCTGCGCCCGACCAATTATATGATGGACGCACGCATTTCATGCAACATTGAAGATTCTGCACTTGTGCTTCAGGCAAAGAAAACAAATCCAAAGGAAACAATAAAGGTTCTGCTTTACTCGGTTGACGGTTTGCACTCGTATCCAATAAGGGAATCCGCTGATTTGCGGCTGTTTGGTTCAGAGCGCGAGCTAAGTGATGAACTAATGCAGGACCTTTCTTTTTTGGAACCAGGCCTAAAACCGCTTAATCAGGAAGAGGTTTTCAGAAAAGGGGTTGTGGACATTTTGGCAGAGGACGCCAAAGGGAATATTGTTGTAATTGAGCTTAAGAGACGCCAGGCAGATTACAATGCGGTCATGCAGCTTAAGAGGTATGTCCAGCAGGCCTCCAAAATAAAGGGAAAGAACTGCCGCGGGCTCCTTCTTGCACCAAGCATTGGTAAGAATGCAATGGAGCTTTTGCAGAACAACGGTCTTGAATTCTACAACTTTGAGTTTGAAATAGGCAATCCAAAGGCGAAAATAAAGGGCATTGAAAAGAAACAGGCAACAATAGACAAATTCTTTTAAAGCGGTTTTGCGAAAACTGCAAAGTGTTAAATACAAGCTAACGCCATTATTTTTTTGGAGAACATGGCCATTCCAAAAAAACCAGGTAAAAAAATTACCCCCCAAGTTTTTGAAAGAAAACGCGAGCGAAGAAGGCGGGAGCGCAAACCGCCTGAAGGGGTTTCGCTAAGGCAGTGGCGAAAACAAAAAGCAAAATGTGGCATCCCAATTGTTTCAAGAAAACAGCTTCCGCTTGAAACCGTTGCCGAAGCCAGGCGCCAGATAGCAGCAATTCCAAAGGTTGCTCAGGGTGGAGCAGAACGGTTCAGGGCATTAACTAACCTGATGAGCCGCGCATTTACCGGCAAGAGAAACAAACGCGTAATCCAATTGATTGAGGCCGAGAGGGCAAAGATAAAGTTTAATCTTGCGGCAGAGGAGAAATTTATCGGGCAAAGGGCAAAGTTTGGAAGGGGGCACGGGTTTGCCTTAAGTGACGGCACTCTGGCTGTGTGGGACAGGCTGAAGCGAAAGATGAGAAAACAGAACTTTGGGGAATGCAATCAGTTGATTGGTTTTCTTGTTGCGTCGGTTCCGAAAAAGGAAAGCGGGATGGTTGCTGGCCTTCTTGAAACTTTTGCGCGGGATTCTGAAATCAGGCTTTTGAGGGGATCTGGCCCGGCCAAAAACAAGGAATTTACTGAAACAATTGTCAGGGCCTACGCTGCAGCGGGTGAATTTTACAGCAAACGAAACATATGGGACAAGGCAGAAGAGCTTTTTACTGCCGCTGATATCCTGAAAGCCAGAATGGCTGCTTAACTGAACATCAATAGTTCCGGTGCGAAAAGCATTACCAGTCCAAGTGTAAGCATCAACGCTCCTGAAACGAGTTTTAGAATCCTACCCTCTTTTTCAGAGAGCTTTCTTCCACCCATTGTATACGCAAACACCCCGACAATTATCGCAAGTGGAATAACATAAATAATATTGTACACCGCAAGGTAAAGGTAGTAGATTATTGGTGGGAAGTTCTGCAGTGTAAGAATTCTTGTGTAAATTGCTGGTAGTCCAAGTGTGCATGCAAGCTCAATTAAATTAACGAATACTGCGAGGAAAACTGTTGTAAGGACAAGTCCAAGGCTCATTTCAGCGGTTGTTATGTCACGCATTTTTTTGAAAAGCTTTGGCTTTACACTGTCGGGAATTGTCAGGGAAAGCCCCTTCTTGAACGCAAAGAAGTCCTTTAGGTTTATTGCGCCGAACGCGAGTGCAATCAGCGCTATAATTACGCGCATAATTTCAGTGTACCCAATAAACAGGAAGAGGTTCAGCCAAGCTGCCATAAAAAGGAAGTAGATGAGGCCTGATGTTGCAATAAAAATTCCCCCAATGAAAAGGATTCTCTTTCTGCTCTTGCTGTAAATAAGCAGCGAAAGCAAAAACATTAGAACCCAGATTGCGCACGGGTTGAAGCCGTCCAGGCCGGCGAGTACAACTGTGAAAAGCGGGAGGGAAATATTGTCTGTTTCAACCCTGCCGAGAATGGGCACCAAAAGGTAATTGTCTTCCTCACAGGTTATCTCATCAAGTTTGCCGCTGATTTTTGATTCGATTTCCACTCCAACCGAATCATTAAACCCAACCGTGTTCCAGTTGCACAAAGGGATGAATGTGGCGGGAACCCACTGTGTTGACACACCCATTTCTTCAGCCAATTGGTGGAATAGTTCGGCATTGTCGCTTGCAAGCAAATAATGCACTTCAATTTTTTCGCTGTATTTTTCCTCAAGCCCCTGCAGGAATTCTGTTTCGGCTTTGCAGTGTGGGCATCCAATTGACCAGAAAAGAAAGATTTCCACCATGTTTTGGTCTGTTTTGCCCGCGGGCTCTTCCGCAAGCGAATAAACAGGCATTAAAGCCATTGAAGCAATCAAAAGCACAATTAGCAGAGTGTTTTTCATAATATCATATCTTATTGAATTACTAAAAGTTTTTAAATTTTGGTGAAAGGTTTACATTTTGCCTAAGCTGGTTCTCTCCAGAATATTTTCCGCGAGTTTTTCAAACACCGCAGTGTACTCCTTTTTGTGAACCACAATGGGGACAAGGTTTACCAATGCATCGGTGAATGCTTTGTCATATGCAATTTTTGCAAGCACATCAATCCCGCTTTTTTCCGCAAAGGACTCTATCTTTTTTGAAAAAGAGGGGTTTAGGTCATATTTGTTTATTATTATCCCGCATGGGACTCCAAAGTGCCCGACAATTCCAAGGGCCCTTTTGAGGTCGCTTAATCCAGATGGAGTTGGCTCTGTTACCGCAACCGCATAATTGCTTCCTGAAATGGATGCAATTACCGGGCAGCCAATTCCCGCGGCGGCATCAATCAACAAAATTTCAGTTTCCTTTTTGGAACGTTCAGCCGCCAGTTTTTTAACCTCTGCGACAACTTTTCCACTGCCACTTTCGCCCATTTTCAACTGTGCCGACACGACGTCAAACCCGTACTTTGTTTTGCCAAACCCGATTTTTGCATTTTCCACCTGCCTTAATTCAATTGCATCGCTTGGGCAAACCATTGGGCAGACCCCGCAGCCCTCACAGCCATATTTATCGAACACCGGCTGTTTTTTTTCCTCATCCCAGCCGATTGCATTGAAGTGGCAACTCCCAACACAGGCTCCGCAGCCTGTGCACTTTTCCGGAAGCAAAAAGGCTTTTTCGTTTGTCGCAAGCCCCTTCCACTGCTGCATGTCTTTTTCCTCAAGCCCGAATACAAGTGCAAGGTTTGAAGCGTCAACATCGCAGTCTGCGCAAATTATCTTTTTCCCTTTTGACAGGGCAATTGCGAGCGACGCGGTAATGCTGCTTTTTCCAACCCCTCCCTTTCCACTCAACACAGTTATTTGCTTCATTTAACCATCTCTCTCAGTTCTTCAATGCTTTTGTCTTTTACTGGGATGCCTTTGCTGTAGGCTATCATAATTTCCTTTTTGTATGGGATTTTTGCGGCAATGCTCTTACCGTATTTTGCCGCAACTTTTTCTATCAAATTCGCTTTTCCCACGTCGCTTCTGTTCAGCACTATTTCAAAGGGAACCTGCAGTTCGCTAAGCAGTTTCATTATCAGTTCAAGGTCATGTTTTCCAAGAGGGGTTGGCTCTGTCACGGCAAGTGCAAATTCACTGCCTTGCAATGCACTGATTACGTCGCAGTGTGTTCCTGCCGCAGTGTCAACAACCACAAAATCGTATTCTTCTGCGTTTTTTTCAAGCGTTTCCTTCAGGGCGTCCACGACAAATTCGGAAACGGCTTCGTTTACTTTCAGTTCCCCCCCGAGGAAATCGATTCCGTGCGCTTTTCCCCTGAAAACGTGTCCGATTTCTTTTTTGTCCCACCCAATTGCCTGTGTTGGGCAGCTTAGGGCACATGCCCCGCATCCATTGCACTGCTGTTGCATAAAAATCGGCTGCTTTTCCTTTGGGGCGAAAATTGCGTTGACTTTGCAGGCTTCAGCGCACTTGCCGCACTTAATGCATTTTTCAAAATCCCATTTTGGGATTCTTTGCCAAACGGTTTTCACTTTCTCCCTTTTGATTCCAAGAAGCAGGTGGTCGTTTGGGCAGTCAACATCCGCATCAACAAGCAAAACCCTGTGCTTTTTGCCGAGTGAAACTGCTAAGGCTGTCGCAACAGTGCTTTTTCCTGTTCCGCCCTTTCCGCCTGTTACCGCAATTTGTTTCATCTTAAACCAATCAGATTGTGCGTCAAAGCATTTAAATAGGTTATGGGCATATGTGCATTATTATAGATTTTGTATTTCTTCTTCAGCGGTTTTTTCCCATTGCCTAATTATTTTCAAAAGCTGCGTTTTTATCCAGATCTTGTTTTTTGCGCTGTACAAAAAGAAATATCCCCCTGTCTCTATGTTTAACTGCCTTCTTTTTGCTAATTTCTTATCCAAAAGCTTTTTCAGTGCCTTTTGCACTGTTGTCCTCTCAAGACCCATTTTTTTGGAAATGGCGTGAATATCAAATTCTTTTTCTTTTCCAAGCAAAAACATCAGCATATTGTATTCTGTTTTGTTTAAACTGAATGAGCACCTAACAATTTCATCCAGCCTTATTTTTTTGCATGCAAAAGTTATCATTTTGCTTCACCTTGTTTTGTTTTCCTATTTTTCTTTAAGCCATTGACGATAAAACAGGCATCGTGCATTACTTCAATGTTGTTGTGTTTGCAAAACTTTATTGCTTTTTCTGATTCTGAGCCAGGCTGCATCCACACTTTTTTTATGCCGATTTTTTTGCACTGTTCCACAATTTGTTCTGTAACCTTTGGGGGCACAATTGTTATTACCACTGTTGGGATTTCGGGCAATGCTTCCAAAGTGGGGTAACAAATGTCTTGGCCCACTGTTTTGTATTTTGGGTTTAGAGGGTAAACCTGGAGTCCGGCAGACTTCAATTCTTTATAAATTTTAAATCCCCATTTTTTGGAATCGGCTGAAACTCCCGCTACTGCAATTTTGTTTCCCTTGTTTAAAAAATCGTTTGCATTCATGTTTTTTCGCCAAAAATTTTGCTGAAGATTGATTTTTTCAGCCCAAGTCCTTTTTCAATTTCTTTTTTGAGTTTTTCTTCGCTTGGAGTTCCAGTGATTTTGAAAGCGATTTCCCCGTTGTCTTTAACACCCACGATTGTTGGATATGCCCTTATGCCATAATTGCCTGAGATTTCCTTTGCTTTTTGGGTTTTTGCCCTTATCTTTTCATATTCAATGCCATATTCTTCATATTTTGGCAGAATCTTTTTAACGGCTGACACTGCGCTTGGGCAGTGGGAGCAATGTGATGAAACAAAGACAAGCAGGTTCATCTTGTATCACCTAAAAAATAGCCGGCAGTGGCAGTGGCCTTGTGTTTCAATTTCTTTTTTGTGGTAAATGCAGGGGCATATTATTTTTTTGTCCTCTTCCTTTTTTCCCGTTACCATTCTGCAGGGACAGTATTTTTCCCCGTGTCTTTTCTCATTTTCAAACAGGCCGGTTATTACGCCTTCAACTATTTTTTTGCTGGGGTTCAAGCTGAACCTGTTTTCTTTTGCATATCTTTTGTATTCTTCAACTAGTCTTGCAGCTTTTTCGCCCATATTATTCCTCGATTTTGATTGCGTTGTTTGGGCAGGCTGAAATACAGGCCCCGCATTTTTGGCATTTTTCCTGGTTTGCAACCACTGCTTTTCCATCTTTTATTTCTAATACCCCAAAAGGGCATGCTTCCACACAGTTTCCACAACTGGTACATAGTTTTCTGTTTATTTTAACCATCTTCAATCTGCCTCCTTTTTTTAGTGCTTGTTCGATTTTTTTCCAGAATCGTCCAGTGTTTCTATAGTAAACCTTGCTTTTTTTCTCATTCCTATTTTTGGTACAAACCCGGCAAGGAAGTCGCCAAAAGATTCATTTTTGCCTTCACATCCAAGGTGGTTAAAGTCCTTGCCCCCAAGCTTTTCAATCCTGTTAAACAACAACCCGTTTATTGTTTTTTTCATTGAGTTTTTAACCCCTTATTTTTATTTCCGGTTTCTTATTTCTTTGCTTAATTTTCATCTTTGATTTCTTTAATCTTGCTAAGGCTTTTTTCTGCGACTATTTTTTCTTTATTAAAGTGCTTGACCATTCTTTCCAAAAACTCTTGTTTCTCTTTTTTAGTTTTGCAGTGTTTCATCAGCCTTTTTGCCCATTCAATATTTTCTTTAACTTCTTGCGGAATTTTTTCACTATCATGCCTGACTGCATTTTGGGGGCATATCTCGTGGCATTTGCCGCATCTGATGCATTTGCCCATATCTATTTTGGCTTTTCCATTTTCCATACAAATGGCTTCTACCGGGCAGTTTTTTACGCAAATACCGCATCCACTGCATTTTTCTTCATCAATCCAAGGCATTTGATTTATCCTCCTTTGGCTTAAAATTTAAATAAGCCTGTTGCTTAATCCTTTTCATCTATGCAAATTATTTTATTTTTTATAGCTTTTAATGTTTTAATGGACAATAATAAAATGATGGCATTTAATAATATGAATAAAATCCATGACATTATCTTAAAGAAAAACAATCCTGTTTCGTGGTAGAACAAAAATGTGCCTATTGCTAAAGCAGCCAAGGGAAAGGAGTATGCCCACCAGGACAAATAAAATTTAAGTTTTGCAAACAGCTTAAACTGAAACAATAATAGGATAAATAAAAATAGCCCAAAATAATAAAGCAAGTTTCCAAAAGGATTTATTCCACCTAATAGTTTTGTTAAAGCTATGAATCCTATTACAGGTGGTGCAAATAAGATAAACAAAGTAGGCACTAATTTATTTGGAATAGGGCGATGGAAAATTATTCTATTCATAATTAAAGTTGTTAATATTAACCACCAAAAAAAGCCTATGCTAAAAAAGAACCAAGAGAGTTCTGGAGCAAAATGTTTGATTCCTGCTATTGGGATGATAATACATCCTACAACCGGAATAAACCAGGATGGATTAATATGGTGTATTTCGAATTTTTCGTGTTTTATCCACGCAGACAGTATCACTATTGTAAAAATAAATTGCATTGCAACTCCCGTCCACCAAAGATATTTTGAAATTACAATGTTTAAGCTAAGGTAAATTATGCTGGCAATCAAAAAAATTTTTGCGATTATTGGGTAAAAATTAAGTTTTATCGGATGGTTAAACTCCTGTTTGACTTTTTCAGGATATTTAACGAATTTTATAAAATAGGTTGTAAGTATTATTCCGCTAACCAGGATTGAAAAATAGAGCAAAGCAGTACTTATGCTAAATGGAAACTTTAACACCTGCTCTGCTTTTTGCCAAGCCAAGGTAAAACCAAACAAGCCCAAACAGACCGCCAAAAAGGATATTGGAAAATTTTCCAGCCTGCTAAAATGATATGCCCCATTACCTGTTATTTTCTGCTTTTTTTCCATTTTAATCCCCTTTTTTTAAATACGGGCAGTTTTCTTCCCCGACTTTTTCATCCAAAACCGCTCTTATAAATTCGTTGCACGATTTGAACCCACATTTTCCGCAGTTTAGGTTTGGAATCTTTGCTTTCAATTCCTTGCCAAGCAAGTAACGCTTCAATGTTTCCTCTGAATCAATCGTTTTGTTTCCATAGCAGTACCCACAGACAGCGGTTGGCATTGAGTGCTTTAAGCTAAGTTTCCTTTTTATTTCGGGACTTTCTCTTATGGCTTCAGCTATGTCAATCGCTCCTTCTCCGGTTAACCCGTTTGCTTCAATTATTGAGGCGTTTTTGGCAACTTTTAAAACTTCTGATCTAAAAATTTCCCTTTCAGCCTGTGAAATCAAGTCGCCTTTGGTTGTGGCCACCAAATCAGCTTGTGTTAACAATGGCCCATAGCTTGATGGTTTTCCCGCCAAAATGTTCAAAACATTGATTGCAAGTCCTTCGTTTATGTATGGTGAGCACCTTAGGCAAAGCCCAGCTGTTTCTATAATGATTAGGTCCTTCCTTTTGTGTTTTTCAACGATTTTTGGGATTTCCAATGCGGCGTAATGGTCTGGGCACACGTCTCCGGATATTTTGCTTTCAGCGCTCACCCCAAATTTGTTTTTTATCAGAAAATGGTCTTCTGTGGACAAAACATCAAATTTTACGTAATGAATGCTCAAATCTTTTAATTCCTGCATTACAAATTTAATTACGCTTGTTTTTCCGCTTCCAGGCGTGCCGCCAAAGATTATCATCTTCATTTTTTCGCCCCCACTGGAGTGCATATTAACCGCAATTCCTCTACCTTTTTTCCCTTCCTTACATTTTCCCTAACATCCAAAAGGTAGTTGTTAATCCATGAGAGGTAATTTGCAATTCCCCTTTCCTTAACAGATGTATAAATAATGTTGCTTATCGCCCCCTTTTTCATGACAAGCCTTTTGTCAGTGTCCAATGCGAGAATCGGGTCGTGGGTAACCAAAAAAACTATTTTTCCTTTTTTGATAAGAAGCTCAAGGGCCTCGCGGATTCTTATGCCTGCATTTTCTATTTCGTCAATTAGAATAATTGGGGATTCGCTAACATATGCAAGGTCAGCAACCATTAATGCTCTTGATTGGCCTCCGGACAAAATAAGCAGATTTGTATTCTTGTTGATTTCCTCACCAGTTATTGTGTTTGCGGCATCTATTATTTTTTCAACCAGCTCTTTGGTGCTTTCCTGTGACCTGTGCTTGCCCCGTGTAATTATGTGTGTTTCCAAAAAGTTTTGGACTGTTGTGTCTGTCATAAAATTCATGTGCTGGGTAAGATATCCGATTATTTTTCTTGCAGGGTCTATCTTAAGGTCTTTCTGAACCTTGCGGCCATTTATTAAAATTGTTCTTAAAGTCTTGGTTTCTCCCTGGCTAAGCTTTTCAATATCATACAACAATTGGCTTTTTCCAGACCCGGTTGGGCCCACAATTCCTATTTTTTGCCCTGCAAGTATTTCGATTTTTTCAAAATCTTCTTTTTTGCCCTGCTTGCCCTTGCCCGGAAAAATAGTTATTTTTTTTATTTTCATTTCAACCGCCTTTAGATATTTTTGGCAAGCCATTGCCCAACTGCTGATTCTGGAATAGCTCCAATGAACTCATCAACAACTTTGCCATCCTTAAACATTTTCACGGCTGGAATGCTTGAAATCGCATACTTTGCGCTCACCCTGGGGCTTTGGTCAACATTCACTTTTGCCAGCACAAACTTTCCGCCAAATTTTTTGGCGAGTTTTTCAAGGCTTGGGCCAAGCATGAGGCAGGGGGTACACCATGTTGCCCAAAAATCAACCACAACAGGGACACTGCTGCTTTTTTCAATTACTTCTTTTTGAAAATTTTCGTCGTTTGCTTCAATTTCCAATTGTTTCACCTCATTTTGACGCATTTGTTCCTGCATTTTTTTTAATTTCTTTGCTTTAATTTTTTCTAAATCTAAGTCGGACAAAAAAAACACTCTCATAAAAAAGGGTTTAATAGTGATTAGTATGCCCACTTCCATTTTTAAATAGCTAGTGAGTAGTGAAATTGGAACAGCCTAAAAGCCACTATCAAGCTTCAGTCTTTGGCTGTTTATGGGCTGTATCTGTTATCGGCTTTATGTTCCCTGGCATCCCTTATTTTTTTTGTCAGCCAACCGTCTTTTGTTCCGCTTCTCACATCAAATTTTGAAACATAGGGCTTAATGTCAAGCAGCATTGCACCCTCAACTATGTCCACTTCGCTTATGTGCAGTATGTTGTTGGCTTTTTTTTCCAATTTAACTACTGAAAGCCCTATCGGGTTTGGTCTTTTTGGGGATCTAATGGCAAAAATTCCATGCTTTTTATTTTCCAGAAACGGCCTGCTTAAAAGGGAATAGCCTTTGGACAGATGAAAATGGTAAATTAAAATAATGTGTGAGAATCCTTCAAGGTCTTTCAAACCGAGGGCATATTCGGGAAAAACCTCTACTTGCCCACTTGAATCTTTTGACAATGTGCTTTGAATCGGGGTGCCTTCCATTTGCTTATGGCCTGAATGTATTATGCCTATTGGTTTATAGCATATCTTTTTCATTGAAGGATTAATCCCCTTTTCTGGTTTAAAAGCATTTTTGTGGGAAAAACTTTAAGGGTTTGCTTAACCGCATTTGGCTTAGTCTCTGACTTCTTTAACTATTTTTCCAAACCTTTTTTTCCCTCTTCGTTCATTTCCTTTATTTCCACTTCGGCTTCAAGGCCGGTTTTATTTTTTACCTTGCTTTTAATTATCTGAATCAGGTCGTTTTTAATTGGAACGTGCAAAAAAGGCACCGCCAAAGTCACAACTGGTTTGTCGTTTTTAATTTCCACTGCCCTTATCATATTGCATTCAGTAAGGCTTTTATCAAACTCCGGGTGCATTACTTTTTCCAAAGCCGTTTCTATTTCTTTTTTAAAACCATCTTCTACACTCTAAATATGTTTTATGCTCTTTGCGCCATATTTTTTTTAGGGCAATACTATTATAATAAACCGAACTGATTTAAATAGTTTTGGGCATATGTGCATTACATTAAAATCCGGTTTTTTTCCACATATTTTTTTGGGAAAAAAATCCAATCCGACGGCCGTAAAAGCCGCCGGTGCAATTGTTTAATTTGGTTTACTTGCCTAATTCAGCGAGCCTTTTCTTTATTTCCGCGAGCCCCTGTTCCAAGGCGCTTGCTTCCTGTTCAAGTGCGGACTTTTCCTGCATTCTTGCGTCGGCTTCTGTGGGCTGCCGTACCTGCTGTTGGGCTTGCGGTGCCGTGTAAGCGCTGTAAGCTGGTGCTGGTACTGCGTAAAATCGACCCCTGAAACCCCTTCCAAAGCCTGCGCCTCTTCCAAAGCCCCGTCCAAAGCCTCTATCGCCCGCTTGGTTGGTGTAGCCCGGTGCCGAATAGCCTGCACAGTATCCTGCGCGCCTTCCTGTCATTGAGCCAAATCCATTGGGTCCTGTTCCATCTCCTGCTGGCATGTTATTTCACCTCCTTCCAATCGGGCCTTTTCTTTTTCCAATTCCAAGGCCTCTTCCTTTTCCTTTACTTCTTATTTTATCTCCTGGGCAAGCCATTGCTCGCACCTCCTTTTTTTTTACATCCACCTTCTTCCCCTTCTGCCGCGCCCCATAAATCTTGGCACTGGCTGTGGGAAGGTGGTTAATTCAATGTTCTTTGAAATGTCCTCTAAAGCGTCCTCCAGATTGTTAACCAATGCGGCAATTTTTTCTGTTGAAACACTGTAAAAAACAAAACTGCCGGCCTTTTTTGCCTTTACCAGTCCGCCTGCCTTTAGCGCCGCAAGATGGTGTGAAACAAGCGGTTGCGAAAGGCCCAAATCAATCGCAATTCTGTTAACCGGCTTTTCCTCGCTTCCAAGCGCCTTCAGTATCAAAAGCCTGTTTGGGTCTGAAAGCGTCCCGAAGGCCCTTGCAAAAATCATTGCTGCTTGGGAATCTTTTGGGGTAATCATTGCATTAATATTGGGCACAAAGAAGTATATAAATGTTTGTTTATATGTTTATTTGCTTATTTGTTTTTTCCTGTGGAACTTTACTTTTCTGAACCCCTTTAAGTTGGTCACAGCGCTTGTTCCGTCCACTTTAAACAAATGGCTGTTGCAATTGCAGTCGCTGCAGCCAAAGCCAAGTACAGGAATGCCTTCCAATGCAATTTTGTTTGCTATTTTGCATTCTTCCCTTAATTTGGAGGGTTTTGCAAGCGCAGCGCCCAATTTTACCCCTGGCGCGGAAAGTAGGTAGTCAATGTGCCAAAATATTTTTTTGCGTTTTCCAAAATGGCGTTTAACCCTTTTTTCAATGCCGTTCATTGCACTGCCGACATAAACATATGTCCCTTTTTCAAAAAAAAGTTTGCTCAGTGCCCCAATTTCAATTTTGGTGTCTTTTGAAATTTTGACAAGCAAAAGATATGCGCCTTTCTGGCACGGATTCACTCCCCCACTTGCTGCGGATTTTTTCTTAATGTCTTTCATTTCAATTTTGCCCATTGGTTACCGGTGAAGGGTTACAGTTTTGCCATTGCGGCTTCCGCCGCAAGCACAAAAGGGTGGTTTGTCGGGGCTGCGGTAAGCAGCGGGTGCGTTCCAATTTGCAGAGTGCTGATTTCCGAAACAGTTGCATTGCTTTGAATTGCGAACCCTGCAAGATTAATCAGTTCGCCAACATTTTTTCCGCCCATTGCCTGGCACCCAAGCAAAACACCGCTGTCTTTTGAAAACAGCATTTTTACATGCAGGTCACTTGAGTTTGGCAGGCAGCCGGGGTGCATGTCTTTTGCCTGTGCT
The DNA here is from genome assembly GCA_017610175.1 of Candidatus Iainarchaeum sp. Lineage (GTDB taxonomy): Archaea > Iainarchaeota > Iainarchaeia > Iainarchaeales > JAFCCO01. Next base: position 7,939 of record JAFCCO010000004.1, on the reverse strand, counting down.
TCGCCCACAACATACTCAAAGCACTGTTTTTTTGTTTCGGATTCGATTAGTCCGGCGGCCCCCAAGCCAAGGCCTGAAACAAACGTTGAAAAGATTGCGATTGTGCCCTTGTTTTGCCGTATTACCCTGAAGCTGAAAAGGTTATTTCCGGCGATTCTTGCCTCAGATGCCGCAGTTGAAGCCAGCATCACATTTGAAACCTGCCTTGTAAAAAAGCTTTTCTTTTCGGCACAGTCCCCCACTGCAAAAATGCCCTTTTCGCTTGTTTGCATGTACTCGTCAACAACAATGCCTCCCGACTTTCCAATAACCAGCCCGGCTTTTTCCGCTAGCAATGAATTTGGTTTTGTCCCAACGCAAATAAGCACCAGTTCTGCCTTGAGTGTTTGGGATTTCTTGCCCGAAATTTTTACGCCCTCGACAGTTTCATTCCCTGTCAGCTCTTCAGCCAGCGCATTTGTGTAAAACTTTATTCCAGCGTTTTCCAAACGCTGTTCAGCCGCTTTGCAGAATTCTTCGTCAAACGCCTGCTGCAGCAGACAGGGCGCGGCTTCAACAATGCTTACATTTTTTTCCTTTTTGCGCAGTTCGTCCGCAATTTCAACCCCAATGAACCCGCCTCCGATTATCACAATATTTTGGGCTGTATCTAGCGCATGTTTCAATTTCTCAATGTTCTGCATGTTTTTTTCAACAAAGAACACGTTTTTCAGCCCAACGCCCTTAATTGGCGGCTTTGCGGTTTGCGAACCGGTTGCAAGGACAAGCCGGTCAAATTCAATTTCTTTTTTTGCCGAGGTCAAAATCGTTTTGTTTTTTGTATCAATTTTTTCAGCGCAGTCAAAGACAAGCTCTACCCCGTTTTTTTCAAGGGGGGTGTTTGGCATTAAATCACTTTCAACACTGGGAAGTGTGCCAAAAATGTATGGGATTCCGCAGGGAATGAGGACTTTTTCCTCTTTTTTAACGAGAACAACTTTTTTTTCCGGGTAACTTTTTTTAACGGTTAAAGCGGCAACAACGCCCGCCGGTCCGCCTCCAACAATTAAAACATCTGTTTTCATAAAACCCCTCCTCTCCTAAAACCGGTTAGTTTAATGAAAACAAACACCGAAATTCTATTTAAACAATCCCAAAAAAACAGTTAGCCTTCCAAATTTTTGTTAATTTTGCCGTTTTGGTTTACTCGCTTGGCCTTCTTCGCAGGGTTTCCCCCAAATTCAAAATGTTTACGTTTGGTTTTTTTGCCTCGTAAACTGAAACGGCGTTGAGTTCGCTGAATTCCCTTTTAACAAGCTCCATTTTTTCCGCAGAAATGGGTTTCACCCCGCATTTCCTCAGTGGAGTGTTTAACTGCACTTCAAACGGGTTTATTTCTTTTGCAAGCGCAGCCATCTCGCCTGCGCTGCCTTCGTTTTCCTTTAAAAACATCATTTGCAGTGCAAGCTTTCCGCTAAATTTGGTTCTGAATTTTTTAATTGCCTTAACCGTTTCCTCAAAATTGATTCCTTGAACAGCCTTGTTTATTTTTTGAAACTGGTTCTCACTGGAAGCATCCAGTTTTGCCGAAACCAAATCAAGCTTTTTCAACCCATCTGCGACAGTTGGCCTGGATAACAGTGTTGAGTTTGTAAGGATTGCAGTCGGTAAAGTGCTCAATTTTCTGGCAACGTCAATCAATTCTCCTATGTTGCTTGCAAGGGTTGGTTCGCCCATTCCGCTGAATGTTATTATATCTGCATTCCCTTTTGCAAGCGCTTCCTTCAAATCCCTTTCAACGTCTTCGGCTTCGACAAATTTTCTTTGCTCTGCCGTGAGAGTTTCGGTTTTTCCAACCTGACAGTAGACACAGTCAAAGGAACAAGCCCTTTCGCAAACAGGGTCCACCCCCAGGCTTTTTCCCAGTCTCCAGCTTGGAACCGGTCCATACACTGTTTTCATAATATCTCACCCTCGTTCGCAATTAAAACAATAATATAGTTAACAGCACAGTTGCCAGCCCAAAGGGTTTGCTTTCGCCTTTTTTTTTTACCTTGGTCCTGCCTTTTTTTTCTCGCCCAGCCAATTTTTTCAAAAGAGGAGCGTTGTCTAAAAATTTAATTCCGCTCCGGCAGCGCATTCCCTGAACTGGTTTGGAAACAACTTTTTTATCTGTCCCTTGTGTTCTGTGCAGTGTGTTGCGGCAACAAAATCAATTCCCTTCAGTGCGTCGAATTTGTTAAAACCGTGAAAGCCACCCACAACCGCTTTTACCGCCCCGTGTTCACTGGCTTTCTCCAAAATTTTTTCAAGGCCCGGGTGCGAGCAACCTGTTAATACGACCACTCCCTTCCCTGTTTCCAGTGCAAGGGACTGTTCGTCAATGGAGTTGCTTAGCTTTCCTGTGGAAAAAATGCCCTTGCTTATTTTAACTGGCTTGTTTACTTCCACCAAAACGGCTTTTTCCCTTATTTTTTGCTTTGTTTCATTTGAAAAAGAGTCCAAAGCAAAAACCTTAACATTTGGGTTTTGCAGAACCCAGTCAAGACCTCCTGTGTGGTCAAAGTGGTCGTGTGACAAAACAAGCTTTTCAATGCTTTCAGGTTCAACCCCAAGCTTTTTTGCATTGAATGCAATTGCATCACAGCTTGTGCCTGTGTCAAACAGCACTTTTTCGGTTGCCTCAACAAGGCAGCTGAAGCCCCACTCTGCTTTAAAGCCAGGCAGTGCCTGGTTGTCAACCAAAATTTTGAGTTTCAATCCGTTTCCCCTCCTGTTTCAATGCATTCGCATTTGCAGTCTTCAATTGCTTTCTCCAGTTCCGCTTTGGTGCTTTCCCCAAAGCCGAGAAAGCTGTTTTCGCAGACAAAAGTCCATGGGACAGAGTAAATCTTAACCCCATATTCGCCTGCAATGTGCTGGGCAAGCTCAAAGCCTTCGCTTGAAGTGGTTAAAATTTCCCTTACTTCCAGGCTGTGTTCTTGCTTCATTTCATTTAAAAACTCTTTTTCAGCCAAGCAGGGGTTGCCCCTGTTATTGTGCACAAAATACAGGCAGCAGGCTTTTTTGTTTTCACCAGCATCTTTTTCCACTTCCTGTTTTTCGTTTTCCACTTCATTGCTTTCGTTGGCTGGTTCTTTGCTTTCATCCGTTTCCTTATTTTCGTTTTTTACAGGGTAATTGTTGTCCCGGACTGTTTCTTTTCCTGCTGGCAAAAGCACTTCGCTGTCTTTGCCCTGCGCCAGTCCAAGTTCTTTTTTCTCCAAGCAACCGCTTGAGCACAAAAGCAGAAAGCAGAGCAAAGTTATTGGTTTGAATTTACTCACCGTGTCCGTCCTCTTTTGGAATCCCGTATCCTTTTCCGGCTCCTGGGCTGCAGCTGCCTTCTCCTGATTTAAGGCTGCCCTCTGCAAGCTGCTTTAGGGCAAGGTCCACCGGGCCGGAAACCCCGACCAAAAGCCTTATTCCAAACTCTTGGAAAAAGCCCTGTGCCCTGAATCCTGCCCCTCCTGCAATCACAATTTCAACCCCCTGTTCATTGAAGAACTTTGGAAGAAATCCTGTTGCATGCCCTGGGTTGTCAATTACCTCTTTTTTAATCACTTTTCCATTTTTGATTTCAGCAATTGTGAACTGCGGGCACCTGCCAAAGTGCTCTGCCACATTTCCTGAATCGGTTGAAATTGCCACCTTCATTTTTTTCCCCCCTCAAATTCCTCTATTGCCTTTACCACAAGCTGGGTGTACATTAAGGCAGGCCCACCCGCCATCAAGGCGGCAACAAAGCAGGATTCCATAATCTCCTCTTTTGATGCGCCTGCGTCCAAAGCGTTTTTTACGTGAAACGCAATGCACCACTTGCACCTTGTTGCGACACTTAGTGAAATTGCAATTAGCTCCTTGGTTTTTGTGCCCAAAGCTCCGGGGTCCTCTACGGCGCCCATAAACGAAGAAAATGTCTTCATTACTTTTGGGTAGTCTCTGCCAAGCTTTGCAAGGCTTTGATTGGTTTCATTCAACAGCTCTTTTGCGTCATCCATTTAAAAAAACCTCCGTTTTTATTGCACTAATTTGCCTCTTCTTCTGCCGGCTCCAGGCCCTTGGCCCATTCCTCTGCCACCGCCGAATCCGGCTCCTTTGCCAATTCCAAAGTGGCCTGGCACGTTTGAGTTCGGCATTTCGCTGAGTTTTCCTTCGGCAAGCTGCTGCAAAGCCTGTTCAACAGAGCTTCCTGTTGTCAGATAAATTTTTATGCCTGCCTGCTGCAAAACCGCAAATGCGTTTGGCCCGACGTTTCCTGTAATCACCGCCTGAACCGAGTGGCCTGCAACCGCCTGTGCTGCGGCAATGCCTGCTCCCATCCCTGTTTCTGCCCCAGGGTTCTTCACAAACTTTGTTTCCTTTAATTCCTTTCCCTCAATTTTTGCTATCACATAGCCTGGGCACCTGCCAAAAACAGGGTTCACCTGCTGTTTTATGTCATTTGAAACTGCGCTAACCGCTACATTCATTCAGATTCCTCCTTTTTGCTTTCCTTTTTTTTTGCTTCAATTCCATAACCTTTGTATCCGTAGTAAATCAAAACAGACGAAATTCCAACCATTAATGCCGCAATGGTTTCCTCCCAAAGTATTGCTGCCACAGCCAAAAGCATTGCTGGCACGATGTAACGCCTGTAAGAGCATTTTTCAATCGTTCGGGTGAAGGCAAACACTATTGAAAAGGCCAGGACCGCAAACCCAATGAGGTTGAATGCTTCCCTTTCAATCATCTGAATTCCTCCAGCAGCCTTTCAAACGTTTTTTTGTTGGTTTTTCGCATTTCAACAAGGCTTTCATGCAGTGCATAGTATGCCCCGCCCTTGTGCATTTCTTCCCTTGCAAAAAGCACGTCAACGCCGTTTTTTACCAAAAGCTGTGCGGCAAGAATGCCTTTCTTTTCCTTGCTTTTCCAATGGGGGTTTTCAATAATTTCTGTTTTCACAAGCCTCTTTTCTCCCGGCTTGTTTGAAACATGTGCGAGGCCAAAAAATTTCGCGGTTCCAAATTCCATTGCAATAGGGCTTTTGGTGCTGTTTTTTTCAAGCGCGGCTGCGTAAACAAGCAAATCCTTCTTTTTGTACTCCACGTCAATCATTATCTTGTCAATTCTTGGGATTCCCTTCCTTATTTTTTCCTCGCATTGCCTGCGCACTTGGTCGACTTTTTTCAATTCCCTGATGTTTGTTTCAAGCGCAAGGTCAACAAATATGTATCTTCCGGAATTTCTTGCAGTAAGCTCCTTTACCTTAATGCCTTTCTGCTGTGCCGCAATCCTTTCAATTTTCTTCATTGTTTTGTAGTCAAGGCTTATGTCCAGCAAAACCTTTGCCGAGTCCATAAAAATTTCAAACCCTGCCTTGAAAACAAGCACGGCTATAACAAGTCCAATCAAAGGGTCAAATATTGGAAAGCCGGCCATGGAAAGGCCCAAAGCCAATACAACGCCAACGCTTCCGTATGCGTCCAGCATGCTGTGTTTTGCCTCTGAAATCATGCTTGGGCTATGCTCTTTTCTGCCAATTTTTTCCTTGTACTTTGCCAGGGCGTAGACGATTGCAAGCGAAACTAATGCAACAGTAATTGCCTCGAAACCGATTATTTGGCTTGCCGAAGAAATTCTTCCCCAGGACTCAAGGGCAATTTCTATCCCGCTCCAAAAAATAATCAATGCAATAAAAAGGCTTACAAAGTTTTCAAGCTTGTAGAGCCCGTAGGGGAATTTTTCCGACTTAATGTCCGCAAATCTGACCCCGAAGAAGACTGCAATGCTTCCGATTATGTCTGTAAAAGAGTGTATTGCGTCGGCAACCAGTGCAACCGATCCAAAGGTTATGCCTGCTGTAAATTTCAGTACTGAAACAATTGCGTTTCCGGCGACGGAAACTGCGGCGGCTTTTTCCAGCTCGTTCATTTCAAAATCACATTTGCCTGGTCATTTGGCTTCCGCACTTCGGACACTTTTGCTGGAGGCAAGGTATTCCTCTTTGGTGTGTTGCCGTTGCTCCGCATGAAGGGCAAACGCAGTTGCCTCCTGGGCCTAATCCAAATCCGCTCATTCTTCCTTTCCCAAAAGGCATTTTTTATCACCTTAATTTGTAGTTTCCCCCGGTTATTTTAATTGCCTTACCACTTATTAGTGCGTCTGCAATTTTTTTCCCGGCAAGGTTAAGTATTCTCCAAAAAGTGGTTCTGCTCACCCTCATTTTTTTTGCAGCCTGCCCCTGCTCAAGCTTGTCCAAAAATTTGAGCTTGAAGGCCTCAATTTCCTCCACTGTGAGGCAAACCTCTTCGAGTTCGCTTAGCGGAACAGCCCTTGGCTTAAAGTAATCAGCTTCCGGTTCTGTTCCAACAAACCTGCATTTTTTTGGCCTAACCATGTAATGAACATATGTTCATAACTATATTTAAACCTTTCTTTTTGGCGCAAAATTAGGTTTTTTTATTTTTTGGGCTCGTTTTTAATTATTTTCACTGTGTGAATTGTTGGAGCCTTCACTTTCTTTGCAATCAGCGTAAGCTTTCCAATTTTGAGTTCCTCGTTTTGCTCGGGGACCCGGTCAAGCTTTTCAATGATAAACCCGTTAAGCGTATCGTATTCCTCGCTTTCAAGTTTGCTTGCAAAGAACTTGTTTACCTCGTCCAGGGAGATTCTTCCGTTTGCCTCAAACGCGTTTTTGCCGGTTTTTTTTATTCCGTAGACAATGTCCGACTCGTCAACAATTTCCCCCACAATCTCCTCCAGCAGATCCTCCATTGTTACAAGCCCTATAACTCCACCGTAGTCCCCAACAACAATTGCCATGTGGATGTGTTCCCGCTGGAATTCCGACAAAAGCTTGTCAATCTTTTTTGTCTTTGGGACAAATAGGGCGGGCCTAATCATTTTTTCAAGTTTTGTGCCCATTTTTCCGCTTTCAACGTAATCCCACGCGTCCTTAATGTAAAAGATTCCCTCGATGTTGTCAAGCTTTCCCCTGTAAACAGGAATTCTTGAGTGCGGGGTTTCCGCAAGGAAGTCCTTTAAGTCCTTGAGCTTTGTTGAAGCAGGCAGTGCCCTCATTTCAACCCTTGGGGTCATGACCTCTTCGACCTCTATGTCGTTGAACTGGAAAATTCTCTGAATCATTTCCCTTTCTTCCTTGTCGATTGCTCCAACCTCTGCGCCCATTGCAACCATTGTCTTAACGTCCTGCTCGGTTAAGGGTTCCGGTTCGGGCGCCCCGATTGCGCGCATAATTATTTTTCTCACCCCTCCAAGCAGCCAAATGAGCGGGCTAAGAATCTTTGCAAGAAGATTAATCGGCCTTATCACAATTAGTGAAATCTTTTCCGCGTTCTGCACCGCAATGCTTTTCGGGGTTATTTCCCCGAACACAAGGATTAGGAAAGTCATTATTCCGACGGCAATTCCTATTCCACTGCTTCCAAAGAGGGTAAGTGCAAGCCCTGTTGCGTATGCGGCAGAGCCTGTGTTAACCAAATTGTTTCCAATCAGTATTGCGCTAAGCATGTTGTGCGGGTTCTGCTGGAATTCCTCAATCAGCTTTGCCGCCTTGGTTCCCTTCTTGGAAATCTGCCTTGCCTTAACCCTGTCTATTGAAACAAGGGCTGTCTCGACCCCTGAAAAAAAGGCACTCAAAGCCAGCAGCACTGCCAGGATAATCAAGTCAATTTCAAGCATGGTCATTACCAATACCAATTCAACGGTATCAAATAGAATATATTACCCTTATTTATATTTATTGCGTGGAATTCAAATAAAAAAATGCAAAAACAACTTTTTTTTGGGATTTTCAAGGAATTAAACCAGCAAAAAACAAGCCTTTTATAGTAGAATGCATTTGATATTTATGCTGATTAGTTAGGGTGAGGTATTGGGTTTCACAAGGGCATTGTTTGCAACGGCATTATTCCTGCTT
>JAFCCO010000025.1 GCA_017610175.1 Candidatus Iainarchaeum sp. | reverse complement strand
GAATGCAACGGACGAGAGACCGCTGCAACCTGCGCAGCAGACTGCTCACCCGTGTGTGGTGACGGAGCCTGCACTGGAACAGAGTCAATTCTTTCCTGCCCCACTGACTGTTTCGGATGCGGAGACAACATATGCGGGAACGGAGAAAGCTTTGCTACTTGTCCTTTAGATTGTGCACCGGTCTGCGGAGACAATGTGTGTGCTGAGAATGAAAATTGCCTGACTTGTTCAGGGGACTGTGGAATCTGTGCTGAAGAGGAAACGATTTTTGAGGAACAGGTAACTGAGCAGGCAACCGAAGAGGAGATTGAATATGTGCTTGAAGAGGCGGGAATTGATGAAATTGATGCTGCAAAGCAGGCTGCGGAAAAACTTGAATTGCTGCGTACGGTAAAGGTTCAGCGGGCGCAAGTAACGGTCGGTGTGACGGGATACAAAACAGCAGTGGTTGTAAAAGCCAGAAACACCTCCGGCAAGAAGCTCAAAAACGTAAAAATAATTGAGTACATTCCAAAAGAGATTGCGGAAACGGCTTCGCAAATTAAAGGAAATTACAAATTCCGCGTGATAAGGGCTGATCCAATAATTGAATTTACTATTGCGGAAATTGAGGCAGGCCAAACTGCTGAGATTAATTATTACATTGAGAAAAAGGTTGAGCAGGCAACACTTGCCGGCTGGGCTCCACCAATCCCTGTTGAGGCAACGGAAGTAATTCCCCGCCCCACAGCCTGTTCGATTGATTTGGACTGTGATGACCAAAACCCCTGCACAAATGAACAGTGCATTAGCGGGGGATGTGCATTTGTTTCGGTTCCAAATGGCACAAGCTGCGGCTTTGGAATGGAGTGCAGTGCTGCCGAATGCGTTGAAATTGAGCGTGTTCAGGTTTCTGCAGAGGGGAATTCCACAATAATCTACTTGGCTGTAGCAATTCTGTTAATTCTTGCCGCTGCCGCCTATTACTACAAAAGAATGTAATTGGCAGGGGCAATTTTGCCTGTTTTTGCTAAAAAAATAGAAAAAAGGGGAATGATTTACATCATTCCGCCCATTCCACCCATGCCTGGCGGCATTCCGCCCGGTGGCATTGGTGGTCCCCTGTCCTTGCTGCTTCCTGCGATTATGTCGTCAATTCTCAGGATCATTTCCGCAACCTCTGTTCCGGATGTGATTGCCTGTGTTTTGACCCGCATTGGCTCAACAACGTTTTGTGCCTTCATGTCAGCAAGCTTTCCCTTCATGACATCAATGCCGATTGGGATTCCGCCTTTTGCGCGGTGCCTTGCCCTCAGGTTCACAATTGTGTCGAGTGGGTTCATTCCGGCGGTTTCCGCAAGGGTTCGTGGAATTTCCTCAAGCGCTTCTGCAAAGGCCTCAATTGCAAGCTGTTCCCTGCCTCCAATTGTCTGTGCATAGTCACTGAGCTTCACTGAAATTTCCACTTCAATGCTTCCTCCGCCTGCGACAACCTTTCCGCTTTTGAGTGCGGTTGCAACCGACATCAGTGCGTCGTGAACCGCCCTTTCAGCCTCATCCACTACGTGCTCTGAGCCGCCCCTTACGAGCATTGAAACACTCTTGGGGTTCTTGCAGCCCTCAATGAAGACCATGTCGTCGCCTGAAACCTTTCTTTCCTCGACTGTTGCGGCGTTTCCAAGGTCTGCTGCGCTCAAATCGTCAAGTCTTGTAACAATTTTTGCGCCTGTTGCCCTTACAAGTGCGTCCATGTCGGACTTTTTGACACGCCTTATTGCTGAGATTCCTTCCTTTGCAAGGAAGTGCTGTGCAAGGTCGTCAATTCCCTTCTGGCAGATGACAACACTTGCGCCCGACTGCTTGACCTGGTCAACCATCTTGCGCAGCATGCCTTCTTCCTGGTCGAGGAATGCCTGCATCTGTTCAGGGCTTGTGATTTCAATCTTTGCGTCTGTTTCAGTGCTTTTTACCTCGAGTGCCGCATCGATTAATGCAATTTTTGCGCTTGAAACCTTTTTTGGCATTGAGCCGTGCACTATTTCCTTGTCAATCACAAGGCCTTTGACGAGTTCGCTTTCATGCAGTGAACCGCCCTGCTTTTTCTCAACCTTTACGTTGTCAATGTCAACGCTGATTGCTCCGTTTTCCTCATCCGCAACTTGTACGATTGCTTCAACCACAAGGTTTGCGAGTTCCTCTGCTGCGTCGGCTGCCTTTCCTGTCATTGAGGTCAGTGCGATGTTCTTCAGGGTTTTCTTGTCCTTGAAGTTTACGTCCTCTGCAACCTTTTCAAGCTCTTCCTGTGCTTTCTTTGAAGCAAGTCTGTAACCCTTTATGATTGTGCTTGGGTGAATGTCGTTGTCCAGCAAATCCTCTGCCTTTTTCAGCAGTCCGCCTGCAATTATCACTGCGCTTGTTGTGCCGTCTCCAACTTCTTCATCTTGTGTTTTTGCAACTTCAACCATCATTTTTCCTGCAGGGTGGTCGATGCTGATTTCCTCAAGAATTGTTGCGCCATCGTTTGTTATTGTGATGTCTCCAAGGTCGTCAACAATCATCTTATCCATTCCTTTGGGTCCGAGTGTGCTCTTAACTGCGTTTGCAACCGCTTTTGCGATTAGAATGTTCAGCCTCTGCGCGTCCCTTCCCCTTGTTCTTTTGGTGCCCTCGGTCATAAAGACCACTGGCGATTGTCCTGGTTCTGCCATGTTAATTCATCCTCCGATTTATTCAATTTTTTAATTAGAAATGTAAGCAAATTTATGAAATAATTGATGGATATAAATGTTTAAAAAGGTTGGTTTGTTTCGATGGATATAAGTGTTAATTAATTTATTTTTGCAGAAGTAGCTTGATTTAATGGAAGTTGAGGTCCCCGTCAACACAGGCTTGTGTGAGGTTTGCGTCTGCAATTTGTGTGCACAAACTGTCCAGTTCAAGCTCTATTCCCACATCTTTGTAGCAAAGGTCTTTTGTGGGGTATTTGCTGTAGTTTGTAAAGCGGTCTTCCTGCATTGTGAGGCACACTTCCGGGGCATTCAGTGCAATCGCAATGTCGATAAAGCAGGGCAGGTAGTTTTTGCCGAGCCTTACGTTTTCACACAGGGCGTAATCGTTTCTGCTTATCGCTATTGTTGAGTAGCATTCATCCCACTCCACCACATTTTGCCTTATTCCCTCACATATTGTGCTGTTGTTTGAATCAATTGCCACATTCATATAGCAGTCTTCCAGCAGGATTAGTTTTGTTATTTTTGCGCAGGTTTCGGGCTCAAGATTTTCTTCCGCCGCATTCTTGTAGCAGATGTTTCTGCTTCCTGTGTTGGTTATTTTTTCACAGATTGTTGAGTTGAGGAATGTTTCCGCCGCAAGCACATAACACTGCTGCTGGTAATCGTTGTTTTCAATGTATTCGCATTCAGTTGCGTTGTCGATGTATGGGGCAACCTCGTTGATGCAGGTATTGAGGTCAGGTACTTCTGTAAGTTTGTTGCATAAGTTCAGGTCTATATTTTCCTGGGCGATTTCAAGGTAGCATTGCTGCTGTATGTTTGCGTCAATGAACAGCGGGCAAATCACTCCGAGTTTGTTGCTTGCAAGAACGTCTGTAAAGCACTCGTCTCTCGCATAGCTTCCGCTTCTGTAGCTTCCTGAAACAAGGCCGCAAATTGTGTAATCATTTTCTGTTGATGCAAGCCCTGTGTAACACGAATCTTTTGCGGATACGTTTGTGTCCAGGCCTGCGCAGGTTGCATTTTCGTCTGCCAAAGTGCCCAGTTCACTCAGACAGCTGGTTTTGATTGAGGTGGTTTCAATCCTTTGGCAGACAAGCGAGTTGTCTGCGGCAACCGCAACATCTTTTATGCAGTCGTCCACAAGGAGATTGAGTTCGTAGCACACATCAGGGTCCTTTTCGTTAAGTGCAAGTATTCTTAGGCAAGTGCTTTCCTCAACAACTGTTTTCTCGTGGCATCTTGCTATTTTCTCATTTTTTGTAAGCCCTGCATCCGGGTCAATTGCGTTTTGGTCGCCTGTCTGGTTTGTGTCCGGCTCTGCGTTTAAATCAGGGGTGGCGTTTGTGTCAGGCCCGGTTACATTCAAATCCGGCTGTGTGGCATTGATGTCTTCCAAGTTTCCGGCCAGTGCTCCTGTGCAAATGTTTGGCATTATTGCGGCAATGCTTGCTGTTGTATATACTGTTGCCGCAAATTGGCTGCGGTTTTCGTTAGCACTTTCCCCCATTCCTGCGCGCAGGAGGTTGAGGTCAACCGGGCAGTCGGCATACTGGTTTGCAAACTCCTTTAGTGAATCCATTTTCAGCCCGTCCTCCGGCCCGTACCCGATTCTAATCTGGCAAAACGCGCCCTGCATTCCCATTATTTCAAATATCCCGTTTGAATCCTGTATTGTGTCAACTGTTGCTTTTGCAGGTGTGCAATTCTCAATTAGTGCCTGCCCCATGCATCCAAATGCGGTGTCTGCTTCAAGTTCTTCACCTGTAATTTCAGTCAGGAGCTTTTCTGCAATTATTGCGGTTTTTCCACATTCAATTGCTTCCACTACCGGCTCGTCAGGGGGCTGTTCGGGTTCAACACACCCGCTGAAAACAAGTGCAGTAACTAAAAGAAGTGCAAGAATGCTTGGCCTTTTCATGCAATTATATACTGAGTAGTATTATTTAAATTTTTGTAATTTGGAAAGGGGCCGCTTTTTGTTCAGAAGGGGGGGGCTGTGCCTGCTGTTGGCCTGAAAATCTGTGCGTTTGGGTAGATTGTCATGCCTTCATTTGTTATTTCGTAGGGGACAATTCGCTTTTCGTGCTTTGATGTCCTGAGTTTGAGTATTTCAATCGCGTTTTCCCTGTTGTTTTGTTCCTGAATGCTGTAGAGTACAATGACTCCGTCTGCAAGGAATTCCTCTATTCCTGCGCGGCTGTATTCCTTTGGGTTCTGTTCTGTTTCAGATATTACAAAGTTTATTGAGTTGTAATCCTCGAGCTTTTCAAAGAGGTATCGAATGTACCTTCTGTAGCTTTCAGTGCTTCCGAATGCTGCAGAGAGCGAGGTAAGCGAGTCCACGGCCAGCCTGTCCGGCTTGAATGGGAGTGAGAATTCTTCAAATTCTATTGCAAGCTTTTCGGTTGTGCTTGCAAGTGCAGCTTCAACGTTTCTGGAAATTTCAAGCGCATCATATTTTACTATCGCAGCCTTTCCTTCATCCTCAAGCTTCTGGAAGTCCCAGCCAAAGTTTCTGAGCATGTGCTTTTTCAGCTTCTCAGGTTCCTCTTCCAGTGTGATGTAAATTCCCTTTTCCCCTTTCAGCACCCCATTGTAAATTGACTGCAGGCAGAAGGTGGTTTTTCCCGTTCCTGCTCCCCCTGATATAAGAATTGTTGAGCCCCTTTCAAGCCCTTTTGCTTCAATCAGGTCGTCGAAGCTGCTTACTCTGGTGGGGAGAAACTCTCCTGATCCCTTTAGCTGTATTATCTGCTTGTCTTTTTTTTCGGCTGAAACTTCTTGTTTGAATGCTTTAAGTTCTTCTTTTTTGCCGTCGGCGTGCCCCTTAATTTTTGGGATTCTCTTGCCGCCCTTGAGCTTTACAACGTCTTGTTTTGAAATCTCAAAGTAGTTTGCTTTCTTAAGCTTGTTCATTTTTTTTAGCAGGCCCATGTGAAATCAGTCAACCTTGTACTTTTTTAGAACCTTTTTGTAGAGTTGTGATTCTTTTGATTTTAGGAATTTTTCTACCTCTGCATCAGGTAGCTTTTCAAGAAGATTGTCCATTGCTTCAAGCACTTCGTGCATTTCTTTTTCAGTAATTGTTGTGGTTTCAGGTTTTGCCGTCAGGGCGGGGATTTGCGGTTTGCTTGGTACAAGTGCTTTCTTTGCGGTTAATTTTTTGTAAACACTACGGAGTGCCAGGGCGATTATGTTTGCCAGAACAAATGCAACCAATCCAATTGCGGCGTAAACCGCTGTTTCGCCAAAGGATTCAAAAGTTTCAGGGAGCAGGCTAACAAGCTCTGCTTTGATAATTTCTGGGTCGGGGTAAACGGTTAGAACAACGGCGGCTGCTAGGGATATCAGAATTAGGGCTACAATTATGTTTATCACAATCCCTTTTAATTTTTCTTTGATAGCCATGTTTTTCCTTCAAATAATAGGCTTTTATCCTTTTTATTGTTTGCCTTTCTTGAGTATTTTGTGAATTTTCTTGTCAAGCCCTGGTTTTGGCACTTGTCCTCCCAGTGCGTGGATTTGTCGGTCATATTCTGTTAGTTCACGTTTGCATCCCACTGAAGCAGCTTCAAAGCTTTCCCTGCTTAGTGCGTGCTTTTTGTAGTACTGGTCCTGAATCCTTTCAAGCCTTATAACGCATCCAATCCGCTTGTTTTTGAGCCTGTTCATTTTGAAGCTTTTTAGGAGGCTTCCCTGCGCCTTGTAAAGTACGAACAGCACCGCAATTCCGACAATTAAAAATACCGGCCAGTAGTCTCTTATAATTGCTTCGTTCAATCCCCCGACAACTACACTTATAACATTTGTTCCAATGTTTCCCGCCGAGTCCACTGCAATTATTTCTCCCTGCAAAGCCCCTATGTTTAGGGGGGTGTAGCGTGCAGTGTATTCTCCTTTTGAGCGCATGGTGAAGGGAATTTTGTCTTCTTCAATTTTTGCGTAAACCTCTGTTGACTCGTCAACCGGCAGGCCGTTGAAGTAAGTTAGGTCAACTGCAAATTCTATTTCCTCTCCGATTATTAGGACAAGTTCGTCCGGGCGAACACTTTCAAACAGGATTGGTGTTTCGATGACACTCATTGAAATGTCGTTTTCCCCCCCCTTGGCGTTTTCCCCGCTTCCAATTTGTGTTGCAACAATCAATTCAAAGTTGCCAATGTCTGCGTCAAATGGTATGAGGTATGTTCCAGAATACCTTCCGCCCCCGGCTGCACTAAGTTTAATTTTGTCCCCTTGTGTCCCGTAAACAACAATTTGTGCCCCAAGCACTGCGTTGCCCGAATCTGTCACTTCAATGTTTACCTCAAGTTCCTCCGCTCTCCTTTTTTCTCCCGAAGAGGGTGAGAAGAATGTTATTAGATGGTAAGCGCCTTTTGGCGGGATAATCACTTGCACTGATTCTTCAACTTCGCCGTCCTGGCTTTTTGTTTTAATGCTCCATGTTCCCGAGGGGTCAAGAAAGCTTGTTTGGTATGTGAATTCATAGCGTCCATCTGTTGGGTTGACTCTTGCACCGGTAATTGCTATGGTTTCGTTTAAAATTTCGATGTCAACAGGCCAATCCGATGAACCGGACACAGTAATTGTTTCGCCCTTGGTGTATTCTTCCCTGTTCGGGCTCATTGTGTGCGAGGCAATTGCGCATTCCAAAAGCAGGAGTACCCCGACAGCGATAAGAATGTGTTTCTTGTTAAAATTCATTTTTTACCCCCTCCAAGTGGATCCCTTCTCTTCTTAAGTTTGGCTTCGTGTTTTTCAATTTCGCTCTCCACTTCCTTAAGTTTTGGTTCAATTTCTGCTTTTAATTTGTTGAATGTTTTCCTGCTAACGGTTCTTGTTTTGAAGTATCTTGATTCGATGTCTTTTTTTTGTGCCTCATGGCTTTCCCTGCTTTTCTTAAGTATTGAAAGGTGGAATGCTTCGTATTTTGACAGGCCAAAGAGTATCGCAAGCAGTATTGCTGCAAATGCGAGGGGGTAAACTGTGAGTGGGAATTTTTGTATGTAGTAGTTTGGTGATGTTCCTGAAATTTGTACTTCGATGCTTTTTGCGGATGTGTTTCCGTAGGCGTCCATTGAGTCCATTTCGAATTCAATTCTGTCAAGTTCAAGGCTTTCAATGGAGTATGTTGCGCTGTAAAGCCCTTCACCTATTGCCCGCATTTCAATTTCCTGCCCGTTAATTGTGGCGGTAACGCTTGATTTTGTTACCGGTTCCCCTGAGAGGTATTTGAGCAGTGCTTTGAATTCAACATCTTCGCCTGCTGCGAAAGTTTGCCTTGTTGGCTCAATAAGTTTTGTGATAAAGTTTGTTTTTTCGATTGGTATGTTGAATGACATTGTGCCTTCTTTGGTGATGGTTTGGAATTGTTTTTTTGCAACGACTTCAAATCTTTGCAGCCCTGCTTCAAG
>JAFCCO010000014.1 GCA_017610175.1 Candidatus Iainarchaeum sp. | reverse complement strand
ACATTTAATTGCCACATCAGTCATTTCCCCTTGCTTAGTTTGTCTAATGGCTCTTAAGTGCCACCATCTTTCTATAAAAATTATCTCATGCCCGCAGTTTTTGCACTTAGTCATCTTTTACCTTCGCCCCCCCTACCTTTCTTTTTGTTTAATAATTTTAGTTGCTTTTCCCATCTTTTAAGAAATATGTTAGGCAAATCAAAAGCATCTTCTCTTACTTTTAAAACCATTTCATCAGTTATGGCAATAAACCATTTCTTTTTGCCCATCTTTATTTCCCGCCCCCGCTTGACTTTCTTCTGTTCTCCCTTCTAAGCTTAACACTCCAGTTTCTTTTAAAATACTCTCCAAAACATTTCTCTTCCCCGTCAAACTCAATAGGCGCTCTGCTTTTTCTGTGAATAACAAACTTAACCCGCCCACAAAGATTCATTTGCCTCAGTTTAAAAGCTCTAACAAGCCATGCAGGAACACGAAACCACAACCCCCCATCTTCATCGTCCTTTACATCTAAAGGATAAAACCTAATTTCCTGTGGTGTTCTCATCTTTGCTTTTCGCCCCCTTTTTTAGTGCAGGTTTTGAAAGGGAACTCTTCGGAGTTCCCGCTTCAAAAAGTGCCTTTTCGCCCCCCGAACCCAAACGTTTTCTACACTTTTCTGCAAGGTCTGGAAATGCATCAAGTGCTTGTTGTTCCATCAAAGGTATTTTATTACTCTCTTTGCCCTCTCGCTTGCGGCACTCAGCAACCGCCAAAACAACAGCACGCTTTACTCTACTATCTTCTAAGTCATGTATCAACTGTTCATCTGTTGTATAACTTTTGTTCAACTTATGCCATTCTTTCCAAGTCATTTTCCTCTCAGTAGAAAACTCATTTGCCAGCTTGTCCAACACAACAGACACAACATCACTCACGCTTTTCCACCATCCGCTTCAAAAACTCCTCAAACCTAATACCCTTTGTCAACTCCTCAGCCGACATAAGCTTTCGGTCAAAAGGTTCTGCAAAAGTCTCACAAGAATGATTATCCAAAACAACACGACCCATAGTAGTCAACCACAAACCACCCTTACAATTCTCAATCACGCAAAACCACGCTCCCACAAAATTTAGTGGGGTGAACAGGAAAGGAAGGAACAATCCAAAAACCCAAACCTGTAAACCTTACCACATAGGAAAAAGGCAAACTACTTGCCGCCCTTGTCCTCCGCCTCTTCCTCTTCAACCGGCCTGTCATCAAAAGACAACACACGATCAACACAAGAATACTGCGACTCCTCACCCTTGTTAACCGTCCGCGTCAAAACCTTGCAAGACTTACCCACAAACACGGTTTCAAACCAAGTCTTCAAACCCAAAAGATTCTCCAACTCCGACTCAGAACCCATAGCCTTCGGCAACTCACCAGCCAACTCAAGCAAATCAAACAACTTCGAATTATTAAAACCCTTCTTCGAAGCCTTCGAAATAACTGTGTTAGCATACAAAGAAACCTCCGGCCTGTCCTCAACGTCAACCAACGCAATCGAAAACACCAGCTTCTTTACCTTAGACTTCTTATCAAAAGAAGGCAACTCAACAAGCTCGCAAGACATAAACTGCCCCTTGTAACTGTCATCAGCCACACGAACCTTCTCATAGTCACCACCCTTACTTGAAGTGCCATCAAAATCGACCAGCACCTCCTTCCGCTCTTCTGCTCTATTGCTTTCACTTACCATATTGTTTCTCAACTCCATTGCTTTTTTGCTTTTTTTTTAATTATTACTCTGGCCAATCCGCCAAAAAACATTTTCTCTCAGAAGGGGTAACTAAAATTAAACCATTCTTAATTGAATAAATTGCACGCTGCATCAAAAACCTCCAATTTACTTCCTTTTCGTTTATTCTCTTCAACAGTTAACCACTGATGATTTCCAGGAGCAAAAGCCTGCTTGACCTCTTCAGGATTATCAAAATTAAAAAACGACAAAGGAATGATGTGGTCAATTTGGTATTGCTCTCTTGGCCCCGGACAATCGCCCAAATATTCAATTATCTTTTTATAATTTATTCCATATTTGTTTGCACGGCCAACCTTTCCATTTTTTGAATATGCTTTAAATGCGGACTGCAAACGCTTGTGCAATTTCATTTTTAAATTATAACTTAAATCTGTATGGTAACGTTTCTTCTCATACACATTTTTCTTCTTTGAAATCGTTTCTTTATTTTTTATATAATACTCCTTTTGCCTTACCTTACTTTTGTCCCGATGTTTCAAATATTGTTCTTTATCTTGCTTCTTAATCAACTCAGGATTTTCCAACCGGTACTTTTTTGCCTTCAATGAAAGGCGCCCCCTATTCTGTTTACCCCACTTTTTTTTATATCCGGCAATTTGTTCTTTATGAGAAAGACGGTACAACCGATCCGACTCTAATTTTTTAGAATGGTTCTTAAACCTATAAACACGATCGCGCAATTTAAGTTTTTCTTTATTTTTTTCTCTCCATACTTTTCTAAGGCGGTTAATCTTATTTTTATTTTTATTCCTATACTCTTTTGATTTTTTGAGAATTGAGTCCCTATTCCTTTTGTAATACGAATCAACCAATTCTCCACTCATTCGCCCTTCGCCTCCTTCTCAGCAGACTTTCTTTCAACAATCGCATCCAAACGTTCCTTAAACTTCTCAGTAACCCCCAACGCCTCCTTAAAAGCAGAAACTCTTCCACACCCCCAACCCAAATAAAAACCAACCCCCCCAGCAAAAACCAACAAACAAGCAACAAAAAAATCATTCATTCGCCCTTCGCCTCCTCTTTATCTGGCGAACTAATCAAAGCAAACACACAAAAAAGAACAAATGAAACAAACGCACCATTCAAACCCCTAATATCTAAAGTAAAACCCCAATACAACACACCACCAAGTGTAACAAACAACAAACCAACCGCAATATACTGCCCCAACGTTAAACTGCCATTCATTCGCCCTTCGCCTCCTCAACCTTTTCCTCAATACACTTCAACTTATCCCACAACTTAACAGAAAAAGCAAAATTAACCGCAATAGAAGCACCACCCATCAAAATAACAACCCCAATAATTCCACCCATTTCCACAGCACCCACACTTGAAAAAAACACCAAAACAAAAAAAGCCAACACCGCAAAAGCAAACAAAATTAAATTATAAAATTCCATCAACCATCAACCTCTTCCGGCAAACGACCACCAACAAAATAACGCTTACAAATCGGACAAGCACGCGGAACAGAAACCTTAGGATTCCAACACTCACCACAAAAACAACACTTCAACTTCAACACAAACCACCTACACATATTATTATCATTGTTATTATAAACCTATTGTTTTGCCAATTTAAGCCATTCTACAAAAAAATTGGACAGGGTGGCGTAGGAGAAAAGGTTTTTTCCAATCCTCTCTTTGGGCTGACCTCTTCCTTTAGGGTAAAACACCCTATCCACCTTAACCACCCTGTCCAATTCCTACAATCTTTTTTTGTTTATCAACTACTTCTTTGTAAGAATAATCCCCTAACTTTCTTTCCTTTTTGAACTTAATACCCCACCAGTAATACTTTAAATCATCCATTGAACGTTCTCTTTCTTCAGAAACCCCCATTGTTGAAGTCAACACATACTTGATGGATTTGTCACCAACCCCTTTGAGCTTGTGGTCTTTGCAGTAAATCGAGTAGGCCCTGCGCAACTCCTGCTTTACAATGCGCGCGTCATACTCTTCCTCAACCTCGTCCATTAGGAAAGCTGAGAAGCTGTCGCTTTTCCTAATCCACATTGTCTTAACCTCGTCATTGCTTTTGGTGTAGCTGAAGTTCTTTTGCTTCACCAACCTTTTGAGGCCGTCAAGCGCCAGGTTCAAAAGCCCGCTTAACTCATCCTCCGTTGTAATCTTTTCAACAATCTCTGGATCCTTGACTTTGCAGCCTTCCCGGTCTTCCGGGTTTCTTTTCAGAATCTCTTCCTCTGTCAAAAACGTAAACGGAAACTCTAACAGAATCCACCGCATGAAGAACGCAGGGGTTATGTCGTGAGTTATTGGCAACTGGTTTGCTGCAAACACCATTTTGGCATAGTTTACAAAGTGAACTCTTGGCAGAAACTTTCTTGCGGCGCTTATTAGATCTCGCCCCGTCAGCGTTTTGAGGGAGCCGGTGTGCTTTAGCGCTCGGTTGTCAACGTCCCCGGCAAGGTTAGCCATCTTTTTGAATAGTTCCCCGTGCGAAAAGTTGTCTGTTTCAAACTGCTGTAATGGAATGCTGGCGCAGTTTTCAATTCCAATGAACCGTTTCATTAAGGCCATTGTTTTTCCTTTTCCGTTTCGGCCTGTTCCAATTAGCATGAACGCTTTCTCGTAGCGGTATTCTTTGAGCAGTAGGTAGCCGAACAGTTCCTCCATTACCGGCTTGTCCTCTTTGTTTTTGAGAACGGTTTCAAAGTGTTTTTCAGTTGCAGGGCAAACGGCTTCCAAGTCATATGTTATTGGAAGCTTGTTGAAGAAGATTTCTTCAGGGTTGAACGGCCGCATCTCCCGCGTGTGAATATTTAGAATCCCATTTTCAACAACCACAACGTCAATGTTTTTGACTTCAAAGAATTCGTCCTGGTTTATGTAGGTGTCTGTTTCAATTTTTGCAATGACTTCGCTTGACAGGGAAGTTGAGTACGCGCTCCCCAGTATCTTTCGGCATATTTCTTTAATGAATGTTTTTGCTTCGGAAACGTAGATGCCTTCGCGGTAAATCCAAACCTCGTTCTTTTCATCGTCCCGTGTTGTGTAAATGTGTTCCTGTGCCTTTATCTCTTCAACAATTGCCTCGGTTGCTTCCGAACGTTTGTTGCACGCAATTTTTGTAATAACGTTTAAGGAAAGGTCTTTCAAATCATACTTGTTTTCAATCTCTTCAAGCTTTAACGCTCTTTTACTTTGAATCTTTTCGCACGCCTTTTTGTATTGGTGTTCTTTATATTTGTCACCCGTTTCGCTCCACTTTGAATACATTTTCATCTTTTCAAATATGAACTCTTTATTTTTTCCACTTTCAATCATTTTACATAGGATGCCCCACTCTTTTCCGCTTCGGGTTGTGTCGGTTGGCTTTTTTGTTTTAACTTTTTCAACAGTTGTTTCCCCAATCCATTTTTTGAATGATTCGCGAACCTGTTCCATTGTTACGGTTGCGACTGGAATGTCTGCAACAACCTTGTATTCTTTTGCTCCAAGTTTGCTTCCAGGGCCAACAACCATCATTCCTTTTGCGCGCACTTCTCCGGCTTCGTTGTTCATGCGGGTTCCTTTCCCGTTTTCGCAGTTGTAGTAAAGGTGGTGTCCCAAGTTTGCTGTGCTTACCTCAAAAGTTTTTGGCAACGTCTTTGCGGCTTTGACAACTTCTTCAAAGTCGGGCGACTTGCGGTCGATGTCAATTATTATTTTTCCGTTGCCGCCGATAACACCATAGTTTGCTCCGCATTCAATGTGGTTTTTCAGCTCTTCAGAATCAATAGAATAGTTTTTTGTGTTCTGCCAATCAGGTTCAAGAGGCCGCTTGCTGTCGGCAACAACTTTAATAAACTTGTAGCCGTCAAGATGTTTTGGAATCATTTTTGCCACCCTGCACATTGTTCCCAATAGTAGTTGAATTGGTTGTTGAGCGCTTCATATTTTGGTTCGTTTTTTTGGCAGTACTCAACAATTTCTCGCAGTGTTGATTTGCGCTGATGCTGCATATTGAAATTCCAGCTACCCCATATCGCGCCGTTTGTTCCGAGAAATAGTTTGGCATGCATATTACTCCAAGTTCTAATTTCAAAACCGTGTGATTCAAGAAGCGGTTGTTTTGATTGAGAAATAATTTTTACTGGAAGACCTCCAGAATTTCTAAAGAGGTGCTTTAAAACAATTGAGTTTATTCCATAGGGCGCGATTATTTTTAGTGCGCCTCCGCACATTTCAATATGTTGGAGGTATTCCCACTCTTTAAGGAACTTCATCCATTCACCTCTTTTGGTGTGAGTTGTTGGATGCTTTCAATTAGGATGAGTTGTTCTTTTTGGAATTTGTCTAATAGTTTGATGTGGGTTTCGTTGACGGCTAGGATTTTACCTTCAAAGCTGAATGGCCTGTCTCCTATTTCGGCGTAAACTTTTACATATTTTCCAACGTACTCTTCGAACACTAACAACACTAACTCACTAATTTTTGGAATGACACTTTGATACGGCTTCCTTACTTATTACGCTTTCTTTCTTTATATGTTTTTGGTTTGGTTTCTGAACCATTTTTTTCCTTGTACTCGTGTGCCTGTCGCGTCTGTTTTCCAGTATGGCCTCAGGCACTTGTCTTTCATAATTATTTCGGCTGGCCCTATTCCTCCGGCTGCTATTAAGTAACTCATTTATTTTTCCTCCTTTCGTTTAGCTGTTGTGTTTTGTCAAGAAAATTTTTTAAAAACGACATAAAAATCATTCCAACTGCAAAATAAAGTAGGGGTGTTTGTAGTTGTTTTCTGAATGGCATTGATAGCCCCCAAAGGATTATTGCGAATCCACCCATATAGAACATATAATTAACACTCATTTGTTTTCCTCCTTTTTTATTTTTTCTTTCATTACAAAAATGTTAAAGCATTGTTCTGAGCAGAATGTGTTTCTTTTGTTGAAGAATATTTTTTGGCAGTTTAGGCAGCGCCTCCAAAAAGTCATTTGCGTTTTCTCCTGCGTTCAAACCATATTCCAGCATACAATAAATTTCCAGTTAGGAAGAAGAACGTTATTACTCTTGGAAAGTTGTGGTATCCTAAATGTTGTAAATCTAATAGGCCAACCAATCCAATCCCAATGATTGCAAAGTATATCCAGTTCATTTCTTCCCTTTCCTGTTGTTGTATAGTGTTTCTCTTTCTTGCGCGTGTTCGATGTATTCGTTTAGGTTTTGTATTGCGGGTTCTGCGCGTGTCCAGTTTTTTTGCTTTATTAGTTCTTGCAGTTCGGTTGTTCTTTTTGCTATTACTTTGAGCGGTTTTGCTTTTCCCATTTCTTTTCTCCCCCATTCTCCGCAGTGGTCGTATGCGGTTGTTTGGTTTCCGTTTTTCCAACAGAAGCCTGCGTTTTTGAATTGTTTTTGAAAGTATAGGCAATTTCCGCAGCCGGCCATGACCATTTCATCTCTTCCCTTTTAGTGTTGCGCGTTCTACCTGGTTTTGGAATGTTGTGAGTTGTTGTTTTGTTGGTTGTTTTAGTAGGATGTGGGCCATCATGGTTAGGTAGCGTACTCTTGCGGCTGTTGCGTTTTGTTTGCTTGTTTTGTCTTTTGTTTTTCCGTAGAGGTGTTGGTGGCCTTCATCGTCTAAAAAGCCCCACATTCTTCGGTTGCGGTTGTACTCAATCATTTCAGCAGTTCCAAAACCGTTTGAGCTGTTCATTCTCCAGCAGCTCCGCAGAAGTCGCAAAACCATTTTTTTCCGTAGATGCTTGTTGGTCTTGAGCAGAATGGGCATGTTTCCATTTTATAGCCCCACAATTCCGGCAACGCCGAGAATTATACCTGCGATTGGCAGGGCGTTGAGTTTTAAGTATTCTGCGGTTCTTCGCATTGTTTCTGTTGGCGGGTTTGGCATTCTGCCTTTGCCGAAGTCGTTTGGAAGTTCTTCCAAGAAATTCATTTTGCTTTGCCTCCCGGTTTTTGAAATGCCCACAGCACTTTGTCGGCTATTGAGTTGTGGTGGGAAAGTGTTGGCTGTTTTGAAGTAGAGGTGATTAAACCAACTTTTTCTGATGCCTTTTTGTTTGCCAACACTTTTCTTCACCGCGTGCATTGTAAAGTTTCATCTTAATAAGCTTTTGCCAAAATTATACGGCAAAAGGCACATTTTTTCAAACAGTTAATCGCTAAGGGAAGTTACGCTCTATATATGTACTGTTATGAAAAGCATCTTTGTTTTTGTTTTAATTGCTTGCCTGTTTTTTGCTGGCGCAGTGTTTTTTGCCAGCCTGTTTGTTGAACCTGAGCCGGAAGTTCCAACGTTGCCAGATGAAGAATTTTTGTTTGTGTCGGGAAAGCTATTGTCTGTTGAAAAGCAAGCCACTATTTTTCGTTTGAAAGAAACTCAAGCAATGTCTTTGAGGCACGGTAAACTTTACGAGCAGATTTATGGTGAGAAGTATTTTGATGATCCGGTTGAGGCTGGCTATTTAGCGGGGGCTGATTAATGGTTTCTCGTGAGCGTGCAGATGAGATGAGTGCCAGGCAGGAAAGTAGGCAGGCTACTTCTTTTAGACACGCTCAAGCGTATGAACAAACTCAGGGCCGAGCTTATTATGGTGATCCAAGACAAGCGGGTTGGACTCCGAGCAGTGGAGTTGGTTCAAGTGGTTTTGTTGGTGGGAAAGAGGGGGGTAGTGTTTCTTCAAAGGTTCGGTTGCTTTCTTCGATTAAGGATATTCCTGCGGAGGAGTTGCGTTCTGATGTTGCGGGTGCGCCAACTTTGAAGGAGGCTTTGTTAAAGCGTGGTTTTTCTGAGCTTGAGGCAAGGCGTATTTCTCAGGAGATTGGAGTTTCTACTTCTCAGCGTGTGCGGCCTGAACATTTTGAAGGCGGGGTATATCAGGCTACTAAAACTTTTACTACTAATGTTGAAAAGTTGCGTGCTGTTGGTGAACAGATTAAGTCTGAGAGTAAAGATTTAGAAGTGCAAAGGGAAGGGCTTGTGGCTTCTCGTGAAAGGCTTGAGGCTGATATTGCTGCGGGGCGTTCTCCAACAGCTTCTATTCGAGGTTATAATGAGCGAGTTGCGGCTTATAAAAAAGCTTCTCTTGAGTTGAATCGTGGAATTTCTCGCTATAATGACATGGCTGAAATTTCTGGAAAGGAGGCACAGATTGCTGCTGCTAAGGTTTCAAAGTTTCCTCCGACTCAAAAAACTTCTACGTTTGTTGCACCGTCTTCAACTCGGTCAAGTTTTTCAACTGATCCTGGAGCAGGTTTGCGTTCTGCTAAGGAGATGTCTGCAAGGGTTGTTGAGCGGGAAGAGCTGGTAGGCCCGCCTGTTGTTGGTGAGCATTTTGCTGGTTGGGAGGATGTTGCTCAGTCTAAATATAAGTTTGCAAAAGAGGCTGATTCTATGTGGATGACTGATCCGAGAACTGGAAAGCCGCCTTTGGTTTCAAAGATTGGTGGAAAGCCGGGTTATGTTTCACAGTTTCCGCTTGATGCTGGTGTGATTTCTCGGCACGTTGGAACGTCTGCTGGTTCTTGGGGTTTGATTGGAGCAGGGCTTGGTTCAATTGGTGGCCCGCTTGGAGGTATTTCCGGAGGCATTGCTGGAGGTGTTCAGGGAACTATTTTTGGAGCAGCTTCTTATGGGGTTGGTTTTGCTTATGAAACTGGAACAGAGGCTTTGAAGTCTGTTGGTTTGGATTTGCACCCGCCTCCTTCTATTGAGGGTGCAAGGCAGAATGTGCAATATTACAAACAGTTTTGGGGCAATATGCCTTCAATAATTGAGAAGGAACAAAAAACTGTTTTTAAAACACCTGTTGAATTGGGTTTTGGTTTTGCTGATCCTGTTGTGAATCCGGTTGTTTCTTTTTTCACTGGCCGCAAAGCTGTAAAAACAAAGCCTTTTTTTAAAACTATTTTGACTTTTGAACAACCTACAAAGCTTGAGATTGGAACATTACCGGCAGAACATTATCCTTATTTGGATGGAAAGGCAGGCAAGGCTGAAATGGCAAGGCTTGTTGCTGGAGGTGTTGGGCTTGTTACTGCTTTTAAGTTTCCCGGAACAAGAATCAGTTCTCGCATTACAAAGGGTGTGCTTGACAGAAAGTTTTTGGGAGCTTATCGTGGCGCTGAAAGGATAGAGCTTGTTCCAAGTTATACTGTTGAACAAACGCCTGGACAGTTAAAGTCTTTAGTTGGGCAGAAAACTTCTGGCGCACACGCAAGTTATGCAAACCTTTTTCCAGGCCGTGCTTCTCGTTTCTTTTCAAAGCTTAAAAGTGGGCAGGTTAAAACTGCTTTTGGTGAGTTGGGAAAGTCTTCTAAGACTACTTTGTTGACTTATCAACCAGGGGAGGCTATGGGTTTGCGCAGTAGTTTGGGGCATCAGCCTTTTTATTTTAGTGCGCCTCCTCCAAAAGATCCAGAGCTTTACCGAATTTATGGAGGGTACATTGGAGCGGGTAAAGGATATTCAGGTTCTTCAGGGCAAATTCAGTTGCTTCCTGCAACTGGCAAAGCATATTTGGAACAAAGTGTTTTGGGTTATACTAAGATTCGGTCTGGCAAGGGGCTTATTCCTTCTTTGAAAACTTGGTGGGGTAAGTCTGGAATTAAACAGGTTGATCCAATGAACTTGCTTGGTGCAAGTGTTGAAGGCCAGCATACTGTTGCAACTGCTGCGACTCAGGCTTGGGCGCCTCCTGGTGGTTTTGCTGGTTCTTTTCTTACAAAGGAAAAGTATTTGGGTTATGGCTTTTTTAAGGAAACATTGCAAGCGCCTGTTTTTGTTACTAAGAGCAAATTGTTAACTCGCCTTTGGGAGTCTTCTCCTTTAGGTAGTCGGTATCAAATGATTCAATTGTATAAGGTTGGGCTTTCTCCAGTTGCAGGAGCGGGTTCTGTAAAGCCTTCGGTTGGAAAGACGGTTGAGGTTTCAAGTTATCCAAGTAGTTATTATTCAAGGAAGGTGGGGCGTTCTATTTCAGAGGTTGTTTCTCGTAGTGGATCAGCGTATGTTCCAAGCGCTTCTGTTTATATGAGTCCAAGCAAGGCAATTTCAAGCGTTGCTTCAACGGTGTTTGTTCCTTTTGCGGTGTCGAGTGTTGCAAAATCTTCTGCTTCAAGTGCTTTGAGAAAAATAACCAGTGCAAGTTCTTACAATGAAAGCCTTGTTTCTTCAGTTGCATCTTCTTATGTTTCTTCCCCTTCAGTTGTTAGCAGTCCAAGCAAAAGTGTTTCAAGGTATAGTTCACCGTACCCAAGCATTGTTTCTTCTTATATTTCTCCTTCAAAGTCGGTGTATAAATCTCCTTACCGTTCACCGTATCAATCACCTTACAAATCTCCTTACCGTTCACCTTATAGTTCGCCTTACACTTCACCTTATAGATCGCCTTACAGTTCACCGTATTCAAGTCCGTACACTTCGCCTTACCCTTACCCGTTTTATTCAAAGATTCCTTCACCGTATATGGATGATTATTCAAAACAAAAGAGTAGAGGAAAGCGCAGAAAACGTAAGCCAAGTTTTATTGGACAGGTTCGCAGGCGAGGAAAATGGATTGATGTTTCTCCCGCAACTTATAAAGAGGTTGCCAGGCAGTTTGCGGCAAGTGTTGCAATTGGAACTCCTGCAAGATCAATGAGAGTTATTCCTTCTAAGAAAAGAGGTAAGAAGGCAAAAGCACCTTCTTTGCCGAAAGGTTGGGAAAAAATGTTTAGGTTGCCAAAGTCAAGGGTTTTGAAAGGGGCAATGGTTGAAAAATCAAAGTATGGAATTGACGAACCTGGAGAGTATGCGGGAATTACTTTAAAGGGCTTGGAGGCTCTTGCTTTGAAGCCTTCTAAACGAAAGAAGAAAAAGCATAAAAGAAAGAAAGGAGGAGGGAAGGGCAAGGCTTGGCCTTTTGCTTTTTAGGGAGGTAACTTGTTATGCCAAAAAAGAAAATGAATGAATTTGAAAAAATGAAAGACGCTGCTTTCGGTGGAGCGCTTGCGCTTCAGTCAACACAGTTGCTTTCAAGGCCGAGAACGACAGCAAACCTTTCCGGAACGATTGAGGGTTTTGTTGGAATCGGAGTGGCTGGCGCTGTTGCGAACCAGTCGTTTAACATGGTTAAGGCTTCACAGCCTTACAAAAAAAAGAAAAGGAAAAGGAGGTGAAAAACGAATATGTTCGATAAGAAAATAGCGGTAATTCTATCGTTTCTGTTAATAGCAAGTTTTGCTTTTGCGGCTGATCCCACAGTTGTAAATCTTGTGACTGATGGAAACTACTACTATCCTTCTGCAACGACTACCATTGACTTCACTGTTGCTGACGCTGACGATCCAGAAGATGCAAACATTGTGATTGCATATTGCACAGACAGCGTAAGTTGTTCTGACACACTGAAAACAGAGATTGTTGACGGAAATTCGATGGATTTTTGTTCTCTTCCGTTGAGTTCAACAGCACAAGGGTGTTCTTACACCTGGACTCTGCCAACGGGATTGGATGCAAACTATCACATCGATGTTAATGTCTATGACATAACAACCATTGATGACGCAAACGCAATGACAACGACCACAGTTTACATCGACACAAACGCTTGTGACACAGAACACACCATTTCAAACGATGTTGTAACGTTAGTTCCAACCTGCGTGGGTTACGGAACTGATGCAAATGGTGGAAATGTTGTGACACAGTACAGTGAAAGCAGACAGGGTAAATGCGCACCGAACTATTCAACATATACTGCTCCATTTGGTCTATCGTTTGGAGAACACACAGTGTGTTACTATACGACAGATGGAATCGGAAACACGGAAGCGACAGTGGGATTGCTCCACACCGCAGACAGTGATGCATACAATATTGCGTTGTTGACTGAGTTGGCTTTGGCGGCTTTGTTCCTGTTTATTGCAGCAGGGTACTTGGCAGCAAAAGACCAATTGTCTGGCCCGATGATGTTGGGTTTAGTTGTGGCTGGTGTAGTGATCGCAATCAGCATATACATATTCGCAGTTGTGCTGTGAAGCCTGTGAAAGGGCTTTACAGTAAAGCTGCCCCCCTATTGGGGTTGCAAAAAAGTAGGTAATAGAATGAATGGCAAAAAAATTAATTGGAGGAATGGATTAACATGGTGAATTGGGGAGCAATAATTGAAGCTCCAATTGGATTCATGCTGTTGTATGTAGCGTTAGCAATGTACGATCCACTTCAAAACCCGTTGTATTCATTGATTGGAAACGCTGATGCGTTCCCGTATGGGGCTACTACGAAGGTTTTGGTGCAGCTGATTCCGTTGGTGCTTGGGGTAATGCTTTTGTACCACGTTTACAGAAGTTTCAGAGAGCCTGAAGGTCCGCAGTACTTTCAGTAGGAGTTTCGTGGAGGAAAATAACCAATGAAGCGATTTGCCTACTTAGCAGTAGCGTTTTTCACGCTCTTTTTGGTTAGCTACGCGGCTGCCACTTTGGACGTTAAAAACATTGGCAACAGCCGTTTTACTCTTTTGTCAAACACAGATTCCTGCCTTGTAGACTGTGAGGCGTGGATTGAGTGGGACTTGAGTGCGGAGAGTTTTAATAGAACCGTTTCTTTGCAGAACGATTCACAGTTTGGTTTTGATGTTGCAAAGCGTTCGGCTAAGTCGCCTGGGTTGCAGGATTTTGGAGTTGACGTTTTTAAAGAGCGTTCCTTTCAAGTGAACGATTACTGCATTGAGCTGGAATATTTTACATTTGGTTTTGGTGACTTGAATCAGAGTTCTTGCTTGAGTATAGGTTGCGTTGATGGAAAGGTGGCAGGTGAATGTAGTTGTTCTCGAAACGTTAGAAAGGTTTGTGGAAGCCACGTTGAAAGCCGTTGGGAAAAGGTTGGAAATTTTTATGGGTTTAAAGCTTTAAAGGGTGAAACTTACAGGCTGCGGGTTTGGGGAAAGAAGAAAGCGGTTTTGGGAGAGAACAGCGTTGACTGGATTCCAACATTTTTGGGAGAAGAGATTTCAGAGTGGGATTGGTGGGACACTAATTGGAGGGCTAAAAAGAACATTTTATTAAAGACTTCGTCCTGGCTTTCTGGAAACGTTACAACAGACCATGTTGTGTTAGTTGACTTTAACTCCGAGCAAACGAACTTTTGGTTAACTGTTGACCCTTCAGGAAAGGACATTCGGTTTGTTGACGGAACCGATTCCGCTTTGTTGGAGTTTTATTTAGAGCGTTGGGATTACTCTGACCAAAATATGATTGCGTGGGTTCGGGTAACTGACACGTTTGATGCTTCGGCAAACATAAATTTTAATATTTATTATGGGAATGTGGCGGCTTCGCCTTTGGCTGACTCAAACGCAACATTTACACCAGACTATAACACGGTTTGGGATATGAACGAATCGTCAAGTTCGGCAATTGCGAACAACAGGGCAACGGGTGGAAACGCTTTGCTTCATGGAGCTGGAACGCGGCCGGGAGTCGTTGGAAAACACGCAAACGCAACAAGCTATTTGGCTTCTCTTTCAAGCTCTTCAACTTTCATGTCAACTGGAACCTATGACGAGTTTTCGTTTTCTTTGTGGGCACAGCGGCCAAATGTTTGGGATGACACGAAGAACGCAACGCAGTTGTTTTTTGAAAAGGATTTGGCTGCATCTAACTATATTGCTTTAGGTTGGCGTGATTATGATGCTTCTGACCAGCTTGGAATTATGTTCAGAACAACTGAGGGAGTAAATGGAACGGCTAATGCGGTTACGTCAAAGCAAACTTTTGACGCAAACGTTTGGTATCATGTGATTGCAACTTATAGCAATTCAAACAACAGGATGAAGATTTATGTAAACGGTTCAACTGTTGACGGAAACGTTTTAAACCAACCACGGGGAACAATTGACGGTGGAAGTATTTCTGAATTTAATGTTGGGGCAACAGGCGGAGTTTTGGATGGGGTGGTTGACACATTGAAGTTTTTTACAAAGGAACTGTCTGATGACGAAGCATTGCTTATTTATAATTCAGAGCGGGGCGCCTTGCAGACTTACGGAGTGCAGGAGACTTTTTCAGGAATTGACGTAAACGTTTTGGCTCCGAACGGTGGCGAGGTGTTCATTGTTTCGCAAACGGTTGACATAAATTTTGAGGTTCAAAGCGATGTCGACAACACTTTGTTAATTGATATTAATTATTTTAAGTCTGGTGAAACGGTTGAAATAATTGATGATGTGAACACTGATTCGAGCGAGGTTTTCTGTGACACCAACAACTTTTCGGTTTCAGACATTTGCCACTATTCTTGGACGGTTCCCGCAATCTTTGGAGATTGGAAGGTTATTGTAAAGATTGCTGACAGCGTTTTTTCTCAATATGACGACAGTGACGCAACGTTTGAGGTTGAAACCATTGACTTGAACGCAGACTTTTCATTTGCTCGATCACAGGTTGTTTCTGGTTCAAAGGTGGTTGTGCAAATTGCTGGTTCCGATGCAAGCGATGTCAACAACGTTTCAACGAGTTCGTTTGAATGGTATAGAAACAATGTGTTGCAGTCGAGCGACCAGAACGCAAATGTTTTGCTGCCTTATGCTGGAAGCTGGGAGGTAACGTACCGGGTGTTTGGGTCAGACGTTTTTGGAAATGACATAACTGACGACTCCAACATAACGTTTGCTGTTGAGGAAGGCCGGTTGCAGTTAATGTTTAAGGATGAGAACACTCACGGTTCAATCGATCCTGGAACGCTAACTGTAAACGGTTCGGCTGACTCGACTTCGAGTGGGCTTTTGCACTTGGACTTGAACAACATTTCAACGGCAGATTATACAATTAGGGCTGAAACTTCTGGAACGTACACAACCCGTGAATGGTTTTGGAAAGACGTAAACCAGTTTTCAGTAATTGATTTAAACGTTACGCTTTTGCAAGACATTTACGGCCAAACTGATAAGTTTATGTTTTACGATCCACCGGGAACAACTATTTTACCAAATACAATTATTGAACTGCGTTTGCCTGACGTAAACGTTTCAGAGAGAAGGCAAACGGATTCTGCTGGAAAGGTTTCGTTCTTTGTAAACAACCAGGATGTAAACTATTTTTTCAGAATATACGACAACAATTACGAAGTTTACGACTACAATATGGTTATTGTAAAGTTTGAAATTCCAAAGGATGAGGATGACTTGTCGGCTGTTTCACCGTTTGATTTGGATGTTAGGGGAACTGGAAGCGTTTCGTTTTCGGGAAAAACCGCTCCGGTGTTTTTCCACGCTTTGCCAAACACTTTGTCGTATTACCAGCTTGACTTAAACGGGGGAAACACTTACCTTACTCGAAAGCGCGAAATTAATTATAAGGGAGCGCCTCAAACCGATGTAATTCAAATGTATTTGCCAAAGGCTGTTGACGGAATAACTGCTGCGTTTTACACTCTTGACACTTCTGACTTGTCAACCGTTCCAAACATTTTAATCAAATCGTTTAAATCAATTACAGGAGAAGGCCGTGTTGAAGTTCAAAGCGTTGCAACTGACGATTCCGGAACGGCTTCGCTTTCGTTTTTGGTTGACAACGATTATGACTTTGATTTTTATGATTCAGATGGTGGATTTTTGTTCACCAAGTCTTTGAAAATAAATTTTACTGGTTATTATGTTTATCTTGACACAACTGAAATAACTCAAAGAGCGCCTCCTTGGGAGTATGTTGCAATTCAAGTTGTTCCAAGCAAGGGTTATTTGGAATACAGTTCAACCGGTGGTGATGTAAATGTTTCAATTGACACCAACGGAACAATTGTAAGCAGTTGGGCTTATATTAGATATAGTAACGTTTTTGATTCAAACATTGACGCAAACCAATCTTGTGGTACAACTTGTGGTTTTACAATTCCTTACGCAAGCCTAATTGACGAAACTCCAATTGTTGTAACGGTTTTTGTTGAAACTGAAAATGGGCTAATTAGGGAATCAAGTTATTCACTGTACGTTTTCGGAGCTGGTTCAAACGATTTGGTTATTCAGTTAAGCAGTGCGGCTTTTAGGTCGCAGTTTGGCTGCATGAATGAGCCTGGAGAACCTTGCTTTTTTTTGCTAATGCTTTCTTCTTTCATAATAATTGCAACAGTTGTTGCAATTGGGGTTGGGCTAACAACCGATATGAGTGCGATTGGAATAATTGTAATGATTGAGATGGCAATGTTCACTTACTTGAATTGGGTTCCACCAATTTTAACTGCTTTGGCAGGGCTTGCTGTGTTTGCGGCAATTTTATATAGGCGGGGTGCTGGATAAATGGCTGATACACTATTTAAGGACACATTTTATATGCTGTTCATAATGTTGTTTGCCCTGTCTGGTTTGTATGATTTTATGATGACTGATGCTTGGTTTGCAAGTCGAATTTCAGCAATTCCAAACAGCACTGACTTGGATTCAAACGCTCTTGTTTCATTAAGTGGAACTATTTCCGGAACAGATGCAAACACTGAAAGTATTGACGTTCAACGAAGGGACGATCCGGCTCAAGGAATTCTTGGAACGGTTGGAGGAATGGTTGAAATTTGGGGAATGATCCCTATAATTGGGTCTGGGTGGATAAACTTTTTGAACTCAATGCTTGTTCCAATTGGACTTTCACAAATTGCAATAATGATTCAGGGAATAATTATGGCAATTCAGGTAATTGCAATGGTTTACATTTTGGGTGATCTGTTATCCATAGTGTGGTCGTTTGTGGGGAGAGGGTAGAACGTGAAACGATTGATTGCTTTGTTTATGTTTTTGCTTTTTGCAGGTTCTGCTCTTGCAATGGACTTGAACGGATGCGACTTTAACAACTCTGACTTAAACGCCATAGGCGGTTGCATTGTTCGTGGATCGTTCTCCAACGAGTTTTTCTTTTCAATAATTTTGCTGCTTGTGTTTTCGGTTTTTATGTGGCAGTCGAGAGTTCCAATGGGAGCGACTTTGGGAATAACTGTTCTAATGATTGCGGCAATGGATGTAATGCTTGGCCCGTACTTCAACTTTATGTTGGACATGGTGATTTTGACGGTTGCGGTTTTGATGGTGATGGGAATTTCAAGAGTGTTAAAGAACAGGTGACGGGAATGGATTTGGCAAACTATTTAAGGAAAGTGGCTTCAGACTTTGACAAAGATAAAAACTTTGTTCGGGCTGGAAGGCAGTTGCATATTAAAGAGGTTCACTTGCAGCGAACTGGAAAGCCTGAAGCTGTTAAAATGTTAAAGCGAGCAAGGAGGTTGTTTGAATGAGGCAAAAAAGGGCAATGCTTTTGTCAATGGATTCTTCCCCGAAAGGGCGAGGTAGCTTGGCAGCTTTTCCAAAAAAGCGTGGAAGGAAAGTAAAAAGGCGCAGAAGAAAGGCAAAGCCTTTGTTTGGTTTTAAGCGAAAACCGCTTGGTTCTTTGTATTCGGCCATAAAGCAAAGGTTAAAGAAAAAGCCAGTTAGCATTTATGACCAATATCGTGAATCGGATGAAAGAATTGTTTAAGGAGGTGATGTGTAATGGTTCGTAAAGCACCGAAGATGACGAAGGCAATTATCTTAAAGATAATTCGCAATCCAAAGACTCCAAACGGTTTGAAAACCTATTGGAAAAAGATTGCAAGGCAACGGGGGTACATGTGATGGCTCGAAAGAAAAGGCGTTATTATACTTATGCTGGATTCAGAGCATACATTGACTGAAAAGGAGGTGAAATGTTTATGTATTACAAAGGAGATATGAAAAAGATGCGTAGCCTGTATGATAAAAAAATGCAGGAAGGCGGGATTGGGATGAGCTTTGAGCAGTTCATAAAGCTTGCAAAAAAGTCAGGGCTTTAACTACACGCTTATTCTACAAAAAGGCACTTTTTGCTTTGATTCACCCTGAAGCAAAAAAACTTCAACGGCAGGCACGCTTTTCAGTTGGGCTTCTCTACTTATGTGCCTGCCAAAAATTAAATTGTCTAAGCTTTATATATTCAATTTGTACAGTTATGTATAGTCATATAAAGCCAAATTCCTAAACCCCGCCCACAAAGCGGGGTTTTTTTTTATTTTTCACTTCCTTAGCAACGCCATACACCAACTTTTCCAAATTGTTTAATTTGTGGGCATCCAAGAGGCTGTTCTGAAACTGCAATCATTCCGTTGTAGTCCTCTTGCTTCCAAAACGTTCCGTAAGAGTTTGTGTCGTGGCCTGCCCAAAGCCGCCAGTAGCCGTACCCCCAGTCTGCTGCATAGTTTCCGTCAGAGATTTCGTTAGCAAATTCAAGGGCTTGCCAGTGGCTTTCAGTTGGCGGGTTAAGCATAATGCTTTGAGCTGTTCCAACAACTGCAAACAGCGCAATAACCAACGCAATCGTATTTAGGGAAGGGCTGTTCAAACGTTCATGCAACAAAACCGCACCGCACACTAAAAAAGGCAATGAAAGTATCCAAAACTTTGCAGAAGCCAAACCCATTGCAAAAAAGAACACCGCCTGTGGCAACAAAAGGGGGGAAAGAATAACCCCCGCAAACCCAAGAATTAAAACCCAATGAACATGAAGTAAAAAAGGCATATCTTCAGCAATGCGAGAAGTTCGCAAAATTCCCCCAACAAAAGATTTACGAAAAAGTAAAATGGCCGGAACTGAAATTAATCCAAGCCAAAAAAAGTTCAGCGAGTAAGAAACAAGAAAATACCAAGAACCACTCCACAAAAGCCCAGCCGGAATTAAAAGAGCAAGGGCCAAAACCATTTCCTTTCTCAGCACAGGGTTTGCTTTAAGCGACTTGAAGAAAAAGTACAGCGAAGCAAACAGAATTGGAAACGCAAAAGCATCATTTTCAAATTTTGAAAACTCCAAAACAAGAACCGGTGACAAAAAAATCAGGTAACTCGCACGCCAACCGTGTTCTTTACTGAATAACATAGCCATCTTGATTATGAAACACCCTGAAACGAAAGCACAGCAGAATAAAAGCATCTTGAGTTCTATTAAATTACAAGGAATGGCATCAAACAGCAAAAAAGGTATGCCAGTAGCCCCCATTGCGTTGTTATTTTGACAAGTTAAAAGTAAATGTCCGTAAGAGTCCATTCCAACAAAATCAGGCCGCAAAAAGTATATGCCAAAGGCTACAAAAAGTAGCACAAAAAAAATAAGGAAGGGGGAAAGCTTCAATCCTTCCCCTTCTCGTTTTTGTCTTCAACAGCAACGTCCATTTCTGAAAGCTTAATTAATTTGTCAAAGCGCTTAATTATTTCAACCTCGCCAGCAATCAAATCGTCAAGCTTTGATCCAATATTGTAGTCCATAATTTCACCCCCTTAAAAGTTACTAACTGCAATATTCCAAACAATAGGAATAAAAAAAATCACGCCACATAAAACAACAAACAAAAAGAATAAAGCTATTATCAAATTTATAATCCTAAAAATAAGCCTATTATAATACCTCATTGCTTTTGCTTCATCAGAACTTTTTCTTTCCATAAAATCTCCCCCTTAAATTTGGTCAATAAAATCCTCAATTGTAAAGTGAGCGTAAGTGTGGTAGAACGTGTTGATGCTTGTCCAGCCTCCTAAGTGTGCCACATACTGCGGAAGCAAGCGCTTAGTGGTTCGTTTGCCTTGAAGCGCATGATTGCAGGCCCAATGCCTAAGCAAATGAATGTGGCTTGAACCAAAGTGCTTGGCAAACCTGTACTGTGCCCACCGGGTAGTGTACGGAAACAACGCATCCGTTTGACATTGTTCAATCCACTCAACAATTGGATCGTGAAGCCAGCCATCGTAAAGCCTGCTTGAAGGCACACGCCTCCACTGGCCTGTCTTCTCGGTTAAAATGTCAATAAATAAGTGTCGCTTAGTTAGTTTAATTTGTTCTTTTTCAACGGGTGGGTTCTTTGAGTACCTTCCTTTAACGATTTCTCCGACTCTTGCGTACCCGCAGTAGATAGTTGCGAACAAAGCGGCATCCCTGGTGTCCTTTATGGATGTTATTCGTTCCTTAAAGTCCGCATAGGATAGCCCAAATGAATTATACTTGTTCATGATGATTATTTCTTACACAACTTCTTAAAATCCTTTCGCTGTTTCGCCAGAAGGCGAACCACACCGCATACTGTTCGCTTTTCGGTAAAAATGAGGTGTTTGTGCTTCCCTTTATTATATTATATATTATACAATAATCTCACTCAACCCCCTATCCCTCTCATCATTAAGCAGTTTAGCAATGTTTTTAGCCTTATACTCAGATAAACCCTTCAACATTAGCTTTCCAGCATCAACACGGTTACGTTTATTCAAAAAAGGCTCTACATTTGCCTTAACTTCGTTATAAGCGTCAGCCAATGTACTCTTTTTTTCCTTCTTATTTTCAATAATGCGCTGTGCTTCCTCATAATGAGAAGCCATAGCATCTGCACGATACTTTTCATAGTCCCTACGCAAGTTCTTTGAAGGCACAGAGAACGAAAGATCAGGCCTGTATAGCTCAACCGAATTCCTGAAGCCAAACTTAGGATGGCGCTCATTCCTCCAGTGAGTAAGCCATCTATAATACAGCTTGCCAGTCTTCGGGTTCAAAATGATTTGATGAGGCTTTCCATAAGATATAGATTTGTGGTAATCAATAGACTTCATTTCAATATAGTAAAGCATTGTCTGCATGATGTTCTTTGCAAGCATATCAAGAGCCGGAAGCGAAATAAGAATGCACCGCCTCTTGTGCCTCTGGCTAATGAAAATTTTCGCAACCTGCTTTACTTCACGAGTCATCGCATCCTTTGAGTACGCTGAAAAGGCAGCGTCATCAATTAAAATAGCGCCACCAATTGGAGTTTTTTTGTTCGTTAACCTTGCAAAATCTCCCGAAGAAAAGGCAACATTGTCAAGCGAAAAACGGGTTTCTTCCTCAACGTTTGGCGCTCTGTCCATCAACTCAGCCGTTGAAAGGCTTGCATAGCTCTTTCCCGTTCCACACTGGCCCGCAAAAACAGCGTTAAACTGCTGTCTTTTGTTGTGCATTCGCCTCCAATTTGGAACAAAAAACCAAGCGTCTTTATGATTTAGCAGAGCTGTCGGCACTTTCTTCGTTACCATAAGCACTCATTTCCTCAATTGTATCATTGTTGTAATCGTTAAAAGCTCTTGGAGTCATTGAAAGAACGTTGCTCTCGCTTGCTACAATTAAAAGGATTTCAAACCATTCACTTATGGCTTCTAAGAAAACAATGCTGTCCTTTAAGCTTCCATTATACATTGTTGCAACCGCAGGAATCTGCGCTTTGATTGTCCTTATTTTCTTCAGTTTGCTTCCGGTGATACACTTTGTTAACATGCTTTGAAAGTGAAGAATGTGCAAATAGTAAGAAGTCAACAAGGCTGTGTTTGGCTTTCCAACATCCATTCCGGAACTTAGCGAGTCAGACATCCTGTCAAGATGCCTAAACACTAAGTCACCGTATGTCACAGATCGGCTGTCTTTGTACCCCATTCAAATCCCTTTCTTTTCCTGTTCCCTACGAATCCTTTCAAGGTTTTTGAGAAAGCTTTTTCCCCACGTTAGTTCGATTAATCGCCTGAACGCTTTGCTTTCCCGCAAGCCCTCTTTAGTCCACCAGTCACCCTTAAACCCGGTGTCAACAAACTTTTCCAAAACCTTTGTTGGACTTCCGTTAAGTTCATTATTCAAAATAGCAAACCGTGTATTGTGTTTACTCCTATCCTCAATGCGTGGAATGCTTATTCTTCTACCGCCTTTCTTTCCCATGCTTTCACGCCATTCCCGGCAAAAAGCCCAAGTTTTTCACAAGCAAGAAAGCCACCATTCCCATTGTCAAAAATGCCAAAATCATTTGCGGTGACAACAAGTCCTCCTTAGTGAAATTTATCGACCTTGCCATTGCCTTCTTTGTTGCAATAACGGTGTTTAATTCAAGCACTCCGTTAAACTCTTCACTTCGCATATCTGGCTTAGAGTCCTCAACCAAACAAATGTTTTCCCCTCGCAGTTCACTTGTTACAAGAAACGGCCTTCCAGTGCTTGCTTCAACGTGCCGATTTAGTTTTGTTATATACTTTCGCTGAGCGTTTTCTCCCTTGCCGTAAACAACATACCCCTTTGACAAGTCCTCAACCTTTAACTCCACTACCCCGCTTTTATAAATGCGCATTCCTGGAATGCGGTTCTTCTTCGGCATATACTTCGCCCACTTAATAAACCACACAACTATCGGAACAAGCAAAAGTGGAAAAAAAACCTTTCCAGTCAAGCCCGGAACAATTCCAAGCCTGTCAACTGCTGAAACCATTAAGAATGCAGCAAACGTTCCAAAGTATGCAAAAATTTCATACTTAAACAAGGGCATATCTCTCAACAGATACTTTCCCATTATTTCCCTTTCACCTATTTCTTCAGCGCCCTTTATACCAACCTCTTCTTTTGGCGGTAACATTTCTTTAATTTTTTTCTTCACCCCAAACATTTCATCCCTCCATTAACTCATTTTTAATTATGTAGTTGTTTGCATAGTTGCCCTCGCAGGAAAGCATATATTCCTTAAAATGCGGAAGCCACTTTGCTAAATCACTCTTTGTTATCTTTTCAACCTTTACTCGCTCTTTGAATCCTTCAAGCCACTCAAGCAACGAACTTGTTTCCCTTGTTGGAGTTCCAACAAGCTCTCGCTTAAACATCTTTACCATTTTCTTCCAGTGTTTAAAGTCACGAGCTGTTGTGTTGCCTGCAAGCGCTTTGTCAATGTGCCTGTACCAGTTTCGCTTCATCACTTGGGAAACAATCATTTTTCCCCCAAGCCCTTCTGAAAGCTTTATGAACGCTGCCGCCTTTTGCTTTTCTCGAAGCCACGTTCCAGCACCCATTCCACGAGCCTTTTTAAGCCACTTCATTTAAAAGATCCCCAAAACTTTTTTTCTCGTGTTGTCTTTCTTTTGCTGCATTATTTGGAACGTGTCGGCTTTGTAAGTTGTTTCCGAAAGGTTTGCTTTTGCAATTTTTACCCTTTGGCCTCCAACCGCTCCCGATCCAACAACCATTTGATTGCAGCCGTCAACCCAATGGTTATGATGCAGGGCCAAGTCTAAATCGTAACGCTTTGCAAAAGATCTAACCGTTTGGCAATATTCTCCAATGTCCAAGTAAATCCAATAATCTTCTCTTGAAAGAAAGGCTCTTGCAATATCGTCAGTTATTAATTCGTGGTATTCAGGCTGAACCTTTATTGGAATATCCCACTCTTGCATTTCCCACGCTTCAATGAACTCAACATCTTTCGTTGAACCGTCTTTTAACAAAATTGTTTTCACTCCGAACACCGGAACTTTTCTCCTAACCTTCTGCATTTTAATTAGTGGTGGATCTGAAACTCTTGCACTCGTTCTCAAAATGTCTTGGCCCAACTGTTGATCGCTTGTTACAGGAATATGATCCTGTTCGTATGGCTTAATGTATTCTTCTTGCTCTTGCTCTTCATCCATTTAGTTTTCCTCCACACAAACGGTTGTTGCAACCTGCATTCCATTCAAATCACTCACAATAAAACTTGTTTCAAATCCAAGCTTTTGACATTCTGTTAAGGCTGCAATTTGTCCAACCGCTATCAAAATGTTTCTGTCTGCCTCGTTCAAGCTTATTTGTTTTGGCTGAAGCAGTTCAGCTAATTCAAACTGGCGCTCTGTTGCCAAAGCTCCTGCAAAAAAAGCGCCAACTATTAACAAAACAATTACTGTTGCCTTTTTTACATCTACTTTTATTACCGTGTCCATTTCTTTGATTCACCTCGAATAACTTTTTTTATTTTTTTTCCGTAGCCGTTACTGTGGCCGCTCCAGCCGCTGCAGTTTGTAAAGCGGTTAGTCGCATTTCTGTTGCCTCTTTGATTTCGTCAAGCTTTGCCTCGTATGCCTCGTTTTGGCTTTTAATCTTTTCAGCCAAATCCTTTTCCCCATACGTAATACACTGGTTCGTTTCAACATTCAAATCAACACACTTGTATTTGTCTATCTCAAGGCTTGTGTGCAAAATAGGACTTTCAACCGAAAACGCACATTTTGCAAAGTTGTTGTCAGAATTGTCGCAGGCAAGCTCTCCAAACTCTGCGTTAAGGTTGTCAATCCTCATTCCAAGTTCGTCAACGTACCAGCTTTTAATCTGCGTTACGGTGTTTGCGTCAATTTCAATTACACGGTCTTGTCTTGGCGTGGCATCTGGAATCATTATCTCAGCAACAGCCAAGCTTGCGCCTCCGACAACAAAGCACAGCACAACCGCAACCAAAAACCTTTTCGCATTCATAAAAACATTCACCTCGTTAGTGTATTTTCCTTCTAAGTTACTACTCCACCCAACTCGTCAGCAATTCCTTGAATAATCATAGTGTGAAGATAAGCACTGTCTCCTAATGTGTCAGCTGGGTCGTCTCCGTTTCTCCAAATCTCTAATTGAAGTATTTTATCATTTGGGTTAAAATCTATTGTTGGAATCGTGCAAGTTGAATGAACCAATCCGTTTGCATTGCTTGAACTTGTTTTTAGGCAGGATATAGTTCCTTCTGTATTCTCTTCACTCATATCTTCATCGAATGTTCTAAACAAATACGTTATTTCCCAGTTGCAATCTTCTGAAACTGTTGGACTATCCCACAACAAAATAACAGTCAAGTCCTCTGTATCCACCCATCTGCCAGTAATTCGTATCTCAGCATGAATGTGTTCACTTTGCCCGTCAGAAAATTCATAAGCTGTTCCAATTCCCCTATTCACTAAAGTAGCAGACTGAGCAGGTGGCTCTTTAAATCCAGAATTATCAATTTCAAAACCTAGTTTATACCTTGCTGTTCCCAGCATTGTTTGTCGCCCATCAGAAGCAAAGTTAGTGAAATTTGTTAAATCTCCAATTTTGGCAGATTCAAAGTAAGCCGTTTCTGCGTTTACATCCCCCAAAATTTTGAGTATTCCGCCTCCAACTTCTTTTGGGTTAATTAACATATTCACAGCATCATAGTAAAGTGAAGCATCGCCAGCCTCTCCTAAAAGAAGCTTTACGTTGTCGCCATCTATTGCCGTTTGCCCTGTACTACTTATCGTAAAATTGTGCCCTGCAAACGAAACCGCCCCTGTTTGCAGGTTCAGCCACGCATTCCCAGTGTCCGTACTTGAAGCTTGCTTAGTGGTGTCCCACACGAATCTATAATCTAAATTTGCATACATCTGCCCAACAATCCCCGCCCCATTACTTAAACTAATTCCACCGCCTCGTATTGAACTTGGTGGGCTTCCTCCAATTGAGCCGTTTAGCGTTAAGTAATCTTGTGCTGAACCAGAAGTATTAACTGTAACTTTTCCGCCTGCCGATATATCGTCAGATGCAACCAAATCTACAGTATTTAAAGTTGCAATGTTTGAAAGGTCGTTGTTTAAAAAATTCATTCCCGAACCGTCTGCATCAAAATAGAGTGTGCTTCCAACAGCATCAATCTTTGTAGAGCCTCCCGCAGTAACAAAAGCAATATAGTCGTCTAAGTCACCGTTTGCTTTTACATGAATTTCGTTAGGCGAATCTATTACAGACGGGGTGCCATTCAAAGTAAGCCCGCCGTCCAAAGCCATATTTGTTCCGTTAAAGTCTCGTGCCTGAAAGTTTGACGTTGTTTCAAAACCGCTTGCCGAACCTAAAAGAGTTGCCTCTTTCCCAGCCCCTAAAGTAAGACCTACGTCATCTTGAGCTATTACTATTCCGTAATTATTGTTCGCTCCTGTGATATTGTCTATGTACAAACCGTATCGGGTTGAAGTAATATTATCTGTGCCAGAAAACTGGGCATCTGAGTATCCTTTCCCACTCAATTTCGCCACATAACTGGTTCTGTTTACGGTTGCTCCTGCATCCAGAGATGCAAACTTTGACCCATTCAAAACGTTCAATCCAATATCTGTAATAGTAACAGTGCCGCTTGATTTATTTAATGTAAATATATTGCTAAAAGCGCTGTTATTTCCCAGTTTATTTTCGCTTAATATAAATTCTAAAGTTGCATTCCCCGCCCCCGTAATCGCAACAGAGTCATCATCCCCAAAAGTAGAAGTTCCTGGCTCAAATATATTTTCTGAAACTATTGGTCTCATAGTAAGAGAACCGCTTTGAGCAAAATTGGCTTGCATTTTAATTTCATTCCTAAAAGCGGTTAAGTAAGACAGAACATCATCCCCTGGGTTTGTGTCAAAATCCATATCAATAAGGAAATCGTTTACTATCGGAAACGTTGCCGCAAAATATGGCTTCCCTGTAAACTTTCTGTGCATTTTGAAACCTTTAGGGGCAAGCACATTATCTATATCCCCAGTATAGGGATTTGTTGTACCGTCAAAATTAATCGCATAATTATCTGTAGCAGACATTATTCCTTTTATTTGAATGAGTGGGTCAACTGTGGCATTCAAGCCCAATCTGTCAAACCTACCTGAGCCTGTTGTTGCAAAGTCGTACGCTCCAAGGTCAACGTTTGAACCAGCACCAACGTACGGCACAAAGCCAATTGTGTTCAAGTCTGCTTCGCTTCTAAAAAAATTTAAATCCAAAGCAATATCATAGCATTGCGTTGCAGTGCAAAGCTTTCCACCTTCCGCCCAAAGAAACTGTTTAGCCCGAATATCGTATGCACCATTCACATCCCCACCAAAAAACGAACCCCCCCCAACCCAAAGCTGGCCAGTCAAACCAGCATTCCTTGCATTAATATCATTCAAAATATTCAAATCAATATAGTTTCTCCCAACCAAAAAATCCACAATAATAGAATTAGCATCAATGTTTAC
The DNA here is from genome assembly GCA_017610175.1 of Candidatus Iainarchaeum sp. GTDB lineage: Archaea > Iainarchaeota > Iainarchaeia > Iainarchaeales > JAFCCO01. The sequence goes on along the minus strand of JAFCCO010000014.1, from coordinate 5,387 downwards.
AGCCCACAAATTGTTAACATTAACATCCTCTCCATTAACATCAAGATTGTTAATAATTATTGGCGGCATCTGCCGCTCAAACAAACCAAAAAAAGCAAAAGCCTGCGAACAAAACAACAACAGGAAAGCGCAAACAACCAGCTTACTCGCCAACATCCACACCCACCTCATGCCCTCTCTTAGCAAGCACAGCCGCAACAATCAACCAAACAAACCCACCATACAACAAAACATAATGCCACATATTCACAGCACCCGAATTAAAAGTAAAGTAAGTCGAATAAGTTTCAGAAACCTGCATTACATTATCATCCGCCCCAGAAATCTCATACCCTGTTGGAATGTCAAGCCCTTCACCAACAAGCATTACACCGGTTAAAATTGAAAACACACCAGCCAAAGCAAACACAGCAGGCGACTTGCTCCAAAAACCGTAAAGCAAAAGCACGGCAAAGAACGCAACCTGCAAATAAAATATCACATCAAGCAATTTCTAACACCTCACAAAAAAAAACAAAGGAACGCCCCCGCAAGAGGCGCTGGCTTATGCCACCTCATTACCTTCGGATGAAGGCCATGAGCGCAACGATACCTATAATTAGTACCGCAGCAAGCAGCAAGTCTACAAGATCAAGCAGATTGGTTGCACTGGTTGAAACTTGTGTAGTGTTAAGGCCGTCATAAACTTCTGCGAAGATTATGATTCCAATAACACCGATTATAGCTCCAATAGCAGCAGCCGCAACATTAATCTGTCCTCTTGTTTCCAGCTTGTCCACGATGTTTCCCTCCATTCGATTTCACCATTTTGGTACATATATATGCACCTAACTTCCCTTAACGATATAACGAATTTTTTGCCCCCAACAGAATGCCTTAAAACAAGGGCAAGCTATACAAACTCCATAAGGGTATTTAAATTATAGTGTTTGTTTTACCGTATTTTTTTTAAAAAAATCAGCCCACAAATCAAAGCAAAAACGTTCCGTTTCACGCTCTGACATTAGGGAAAAAATCTTACAACTACCCTTGTAAGTTACAGTAATTGTTACACCCTCTCCCTTCAAACAAAGGTTGTGAAACGCTTCGTTAATATAACAGCTGTTAAATTTTCTACTTTCTTTAACACAACTTAAAGCGGTTTCCAAATCTATGTGTTCGCCTGGAAGCAGGGGAAAGCAAACCGAAGAAATTATATTAACCGGTTTCACAAACTTTACTTTCTTTTCTTTAGCGCACAGCTTTCACCACCGTCCCACAGTGAGAACAAATTACTTCCCCGTTCTCTTCAAAAATGAAATACTCTGCGTTCCCGCATTCGGTGCAAATCATTCATTTCGCACCCGCGCCTTGTTCCAGTAAGGAGAATGGCACTCCGGGTTGGCACAACGAATTGGCTCACCTTCCTTTTTAGGAAACCAGCTGTACCCGCATCGAAGGCAACGGCACAACTCAAAGCCGCCATCATAAGCTCCCTTCAGCACCATACCAACACATCCTCTTCAAGCTGTTCAGGGGAAGAAACAATACGGGCCTCAATTGCAAAATTCCTTTCGCCTGTTTTCCGCATGTTCTTAAACAAAACATCAGCCGTCTCCCTGTTAAAGCAGTAAATCAAAACAGGGCAACGGCAGCCAATCGCCTGCAAAACCACGCTTGAATAAGTTCCGCTGCCAGTTGCATTAAACAAAGTCAAAACCACGTTGTGAGAAACCATCTGCTCGTTGAGTTCCTGCCGCCGGTCAACAACCACATCCAAAACCAAACGAGCCGCATGCTCGGCAATCGCTCCAACATCCTTTCGCATCTGGTGAGGCCGAACAGTAACAGAAACCGCCACCCTAAACTTTGCCAAATCGTTCAACACCATCAGCGTTTCAGAAACACCGTTGCCAATTACCAAAACATCCCTCATTTTCTAACACCAGTCCTCAAAGCAAACCACAACCTATCCCACAACCTAAACATTTTTCTTCCCCCCCCGTAAACAACAGTATATATCATAATAAACTCCAAATCACTTCTGGCAACACCGCATTATAATTTACTAAAACAACCAAGTCTAAAAGAAACATTGTTAAAAGAACAAACAAAACAAGTTTAGATTTCTTTCGCACTCCAAACAACCCAACCATAAACAAAATTGCCACCAGGCCAATCGTGTCAAATAACATTCTTCCATCAGGGCAAAGGCAAAAGGTGTTCAAGTAAGTTACTCCGGCAAAGTTTAACAACACTGGCAAAATTAAAACTGAAAATGTCATAAACCTTTTTCTTAAACTTAACTTAGTAAAGAAAAAGTGAACAAACCCAACCAACGCCACAAGCGAAACAACTGCGTAGAACGCAAAGAACAAAATTCGATAGTCTGGAACCGTTGCCGCTCCGTACTCTTGAAGCCACACTCCTGAAAACAAGTGAGTGATATAGTACAACAGCCAGCTAAACGAAAGGTTAAACGGCTTGCTCAACATGCTTGGCATCAACCCACCAGTTGTTGCAAGGTTTCTCAAAAAGACAGGAACTATTGCCAACGGAATTAAACACACTGCCAGTTTTTTCAACACATGACCCCTGCTCTTGAAAACATACACTCCCAACACGATTGCCACAGTTAGAACAAGGCTTAACGCAGTGAGCTTTGTTAAAACAGCAAGAGAAAAGAACACCCCAACCAAAGCAACGTGAACTGCCTTCCTTTCCTCAAGAGCCAAAATTGAAAAGTATATTGTTATTAAACAAAAAAGCCACACAAGAGAACCGTTGTTTACCACGCTGCTAACTATTACATGCGTTGGAAGCAACGCAACAAAAGCCGCACTCGCAAGCCTAATTCCTGCATTAAACCCAAGACGCTTCGCAATCAAATAAGTTACAAAAATTCCTGCAGTTCCAAACAGAACAGAAAACAGCCTTAGAAAATAAAGGTTTAATGGAAACAATGAAAGCAAAGCGTGATACAGTGGAGGCTCAAACACGCTGATGTAATACAGGCTGTCGTTAATGATTTCCTTCGTTAAAACAAAGTTCGGGACACCGTGTTCTGCAATGTGCTGAATGTAAACAAAGTGAGCCGGTTCGTCAGGCCCCGCCCACATTGGAAAGTAAACGCTTCCAGCAAAACGCAACGAAAAGCCTAACAAGATTAATAAGAAAAGCAAAAGAGTTTCGTTTCGCTTAATCATTGGCCAAAACCCCAAACTGAGTTATGTGAAAGAACATCCAGTCAAATTTTATAAGTTTCATTGGAAGGTCTTTAAGCCGTAACAAGTTATTGTGAGGCGTAACGTTGGGGTAAATTAATCCAAGCCCCTCAAAGACGTGAATTATCCAGTCCAACGCAGGATTCGGAGTGGTCGCAATAAGCCAACCGTTTGGCTTTAAAACTCTGCATATTTCTTTTACACAGTCAACATGTTCCAAGACCTCTATTGCAAGAACTGTGTCAAAAAAGTTGTCTTCAAACGGAAGGCACCTTGCGTCAGCTACAACATCTCCACCGTTTAAGTCAACTCCAATGCAGTTAAATCCAAGAGTTCTCAACTTCTTAGTGTTGCACATGTCCTTACCACAACCCAAGTCAAGAACAACGTCCTCAAAATTTACATGCTTTAAAATTTTGTTAAACCGCTTTGCCCTCGCATAATCTCCCAACAGCTTCAAAACAAATCACCAATACTTTAACGCAACCCTAATAACATTTAAGCCATACTTTAACGGATTAAGGTTGCTTTTTTCTCCCGCATAAATTGTCTGAATTGGAACCTCTTCCACTCTAAGCCCTGCTTTGTTTGCTGAAATAATCATCTCCCCGTCAAAATGAAAACAGTTCTCCATATCCTCAAAAGGTACAACACCAAGAGCTTTCTTAGAGTAAGCAATGTATCCGCTGTGAAACTCCGACATGTTAAGCCCAAGCACAAGGTTTTCAAAACCCGTTAAAATCTTGTTTCCAACATATTTGTAAAAAGGCATTCCGCCAGCCAACGGGTCGCCAAGCATCCGGCTTCCCTGAACCACGTCAGCCGTTCCTTTAAGCAACGGGCTAAGAAGCAAAGGAATAAACTCTGGAGCATACTGGCCATCCCCATGCAGTAACACCATTATGTCCGCTCCCTGTTTCAAAGCCTCCCTGTACCCACGCTTTTGAACCAACGCATATCCAAGATTTTTCTTATGGTCTATTACCTGAACCTCAAAATCTGTTCCGCTTATTTTCTTTGCAATCTTTAAAGTGTTGTCTTTGCTTCCATCGTTTACAATAATTAGCTTTTCACACACACCCGCTGGAATCTTTGCAACGGTTTCTGCAAGCTGGTCTTCAACGTTGAACGCAGGCATTATTATGAAAACTCGTTCACTCATTTCTTTTCCTCCAACGCAACCGCAATCCGCTCCAACGCATTAACCGCATCCCGCAAAATACATCTTTTGCAATCAGCCAAACATTCATCACAAGGATTCATCTTTATTTCCCGCCCCCGCTTGGCTTCCTTTTTCTTAATTCTGCAAGGTCTTCTTTTCTTGCTCTAATGAGCATATTGATAAATGCCTTAGTATGTCTTAATGTCCCAATTTTTGCTTCAATCTCTTGTTTTGTATTTCCATCCATTTCTATTTCCCACCCCCTCTCTTTCCCTCCACAGACAATGGCAGTTTCTTAATCTCTTTCAATAACTCCTTATCCGACTTTGTCAAAGGCTTACCCACCTGCTTTCGCATACGCTCAACAAAAGCCAACGCATCCTTCCCCTCAAGAATCATCTTTTACCTACACCCCCCCCGCCTCTTCTTCTTCTATTATTTCAACAATAAAATGCCAGCTTGACTTCGGTTGCTTTTTGTCCAAAAAAGTTCTTCTTTCTTCCTTACTCATTTTGCTTAACTTTTCTTCCCAATGCTGACACCACAAAGCCAAAACATTTGTAACTTCACAATCCGCATCATTTTCCATGTCATTCCTTTGAACTGGACTTAGTAAATGTGTCCTAATCTCTTCTTTAGTAACGCCCATTTTTATTTCCCGCCCCCACTTAACTTATCTAATGCTTCTGCAAACTCAAAAATATGGTTATATTTCAAAACCAATATTATTGGGATAAAAACTGGAAGCCAAAAAAGCGCAATTGAATGTCTAACAAAATTCTGAGAATCCATCCAGTCAACATAAATTCTTGCTGTTCGCTTAAAAAAACCTTCACTCATCTTTATTTCCCGCCCCCTCTCTTTTCCTCCACAGACAACGGCAACGGCTCGTTACATTTACATTGAGGACATTTAATTGCCACATCAGTCATTTCCCCTTGCTTAGTTTGTCTAATGGCTCTTAAGTGCCACCATCTTTCTATAAAAATTATCTCATGCCCGCAGTTTTTGCACTTAGTCAT
>JAFCCO010000003.1 GCA_017610175.1 Candidatus Iainarchaeum sp. | reverse complement strand
GCTTGTTTTCTGCCTTTGCAAACCTTTTTACCGCGCTTTTGGATTTAAATTCAACAGGCTTTACAATCAGCTCTCCGGCAGGCCCTTCCATAATGGTTTCAAGCACTATTTTCTTTTTTTTCATTCCAATAGCATTAGGCAAAACTTTGATTTAATTGTTTCCATCGCCAGAAATAGATAGTGGGCCCGGGCGGAATTGAACCGCCGACCTCGACCTTGTAAAGGTCGCGTCATACCACTAGACCACGAGCCCGGTAAGAAAATTCTTTCATGGAAAACTATTTTAAGGGCAACATCCTTTGTAATAACACAATGCCATTGAATATTGAAGTTGATGGAAAGCGTTTGCTGGCGATATTGCTTTTTGCCCTTGCTTTTACAGCAATTGGCTTTGCAATGGCCGAGGACCTTGTCCTTAACTTTGCTCCTGCCGGCGAGCCAAGTCATGGCGGGACAAACATTGACATTACTGTTGCAGGCAGTCCGACAACTTTGCAGGCCGCTATTGATGCCGGCTTTTTTGGAACTTCCCTTCCTGATTGTGTTGATGGCCAGGTTCTAAAGTACAATGATCCGTCAGGTGCTTGGGTGTGTGCTGATGAGGCGGTTGCAGGTCCTGGAACGATGAATGAGGTTTATGACAGTGGATGGGTTTCTGTGGGAAGCAGCACAATTTACAAAACAGGGGAAGGAACTTTTCCCTCGTTCAATCTGGACGAGCCGGATTTTATTGTTGTGAAATACACTCCCGACCCAACTGACCCCTCAAAGGCGGTTATTTTGCAGATGAATCCAAGTGATACCTTTTCAAATTACAATTCCAAAACAGATGTTAGGTATCTTCCAAATGAAAAGGAGCTTGAGTTCCAGTTTGGGCTTTACTTTGGGCCGTATCTTTCCGCCTACCATTTCAGCACAACAGGCTTCATTAAACTAATGGCTTGGACTGTTAACGGTTCAGCAGGGGGAGGCGGAACCGGTGACATTGACGGTGTTACCGCCGGAAACGGACTTACTGGAGGGGGCACTTCGGGAACTGTTACTTTGAATGTGAATACAGGGGCCGCTGCCACATCTGGCATTGAAATAGTTTCTGACGAGGTTAGGATTTCTGATGACGGTTGTGTTGCAGGCGAGGTTTTAACTAGAAATGTAAGTAATACCGGTTGGGACTGTGCTGACACTTTGCAGGGGCTGCCAGGACCGACAGGGCCAGCAGGTCCGCAAGGAGTGTCTGGCAGCATAATTTCCAGCTGCAATTGGGTTGATATGAGGACCTCAACCAAGAAGCCAGGGGGCAGCAATTGTGGTGCGGGTAATATGGTGGCATATCTTCTCCATTCAGACATTGATGCTGGGGGGGTTGTTGGATACTGCAGATTTACCACCGTTGCGGGTTATGGCAAGGTTATTTACGGCTTTTTGGAAACCAGGAATGCAGATAACTCTGAATACGATTCTAATTTCAGGGTACTTGTGTGCCAGAATGATTGGTATACTGCTTCAATTGGTTCAGGGAATCAATGTGGTGTTGACGCAACCGGTATTGCCCAATACTTGAAATGCAGTTAATTATTCTCCAACGGCAACCTTTAAATACAAATAAAGCGCTAGTAATATCATTAATTTCTAGCAGGTGATTGATTGAAGCGAATAATGTTTTTTAGAATTGGAAGTAGGGACGTGCAGCTTCCCAGACTAATCGGTGCGTTTGTGCTTTTTGCGGCGCTGATTTTGTTTGTGAGGGCCGGTGCGCAGATGTTTGATTCATGGGATGCTTTGAAGAGTTATCCTGACTGCATTTCATCCATTGGAAGTGAGAACGAGACCGTTGCCCAGTTGCAGTATGGTGACTGTAAGGACTCGCTTTACAAGATTACTGGTTTGCAGTTGAAGGGTGATCAGGACAGGATTAGTTCAAGGCAGTTTTGGTTTGCTTTGCTTGGACCTATAGCCAATCTATTTGCTTGGGCTGTTGTGTTCTTGCTTGGGCTAGTTTTCTACAAAACAGGAAATATTGTTATCCCAATTGAGCAGACGATTAGGGATGTTCCCGAGCCAAAGGCCAAGCCTAAAGCAGTTTTAAAGAAAAAGAAATAAAGGTTGGAAGGAGCAATTTTGCTCCTTTCCATTTTCTATTTTTAAACCGAGGTAAATACTTTTACCTTGTCAGATTCTTCTATCTTGCCTTTCTTTATTGCAACAAGGGTCTTTATACCTGATTTTTCTGCCTGTTCGAGCAGTCTTTTTGTTACTATTCCGTCAAAGACCACTGTTTCAACTTTTTTTGCCTTCCCCATTTCGGAAAGTAGGTCCCTTACTCCAACTTCTTTTACTACTTTCATGCCTTTTCCGTAGAGCCTTGCTTTGAGGCTTGTTTCAAGCTCTTTAAGTAGCGGTGCGTATTCTCCCAAATCCTGCGTTGGTTCCGGTGCAGAGTATCTTTTTTCATCCGCATACTTTCCCCCGCTTGGTCCTGGGCGTGGCGGGCCTCTTCTTGAGTCCCTTCTTTCCCCGAACCTTGGTTCTGGTCTTTCTCCGAATTGTGATTCTCTTCTGGGCCCTCTGCTTGGCCTTTCGTCTCTTGTGCCTCTTTCTCTTGGGGCTCGGTCCCTTGGGCTTCTTCCCGTTGGCCTTTCGTCTCTTGTGCCTCTGTCGCTTCTTATTCCTCTACCCCTTGGCCTTTCGTCTCTAAAGCTTCTTCCTCTTGGGGGTCTGTCCCTGTACTCTGATCTTTTTCCAAAGTCTTCTGCAGGAACCTTTTTGCGCAGCTTCATGAGAATTTCTTTTCCCATAAGTTCCTCAACTTCTTTTCCGGCGGGTGCCTTTGCAACGTATTCAATTTTTGCAAGGTCCATGATTTTTTTTACAATTAAGTCTCCGCCTCGGTCTCCGTCAACGAAGAGGGTAAGCTTCTTTTTCTTGCTCAGTTCCACGATGCTGTCCGGGATGTTTGCGCCGTCTATTGCTATCACGTTCTTTATTCCGTGCTTGAGCATGTTTATGACGTCTGCTCTTCCCTCAACCACAATTACTTCTTCTTCTTTGTCGAGGTCTGGGCCGCATGAAAGTTTTTCCTTTCCAAAGCTTTTCAGCTCACCTGTTCTTATGTCGCTTCTGATTGCTTCGGTGAGTTCCCCTGTTTCAGGCATGTCTTGGGTGAGCTGTTTTAACAGTTCTTTTGCTCGGTCCTTTACTGCCTGCCTTTTCTGCGTTCTCATGTCTTCAATTTTTGTTATTTTGAATGTTGAGTCGCATGGCCCGACTTTGTCGACGGCTTCAACCGATGCCGCAAGCAGTGCGGTTTTTACCGTGTCCATGCTGCTTGGTACAATTATCTTTCCGGTGGTTTTTCCACTGTGTGTTTCTGTTTCGACGTCTATTCTTCCAATCTTTCCGCTTTTTTGAAGTTCCCTTAAATCAAGGTCTTCTCCAATTAAGCCCTCGGACTGTCCGAATATTGCACCGATTATGTCGTGTTTTTCAACGATTCCGCTGATTTCAAATTCTGCGGTAATCTGGTATTTGACTGTGTTGACATATATCTTTGCCATTTTAAAATCTCCTTTTGGTTTTGGCCTTTTCTTTTTTTTTTCAAAAGGCCTTTTTTTTATTTTTGTAGAATTAGGGGGGTTTCTTGCGCTTTTCTTATTGCGTCAAGCGCTTTTTCACGGCTTGTGTTCACAAGCACTATTTTTTCGCGGCTTTTTTCTCCGCGGATGATCTCAATTTCGGAATTAAAAATTTTTTTTAATTCTTTGATAATTTCCTTGTTTGCCTTTCCCTTGTGGGCTGGGGCGCGAACTTTTATTCGAAGTTCGGTTTCGCCCTGGTCAAACCCTGCGAGCCTAAAAAACGCGGAGTTTGGCGAAATCTTGAGCTTTAAAATAAATTTTTGCTGATTTTGCAAATAAAAACCCTAATTGGGGTAAAACAAACTTTTTGAGTTATTAACCCTAATTCTAAAACAATTATGTATAGCAACCCATTAAAAAGGCTGGGTTTTTCATTTTTTGTTTTTCTGCTTCTGCAAAGTATTTTATGCACTTACTGCATTTTACTGGTATGGTTTACCACAGCAAGGGTGCAAATGCCGAAAGGGAGCTGATGCACCTGTTTTTTGGCCACGGTTTCTCTGTTGTGCGCATAGCGGGGTCAGGAACAAGCCCTTTGCCTGCCCCGGACATTATTGCAATTAAGGCTGGAAGGATTATTGCTGTTGAGTGCAAGGCAAGGAAGGCAAAGAATCTTGCAATTTCTGTGGGCCAGATTGGGGAGCTTCTTGAGTGGGTGGAAAAAGCAGGGGCAGAGTCCCTTATTGGCTGGAAGATTCCGCGAAAGGGCTGGTTTTTCTTAAAACCTAAGCAAATGCGCAATACAGGCAAATTTTTCACAATAAACCAGACAAATGCAATGAAGAATGGACTTTCTTTGGAGCAGGTAATCGGCTGATTTTTAAACAGTTTTGAGTGGAATTATTTTATGAGAATTCTTGTAGAGGATTTGGTTGCGGAACTGAACCGCCTTATTAAGGATTGCAAGAGCATTCGAAATCGTGTGCTGCTTGAAAGGGCGAGGGATTCACTTAACGAATACAAGACGCTCACTGAAAGAAAGGTTATCTGATTTTTTTTACCGTATTTTATTTCTTCCCCAGTCTTCCAGAATAAGCCTTGCCGCAGAATTCAGGTTTGGGGTGCCGCCTTTTGCAAGCTTTTTCCTGTTTACAGCAATTTGCTCAAGCACGTTTTCGGGCTCTGCAGGGAGTTCGACCCCGTATCTTTTCTCAAGCGCGCCAGGGCTTTCTCTTGCAAGAAATTCAATCAACTTTAATGCGATGAGTTCGTGGTCGCTTAGGTCCTGCGGATTTTTTGACCCCACGAGAAAGAGGGAGAATTCGTCGCTTTCGTCTGCGGGGATAACCCCTGGGGTGTCAATTAGTGTTGTCTTTGCATTTATCCTGATTAGCTGTTCCCCTCTTGTAAAGCCCGCTTTCCTGCTTGTCTTTGCAACCTTTTTGCCGCGGAGCATGTTTGTTATGCTGCTTTTTCCCGTGTTCGGGTATCCGATTATCCCTATTTTGATTTCTTTTTTATGCGAGGCCTTTCCTATTTCCTCAAGCAGTTTTTTCTTTCCAAACCTTTCCTTTGCGCTTACAAAAACGCAGGGAAATTCCTTTGCAAGTTTTCGCTTTACGCGCCTGACTTTTTCAACGCTGACAAGGTCTGCTTTGTTTGCAATTATTATCAGCTTTTTCTTCTTTTCCACAATTGTCTGTTCCATCCAGTGATTTCTTGTTTCCTGCGGGAATCTTGAGTCAACAACCTCGAGAATTATGTCTGCCTCGCTTATAACCCGTTTTACTCTTGCGGTAAATCCTTTTCCCATAAAAACCACCAATGCCAATTATTAAATATCTCCTTTCATTATTATTAATGATGCTTATGCTAAAGAAAACAGCATTAATTTTGGCTTTAATAATTTTGCTTGCATTTTCGGGCTGTATTGAGCAGCCTCAGGACGAGGAGCCCGATTTTCTCAAGGTTGCGGAGGACGAGCCCTACGAGTTTTTCCCGGAGGACTCTGGGGAAGAGCGTGAACTCAATCCAGTTCCTTTTGCGGGAAATGTTGATGCCATGGAAACAGAGAGCGGCAAGGACATTGCCCGTTTCAATACCGCTATAGAGGCGGCGGACCCTGGCCCCTGTTTGGATATTTCAGAGCTTTGGATTAAGAACAATTGCATTACCGCAGTTGCACGTGAGAGCCAGGATACTGGTGTTTGTGATTTGATGGAGAGCGCTTTTGGTTCTGACAATTCAAACGTTAAGTACCAGTGCATCTCCGACGTCGCTCTTGAGCTGTTTTATGGGAGTGATTGCCTTGATTTTGGGGGTGATAGATGGGAGCAGGCTTGCTGGGGCGAGGTTGAAGCCGTTTGCAATAAAATACCTCAAATCAATTGGAGGGAATCCTGCCTGAAGCGTGCGGCAATCGAGGCCGGTTCTGAGGAGAAGTGCCTTGAGCTCCACGACTTTGAGCGGGACATTTGCCTTGCAGAAGTTGCTTACGCTTACCAGTACGAGTCAATTTGTGAAAAGATTGTTGACGAAACAATCAGAACCGATTGTTTGGCAAGAATGGGAATCGATTTTTTCGAAACCTAAAGAAGCTTCAGGTCACCTAAAAATTTGTCAAGCTCTATTTCGTTCGCTGGGCCAATCGCAATGCATGTCGGCTCTCCAGGGGTTATCTGTGTAAGCCCTGCGTCCTTAATCAGGGCTGTTGGGAAAAGTTTTTTCATTTTTTCAAAGAGTTCAAGCAATTCCTTTTTTCCTGAAATTTTCAGGACTATTTTTTTCATTCCCTGTGATTTCCATTCCTTTATGTCTTTTGAATCAACCTTTTCGAGAACTGAAACAGAGGCGTGGCTTGCCTGTGCGGCTATCTTCCCCTTTCCCATTCCAAGGTCTGTTCTTACAATTATTGCTTGTTTCAAATTCATTCAGAATCATTTTAGTGTTTCTTCTTTTTATAGCCTTCTATTGCATTTTTCAGCCCGTCTGTGGCAAGAACGCTGCAGTGGAGCTTTGGAGGGGGCAGTCCTCCAACATAGTCTGCAACCTGCTGTTTTGAAATCTTTTCAGCCTCATCAAGGGTCATTCCCTTAGCTATTTCTGTAAGGGCTGAGCTTGTTGCTATTGCCGCAACGCATCCAAACGTTTTTACCTTAATGTCCTTAATGAACTCTTCACCTTTCTTGTTCTTTTCAATTTTTAAGTAGACCCACATTAGGTCGCCGCAAATGGGGTTTCCCACTTTTCCGATTGCGTCCGCATCCTTGATTTCACCGATGTTCCTTGGGTGCTTGAACAAATCCATTACTTTGTTCGAATACATTTTCTCACCTCAGTGGCTATGCCTTTCCTCAAACCCTTTTTCAAACTTGCTTATGTCCTTTCCCTTTCTAAGCGGGCTTATTTCCCTCAGCCTTTTCACAATTTCGGAAATGCTTTCAACGGCATAATCTATGTCTTTCTCTGTTGTGCCCCGGCCGGTTGTTATTCTCAGCGACCCGTGCGCTTTCCATGGTTTCAGGTTAATTGCCATTAGCACATGGCTTGGGTTAAGGTCCTTGGTTGAGCACGCAGACCCGGTGCTGCAGGCAATTCCTTTCTCATCCATCATAAAAACCATGCTTTCCCCTTCTACAAAGTCAAACCCGAGGTTTATGTTGTTGCTCAGTCTTTTGCTTCCGATTTCCGGCCCGTTCACCCAGCTGTTTCCAATTTCCGAGATTCCTTTCACAAGCCTTTCTGCAAGCTTTTTTTCCCTGGCAGTTTCCTTTTCCCTTTCATTTTCGGCTATTTCAAGTGCTTTTGCAAGCCCAACTATTCCGGCAACGTTCTCTGTTCCGGAGCGCATTCCTTTTTCGTGGCCTCCGCCGTGCAGAATTGGCAGTATCTTGGTTCCTTTTTTGATGTACATAAAGCCAACCCCTTTGGGGCCGTAGAACTTGTGCCCTGAGGCACTCAAGAGGTCAATGTTCATTTTTTCAACGTCAATTTTTTCCTTGCCGACACTTTGAACTGCGTCTGTGTGGAAAATCGTTCCCTTTTCCCTGCACATTTCTCCGATTTCCGCAATCGGTTCGATTGTTCCGATTTCGTTGTTTGCGTGCATTATGCTTGCGATTGCGGTTTCTTTTGCAAGCGCTTTTTCAATGGCTGCAACGTCAACAAACCCTTCGCTGTCCACCTCAACGAATTCAACTTCTGCGCCCTCTTTTTCAAGCTCTTTTGATGTGTGCTCTACTGCGTGGTGCTCTATTTTGCTTGTCACAATCCTTTTTGTTTTGCTTGCCTTGATTACGCCCCTGAGCGCTGTGTTGTCGCCCTCTGTGCCTCCGCTGTTGAACACAATCTCGTCAGGCTTTGCGTTGAGGATTTTGGCAACGGCTTCCCTGCTTTTTTCAACGGCTTCCCTTGCCTCTCTTCCAAATGAGTGGAGTGAGGATGCATTTCCGTAGTTTTCCAAAAAGTACGGTTCCATTTCTTTTAGCACGCGCGCATCGAGCGGGGTTGTTGCCGCATGGTCAAGGTAAATTCGCTTCATTTTTATTGCCTCCAGCAGTTGCATCCGAACTTTTTGAAGTGCTTTTCAAGCGCTTCGAAGATGTTCTTTGATTTTGGCATTTCCTTCACAAAGGATTCGGTTAAGCTGTACACTCTTTCCTTTCCCCTTGCCTCACTTTTCACAAAATTGCATTGTTTCAGTGCCTTGAGGCTGTGGGAAAGCCTGCTTTGCTCGACTTTTGTTGCAAAAGCAAGCCCGCTAACGGTTTTGGGGTCTTCTTTGAGTGCCTCAAGCACCTTTACCCTGAGCTCGTTTCCAAGTGTTTCAAGGCAGAGGTGGTATGGAACTGAATTCTTATTCATATGAATATACTTTCATATAATGTTTTTAAAGTTTTCCTTGCGCACTTTTGCACCAAAATCTTGTGCGAAGGGGGAAAGCTTTTTATTTAACTTAGGTGCATTTAGTTAACATGCCTTTAACCGGTCTTGTCACAGCGGCCCGGAAACGCACCGCGCTAATTGAGGAATCGGTCTCCAATCTTGAACCGACCCAGATTAAGAAAGAGGTTAAGCGGGTTCTTGATTTCTCTTCAGAGCTTGAAAACGCAGCGATTGAGAAAAAACTCGTTTGGAGAGAGTGCAAACACCTAAAGCAGATGTCCGGAAAGAGTTATTGCAAGCGTTACATGAGCAATTGTGCCGAGGATAAGTGCAGCAGCAAGAACATTAACGCTGAGGATCGAAAAATTGACCTTAAGAGAATTCTTCGGGGCAAGTAATTCCTAATTTTAGCTTTCGTAAATTTGTTTTAGTGAGAGCTTTTTGGTTATTCCGTCTTCTCCCCACAAATAGCTGAAGCTGGTGGGGTCTGACCCTATTTCAATCTGCCTGTTTCCGGGGTGCTCGTGCCCTTTTAGCGTAAATTTTTCCGAGAATTCAACAAGGCAGGTTTCTGCATTGCATTTAACCAATTTAAAGATTTTTTTGGGCTCCCGCTCTATTGTGTCAAATTCCTGCCCGACTGTAACGTCATAGTCCTCTATTCCGATTTTTTTGGTGAAAGGGGGTTTCCAAGGGCTTACTATTGTTTTGAGTATAAAAACGGCTCTCTTCATTTTACTGTACTCCTTTGAAAATCGCTATTAACAATAGGCGTAGCAGGTTTAAATTCTTTTCTTTTTTCAGGGGCAATTTTTGGCAAAATTTTATAAAGCGGCAATGTGTTAATACCTTATGAGTCCCTGGAAGAAAAGCCCTGACGAACAGATGATGCTTCTGATTACATGGAACTGCAATGCAAAGTGCCCTGGCTGTGTTTATGAAAAAATGCTTGGAAAAATGCACATGCCAATGAAAACGTTTACAAAAGCATCCAAATCAATCGGGCACTTTCACGAGATTACAATTGCCGGCGGTGAGCCGACAATTCATCCAAAATTTTGGAAAATGATTGAAATGGTTGCCGCAAGAAAACCAGGCTGGATGCAGGTAATCACAAACGGTTTTGCTTTCTCAAAGACGCAGAGGGCGGCGAAGGAATTTTTGGCCAGAATGAATGCGATGGCAACAAAGGCAGGCGTTCCGATACTGCTTCGGGTTTCTGTTGACGATTTTCACGCAAGAAGCCTGAAGGGGGGCGCGGCAGAATTAAAGAGCCGCGTGCAGAACCTGCTTAAGGTTGAGCCAAAAAAGGGAATGCTTGAACTGGGTTTTTGTGCAAGCGCAGCTCCGAGGCAAAGCGAAAGAGCTTTGCTTAGAAAGTACGGCCTGCCCAAAGCCAAGACTTATCTTGGTTACTGGGAACGCGGAAAATCGGGCGGGACCAAGCCTGCAACCATAATCGCACCGGACGGGCATGTTTATGCAAGGGAGTCCCACCTTGTTGAGGGCAAGAAAAGGGCAATGGGCAACATTAGGAAAGAACCATTGCACAAGATTCGAAGACGCAGAATGTGATATTACCGGAAACCCGCTCTCCAAATAGTCTTTTAAACCAGCTTTTCCCAATTATAGGGATGAACTTAACCGGATTAATTGACGAGGCTGTTAACAGCATCAGCGGAATGCACAAAACCCGCAAAACCCTTGTTTCCTCTATAATGCCTCTTACAAAAAAACCGGTTAAGGTGGACGGGCGCGATTTGCTTGAGGAAAACCTTATTTCAACGGTTGAAAAAAAGCAGTTGAATGGAACGCTTGCGGGGGTCGACTCAGGCTTTGTGGGAAAGGACCTGCTTGCCTTTAACCTGGTTCTTGTGCGCTGCGTTGGCGTTGTTTTTGACTACAAGCAGGGCAAGCTTGAGAAAGCAAAGTACTTCCCTTCCTTTTACTCTTTTCCAGAGCCCAACCTAAGCAGTTCAGCCCTTGAAAGTGATGAATTCCAGATAAGCAAATCCCTTCAAAGGCTGTTAAAGGAGGTTGGAACAACAAGGCAGATTATTGAAGAGCATTCCCCGGACTACTGTTTTATTGACGGAAGCATTGTTCCGCAGTATGCCGACAAGCCAAGGAATGAAAGCACAATTCATGAGTTTTACAGGCATTTGGTTAACGAATTTCAGCTTCTCTACAAGACCGCGGAAAAGCAGGGAACAGAGCTTGTTGCCTGCGTTGAGGACAGCAGGGGCTCGCGCTTCAGGTCAATTCTGCAGGAAAAGATTATGGGGGCCTCAATTAATTCAAAACCGCTTGACAATTGCTATGACACAATTTTGCTTGATTACCTTCTTGCCAAGGGAGAGCGAAGCATGGCTTTCACTTACAGTGGGGAGGACGCAAAAAGGCCCCACCCCATACTTTCAGACTTTGAGGAGCGCTGGGCAAAAAGCATTCACGCATTCTACTTAAGGCCCTGTGAGTTTGACAGGCCATTGCGCATTGAATTCCTTCACAGCAAGGGGGACATTTCAGAGCATGTAAATAAGATTGCGCCAATTGTTTATGCTTCTTCCTGCATGCACCGCGAATACGCTTATCCAACCGTTTTGATTGAGGCGGATTTGCATGCAAAGCTCAATCCTGACGAAATAAACCTTGTTTACGACAAAATAATGGACAAACTGGGCAGGAATATTCGCATTAAAATGAGGCGGGACTATAGGCCTTTTTAGGCAAACGGTTATTTATTTTATTGGTGGATCAAATGGCTGAAAAGGAACTTGGAACTGTTGTGTCAACCCCTGATGGCCCAAGCCCTGCAGCCCTAGACTTTGTTGTTACCTCGGGAGTGCTGCACCGCGGCCAGTTTGTTGAGCTTGACTACAGCGAGGGCACAATGATTGCGCTTGTGACCGATGTAATCAAAACAAACCGTTACTTTGAGCGGGCGGATTCAGTAAAAGAATTTGAGGCAAACGGTTCCGCGCTCTTTGAGCAATTTCCAACCTCTGAGTGGGAGTACCTTATTGCAAAAACAAGGCCGCTTGGGGTTTTCTCCGATAATCTCACAAAGCGTGCAACCTATCCCCCAAGCCCCGGAACAAAGGTGAGGCTTGCGGCAAAGGAAAACCTCACAAAATTTTTGCATTTCGATACCGAACACGGGCTTGAGCTTGGCCAGGTCGATCACCATGACTTGCCTGTAAAGCTAAACATGTCGGCCCTTTTGAAAAAGCATCTTGCAATTCTTGCATTAAGCGGTGCCGGAAAAAGCTACCTTACAAGCGTTTTGTTTGAGGAGCTTTTGGACAGGAAGAAGGAAGCGGGCCGAATTGCAACAATTGTTCTTGACCCGCACGGGGAATACAGTTCCTTTGCAGAGCCTGTTTTGGACAAAAGCAAAACAGATTACTCTTCAAGAACAAAAATCGTTAAGGCCCACGAGATTCAGATTGGTGTTCCCAAACTAAGTGTTGGAATCCTTTCGGGAATTATTCCGGGCTTAAGCAGTCCGCAGAAGAGGGACCTTGGAAAAATAATTTCAAAGCTGAGAGCCGAGATGAAATCAGGTCTTGGCCCGTTTGACTTGCACGACGTCCTTGACACGTTAAACTCAACCCCTGAAATTAAGGAGAACACAAAGGTTGCATTGGGTGGGTGGATTGTAAGCCTGATGGAACTCAATTTGTTTGGAAAAACAGATTCACCACCAATTTCCGATTTGCTTAAGTCAGGCAACCTCACAATTATTGATTTGGGTGACGTAATCAACACAAAAAAGAAGCAGATTATTGTGAGTTACTTTGCCCAAAGGCTTTTTTACGAGCGAAGAAGAAAGACAATTCCCCCTTTCCTCCTTGTTCTGGAAGAAGCTCACCAGTTTGTTCCTGAAAAGGCCGGAAAGGACTCGGCAATCTGCCGCTCAATAATTAGAACAATTGCAAGAGAGGGGCGAAAGTTTGGGGCCTCGCTCTGCCTTATTTCACAGAGGCCTGTGCAGCTTGACACAACAGCCCTTTCCCAGTGTAATACCCATATAATTCTGCGAATCACAAATCCCTATGACTTAAAGCACATAGGGGAAAGTTCAGAGGGTTTGGACAGCAAAAGCATTGAGATGATTACCTCACTTCGTGTGGGGGAAGCGCTTCTTGTGGGCGAGGCAACACATTACCCTCTCTTCTTTAAGGTGCGCAAGAGAAAGAGTCAGGAGTCAAGGCACGAGATTTCGCTTGAACAGGCTGCAGTTGACTTTGAGCGGAATTCAAGCGAAAAAGATGATGAAACAAGGGAACTGCTGTAATAGCGGAAATTTTTGCCCTTAAAATAACAGTGGAAACCCACTCTCCTTCTAATCCTTTAAATGCGCCCAAAACCCCTTTTTTTATTGGTCAGCAATGACTTCCAACACACACACGCTTACAGGAATAGAGTATGCGCAAGCCAAGCATCGCATAACCTTAGAGTTCGCTAATTTTGGTGGGAAGAAATCAAAGAGTTTTCCCTTCTTTCCCTCTTTCTTTTTTGAGAAAAAAATTCCGGCAGGTGAACTAAGCAAGCTTCTTTGCAATTACAATCCGCAGAAGTTTGAAATAATTGAGCACGAAAACTCGTTTGAGGTTAAAGCATCAACTTTTTTTGACCTCAAGTGCCTTGCAAACCTTTGTCTTAATTCCTTTGGAAAAAGGCCTGTCTTGATTGAGCCAGAGCGGCAGTTTCTTGCAGCCAACAACTGGAGTTACTTTGATTCCTTTGATCTTGCCGGCAAGTTTCCTCAAAAGATTGAGTGCACCGATTTTCCAAATGCATTGTGGAACGGGCTTGCCTCCCTTAATGAGGTTGCAAAAGAGCTTCTTGAACATGACAATGAGTCTGCAAATGAATTCATCAATTCGATTGCAGTTTCCAAACTGCTTTGCATTCACCCTGAGAACAGTCCAACCGAGCAGTTTGTTGCATTGGAAACCTTTCTTGAAAACCTGTTTTTTTCACACGGTTTTGATGCCCCATCTTCTCAGGATGTGCCGCAGAGACCCTGCCGCAAAAGCCCCGTTCCCCCGAACTCAATTGAAATGGACTTCTCAATGCTTTGGCCAACTCTTTTCACAAAGCCATTTTACAATCTTGGCTTTGAATCAATTGATTGCAGTTGCTGTAGTCCAAACAGTCTTTTTGACAGAAACGTTTTGCCGCATTCAACAGTTAATGCAAGGGTGCTTTCAGAGGGCTTCTATTTCGAGTCGCTTATTCCAGGCTTTGAACAGCAGTTCCACGAACAGGCTTTGCATAAGGAAAGCAGGGAGCGTCTGAAAAAAGAGTTTTATCTCAATTATTTCCCTGTAGGGCCTTTTGCAAGGAATCAGGAAGTTGAACTGTTGCTTTGCGATGCACTCAACCAAGCGTCAGGGGGGAAGGCAGAGCTGGTTTCAACAACCCAACTGCATTGGTTTTGCTTGCGCAGAGAATCGTTTTTGTCAAAAGCCCTCTGCGCGCTGAATGAGCAAATTGCATTTCTTTCTGCAAAAATTTCTTCTGTTGAAAAAGACGCACTTCAGGAACACGGCCTTGCTTCTCAGGAAGCACTTTTAAAGGATTCCTCTTTTGTTTTCAGAAAGGCCCTTTGCAGGGCAATGCTTTCAATTTACAGGGCATTACCGGGGCATTTAACAAACCAGCACAGCAAATTCTTTTCAAAACAGGTTGCTGACTCAATTGTGGCGGTTCAGGCTTCGGCGCTTAATCGCTTCAGCAAGCTTGTAATGGAGCGAAATGGCCGAATTATGTGCAAAAACCATGAAACCGCTTTTATTAGGGCAAAAAACCCCATGTCTATTGCAGAGGAGTTTTCAAGGCGCGAGCGTGTTCCCGCCGTTGTTTCGCGCGTTAAAACCCGCAAATAGTGCTTTTAGAATTGGTTTATAAATATTGCTTTTCTAGTTTAATTATACAATCCCTATTTTTTAAGGTGTTGAATTTGCAAAAAATTACAAGATTTGAACGTGCAAGAGTAATCTCAGCCAGATCTCTGCAGTTGGCTTTGGGTGCACCCCCTCTCGTTAAACCGGGAAAGGGCGCTTCAGCTTACTTGCTTGCAAAAGAGGAGTTTGAGAAAGGAGTTCTGCCGCTTTCAATTAAACGTGTTTATCCTAATGGTAAGACAGAGCTTCTTGGCGAATAATTAAGGTGATTTAATGGGTAAAGCAGTTCCACGGGCAATTAAGATGAGGGCAAATACTTTGATTAGGCTCTTGCCTGAAAAATTTTCAAGAGACTTTGAAAAAAACAAGCGCGTCATCGACTCTTTTGACGTGCAGTTTTCAAAGGTCGACAGAAACCTTATTGCCGGATTCATTACAAGGAAGATGGCTGATAAGGCAAACTAACTTTCTAAAGCAATTGATTCCGCTTTTGTTGGCCCGTCCACACTTTTATTTCTGTTTAGCACATAGAGCGTGCCGGATGCGGCTTTCTCCATTTCTTTATCGTGTGTTATCACAAAAACCTGCTCGATTATTTTAGGGAGGGATTCACGCATCATTTTGCTCAAACAGCTTACTGCGGTTGTGTCAAGGTTGTGTGTTGGCTCGTCCAGAATCATCCACGAAAGGTTTCTTGTCAGAACAAGCGAGAACGCTATTCTGATGCAGATTGCTGCGGATGACCTTTCCCCTCCGCTTAAAATTCCTTCAACCCGCTCCCAATTCCCTTCCCTGTTTTTAACAACAAGTTCATAGTTTCCGTCTTCAACCGCCATCATTGCGGAAGAGTAGTCCTTGTATGGGTAAATGTCCTGCCATATTTGGTCCATTGCTTCGTTGATTGTTTCAATCAGGCTCTCCCTTAGCTGAGCCTGCGTTTCCCTTAAAGAATTCACAAACAAATTCAGCTTTTCCAAACTTTTTTCAATTGCTTTCACGCTTGCTTCAAGTTCTTTGATTTGTTCCTCGTTTTTCTTTGACTTTTCAATTTCGTTTTCGACAAATGCAAGAATCTCTTTCACGCTTGCTTGTTCTTTTTTGCAGGACCCAACCGCGGATTCTGTGCGAATTGCGTCATCCTTTGCTTTCTTTGCTTTTGCCTCGTCAAACCCAAGCTTTTCGATTCTTGCCCTTGTGTCTTTTGCTTCCTTTCCAAGCTTTTCCGCCTGCACTTTCTTTTCACCAAGCTTTTTTGCAAGCTCCAAAAGCCTCTTTAATTCCACGACCTTTTCCTCAACTGCGCTTTCCTCTTTTTCCGCGGCGCCCCTTTCCTTTCCAAGCTTTTCCTGCTCTTTCTCAAATTTTTCAATTTCTTCGCTTATCTTTTTGTTTTTTTCCCCTAATTTTTCCTCAAGTTCCCTGTTTTCTTTTTCAATGTGCTCTTTTTTACCTTTGTCAAGCAGTGTTTTGCAGACCGGGCAGTTTCCTTCAACTCCCTTTACTCCGGCGGTTTGTTCCTTTAGCTCCTTAACCTTGAGTTCATTCCCCTTAATTTCTTGCTTTGCCGCACTGGCTTTTTCAATAATTTCCTTTTCTTTTTTCTCAAGCCCGTCGATTTCACTGCGTTTCTTTTTCAGTTCCTCATTCCTTCCCTCAATGCTTTTCTCAATCACTTCGGCATCCAGACCCTTAAGCTCTTTTCCTGTGTTCCCCACTTCTTTTGCAAGTTGCTCTGCCAGATAGGACTTCTTTGAAACACTTTCACTAAGCTCCCTAAATTCCTTTTCTTTTTGCTCAAGCTCGCTTACCTCTTTCTTAAGGCTCTCGGTTTCCTTTGCGAGCGATTTTTCCTTTTCATTAAGTTCCTTGAGCAGCTTTTCTTTCTCTTCCTTTTTTTTCTCAAGCTCTTTTGCGTCGCTTCCCTTAAATTCTTTTTTAAGTTCTCCAAGCCATGCGCTTTTGTCCGTCATAATTCCGTTCAGCCTGTTTTGTGTGCTAACAGCACTGCTTCTCACTTTTTCATACCTGTCAAGTTCAAGCAGTTCATCAAACTTTTCCTTGCGCTGTCCGGGGGAAAGCCTTAGGAAGTGGTCGATCTGGTTTTGTTCGGAATATACCGCACGGCTAAATAGGTTGTAGTTTATTTCAATCGCGTTCTCAATCGCCTTGTTTACATCGTTTGGTTTTGGCCCTGCTGTAAACTTTTTGGAAATGTAAAACTTTGCTTCTGTTCCGCCCTTCTCCTTTATCACGCGCTCAACAGCGTACTCTTGCCCATTGTAGTCAAACTCAAGCTTTACCCTTGCAAAGTCCATTTTGTTCGGCTTTGCCATTATTATTTCCTGCTGGCTCAGCTTTCTCTGTTGCAGGCTTGGGAAAGTTCCAAATAGTGCAAAGCAGATGGCGTCCATTACGCTTGTTTTTCCGGAGCCCATTGCCCCAACAAGCAAATTGGTTCCGTTTGAAAATTCAAACCTGCTGTTCAGGTGGGTTTTCCAGTTCTGCAGCTCAATTGTTTTAATCAATTTGCTCCCCCTGCACTAATTAGTGGAAAAACTTTGTTAAAGGGAGCTGAAAAGAAGAATAATTATGTAGAAGTTGGCCCTTAGAGCAGGGTCATTTCGCGCATTTCTGCCTCTTCCACAAGCTCAAGCTCATTGAGTTCCTTTGTGAGGATCTCAACTGCCTTGTCGTCCTTTTCAGGAACGGTAAAAGCCGCTTTAAGAATCTCAATGCCAAAGCCGATTGGCTCTTTTTTTGCATCCCTGTATTCACCGCTTTTCACGGTTTTCAGGGACTCAAGCGCGTCATCAATCTTTTCCATATCTGTTATGTTAATCTTGTAAATTACGAGTGTTTTGCCCATTTAGCTCACCTATGGCCCTACAAAGCCGCATTCAGCGCATTTGTATGGTTTTGCGTTCTTTCTGCAGCCCTCACACCTTACAATGCGTGACTTGCTGCATTTGGGGCATTTGAATTCCGTATAGTCAGTTGTGACTTCTTTATTGCATGTACTACAAACCTTCATTTTAACCACTTAATCCTTGTCTTTTAAATAAATAGGTTAATTAAATTCTATAACGCAATAATTATAAACATTCTCGATGGGCCCGTAGCCCAGTTTGGATAAGGCACTCCGCTTCGGACGGAGAGATCGAGGGTTCGAATCCCTCCGGGCTCATTTCGTTTTCCATCCTGAAAGCACTTTTTTTGGGAAGTACCTGTGCCAGTTTTTCTTCACTAAATGTTTCCATATTGTTTCCTGGCGCTGCCTTTCCTTAAGCGTTAACGTCTGCCTCTGCGCTTTTGCCCTAATTGTTTTTAGTTCGTGCCTTAATTCACTTGCAGCGGACATTGGCATGGGCGTTTTGCTTGCGGTTCCCAACCCAAGCCCCTTTCTTTTGGCTCTTTTTTTCAAAGGAATTCTTCTTCACCCTTTAAGTATGTTGTAAAGAATTCCGCAAACTCACGGTTCTGCTTAAACAGCTTTACAAGATTCTCTTCCTCTAAAACTCTGCTGCCCTTGTTTATTGCTTTCTTTAAGTAGTTCTTCTCAACCCTTTTTTCTTTTTTCAAAAATGCCTTAAGCACATTCTCTACTCTTGTGAACTTTCTCAAAACTTCTATAACCCATCGCCCGTTTTCAATTCTCGGTCCCGCAACAAGCAGCGGGTGCTTTGCAAGAAATGCCTCACTGTTCTTTTCATCCGTTACAAACGGGCCTGCCTTCCTGGTGCTTTTTTGCAGCATCCTGCTTTCAACTTCAAACACAAGAACTATTGCGTTTTTCTCATCAGTCCAGGCCTTACTCCTTAAAACCCGAAACTCATTCATCTCAATGTGCTTTGCGGTTTTCTTTGCAAACCTTTGAATCTGCCCCCAAACAATATCCGAAAGCGCCCCCTTTGGATAGCCCAGCCTTACTGCAATAAGCTCTTTTTTCTGAAGCATTTTTCTGAGTTTTCCAATGGCCCACGGCTTTTGCTTTTTCCCAAAAAAGAATTTTAATTCCGGTTTTCTGTTGAAAGAGCGTGCAGCCGCAATTATTCTTGAAAATTGGTTAAGCGAAAGCGCTGCTGCAACATTCCGGTTCTTGTCAACAGGGTCCACAATTATTAACGGAGCGTCTTTGAACTTTTTCTTTGAAACTTTTTCATCAAGCCTTCTTTCAAGGTCTATTACTTGCCCCTGTTTCCATTCCGCAATCGCCTTGAGTGTTTTTGTAAACGAGCCGTACCTTAAAATTAAGAGTTCAACAACATACCCTGGAACGGAGCTTGCTTTTATGTCCGCCCCATATGCCTTTATTCCTTTGAGAAACTGTTTCAGAAGCCTGGCTTCCTTTCTGTCGCTTGTGCTCATTTTTCCAAGAAGGTATTTGTTGTGAAAAGGGCTTCTGTCCACAGCGCTCTGCAACAGTTCAGCACTGCTTACTTTGTAGGAGGGCACTATTTCAACATCAAAACCGTTAATTACCCCGCGAATGTATGGATGTTCTGAAAAAGCCTTTTCCCATTTCTTGCCACGGAACACTTTTTTGCCAATCCTAAGCCCTTCTTTTTCAAATTCCGCTCTTGAAAGCTTTTCGGGGAATAAAACAAATATATCCAGGTCATTATCCCCGCGCAGGTGGGTGTCCCTTGCAATGCTGCCGCAGAGCACAACATCAATGTGTTTGCCCTCGCTTTTCATTATGTCTGAGATTATCTTTTCTGCAAGCTTTTTTTGGGCAGCCTTTTCCTTATTCGTAGGCGTTATTTTTTTCAGTGCAGTTTGCAGAATTTCCCTTGTTCCCTGCATGCAATCAACTCTATCAAAACTTATTTATATATGTAAATGGTGTTTATAATACTGGTTGTGATTTCCAGATGCCTATGAAAGAATTTAAGGGAAAGAAACTTGATTCCTATGGCCGGGTTTCCATATTTGAGGGCTTTCCACACAACATATACGAGGTCTCAAAGCCAACTTTGCCCCCCAAAGAGGATGCGCTTGCCCAAAGCTTTATTAGGATTATAATGCGCCAGGGTTCGGTTGCAGAGTTGCAGAGAATTTTGCCAACCGCAAAACTCGCCACTGCCTTTCGCGAAACCGTAATACAGCCGATTGATTCAATTGGAATGATTCAAAAGCTTCCCCTGCCGGCAGACTTTGCGGGAGTAAGCCTTGCGCTTGCTGCAATTGCCAGAAGCATGGGCGTTGCCTCACCCACAAAGTTTGCAAAATATGTGCTTGATAAGTCAATTGGTTTCAGGCAGATTGCGGAAATGATGTCGGACGAGAATCTTGAGGAAATTATGATTAACGGCTTTGATAGAAATGTATTTGTCTTCCACAAAAAACATGGAATGTGCAAAACAAATGTTGTGGCAAAGGAAAGGGGTTTTGTTGTAGAGCTTATAATGAGGATTGCAAACACCGTCAGTAAGCAATTCAGTGACGCCCACCCCCTGCTTGATGCGCGCTTGCCTGACGGCAGCAGGGCAAACGCCACTTTTTCCTATGTTACCCCCTTTGGGCATTCACTTACAATAAGAAAATTTTCCAAGATGCCCCTTTCCATAGTTCATTTGGTTGAGAACAATACCCTTAGTGTGGAACTTGCTGCCTTCCTGTGGTTAATGGTGGAGGGCCTTAATGTCGATCCAATGAACATAATTGTCACGGGCGGTGCCGGCAGTGGAAAAACAACTTTGCTCAACATTCTTGCTTCGTTTATTCCATTTAGCCACCGCATTATAAGCATTGAGGACACGCTTGAGCTTGATTTGGGCGAGCGCGATAATTGGATCCAGATGGAGAGCAAGCCCAAGATGAAGGACTTGTCCGAAGTTAAAATGGATGACTTGCTTAAGAACTCTTTGAGAATGCGCCCTGACAGGTTGTTGGTTGGGGAAGTTCGCGGAAGCGAAGCCCAAACAATGTTCGTTGCGATGGACACAGGGCACAGGGGCATACTTGGGACCGTGCATAGCAATTCAGCCCGTGAAATGCTGCTGCGTTTCAAAAGCAGTCCAATGGACGTTCCCGAATCAATGCTGCCGCTTCTTGATCTCATTGTTGTCATGCAGCGCAGTTACCGCAAGGAAAGCGGGATGATAAGAAGGGTGAAGCAGGTTGCAGAGGTTGGCCGCATGGAGGACACGGTTCTGCTAAGCAATATTTTTGAACTTAATACAAAGAAGGGGCTTGTGGAGAAAACAACGGTTCCAAGCGGGGTTTTGGAGAGCCTCTCTGAACGGGTTGGCTTGACCAAAAATCAGCTTAAGGGCGAGATGCTTGTAAGGCAGCGCATACTTGAGTGGATGCTTGAGAACGGAGTCAAGGACAGGGATGATGTTGAGAAAATTATTCTTGAATATTATGCAAGGCCGCAGGAGCTTTTGGAAAAACTTACAGGCGAGATTTAAGTTCTGTTAAAAAAACCTTTTTGTATTCCGGGCCAGCTTTGTGAAGAATTGATTCCATTAAGTCAACCGATCTTACGGTTATTCTCCTTTCAAACTTCTGTTTGCGAAGCCCCTCGATTAATTCGTCCGTTTCTTTTGGTTTTGATCCCCTGTTTCTTGCAATTGTTATATGTGCGTGGAACCTTTTGTCCAAAACCCCAAGCGCTTCACACAGTTTTTTGCTAAGCAGGTTGAATTCATTTGTCCCTTCCCCTGTTCCAATCCACAGAATGCGGTTTTTGAAATGCCCAACACCCTTTAGTTCTGCATAAAACTCTTCACTGTTCCCAACAACGTTTGTTTTTTCCTGCAATTCCCCAATTGCTTGTTCAGGGAGATGCCCAAGAAACCGCATTGTTATGTGGAGATTTTCTTTCTTGACAGTTCTCCACTTTTCTTTCGGAATTTTTGGAAGAATTGTTTTTGAAATTTCTTCTTTCACTTTGTCAGGCAGGTTAACGGCAAAAAATAGTCTTTTCTGCTTGTTCATTTCAGCTCTGCCCTGCAGATCTTTTCGAACCGCTTAAGCCTTTTGTAGTTGTCTGCAAGTTTTGTATTTGCCTGTTTCAATATAAATGAAATATATTTCTTGTCAGCAAGAAGTTCTCCGTCACTTTTTACAGGAAGGGATATTACATTGGTTCCCTGGAGTTCTATTATAAATTTCTCTTCCTTTGCAAGCATTATGCCTCCGCGTTTTATCCCCGCAAGGCGCATGCATTTAAGCACCCTTCTTGCATTTTCCAAATCACGGGCTCCAACATGCAAAATGAATGGGTCAAGTTTAAACCACAGTTCCTTTTCAGAGGCCTTCTCATCTATTCCCTCTAACACTTCTTTGAGTGAAACTTTTCTGTGCCATTTTCGATGAAATGCGTTTGGCTGCTTTTTACCTATACTTTTTACCGAGAGCAGAGTAATTCGTCCTGCGCAACTGCTGCTTGTAAAAAAATTCTTTGTTGAGTTTAGAAATCGGCAGATACTTTTCATCCTGTCGTCTGCCTTCCCCTCATTTACTGCTTCCCCAAACTGTTCATCGTTATGCTTTTTCAGCATCTCAAACCTGCTTTGTTTCACTTTTCACACCCTCAGTCTTGTTACTTCAATTGTTTTTCCAAGTTCAAGCAGGAGCCCGTTTCCCTCTTTTGTTGGCCCTGCGTTAATGCATCTTGTTTTTCCAATAATTGTTTCCCCCATTGCCTTGTGTGCATGTCCGCACAAGTGAAGCACTGGCTGGAACTTTTCAATCAATTCCCGCACGGCTGCACTTCCAATATGCACTCCGTTTCCCGCAAGGTCTATTTCTGTGTTCAATGGCGGCAAATGTGTCACCAGAACGCTTTTTCCCGACCCCATCAATGGCACAATCTTTTCGAAAATCTCTTTTTCAGAATAAAGCACTTGCCCCGGGTTGTTGTGCAACCCCCCTCCGCACCCGACAAAGTTGAATCCAGCGATTTCAACGCTTTTCATATGCAGTGAAACACCCTCTTTCTCAATTTCATCAAGAATTTCCCACGAATCAAGGTTTCCCGGAATGGCAAGGTTTTTTTCGGCACCAACAGAATTTATGATTTCCAGCGCTTTTTTGTCGCCATAATTTGTCAAATCGCCGAGAAAAATCGCGTAATCTACCTTTCCTGCCTGTTTTGCGAGCTTTGAAGCCATTTCTGTCCCGCTGTGAACATCACTTAACGCCAATACCCTCATTTGCATAACCTTTTAATTTTCTTTGAACGCAAATAATACAGAGGGTTTATTTGTTTAAAAAAGCACTTGCATTGCTATTGGTCCTGGTTGTGTTCACAACCCAAGCATCAGCCGATGCATTTCTCATAGAGCCTATTTCAGGCAGCCTTAAATCAGGCGATTCTGCCGAATTGGGCAATGTGGCCCGCGGTGAAACAATTCGTGTTGTGATGCAGCGCCAAAGCGGCACAGGCTTTCAGTGGGACAAAATTTCTTTTGACAATTCAACCTTGCTCTCCGGATGGGACGCATCCTTTGAACTGCAGGACAAGACAATAATTGCCATATTTAAGATTCCAAAGGATGCAGCTGAAAGCATTCAGCGCATTTCATTTACTTTGGAGAGCAATGCATCTCCCGTTTCCAAAGAAAACTTTTCTGTTTACGTTACAGTTAAGAAAAATCTTTTGAGTGCAAGCATGGAGGGGCTCAAGCAGGAGTCCGAGGTTGGGGTTGCCACAAAATTCAAGCTTATCATCAACAATGAGTCAATAGCGCCACAAAGAATCAGTGTTAAGTCCTCGCTTCCAAATTATTGGTTTGAGTCTGCCTCTTTTGAGGTGGAGCCTCTTCAAACGCTTGACGTTAATCTTTTGGTTTATCCCGCAAACTATGGGCAGAGAAATTTCTCATTCAGCGTTAAATCCGAACTCAACGATTTTAGCAGCAACTTTGCAGCCGAGTTGGCTGTAATTTCAAGCATTCGTGGTAAATTTTTAGCACCCATGTTTGGACTGCCATTTTTCACAATATCCCTTTTCCCCCAGCTTCTTGTAAATGCATTCCTTGCGTTGCTCTGAACCCAAACGGTCTTTATCTATGGACAAAATAGAATCTTTTTCAAAAGAACTGCTTGAACTGCTTGAGCAGGGCAAGATAAAAGACAGGGACGCATTGGGCAGAACAAAAAACAGGCTTGCTGAAAAACACCGGCTTCAAGGCACGCCGTCCAACCCCACAATTCTTTCGTTTTCAAAGAATCGGAATTCAAAGCACCTTAAATTTCTTATGCTTAAGCCCACCAGAAGCCTTTCAGGGATTGCGGTTGTTGCGGTCATGACAAAACCCCACAAATGCCCGGGCAAATGCATTTATTGCCCCGGGTCTTTGCTTGAGGGAAAAGACCTTCCCAAAAGTTATACTGGGATGGAGCCTGCCGCCATGCGCGCGGTCAGCGCTGATTTTAATCCGACAACACAGGCCAAAAGCCGGCTTAAGCAGTTGTATGAAACAGGGCATTCAACGGAAAAGATTGAGCTGGTTGTGATGGGCGGAACCTTTCTTTCCCAGCCCGCAAAATTCCAGGAAAAGTTTATGGTTTCATGCATTAATGCAATTACAGGTTCCAGGGCCAGAAAGATTGATTCTGCAAGGGATGCCGCCCTAACTTCCGAGCGCAGAATAACGGGGATTACTTTTGAAACAAGGCCGGATTATTGCGGCAAAAAAGAGATTAATTCAATGCTTGGTTTTGGCGGGACCAGGTGTGAACTCGGGGTTCAAACAATTAGCGACCGCGTTTACAAGCTCATTAAAAGAGGGCACAGCGTTAAAGATGTTGTAAATGCAACCGCTTTGCTAAAGGACAGCGCATTCAAAGTTACATATCATTTTATGCCCGGCTTGCCCGGCACAAGTCTTGACCAGGATATTGATTCTTTGAGGGAACTTTTTTCAAATCCTGATTTCAAGCCAGATTCGCTTAAGCTTTATCCCTGCCTTGTTATGCCCAACACAAAGCTTTTCAGGGACTGGAGGGCCGGTCGTTTTGAACCAATTGATACCGCACAGGCAATTGAGCTTGTTCTGAAGCTCAAAAAGTTTGTGCCTTACTGGGCAAGAATAATGAGAATCCAAAGGGACATTCCAAGCACTGTTGTTTCTGCAGGGGTTGACCGAACAAACCTGCGGCAGATGGCGCAGTTTGAGGCTGAAAAGCGCGGGATAAAGTGTTCGTGCATTCGCTGCCGTGAAGTCGGATTGCGTTTAAGAAATTCTAAGAGTAAAAGTCCTGGGGCTCCAAAGGAGTTTGTTGAGGGCTATGATGCAAGCGGTGGAACTGAAAAATTCATTTCATTTGAGGATAAGCAGCGGGAAAATCTTTTTGGATTTTTGAGGATGCGTTTTCCAAACACCCCTTTTCGAAAAGAAATTTCAAGGGACACTGCAATAGTGCGTGAGCTTCGTGTTTTTGGCAAGGCGCTCCCGCTGGGAAAGCACGAATTTAACGAGATTCAGCACAGTGGTTTTGGAAAAAGGCTTTTGCAAATGGCTGAGGAAATCGCCGTTGACGAATTTAATGCAAAGAAGCTTCTTGTAATTAGTTCGCTTGGAACAAAGCAGTATTACTTTTCGCAGGGTTTTGAGAGGGACGGAGTTTTTGTATCCAAACCTTTAAATTAGGCAAAGCAGTTTATTTCTTTATGCCTGCAAAAGATGAATTCATTCTTTTCATCGAAAAACACCCCGAGCTTAACGAGCTTGCCAAATCAGAGCTTTTCATTTCTTTGCTGAATGCCTTAAAAGAGGGTTCAATTCCTGAAGACAAGATTAATTCCAGTTTTCCAAGGGTTGACGATAAGGATTTGCGGGTTATGATCCAGTCTCTAATTGACACAGGCCTTGTTACAAGGCTTTTTATTGCCCAACAGTATATGTATTCCCTCACTGAAAAAGGGCACGATTTGCTTAAGATCTATGCAAGGGCAAGGGAGAGCTTTACAATAGAATAGCTTTTAAGCATTATTAGCACAATTTTATTAGGTTTTTTTATGGGAAAAGCTTTAATTGCATTGCTTGGAATCGGAAAGGGGACATGGGGGCATGTTGGAAGGCTTATTGCGGAGGAAGAGTGGGGCCGTATAATTCTTGTGGGGAGTGAGTGGAGTAAGGAAAACTTTTCACTTCAAAAAGATGTTGAGTGGGTAATAATCAACAACCGGGCAAGTTTCGAAGTTGTAAAGGAAGAAATTAAGGCAGGCATTCCAAAGGAAGAGCTTGCGGTTTCAATAATCAGCGGTTCGGGCAAGGAGCACATGGCTCTTCTCGCCGCTTTGAAGGAATCCAAAAAAACATTCAAGCTTGTTGTCTTAACCGGCGAGGGCACAAAATATTACTAAAGCGATTTCAAATGCTTGAACTAATCCTTACACTGTTTGTTGTATTGCTTGCAATTCTTGCGTTCATTTTTTTTAGAAAAGCAACCGCCCTTGAATTGCGTGTTGAAGAGCTTGAGTTCAGCAAAAAAAGCCAGTCCGTAAAATACGGGAAGATGACCGAGCAGTTTGTGCCGTTCATTGAGGACATTCCGTTCAATGCCGAGAACTTCCGTTTTCTCGGAAGCCCAATTGACGGGGTTGCATTCAACGAGGACTCGATAATTTTTTGTGAATTCAAGGCGGCAAACAGCACCCTCTCCCCTCTGCAGCAGAAGATTAAGGGCCTTGTAAATCAGAAAAAAATCGAGTGGCTGGAATTCAGGATAAGGTAGTTAATTCAGCCTGTACCTTAAAAATGCAACTATCCCGCCCATTGACTCAAGCTTCTTTCCCGCGTCATTTTCGGCGTCAATAAGGTGAACCTCGCCCTTCATCTGCTCGGTTTTTTCCATTAGGGGCTCAACTTCGCTCCTCTTATCAAGCATCAGGGTATCAACCACCAGCAATTCCTTTACAGCACCGACTTCAACCGCATTCTTCACCTGTTCAAAACCGTATTCCACAAGCCCTGAGCCCTTTCCAAGTTCTGCAAAAATGCTTTCAACAATTTTTGTTTCCTTCACCAGCTGCATTTCCTGAATTATCTTTTCAAAGCCTTTTGCCTTAATTAGTTCCTGCAGTCCTGTAATTCCCGTGCTGTTTGTTGCGCCGTAAAAAAACTGGATTCCCTTCGGCTTTTTTTCATCGATTAATTTGTGAAGCTTTTCCTTTGCAAAGCCCGGGCCTGCAACGACAACTTTCTCAGGCTTTGCTTCCTCAATTCTTTTAATTATGTCACTGAAATAGTTGCCCCTCACAGGCTCTGTTTCGTACATCTTTCCTGTCTTGCCGCTTTTCAACATTCCTTTTCGTTCGAGCTCGAATTCTTTTAGCAAAGCAAAATCCGCCTGTTCGTCATCCAGCACAACAAGCAATACCTTTCCCTGAGTGCTTGCCTTCTTTGCTTTCTCAAGCCTTTCAATTTGAAACTTTTTCAGCTCCTTTTTTTTAATTGAGAGTTCCTTTCCAAGCTCGATTTCTATGCTGTGCGAGGCTCCGGTTTCAATAAGTTCTGCGGGCTTTCCCTCAAGAATGTTTCCCGTAACGCGCAAATTTCCTGTTTCCCTTCGAAAATCGATTTTTTCAACATCAATTGTTAAAAATAGGTTAACCCTGATTTGCTTTGAGCCCTCTTCCTTTGGCTTTATCTTGCGGTTAGTGCTTCCGCTAACCAAATCGTGCGGTTCGATTATTCTCTCCAAATGCCATAGGTCATCGTTAATTTCCGGGACAACCTTCAGCTCTTTGGTTTTGTAGTCGATTTTGAGAATGCGCATGTAAAATTAATGGCATCTAAACAGTTTTAAATGCTTTTTTGAATAAAATATCTATATTAATGCTTATTCTGTTATTGAATCAACAGAGATGTTTTTTATGCAGAGAATAGCGGTAATTGACAGGGAAAGGTGCATTAACGGGGAGGGCTGCTCCTTCATTTGCGGAGGCGTCTGTCCGGTTAACCGTTCGGGGAAGGAATGCATTGTTTTGAATGAAGAAAATAAGCCGGTTATAAGTGAGGAACTTTGCATTGGGTGCGGAATTTGCCCTAAAAAATGCCCAACCGGCTGCATAACCGTAATCAATCTAGCATCGGAGCGAAAAACCCCGCCATTGCACCAGTTTGGCGAAAACACTTTCAGGCTTTACGGCTTGCCTGCCCCAAAGAAGGGGGCGGTTGCCGGAATCCTTGGTCGAAACGGAATCGGAAAGAGCACGGTTCTCAACATTCTTTCAGGCGCGATTGTTCCAAACCTTGGAAAATTTAATGAAGACCCGGATTATGAACGCGTAATCCAGTTTTTTAAGGGCAGGGAAGAGCAGGCTTTCTTCACTTCACTTGCCAGGGGTGGTTTAAAACTTTCTTACAAGCCGCAGAATGTAGATGTAATTCCTGAAAAATTCAGCGGAACTGTCCGCGATTTGCTTTCAAAAGTTGATGAACGCTCAAAGCTTGGTCCCCTTTCCAAAGAGCTTGAGATTGCAGCTGTTCTCGACCACGAAATTTCAAAGGTTTCAGGCGGGGAGTTGCAGCGAATTGCAATTGCGGCCTGCCTGCTGAAAGACGCGGACGTTTACTTCCTTGACGAGCCATCTTCCTATCTTGATGTCAGACAGAGGCTCAATGCGGCAAAACTTATCCGAACGGTGGCGGAATCAGGCAAACACGTTGTGGTTGTAGAGCACGATCTTGCCGTTCTCGATTATTTGAGCGACATTATTTACATAATTTACGGAACCCCTGCGGTCTACGGGATTGTTGGAAATCCAAAAAGCACACTTAACGGAATTAATGAGTTCCTAGACGGTTTCCTCCGAGATGAAAACATGCGTTTCAGGGAAAAGGAACTTCATTTCAGTGTGCGTGCTGCGACAGAGGAAACTGAGAAGGAAACGATTGCAAAATACCCTGCTTTGGAGAAAAAACTAGGGGACTTTTCACTCGAGGTTGAGGCCGGAGACCTTGGAAAGGGAGAGGTAATTGGCCTAATGGGCCCAAACGGCATTGGAAAGACAACTCTTGTGAAAATGTTTGCGTCAGAGATTAAGCCGGACAATGCCCAGCTTGATTTTTCCTTAAAGGTTGCTTACAAGCCACAATACCTAAAACCAAATGATTCCCTTGTTTCAAGCCTGTTTAAATCCGGAATTGATAAGGATCTTTTTGAACTTGAAATTGAACGAAGGCTTAAGGTAAAGCGCTTGTTTGAAAAGCCCCTTTTTGAACTGAGTGGCGGTGAGCTGCAAAAAGTAAGTGTTGCCTACAATCTTGCTCTTGAAAGTGACCTATTGCTTCTTGATGAGCCGTCTGCATTCATTGATGTGGAGGACAGGCTGAGGGTTGCGGACGCAATCAAGAGCGTTGTTGCTGTGAAAAGCAAGGTCGCCTTGGTTGTTGACCACGACATTCTTTTCCAGGATTATGTAAGCGACAGCCTGATTGTCTTTTCCGGTGAGTCTGCAAAGCATGGTATTGCTTCAGCCCCTCTTGAAAAGAAGGTTGGAATGAACCGTTTCCTCCGGGAAATGGGCATGTCATTCAGGCGCGACCCAAGCACAGGCAGACCCCGTGCAAACAAGTTGGGAAGCCAGAAAGACGTTGAACAGAAAAAGAAGGGAAAGTACTATTACCAATAGCTATGGTCTGGTTGCCTCAACCCTGCCGGACGCAATATCTGTCACAGTAACACAGAGGCCGCTTGTATCATAGCTTTTGCTGAATGTTGTTCTTTGGTCGTAGAGCGCGCTGAATTTGGTTCCAAAAATAAGGGCGCATGAAAATCTTGCATCTACATCCACCTGTCCGGGCACTGTTTCAATTGCGTTTGCGCTTATGAAAGTGCATTTGCCATCCCACATATTGTCAAGCGCAGTGAAGTAATCCGCACTTAGCTGGGCTGATGGGTCACTGTATAAGCAGCCATTGGTTTCAATGTGCTCGGCAATTGATTCGCTTGTGAGTTCATCAAGTACCGCGCGTGCATTTTGCCAGCTTGTTTTAACGTCAACTATTGCATTTTCATAAATTGCGGCATCTTTCGCGGCAATTGCCTGGCTTGCGCTTGATGTAAGTGCCACCGCCAGCACAAGTGCGCTAAGCGCTATTATTCCTGAATAAAGTCCTTTTTTCATGGCGTCGCCGACCCCACGCAATATTTGTTTTCAGTAACAGATGTTGGGGATCCTGCATTAAACCTGTATGACTTGCGGCATGCAACAAAT
The DNA here is from genome assembly GCA_017610175.1 of Candidatus Iainarchaeum sp. Lineage (GTDB taxonomy): Archaea > Iainarchaeota > Iainarchaeia > Iainarchaeales > JAFCCO01. Next base: position 56,299 of record JAFCCO010000003.1, on the reverse strand, counting down.
TCACTGTTTGCAGGCATACTTGCGGAAACACCCATTCCAACTGCGTCCCGGTTAAGGTGGTTTCCAACAATTGCCGCATCGCTTGCTTTGATTTCCACCTTTTCGTATAAATCTGTTTTTGGTTCCGCGGTATCAAAGTAGGAAGTAAAGAGAAGCGCAAGTATCATTACTGAAATCAGGCTAAGTGCCGCGTCTATGGTAAAGATAAACCCTCTATTCATTCTTTCCACACCGCCAAAACTATTTCATACGGACCCTCTGTGAATGTCTGATTGAGGTAATTTGCTTTTGAAACCTGGCTGTTGTTTACAACAACTGTTCTCTTAACCGAGTAATAGTCGGCATCCACTCCGCGGGCACCGGAGCTTTCATCTATGGCTGGAACAGGGCCGTGGCTTTTAACTGAAAACCCAATATCTAAAGGCAGACCAAGGGCTGCCCTGTTAATTGTTTTTGTTGAGTCAATGCAGTTGCTTATGACAAAATCGCTTGCGCCGTTGTCAACGTCGCATATTATGTCCGGGTTGTTTACAAGGAGCCTTGAAGCGGTTTCACCCAGCTGCTTTAATTTTTGCCATGCGGCTTCCTCTTTTTCATTGTAAGCCTTTAGCTCGCTCATTTGCAGCAACAGCCCTATCGCGAGTGTTACCGCTATCAATGAAATTAGAAAATCCAGTGAAAATATCTGCCCTTTTTTGTTCAATTCAATCAATCCAATCATTTTGTTATTGATAACATGTCCCCGCAGTCAACCTGGTTTGGGATTATTAAATTGCCTGCATCAAAATCCGGGATGTTCGTAACTACATTTGTTCCATTAAGATTGTATATCACTTGTTTGTTTTGCAGGTCTATTGTGCAGCCGCTTAGTATTGCTTCCCCTGGGACAAGCATTTTTACAGTTTCATATTCTATGTCTACAATTGCACCCGCTTCGTCAAGAATTTTCGCGGTTGAAATTATTCCGTGAACCTGCAGGGCAATTGCCTTTTCCTGGTTTCTCACTGCTGCAAATTTCTGTGTTTGCTGTATTTCTGTATTGAGAAGCTGCAGGCCTGAAATGAAAACCAGTGCAACGATTACTGCAAGGATAAAGTCAAAGCTAACTTGGCCGCGTTTCATGCGCTAGTATTAAGCCTTAGCTACTATTTAAAATTAGTGTCGGCTCGTTGATACAAGGTTTTTACCTGTCATTTCAGCCGGTTTCTCCAATCCCATCAGCTCAATTGCGGTTGGTGCAATGTCCTGCAAGCCCTTTCCTTCAATAAGTTTTGCATTTTTTAGCTCAGGGGCATTGGAAATAAGCATAAACTGTACTTTGTTCTTTGTGTGTGATGTTCTCCACTCGTCGCTTTGGTCCTCAAGGTTCCCGTGGTCCGCAAATATAAAGAGCACATAATCTTTTTCAAGCCCGGCACTCACAATTTGCCCAACACAGTTGTCAACAGTTTCAGCGGCTTTCAATGAAGCTTTTTCTTTGCCCGTGTGCCCAACAAGGTCGCAGTTCACAAGGTTCACAACAATGAAGCCGTATTTGTCTTTTTTTATTTCCCGAACCAGCTTTTCTGTAACTTCAAAAGCGCTCATTTCAGGCTTTAAATCATAGGTCGCAACTTTTGGTGAAGCCACAAGCAGGCGATCCTCCCCCTTGGCCGGTTTTTCTATTTGCCCGTTGAAGAAGAAGGTTACGTGTGCATACTTTTCGGTTTCAGAAATGCGGAGCTGTTTTATTCCAGACTCGCTCACAACTTGCCCAAGTAGGTTTTCAATTTTTATGTTCCCAAATGCGACTTTTGCATTCATTGGCTTATAATAAGAGGTCATTCCAACGTAGAAAACGTTCATCGCTTTCCTTTTCCAGCCGTCGAATTTTTTTTCAACTATTGCCTGGGTCAACTGCCTTGGCCTGTCTGTTCTGAAGTTGAAGAATATAACTGAATCATTTTCCTTAATTCCCAAATAATCTTTTGTCTTAACGGGTTCTGCAAACTCGTCTGTCTCGCCTTTTGCATAATTTTCCCCTATCTTTTTTTCTATTTCCCCAAACTCACCGCATTCTGCATTTACAATGCAGTCATATGCTTTTTTTGTGCGGTCCCATCGCTTATCACGGTCCATTGTAAAGTATCGCCCTGAGAGTGTGGCAATTTTTCCAATCCCAAGCTCTTTCATTTTTTCCTTTAATTTTCTCACATGTTTTATTCCGTCGTTTACCGGCGCATCCCGCCCATCGGTAACCACGTGAACCCGTATGTTTTCAAGGTTCTCTCTCTTGCATAGCTCAAGCAGGGCATAAAGATGCTTTTCGTGTGCATGCACCCCTTCGCTTTGCAGCAATCCAATCAGGTGCAGGCTTGTTTTGTTGCGCTTGCAGTTTTCAACAGCCTCTAGAAATGCCTTGTTTTCAAAGAAATCACCGTCTTCAATTGATTTGTTTATTCTCTCCATTGGCTGGAAAATAATCCTCCCCGCCCCAATCGTCAAGTGCCCGACCTCTGAATTTCCCTGAAATCCGTCTGCCAGTCCGACGGCTTTTCCAGTGCATCCAAGCAGGGTATTTGGGTATTCGCGCATTAAACGGTCTGTATTAGGGGTATTTGCTTTTGCTATTGCATTGTTTTCCTTGCTTTTCCTGTAGCCCCACCCGTCCCTTATTACAAAGATTACTTTTTTCACTCAACCACTTCCAGCTGTAATTCAATGCCCTTTGCATCAAATGCCCTTACGCTCTTAAAAGAAAAGGGGTAAGCAATTATTAAATGTATTTTTCCTGTTTTTCTGAAAACATTTAAATCTGCTCCGCTTGGATAAGGGTGGGGTGAGGGGTGTGAATGCACTGAACCCACGACGCTTGCATCAACAGGGAGCAAGTCTGTGCGAATTGATGAAAAGTTTTCTCCAAAGGTTGCCGGCAATACCACTATTTCATCAATTGCTTTTCCTTCACTCATTCCAAGCATTGCAATGAATTCTTTTGGGTAAACGTTTTTTGAGGCCTCGCAGATGGTTTCAAGTGTTTGGCGTTTTAATTTCAGACTCATAACTATCTCCTTACCTTTAGTGTTGTAGTAAACCTATTTTGCCCACCGATAATTTCTATGCAGCCCTTTTTTTCCATTTCAATCTCAAGATTTTTTACAAATTCGACTTTCGTGACACCAAGGCGTGTAGTTCCAAAGCGTGTTGTTTCACTTTTCCACAGGTCAAATGCCGCTAGAACAACATAGTCTATTTCTTGCTCCGTTAGAAAGCGACACACATTTGAGTCAATATGTTTGTAGGACTGAAAGTCACGTAGGTCTGTTTTTTCAAGCCCTAGGACAAAAGCATTGGAAATTGGGAAAAAAACACGAATCCCTTTTTCATTTGGAATTGGCATTCCCCCTGATGACAATTCTGGGCCTTGTGCACTGTAATATTCAATTTTTGGGCCAAACTCGTCAACAATGACAAAGAACCCAAGCAGTATACTCACAAGAGCCATTGCCATTACGATTTTTTTCATCAACCCTCTGTCTATTGAGGTTATGTAAGCTCCAGCCGAAGCGCATGAAAGCCCATAAATTGGAAACAGGTATCTTGGCAGGCCGGTGGGGGTGGGGAATGCCTTTGAAAAAAATGTTGCCAACAAGAAACCGATTCCCAGCAAAAGCGTTGCGTGGTTTAAAAGAGCCTGAGTGTTTTTGCGATTTTTTACAATCGATGCAGCAAATAAAACCAGCACTACCGGTGAAAACCTAAATGTTAGCAAAAAGTTTCCCAGTATTGATGCAGTCATTGAAATATTCCTCAAAAAAGAGTGGGCAATTCCATTTTCTGAAATTGTGCCATAGTTTGCTATGCCAACATTTGTGTTAAAGCCGTAACTCAGCAGCTGACTTACTGCATATGCTGCGCTTACCGCCAGTGCACTTAGTGCGGCGCAAAGGCCTGTTTTTATTTTTCTGGTTTTAAAGGCGATGAAGGCAATGAGCAGGGCTGCAAAAATTATTCCTGTAAATTTTGTAAGTATTGCGGTTCCAATGAACAAGCTGCTTGCGAAGAGAAGGGCTTTCTGACGTTCCTTTAAGAATCTTAGTGCAAAATACACCGCTCCCGCAATAAGCATGCTCAGGTAGATGTCGACATAGAATGAGGCGGCGGAGTGCCATAGGATTTCAATGGTTGAAACAAACAGCACCGCCCCCCAGACAGTGGGTTTTTTGGCTTCCTTGGAGAGAAGAAATATGGTGTATGCTGCGAGAGCAAATGCAATGGCTGGCACAAGTTTCCATGCAGGGAAAGGGGAAAGCATTTTTGGGATGCCGACTGCTGTTTCAAAGAGAAGGGGATAGCGATTTGATCGAAGCTCGAAGTCATTTTTTGGCTGCGCATAGGTTTCAAATTGCCCATCTTCTGCAAAATCATTAATTAAGGGCACATGGTATGTGAGGTCGTCCCAGTAAACAGGTGGCGCCAAAATAAGGTATGTGCTAATGACTGTAATTATAGCAAACATAAGGACAAGAGCGGTTTTTTCCAAAGCGTTGCTTGGTGTGTGAGTCTGAAGGATTGCCCCCAATTCGAGTCTAAGGGATTTTCTTTTTGAATAGGCAAGTGCAAGCAGGGCAAGGGAGTACAATGTGACTGCAACTGTGTTAATCGGCACCACGAGCGATAGGCTGTACATAATGGCTGGGGTCACTGCAAGGGAGACCGCGGTTCCAAGCAGAATTTTGTTTGCTCCCTTGAATTTGAAGCATTCCAAAATAAGAAATCCCGGAAGCGTGTAAATAATGATTGTTAGCAAAAGCCCAAACAAAAAATCAACACCTAATTGTCTTCTAAACTAAACTTATTAATACTTGTTGGGTTATAATTTATAGGGGATCTCTTTGGGACAAATTGTTGTGTCAATACCGGCTTTTAATGAAGAAGGCACAATATCCCGGCAAATTGCAGAAATTAAGGATGCGATGTCGGGAACCGACTTTTCTATTCTGGTTGTTGATGACGGGTCCACAGACCGCACGGCAAGCCTTGCAAGGGCCGCAGGAGCGAAGGTCTTCAGCCACAGGCGTAATATGGGCCTTGCATCAACTTTTCGCACTGAAATGCAACAGGTGCTCAAGCTTAACGCCGATGCTATTGTTCATATTGATGCTGATTTGCAATACCGTGCCGATGAAATTCCTTCCTTGCTTGAGAAGATGAAGGAGGGAAACGATCTTGTATTGGGAAGCAGGTTTTTGGGGACAATCGAGCAGATGCCTTTTCTTAAGAGACTTGGAAATATTGCGTTTGCAAAAGTAATTTCTCAGATTGTTCACAGGAAGATAACGGACCCGCAAACAGGGTTTAGGGCATTTAATACAGACATAGCCCGGCTTGCAATAATTTCCAACCACACTTATACTCAAGAGCAAGTGGTGCGTGCTGTGCGAAACAATTTTGCAGTAGTCGAAATTCCCGCTTATTTTGCAAAGCGCAATGACGAGAGCAGACTCATTGCACATCCACTGGAATATGCAGTAAGGGCGGGCATTAACCTGCTTCGCGTATACCGCGATTTTGCGCCGCTTAAATTTTTTGGCTCTATTGGAGCTGCATTGTTCGCAACAGGTTTTGTTCTTGGTTTATATTTTACTTTTCTCCATTTTACTAGCGGGATCCAGGGGCACACAGGACTGCTTTTGTTAATGCTTCTTCTGCTGATTTCAGGGTTGCAGGTAATCCTTTTTGGCTTTCTGGCAGATATGAGTACTAAATCAAAATAATTGCGCGTGTTGTGATCTGGGATGGCGAGGAAACGGGGCATGTTAAGTGGATTTCTTGAAAAGCAGAGGTTTAAGATAGCTAAATCCTTTCTGAGCGGAAAGGTTTTGGATGTTGGGTGCAGACAAGGGGGGTTGAGGCATTATTTGGCTGACTCCTCTAAATATGTTGGAATTGATGTGCTGCAGCAACCGGCAGACGATTTTTCTTTTTTTAGGCGCAGTGCTTTGAATAATCTGTCTGACTTGGGTAAGTTTGATTCGATTGCCCTCCTGGCGGTTATTGAACACGTATCTGATTGTAATTCACTTCTGTTAAATCTTTATGCCTGTCTTAACAAGAAAGGGGTGTTGGTTGTCACCACTCCATCTAAAGCGGGAAATGCTTTGCATCATTACCTTGCAAAATTGGGTTTGACATCGGCTCACGACGCTCAAGACCATAAAAATATTTTTTCAATTGACGATCTTGTCTCAATAATTGAGAGTGCTGGTTTCGACGTGGTAAAGAGTAGGCAATTCTTGTTTGGCGGCAACCAATTGGTTGTTGGGGTTAAGCATTAAGTCATTTGCAGTCAAATGAATAGACTTGTGTACTGAAGGATTGCAGGCACCATAAGGAAGGCCATACAATTACTTCTTTTGACTTTGAGTGAAATTGCCGCAAAGCCTATTGCGGTTGCGCTTGCAAATGCAATCATCCCCGGGAAATTGGAGAGCATAAAAACGCTTGCGGTAAGAATCACCAGCACGGTTTCGTTGATTCGTGCATATTCAATGCCGGAAATTACATTAATGAATTTTTTTGAAATAATAATTGTTGCAATTGCACCGAATGCGATTGCTGCAAGTGATGCGCCTGCAAGGGATGGCAAGTGCACTGAATCCAATTCAATAACTTGCTTTATTGCTGCGGCAATTCCCGTTCTTGTTGTTCCGATTGCATAGAGTGCTGCGATTGAAAAAAGCATGTTTGCAGTATTTATTCCACCCAGTACAACAAGGTATTCATTTGCCTTAATTTTTCCGGCTGTTGTTTTTATGGTGAGTGCGGCTTGGCTTGGCCCGATTCCGGGGAAGAGTGAGACAAATGCCGCTCCAGCCAATCCAATTGCTGAGTTTTTTGAAACCAGCGCGAAACGTGTTTTAACAAATTCAGTCACTTGTTTTCTTGCAATTGGCTTGCTTTTTATTGTGTGAAGCAGGGGTGCGGCTCCAAAGAAGCCTGAAACGAGCGGCAAAAGAGGGTTTTTCACAATGCTTGTCTCGCGCAACACCACAACCCCCAACACTGCGGAAAAAACTACAACAGTGAGTGCAATGCCTTTTCTTTTAAATCCCTTTTCGTCAAAAACCATTAGTGCGATGACAGACAGCAGCACAAAAGGCAGAATTGAGTTTATGGTTGTGACATTTGCTTGCACAAACTTTATGAACAGGGGGGCAAATGCAATTGCCATAGTTCCTGCTGCCAGCCCACCCCAAACAGTTAGTGACACCGCGTAATGGCCTTTTCCTTTGAGAAAAAATCGTTGTCCTGGCAGTACTGACAGAAAGCTTTCATCGCTTGGTGCGCCCAGGCAGATGCTTGGGATAAAATCAAGGAAGGTGTGCACGATGCCCGCACTTGCGATTAATATTACGGTTTCAAAGCCTGCGTTTTCTCTGAGAATGGAGACTGCAAGCACTGCAACTGTGTTCACATGCAATCCGGGAACCAGCCCTGTTACAGTTCCAATAATGCAGCCCGCAACCACGGCCAGCATTATCCCTTCCACTCATTCACTTCCTCTGCGACAATTTCAATCTCGTTTTTGTATTGTTTCACTGTTCCCTTGACTGAGACATATGCTCCGCGTGCAAGAATTGCCCGCTCTTCTTTAGTCGGAGAGAAAGCTACTACTTTTATTTTTGCCCCGTCGTTTAGTGTGAGCAGAACAAAGTTGTCTTTTTGCAGAGCCCACTCAATGTGCCCAAAAACCAGTACTCTTTTTCCTATGCTGCCGCCATCAATTTCCGCAATGCTTGTTTCTTTGTATTCGACCAATGCGTTTGCTGCTGCTATTAGTGCAATGCCGCACACTGCAATCAAAGCGGCAGTGGCTGCGAGGTGTCTTTCTTTAAGCATAGCATGTGCTTGTTTGAAAAACAATTAAAAACAGGTTTTCTTTTCGTCGAAGAACGTTTAGCAGGAGCCGTCCACCACTCCAATGTTTGCGGTGGTGTACTTTGTGTTTTGTGTTATCTTCGTTGCAAGCGCCCCTTCATCAAAATCAATTGTTGAGTCCGGGCAGAATCTTACTGTAATATCTATTTGTTCGTTCGTTACTTCCACAAATTCTATTTTTTCAATTGTGTAGAGGTCGTCTTCTTCCTCAATTTCCAGAATTGACTGGGCTTTTGATAATTGTATTGCCAGTGTTGAATCCTTTATATCTAGGTAGTATCCGCTTGTCCAGATGGCGGTTACAAAAATGATGGCTGTCAGCATTAACAGTTCAAAGCTCACCTGCCCTTTTTTGTTAAGAGGCATAAGCAACCCTAATTCCGGTTATGTCCTTTATAACTTCAACTTTTCTAAAGATGTTGCTTGCACTTGCATCAATTGGGCTTCCTCCAAAACAGTTAAGGCCGCTTATTCCTGAAACGAGTTCAATTGATCCGGCGCATTCCCTTCCAATAGGATCGCACACAGGGGGAACTGACAAGCTGCCCAGTGACGCTGTGAAGTCTATTGATGCTATGCCGGTGCATTCAACCACCGCGCCTTTTGGGACAAACAGGCTTATTGTTTTTTTCCCGTCTCCGCCGCTTGCTTCAAGCTGGTTTATTGCGGCTGCAAGTTTTTGTGCTGCAAATTTTGTCTCAGAAAGCCTTGTAATGTCCCAGGTTGTTTCGGTGGCTATTTTTACCGTTGGCTGAATAACGGAAGTTATGTATACAAGAACGATGAGTATTATGAGTATAAACTCAATAGATATTTGTCCTTTCCTGTTTTTCATAAGACCAAAGCCCATACAAAATCTCCAATCAAGTAAAGTGTGATATATGCAATTAACAATGCGGGAACAAACGGTGCAGAAAGCTTCACCTGAAGCAGATTGCTCAACTTTTTGCTTTTAACAAGCCCGTTGAGCTCTTCTATTTCCTCGTCCGTAAGCCCTCTTGCTCTCTTGTTGTTTGCAATCACCCTCCCTTTTGACTGCAGTAATTGCAGCAGTTCCTGTACTTTATTATTCGCGAGGTAGTTAATAATTGTTTTTATTTCCAGGGGGGCTACTCTTTTTACGTTTCCATCCAATTCAATTATTGATTCAACAGGAATGTCCCCCTCTTCCAGTTCACTTATTTTTTTCTCTTCCCTCAGGATTATTTTGGATACTGTGTAAAGTTTTATGAATAGGTAGAATCCAAAGAACAGGGCAAAGATTACAACGAAATTTGTAATGCTTGCAATCGGGGCATTAAATGCACTTGCCGCAAATAGCAATGTGGCAATTGCCCACATTGCTTTTGCGTTTTTTATCATTCCAAACACGATTAATATGGGGATTATGGCTAGTGCGGGTATGTTGAACATTCCCAGAATCCATGAAAGCCCCACTATTGCAAGCCCGATTTGAATTGTTTGCTTTACTTTCACTGCCGAGTCTTTGATTACTTTCTTCCTTTCTTCATTTCGTTTCATCAGGCCGTGCAGTGCAATAATTATTCCGTAGGGGAGTACTGCGAAAATGGAGAACACAAAAAGTGCAATTGGGAATAGTGAGATCCAGCCAAATGCAAGCGGGGCAACCGGGTTAAGTGCGGCCAAACCGGTAAACAGCTTTACATCTCCTCCGGCCCACACGCCCATTTTCCACAGTAGGTATGCAAAGCCAAATCCGAACACTGTTGCTATTGCGGACAGTATGAATATTTCGGGGCGTGATTCGATTATTGCAAGAACAAGGTTTCCTGCAAGCCCCCCTGCAATAAGGGAATAGGTGAGCCAGTTCCTAACCATTCTTTGCTTTAAATCAGTGTATGTTGCAATCCCTAATCCTGCTATGGAAATGAGAACGAGAATTTGATTCCAGGGCATTGGAACACCTCAGCCCTGCATCAATGCAGAAATTGTGTCATCCCTGTACTCAAGTATTTCACCTTGCGCTACCAGTGAGATTCCCCTTATGGTGTCAACCAGTATTGCTGCGGATATTGCAAGCACTATTCCAAAAAGGGCGGTTAAGAGATATTCAAATGCAACCTGTGCTTTTTCTTCCATGCAAAAACCTTTGTTTTTAAGTAAAAATAATTTGGCTCAGATGGCGTGGAGGAAATTTACCAGTTTTGTATTAGCGGTATTCTTTGTTTGCGGCACTATAAATGTCATAAATGCAAGAACTGCTGCTGCTACTAGCACTGCTCCCGCTATCAAAAGCAAGTATTCTATTGCCCCCTGAGCCTTTTCGTCCATGTTTAGATCCTCTTTTTGCCAGGCAATTATTTTGCCTGGGCGTTAAGGCTTGAGTACCCTATGTTCAGTTTTGCATTTGCTTGTTCGCTTGCGTGGAGCGGTGTACCTGTCAGTCCTGAAAGCAGAACAATTACGATTGCTGCTACTAGTACTGCGCCTCCTATTAGGAGTAGGTATTCTAGTGCTCCTTGTGCTTTTTCATCCATTTTTTTGCACCTCCGCGTATTAATATAATATTTATGACAGTGCATTAAGCGCGTTTAGCTGGCCACTGACCTTTGTGCCACCTACATGTGTTGTGTGTTGTCCTGTTGTGGCAAGTCCTGTGACGAGTGTGAGGACGATTGCTGCTACTAGTACTGCGCCTCCTATTAGGAGTAGGTATTCTAGTGCTCCTTGTGCTTTTTCATCCATCTTATTTCCTCCATTTTTTTTAAAAACCGTGAATTGCTGCATGTGTTTCTTGAGCTACTCTGTGTTCTGTTTGTGACGGAACACTTTTAAGATACAATCCTACTGCAACCGCTACAAATACGGTGCCTGCCAATATTATGAGGTATTCCATTGAACCCTGGGCTTTTTCTTCCTCTGCAAAATTCATTAAACTCCTCCAATTGCTATCATTGATACAAATGACGAGGTATAGTATGTAATATACGCTACTAGTAAGAGGATAGGGATGTATATAATACTTTTGCTTATGTTTCCGTTTCGCATTAAAGATACCATAACTCCTGAGGCAGTTACCTCAACTAGGATGTATGATTGCATCAGAAACACAATCATGTCTTTTACGCTCAGTGCTTGGGCTTTTTGCGCGGCGGTTATGTCAAGTGCTGCTGAAGCCTGAATAAAGAGCCCAATTATGCTTGAAACTAGTCCGAGAATTATTGGGGCAACAAGGCTTCCTGCCGCAACCATAAACATTACTTGGAGGGCGGTTCCGCTTCTTCTTTCACGCCCTATTCTGTGCATTGCCCTTATGTCTTCTGCAATTTCATCAAGGACTGTTGCAAGCCCGGCTCCTGCCTTTATGCTGTCAATTATTACCGCAACACTTCTGCTTATTAGCCTTGACCCTATGTTGTCTGCAAAAGTTTTGAGGCTGTTTTCAAGGGTTTCACCCTCCTCTAGTTTTCTCAATGCAAGGCCCATTTCCTTTGTAAGCGGCCCGTATTGTGATGTTGCAATTTCACGCAGTGCGTATTCGTATGTTCCGCCTGCTTTGAGTGTGTCCGCCATTTGCTTTAGTGCATCCGGCAAGGCGGCTTCCATTGCATCAATTCTTGAAGTTGCCTTTATGTAGGGGTATCCAAGCATTAAGTCAACTACAACCAGGAAAATTATAAGCGACATTAGTGGGCTTACAGGCAAATTTAACAGGGCAATAAACAGGAACAGGATTACGGCGGAGGCTATTGCCAGGCCGAACGAAACCGGCACCCAGACTTCTACAGGGATATTGAAGTCTGCCCTTTTCAAATACCACTTGTATTTTTCCAGCAGTTTTTTAATCAAATTTTGTCTAGCCATCTTGTTACACCTTTGGTTGAGAAGCTTTTATGTACAGTATAAACATGAGCAGCATAAGGGGCATTAGTATTAGGTATATTCCCGCAATTACTTCAGGCCCAAGCGGAAGCATGTCCTTAAAGCTTACTCCCCCTGATTCCCCGATCGGGCTGTTTCTTATTCCGCCAAGTATGGCAATTATAACTGGCATTACTATGGCTGCAAAAATGAATATTACCCCAAAAAAGTTCATTTTGGCGGCAAAATCCCTTGTGCTCATTCTTAGCTCAAATGCAACATCCTCTGCGATATCGTTCATTATTTCGCTTAGGTTTCCGCCTGTTTTAAGTGCCCTGATTATGTGCATGAGTGCGTTTCTTAGTGCCTGGCTTTGTGTTCTTAGTGCAAGGTGCCTTAGTGCATCTTTTGTGTCTGTCCCCTCTTCAATTTCGTTTATTGTGCGTGCAAACTCTTCACTTAGCGCACCATAGCCTGCGGTGGCAATAGCTTGAATTGTCCTGTACAGACCTATTCCCGCCCTAAGTTCTGTTGCCATGTGCCGCAGTGCAAACGGAAGTTCTATGCTTATTGCAGCGCCCCTTTCTTTTGCCTTTTGGCTTGGAATAAGCAGCAGTACTATGAGTGAAAAGAAGAATACAAACACTGACACAAGCGGAATTAGCAGAACCTTTGTGATTAGTGGGATGTCAAGCAATGCAATGATAATGCTTATTATAAAAAATGCAAATGCAAGAATTATTCCCGCGCCTGTAACCGATAATGCAAGATATTGCCTTGCGGAATATCTCATGTTTGCGGAATAAAGGTAGAATGCAAGCATATCAAATTGTGGAAGCCTGATTGCGAGCTTTGTGATGGGCTCGAAAATTTTTCTCATTTTGATGTAAACATTGCCGACCGTTTTGACAATTGGATTTTTCATGTCGGGAAGGGCTTCAACTTTTTGTATTTCAATTTCCCCCGTGCGTCCCTCTGCTATTATTCCGCGCAGTTCCCTTAATCTCCCGCCGACTTCTTCAAATTCGATTCCCTGTTCCTTGTACTTTTTCTTCATTGTCTTTACAATTTGTTCAACGCGGTCCATGTCCACGGCTTCTTCTTTTGCGTCTTTGGGCTCGCCTAAGTTCTGTTTCTTTTGCTTGTTTTTTTCGGAAATCTTTTTCTTCAGAAAATTGAGGTTTGCCATTTAAGCTTCCTTCTTTTTCAACAAATAGTTTTGCATTTCTTTGTGCACGTCTTCCATTAAGTGTATATTTTTTTTAACCAGGGTATTTAGCAGTGCTGCTCTGTCATTGAGTTCTGCGTCAATTTGCTTTCTGCTGAATCCGGAAAAGTCCTGCAGTTCTTTGAGATAGCTTATTGGAACGTTTGTTTTGATTATTGAGTCTTCCACAGGGTCGCGTTCGAAAATTGTTTGCGTTTGTGCCTTTCCCACAAGCACGCCTGTCACTTCTGCAATTTCAGTAAGCCTTCTTATTGTTCCCTTTTTCTTGTCGTGGATTCTGTGCTCTATTAGGATAAGATCCAGTCCGCTGAGCATTACTTCCGGAACGGACATTGGGGGGCTTTTTATTCTGATAAGTGTTTCCTGCGCGCTGTTTGCGTGCACCGTTCCCATGCTTCCTGCGTGGCCTGTGTTCATTGCGGTGAACAGGCTGAATGCTTCGTCGTGCCTTATTTCCCCAACCAATATCCTGTCGGGTCTCATCCTGAGGCTGTTTTTTGTCAGAATGTCCAGTGTCAGTTCACCCTTTCCCTCAAGCCCAGGCGGTCTTGCTTCCATGCGGATTAGGTGCTTGAGCGGCAAATTCAATTCGGCGGTGTCTTCAATTGTGACAATTCTTTCATTTTCCGGAACAAATGATGCAAGGACGTTGAGCAGGGTGGTTTTTCCTGAACCGGTCCCCCCTGCAATCAGCACGTTTGCCGGTTTCACTCCAAGCCCTTCAACCGCAAGCCAGAGGAAGGCAGCGCATTCCGCTGAAAGCGTGTTCATATTAATAAGGTCAATTACGCTGTATGGCTGTTTTCTGAATTTTCTGATTGTAATTGTTGAACCTGCGACGGAAGCCGGGGGGATTGTGGCGTTGACCCTGCTGCCGTCAGGCAGGCGTGCATCCAGCAGCGGCGAGCTTATGTCAACCCTTCTACCTATTTCCCTTGCAATTCTGTTTATCAAATCAATAATTTCCTGATCGTTGTAAAACTCAATGTTTGAGGTCATCATTTCATAATCCCTGTGGAATAGGTAAACAGGCTTCTTTGGGCCTATGACCATAATTTCCTCAAGCTTATCGTCCCTTACAAGCGGGTCTATTATGCCATAGCCGACCATTTCCCTTACAACAGCATCTGTGTAAAATTCAAATCTTCTTTCAGGAATCCGCAGTTCCGGGCTTCCCCTGAGAATTTCCATAATCTTTTGCTTGTAAACCGCCCTTCTTTGCTCTGGTTCCCTTATTTTGTAGGGTGAGATTGTGATTAGCCTTGTTGCGGCTTCTTTTATTGTGTTGATTATTGTTTTTTCCGCCCCAGTGGATCGCGGGACTGGAATAAAGTAGTAAAGAAGTGGCTTTCCGGGAATCTTGTAAATTTTTACATCGCCGTAGCTTGCAACCTCAATTTTTTTCCCAGCCTTTTCTATGTCTTTTTCTGCTTCGCTTTTTTTCTCAACAGGCTCTTCTTTTGGAATCTCCGCAACCCCTTCAGCCACACTTTCCTTTGCCTGAACTTCATCCCTTGTTGCGACAACAGGCTCTTCAATTGGAGCTGTTGCAGGGGTTGGTTCGGGTACTGCCACAGGGACTGTTTTCGCAGGTTCTGGAATCGGTTCTGCAACAGCTTTTGGTTGGGGGGTGGGCTGCTTAAGCAAATCCTCCATTTCCTGTGAAATCTTGTCTTTTTCAGAAACTGTTGGAATACTTTCGATTTGTTGGATTGGGGCGGGTACGTCTTTAGGGGATTCAAATTCCTCTACTGGTGCTTCTTCTTCTTTTTCAGGAGCTTCCACTGGCTGCTTTTTTTTAGCCGCCTTCACTTTCTCCATAAGTTCCTTTAAGTAATCCGTTTTAGGCATAGAAAAATCAGATAAAGAAGGCAATTGTTTTATTTAAACCTTTCCGAGGGGGTTTTGCCTTATTCCCTTTTGCAGGTTTTTTCCATGGTTTCTTCAATAAATTCCTTTACATTCTTTTCGCCAAGGACTTTTCCATCGCGTGTCCTTACATTCACCGTCTTGTTCTTCTTTTCGTTGTCTCCAATGACTAAGATGTAGTTGGCTTTAAGCTTCTGCCAGTGCCTTATTTTGTATGCGACACTTTCCCCTCTTGAATCGACTTCAACCCTTATTCCCTTGTCCAGCATTTCTGCCCCAACTTTTTCCGCGTAATCCGCGTGCCTGTCGGCAATTGGAACAATCGCAACCTGAACAGGGTTTAGCCAGAGCGGGAACGCGCCCGCATAGTGCTCTATTAGGATTCCCATAAAGCGTTCCATGCTTCCATATACTACTCTGTGAATCATTACTGGCCTGTGCGGCTTGTCATCCTTCCCAATGTATTCAAGCGAGAACTTTTCAGGCATTGCAAAGTCCAGCTGGATTGTTGCGCACTGCCAGGTCCTTCCCATCGAATCCTTTATGTGGAAGTCAATTTTTGGCCCGTAGAATGCTCCATCTCCCTCGTTCACTTTAAAATTCATTTTCTTCGAGGTCATGGCTTTCTTTAATGCGTTCTCTGCAGTGTCCCATGTTTCCTTGCTTCCAAGTGCATTTTCAGGCATGGTGCTTAGTTCAACGTGGTATTCGAATCCAAATATTTTTGTGTAGAAGAAATCAACAAGGTCTATTACACCCACAATTTCTTGTGCAATCTGCTCCTCTGTGCAGAATATGTGTGCGTCGTCCTGCGTGAATTTTCTAACCCTAAACAGCCCGTTCAGCACTCCGCTGAGCTCATGCCTGTGAACCACTCCCATTTCCCCTGCCCTAATCGGCAAGTCCTTGTAGCTGTGCCTGGCTGTTTTGAATATCAGTATTCCACCCGGGCAGTTCATTGGCTTTATTGCGTAATCCTCGTCATCTACTTTTGTAAAATACATGTTTTCCTTGTAGTGGTCCCAGTGTCCGCTTTGTTCCCACAGGATTTTTTTCAGAATTATTGGGGTGTTCAATTCCTCATAACCGCGCTTTGCGTGCTCTTCTCTCCACAGCTTTGCAAGTTCGTTCCACACAACCATTCCTTTGCCGTGGAAGAAAGGAATTCCCGGGCTTTCCTCATGCATGCTGAACAGGTCAAGTTCTTTTCCTATTTTGAGGTGGTTTCTTTTTGCCGCTTCTTCCCTTTGCTTCACCCAAACCTCAAGCATTTCTTTTTCAGGGAATGCAATTCCATAAATTCTCTGCAGCATCTTGTTTTTCTCGCTGCCTTTCCAGTATGCGCCTGCAACCTTCAGCAATTTTATTGCCTTAATTTCTTCGGTTCCTTTAAGGTGCGGTCCCTTGCATAAGTCAACAAAATCGCCGCTTGTATAAATGCTTAATTTTTTCTCGCCTGCATTTTTCAAATCATTAATCAACTCAAGCTTGTATGGCTGGTCTTTAAACATTTTTTCGGCTTCTGCAAATCCAATTTCCTTGTGCTCGAATTTGTGGCTTCCGCCTGCAAACTTCTTTGCCTGTTTCTGGATTTTCTTAAGGTCTTGCGGAGTGAATGGCTTTTCAACATCAAAGTCGTAGTAGAATCCGTTTTCAATCGGGGGGCCGATTGCAAACTTAACGCCGGGATAAAGTTTTTTCACCGCTGCCGCAAGCACGTGGCTGCTGCTGTGCCAGAACCTGTGTCTTTCCTCTTCATTGCTCCAGTCAATTTTTTTCATAGTTTTTACTCCCCCTATGCATTAATTCAGGCAGAATAAAGAATAAAACCCTTTTCTGTGTTCCGCAATTGCCGTTCCTTATATAAATGAATCAATAATAGTGGAAAATTGCCCTGCAAAGCTTTAACTCGTTTCCTTGCCAAATACTATTTTATGATTTCCCCCAAGCTGTGCATTAAATGCAAGGGAAAGCTGTTATGCGGCCTGAAAAGCTGTCCCATTCTGGAAAAGCAGAATTTTTTCAAGAGCTCCGCGAACACAATTAAGGGAACAAATTTTTCGGGAAATTCCCCTCCGTCCGTTTTTGTTGGCTGGAAATCATATCCCAAGGTTTCAATTGCGCCCTTAAGCCCCCCAATTCTCAATGACACTTCGTTGCTTGATTCCCCTGAGCGCTGGTTTGGCCTGCCGCAGGAGAGAATAATTTCAATGAGGCAGCAGCTTATCCGCCCAAACAAGATGATTGATGCAACCGAGGCAAGCAATCCATCCTATGGCTTGGTTGAGATTCAGGAGCTTGCCATGTCCTCCGAGCCGGTCACAGTAAACATAGACTTGAGCAAGAAGCTTTCCCCGAATCTTTTGTTTGATGAGGGGGTTGCCCCTATGGGGCCTGTTGGATTTTTGAAAAAGTTCTCGCTTGAGGGCAATCCAAAGATTCCAAAAAAGGTTGATTATCTTGTTTCGGATACGAATGCAAAGAGCAAGACCGCAATGCTTGAACTTTATTCCTCAGGAATCCCCGTAAACTCACTGCACAAGCTCCTCTCGGCGGGAACGCTTGGCGTTAAGAAGAAGAGAAAGCTTGTCCCGACAAGGTGGGCAATTACTGCGGTTGACAGCAACATTAGCGGGGAAATAATTGATGAAAAGGTAAAGGGTTTTCAGCAAATTTCCGAGTTCATGCTTTTCCACAGCAATTATCTTGACAACGACTTTTGGGTTTTGCTTGTCCCGGGCTCGTGGGCGTTTGAGCAGCTTGAGTGCTGGCTTCCAGGGGGAAGCTGGGCAGTGAATGCAAAATCTTTTACAATAATTCAGGACCACGAGTTTTACGGCGGGCGCAAAACCTATGCAAGCAATACTGAGGGGGCATATTATGCCGCAAGGCTTGCGGTTGCAGAATACCTTGCTTTAAAGAAGCGCCAGGCGGCGGTAATTGTTTTCAGGGAGATTGGAAAGGACTACAAGGTTCCGCTTGGGGTGTGGCAGATTAGGGAAAATGTCAGGCACGCACTTCAGGGCAAACCGCTTTCGTTTTCTTCCCTTTCCCTTTCCCTTTCGTTTCTTTCACGCAAATTAAAAATTCCAATGCGCGACTACAACAAAACAAGCAGGCTTTTGGACCACTTGAAGCACCAAAGAACCTTAAGCCAATGGTTTTAAATAGTCGGAATCCCTATTTTTTGCCATGGATTCGCGTGCTCAGGTGCAGTTTGAGTATCTTCTCTCAATAGTTCTTGCTTTTGCAGTAACTGTTGTGGTCATATTTTTCCTGTTCAATTTTGCGGGCCAGATTCGCACATCCATTTTAGGGGAGTCTGTTGAGGCTTCAAATCCTACGTTTGATTTCCTTACGGAGGAAAGCAAATTTTATTTCATTTCAGGGATGGTTGTGCTTTACCTTGTTGAGCACTCAATTTTTGCATTCTTTTATTTTTTCCTTGGAAAAAGCAAGGGCGCAAGGCGTCCGGGCAAGCTGTCAAAATTAGATTGATTTATTTCTTGAATTTCATGAACTGTGCAAGCAGGGCTTCAAGCTGAATTCTTTCGTTTGCCCCTTCCACCAGCCTGAAATTGTATTCTCCAATCACATCAACCAACCCGATTTTTGCCTTGGAGTCAATTTCTTCCTCCGGCATTGCCATGAGTTCGCGAAACATCTGCATAATAACATCTTCGCCCGACATTCCGTACTCGTACATCAGTGAGTCAAGCCTTTTTCTTGCTTCCAAAAAATCCCCTTTGAATGCAAATGAAATCATTTCTTTTATTTCGGCAGGCCTTGCCCTGCTGCTTACGTTGAAAACGTTTTCTTCTGTAACGTTCTTTTCCAAAGAGGATGTTGCCTGCAGTACGTTAACCGCTTTTCGCATGTCCCCTGAGCTTACGTAAATTATTGCTTCAAGTGCCTTCTTATCGAATGTCACATTTTCAAGCTTTGCTATTTCATCAAGCCTTGCCTCTATTTCCTTGCTTGAAAGCGGCTTGTACCTGAACACAACGCACCTGCTTTGAATGGGTTCAATAATTCTGGAGCTGTAATTGCAGCTTAGGACAAAGCGGCAGGTCTTTGTGTACTTTTCCATTGTCCTTCTCAGCGCCTGCTGTGCGTCGCTTGTAAGCGCGTCACTCTCGTCAAGAAAAATTATTTTGAATTCGGCATTGAATGCAAGTGTTCTTGCAAAGTCCTTGATTGTGTTTCTTACAACATCTATTCCACGCTCGTCACTTGCGTTTAGTTCAAGAAAATTGCGCTCGTAGTCATCCCCAAAAAATTCGCGGGCAAGTGCAACGGCGGCAGAGGTCTTTCCAACCCCTGCAGGGCCTGAAAACATCATGTGCGGGCAGTTTCTGCTTTTCACATAACTCTTTAGCCTGGCCATGGTGTCTTTTTGCCCAATTACCTCTTTTAGGTATTTTGGCCTGTATTTTTCAATCCACGGAAGCTCTATCGCCATTTTTCTCACCAAAACAGATTTAAATTATTTAGGGCAAGAAAACCGTTATAAACATAATAGTGCACTATCTCTTACTGATTGGAAAGGGGCTGTTTTTGTGGCAAATGAAAAAGAGCAAGCGGGAGAAAATCACTCAGGCGATTCAGTGGTTTCAGGCGCAAACAGGAATGTGATTGCGGCATTCCTTTTCGTTTTGGGCTACGGTCTTTTGTTCTCGCTGGGTATGGCAAACAAGGCAATCGGGGAGATGGTGAATGAAATTCCCTTTGCAAACATTTTCCTTCCGGTTCCCGAATTCACAAGCCCGATGTACTTCCTTTTGCCTGTTGTTGGATTTTTCTTAATGTTTTTCCTAATTGACTGGATAAACGATTACTTTGAGAAGAAACCGGGGTTTTCAGTTTTACTTCCTGTTCTTTTCTTGGCGTTATCCATGGCTGCGTTTTACATTGCCATCTTCTGGTATATTGGAAATTATGCGCAGCTTGCGGGGCGCGTAATGACCTTGGATGAGGCCACAAGGCTTTTCTTCATGCGCTGGAGAACAAGTGCATTCTACTTGTTTGTTCTTTCAGGGCTTCTTGGATGGGTTTCAAGGGTTGCGCTTGAAAAAATAAAGCTATAAGAAACCTTGCGGGCCAGGTTCTTTTTTATGCAGAACAAAACTTTTTATCTGGAGAGCTATGGCTGCAGCCTGAATCAGGCTGGAGGGGGGGCAATTGCAGGCCTGCTAAAATCCAGGGGCTATTCGAGGGTTGAAAGCCCTGAGAAAGCATCATTGATTTTGATGAACTCTTGCGCGGTAAAAACCAAGACCGAGCACAAGATGGTTCGCCGCCTGAAGGAACTTACTGCCGTGTCAAAAGAATTAAAATCAACGCTTGTTGTGTGCGGTTGCCTGCCCAAAGTAAACGCAGACGCTTTGAAAGATGTTTCCAAAAACGCAATCCTTGTCGGTCCCTCTTTGGACGAGCTTGCCTCTGCGCTTGGCATGGATTCCCCCGACAGTGTGCTTGCGGTCAAAGAGGTTTCTTTCAGCGAATTCATTTCAATAATCCCAATTGCAGAGGGTTGTTTGGGGAAATGCGCTTATTGCGCGGTTAAGAATGCAAGGGGCGAACTAAAAAGCCATTCACCTGAACTAATTGAGGCAAAGTTTCTTGAAGCCGTTTCGCAGGGGAAAGAAATTTGGATTACTGCGCAGGACTCTGGCTGTTACGGTTTTGATATTGAAACTTCCCTTCCTGAACTCATCCAAAAGCTTCTGGCTTTAACAAACAAAAAATTCAGGCTGCGTGTCGGAATGATGAATCCCAATCACCTTGAGAAATTTTACGGCGAGTACATTGCATTGTTTGATGACCCCAGGCTGTACAAGTTTTTTCACATTCCCATCCAAAGCGGCTCCAACCGTGTGCTTAATGCAATGAACCGGCAGTACTCGGCAAAAACAGCGCTGGCCCTTTGCAGGAAAATTAGGGCTGACATTCCAAAGGCTTCAATCGCGACAGATATAATTGTTGGGTTTCCGGGTGAAAGCGAAGAGGATTTTGGGGAAACTCTTGATTTTGTCAGGGAAATCCAGCCCGATGTGATTAATGTCTCAAAGTTTGGAGCGCGCCCCAATACTGCGGCTTTTTTTATGAAAGATCAGATACATGGGGGCGTAATGAATAAGCGGAGCCGTGTTCTTCTGGATTTGCAGGGCAAAGCTTCACTTGCAAGGCACATGCTTTTTGTCGGGACAGAGCAGGAAATATTTGTTTCAGAGCAGGGTTCAAAGGGGAACTTTGTGGGAAGAACCGGTGGCTACAAGGCGGTTGTGGTTGAACAGAATCTTCTTGGGGAATTTGCAGTGGTAAAAATAGACAGGGCATTTGCCACATATTCAACGGGTACCGTACTTTAGAATGGTTTTTAAGAACAATCCTAACAATATAGTTTTGGGGATTGGATGATTTTAAACAAGGTGTTTGAGCACTACAGCCGCAATATCAAGGCCGCACTGGCTTTTGCCCTTTTGCTTGTTTTTGTGCCCGCTTTTTCATTCTTTGAGAACGTTTTTGCAAGCACCGGGACAATGCTTGTTGATTACAATGCAAATGCGGTTTCTGAAGCGGTTTTTCTTGCTCCCATAATGCTTGTTTTTCTTGTGTTTTATTCTTTCCTGATTTCGGTAATAATTTTCTCAGTCAGAAAGAGCCTGAGCAAGCTTAAGCTTCAGTTTTACCTGCATGAGATGATTCAGAAGTTTACCTTGAAAATTTTCATTTTCTATGTTTTGTTTTCCACATTTTCGTTTGCGGCAGTAATCGCAATGGTTTGGCTTGGCTTCGGGGCAATTCCTGTTTCGCTTGCTTTGCTTGTAATTTCCGTTGCAACAATGTTTGCCCCGCAGTCAATTGTGGTTGATGAAGAGGGGGTGGACCATTCAATAATGAACAGTGCAGAATTCATTGTGAAGCATCCAAAGAGAACAATTCAGATTCTGGTTATGGGCTCTGTTTTGCTTGCGGTGGTTTCAGTTGTCGGGCATCTGCTTGACGGGTTTTATTTTGTAGGGTCAT
The DNA here is from genome assembly GCA_017610175.1 of Candidatus Iainarchaeum sp. Lineage (GTDB taxonomy): Archaea > Iainarchaeota > Iainarchaeia > Iainarchaeales > JAFCCO01. The sequence continues at coordinate 34,431 of JAFCCO010000003.1, read as the reverse complement.
ACATTTCTCTTCTTTTGACTCTTGTATTTGTTTTGCCATTTGTGGAGATTATGAAAACATATATTTTCATGCTGAAGTTTGATTTGATTAAGTCGCCGCAGCTTGTTGGCGACAACAAAAGAAAAGAGCAGGTTGAAAGCAAGGACCTTTCCGAAGCATCCAAAAGAATTCAGTGAATCTCTATAAGTTCAGACCCTGAATCAATTAACTCGCTTGCTTCCCTCTTATTTTCCGCTTTCATTACAAGCTGCATTCTTTTTCTGAGCGAATCGCTTTCGCGGAATTTTTTTGAAAGCCCGCCTTTTTCGCGGTCTTTTAAATTTTCTTCAAACCGATTTCTTCCAACCTTGTTCAACAGCTCTGTTATTATGAATCCGTTCCCCAGTTCTTTTGAGATTGAGGCGACGGTGCGTTCGGCAAACCTAACGGCTTCCTTTCCCTCTCCCGCAATTTCCTGTGCTGCGTAAGCCAAACCGTAAAGCCCGGCAACATCAACCATTTCCTTTGGATTGATTCCTGCTTTTGAGTGATACTCCCTTTTGGAGAGTATTGCCATCTTGATTTTCGCAAGCTCTTTCACTGCCTTTATGCTTTCCCCAAGCCGTTCGTAAAATTTGTCTTCTTTTCCACCGCTTGCGAATTTTGCAAGGTTTAATCCAAAGAGCGAGCAGATGTTTTTTTCCGAGGCAATTCCGTTTAATGGGTTAAGCTTGTTTTCGCTGTTGTTCAAAAGCATTGCCCCTCTTAATTCCTTAAGCAGTTTCAGTTTGTATTTTGTGTCAAGTGAAAGAACGAGGGTGGAATTGGTTTTTTCACGCTTCCACTCTTTCATGAAAACGCCTGCGCTGCTTGCAAGTAATTCCCGGTCAACGCCCTCAAATTCATCTGGAATAAACAGGCTGATTCCTATGTTGCGTGGAATGCTTTGCGCCTGGGGGAACACGGCATTAAACGCGCTTGCGAAAAGCTTTACGGTCTTTCCCACGCTTCTCTTGCTTGCGTGTTGCATAAGCGCAAGGTTAACGTTGTTTGCATTCACCGGCCAGGAGACAAGCCTGCTTAATTCGTTCATTCGCTTAAGGTTTGAAAATATCGTTTCCTCAATGTTGTTTTTTTCTTCGAATTGGTGGCAGAATGCAATTGGCTTGGTTGAGAAGTCCTCAATGTTTGCAATAAATATGCTGGAGTTAAGGTGCATATCCCCGAATTTTTTTGGAATCGCCTTAAGCAGGTTAAAGTCTGCAAGGACCTCCTTGTTGCTGTAGGGAAACCTTTTCACTTTTTTCATCACATCGTAAACCGGAAGGCCAGCCCTTGCATACTGGTTCCTAATATTTTCGTGCCCGTATTCAAGCAGCTTTACATTTACCATTTCTCTAATTAGTGCGGTTGATATTGCGCTTATTTCCAGGTCCTTTATTTTTTCCTCGACCTCGTGCCCGATCTTCTCGGCAACACCTCTTGTTACATCTGTTTCCTTTAACAGGGAGCGAATTATGTTTCCCCGATCAAAGTGTTCAATTGTTTGCTTGCTTGTCCTGACAAGCATTCGCTGGAAGCTTGCAAAAACTTGGGCTGCGGCCGGGTCGAGTTTGGAGAGGAGCACAAGCGCATTTTTCCGAAGCTTTGCTTCAGAGCCCGTTTCTTCCTTTGAGATTTCCTTGATTATCTTTGTTACTGTCCAGGTTGAGCAGCCTGCATTCTCGCATTCTTTGGCGATTTTTTCAACTGCAGAAGCTATTGGTTTGCCTCCGTTCCTTCCCTCCATGTGATTAATTAGGTTTTGCAAAATTATTAACCCTTTCTTTCAGAAAGCAAACTTTTTAATAAAGTTTTATTTGAAATATTAATGTATATTTGTTTAATGTTTTGAGGGGGAGTTTTTTTATGCAGGTTTCATTGGATAAGGTGGATTTGGCCATTCTTAAAAGGCTTATTGAGGACGGCAGGGCATCCTTTAGCAGTATTGCAAAGGAAACAAACCTTACAGATGTTGCAATAAAGAAAAGGGTTGAGGGCCTTAAGAGAAAGGGCGTTATTTCCGCAATCTCTGCGGACATCAACTTTAAGGTTCTTGGTTTTGAGAACCCTATTTTTGTCCAAATCAGAACCGAAATCTCAAAGAACAAGGACCTGATTAAGAAGCTCTGTGCACTTGACTACATTGTTGAACTGCACCAGGTTTTGGGCGAATACAATATGCTTGCAAAAATCCTGGTCAACGACCTTGACAATGCTGAAAAGGTAATTAACAGGCTTGGGTTGCTTGATGGAATCCTTGATTTGAAAACGCTTGTTGTTCTTTCGGAGATAAAGCGAAGCAAAGCGCTTCCTTCAAGTTCGCTGCAGAAAAGGTTTTAGGATTCGAGCTTGTTCTTTCCGGTTTTTTCTTTGGCCTGACCATTTGCGATTTTGTGTGCCTTTGTTTTTTCCTTTGCAAGCTCAGGCAGGCTTGGTTCCACACTCATTCTCATGAAAAACTTTGAGATAATGATGCTTGCAATTATTGCAATGTAAACGATTTTCACAACCGTTTCCCCTCCCACGACCCCGTGCACTATCAACAGGGGAGCCAGGGCAGCGGGCCCAATTCCCTTGGGCGAAATCAGCCCAATTTTTATCCGCTCAACGAGTTTTAGCGGGGTTCTGAAAAGAACTATAATGCTGCTTAGCAGCCGCCCTATAATTAATGCGGCAACAACCGCAATTATTTCGTATCTTGTGATTGAAAGCTGTATAAGCTGCTGGAATGAGAATTGCATTCCAAGCAGGATGAACACAAACACGGTGAACAGGAAAGCAAGCTGTTCCGAAAATGTTCCAAGAACATCCTTTTCCGGAATGTTTCTGCTGCTGAGAAGCAGTGCCGTTACCGCAACCGCAAGAATTCCTGAACCAAAAAGGTTTTCCGCAATTACATATGATGAGATTGCAATCATCAGGCCCGCAATTTCTTCGTGCTCTGTTCTTAGTGAAATAAGTATTTTTTGCCCGAGCCCAGCACCCACAACCCCCACCGCTGTTCCAACCACAATCATCAGGAAAAATTTTGGGATGTTAAGCAATGCAAGTTCTGGTTTTGTAACAAAGTCAAGCAGAAGCAGCGGCAGTATTAGTGTGAGTGGCTGGTTGAACACGCTTTCACTTAGTATAATTCTTGAAAGCTTGTCCTTTATGCTGCATTCGCTGCCTGTGCCGCAGGATATTGCTGCAGGGTCACTTCCGCTAAGAAGTGTTCCAAGGAATGCGGCGGTAATCAGCGGGATGCTGAGCAGGTAGAATGTTATCCCCGTTATGAATGACGCGGTTATTAACACCCCGAGAGTTGCAAGCATGAGAATAATTTTTGATTCCTTTTTGATTTCCTGCAGTTGTAAATGAAAACCCGCGCTGAATACAATAATTATCAGGGCAAGTGTTCTGATAAGTTCGCTGAAGCCAATCCACTTCCCCATATCCAGAAAGCCGAATGAAACTCCGGCGGTCCCCACAAGTATAAGTGCGACTATGAAGGGGAATCCTGTTTTTTTGCTTCCAAAATTAAGCATAACCCCCAAAAAGAGAACTATTGCAATCTGCGTCAACAGCTCTATTGTTGGAATTTGTGCTAGCGGGATGGCTGAAATCATGTCTTTCAATCAAGAAAGGCGTTTATTGTTTTTATTCTTTTTGATGCAAGAAATAAGTTGCATGATTCTAGTTGTTGCCGAAAAGGCCATTGCAGGAGAGAGAATTTCAACAATTCTTGCGGAAAAGAAGGTTTCGCCCTCGATGGAGGGTGGTGCAAAATTTTTCCTGTTTGAGCACAAGACAGAGCAGTACATCACCGTTCCGCTCCGTGGGCATGTTTCAGATGTTGACTTTCCAAAGAAATACAGCTACTGGCTTGGAACCGATTTGCGAAAGCTTGCCGTTGCGGAGATTGAGTACAGGGATACGGAAAAGCCGATTCTTGATTTTTTGAGAAAAGTTGCAAAAGACGTTGAGCTCGTAATTATTGCAACCGACAATGACCGTGAAGGGGAATCAATTGGTTTTGAGGCAATAAATGCCTTGAAAGAGGGCAACCCGAAGATTAAGGTTAAGCGGGCCCTGTTCTCTGCAATAACCCCGAAAGATATTGACACAGCTTTTGATTCTTTGGAGGATGCTGACAAAAACATGGCTGACTCGGCCGACTCGCGCCGTGAGATTGACCTTGTTTGGGGTGCGGTTCTGACAAGATTCCTTTCACTTGTTTCAGGCAGGCTTGGAAAACAATTCCTTAGCATGGGCCGTGTTCAGGGCCCAACCCTTGCCTTAATTGTAAATCGGGAAAAGGAAAGGCTTGCATTCAACCCAAAGGATTTTTGGGAGATTGCCGCGGTTTTCTCCAAAGGCTCAAAAAAGTTTGAGGCCTCACACAAAAACGGAAAGTTCTGGGACAAAGAGGAAGCCGAGAAGGCATTTGACTGCAAAAATCTCCCCAAAGGAATTGTTACAAAAGTTACGAAGAAAAAGCGCACCCTAAAAAAACCGTTTCCGTTCAACACAACTTCTTTTCTTGCCGCAGCCACTTCAATCGGCTTTACTGCAGGCCGCGCAATGAGGCTTGCGGAATCACTTTACCAAAGCGGTTTCATTTCATACCCTCGAACAGACAACCTTGCATACCCTCCCACAATTGACCTTAAGGCAATCCTAAAGTCTTTGGAGAATGTGGTTGAATTAAGGGCCGATGTTCAGAAGATTCTTGCGCTTGGAAAGATTTCCCCGTCTGCGGGAAAGGTTTCAAAGGACCATCCGCCAATTCATCCGGTTGCTCCTGTTGCAAGGGAAAAGCTCCAGCCCGACGTTTGGAAAGTTTATGAGTTGGTTTGCAGGCGGTTTCTTGCAACCCTTGCCGAGGATGCGATTACCGAAAACCTTTCGGTTGACATTGATTTGAACGCACAGCCCTTTGTTGCAACCGGGCAGGTGTTTGTGAAGAAGGGCTGGAAGGAAGTTTACCCTTACTCAAAGGCGACAGAGGTGTTCCTGCCTTCGCTTGCCGAAAAGGACGTGCTTGATCTTGTTGACCTTAACTTTGCCTCAAAACAGACCCAGCCAAAGCCAAGGTATTCACAGGGGTCCTTGCTTAAGGTGATGTCTGAGTTAAATCTTGGAACAAAGTCAACCAGGGCGGACATAATCCAAAAGCTTCTTGCAAGAAACTACATTTTTGGGAAGACAACTTTGGAGCCGAATAAGATTGCCTTTGCCGTAATTGAGTCTCTTGAACAGCATGCCCCGGTTATTTCAAAGCCTAACATGACTGCCGATCTTGAAAAGGAAATGGATTTTATTGCTGCCGGCAAAAAGAAGAAGCCGGATGTTGTCAATGAAAGCAGGGAAGCTCTCTCCAAGGCGCTTGAAATACTTTTAGAGCACAAGAACGATGTTGGTTCGCATTTGAGAAAAGCGCTTATTTCCGATTCAATAATTGGCGATTGCCCAACCAAAGGGTGCGGGGGACAGCTTATGATTAGAAAGGGAAGGGCAACGGGAAAGCGTTTCCTTGGCTGCAGCAATTATCCAAAGTGCACAACAACATACCCCCTTCCCCAAAAGGGCTCACTTTCTCCGATTGAAGAGCGCTGCCCTGAGTGCGGAAATATTATGATTCATCTTAAGGGGCCCCGCATGTCGTTTAAAATGTGCATTGACTACAATTGCCCATCAAAAGAAGAGTGGAAGAAAAGAAGCGCTGAAAAGGCTGCAAAGAAAACAGCTAAAGATAAAAAAGAAGGAACTAAGAAGAAGTAGGTTGAAGAGAGACATACATAAAGAAGCCAATTTTTTTTTGTTAATAGTATTAGCCTGGTGAGCCTATCCCTCTCTTCAACCAAAGATTCACAATCTCTTGAATCCCTCCTAGTGGTGTTTCCTTGTAATAAGTATACGCGTCCAACATATATAACAACTATCAACTTATTGCTGCCATATGCGATACACTTAAATTAATTAAGGTGTAATATTTTGTATAGTTTAAAGTAAAGTGGTGTATGGCGCATGGCAAACCAAATGAAGGTAACCGATGAAATAAGAATCAATATACTTGAGGCCTTACTCGGGCCAAAGACCGTTCAGCCCAATATCAGGCAGATTAAGCGCATTACCGGCTACCACAAGGCGACAATTAAAAGCAGCCTCGACTTCCTTGAGAAGGCAGGCGTACTTCAGGGCTTTGGCCCAAAGGTTAATTTCAGGAAACTTGGCTACAACCTTGAGGTTCTGAGTTTCACTCAGGCAGACTTGAGTGCGCAAAAGGCATTTGAAAAGTACCTTGAGGAAATTGAAAAGGACCCGCATGTATACTGGGTAAGCAGTGTTGTCGGAGGGGGGAACTGGAACTTCCTAAGCAGGCACATTTATCGCGATATTGAAACTTACCATGCTGAAAGCCAGAAAAGATACCGCTCAATTCCGGGTTTCTATGATTTGGTTAAGGATTCGCAGAGCTTCTTTTCAGTGGAGCCGATTTTCAAGAACGCAAGCAGGACAAAATCAATAATTGAACTCATCAAAAAGGAACGGGCTCTTGAATGACAATCGAACTTGATTTTGAAAAAAGCGTTGAGGAAAACGCTTCCCTCCACTTTGAGCGCGCAAAAAAAGCCAAAAAGAAACTTACCGGCCTCAAAATTGCAATCGAGCACACAAAAGAATTAATTTCAAGCATTGAGTCAAAACCCTCTGAGAAAGCAAAGCCGGTCAAAAAGAAAAAGCAGCAGTGGTTTCACAGCCTGCACTGGTTTTTTTCATCCGACAATTTTCTTGTGATTGGGGGAAGAAGCGCAAAGGGAAACGAACAGCTTGTCAAAAAACATCTTGAAGAGGGGGACTATTTCCTCCACGCCGACATTCCGGGCGGAAGCGTTTGCATAATCAAGGCAGAGAGGCAGGAAATTCCTGAAACAACCTTTAATGAGGCAGCGCAGTTTGCCGCGGTATTCAGCAAGGCCTGGAAACAGTCCCTGCCTGCGATTGATGTATACGCAGTCCCCCCCGAACAGGTGAGCAAGAAGGCCCCAAGCGGCACATCACTTGGAACCGGTTCGTTCATGATTTACGGGAAGAGAAAGTGGTTCAGAAAAACACCGCTAAAGATTATTGTTGGGCTAAACAAGAAAGGCGAGCTTATGGGGGCGCCTCCCTCTGTTTTTGCAGGAAACAATTGTGCTGTTGAAATCGTCCACGGAAAAAAGGAGGCAGGCGGCATAGCAAAGCAAATAGTTTCAACACTTAAAAAGCGCAGTAAGGAGCAACTCACTATAAGTCTTGATGAGGTGATTCGTGCAATTCCCGCAGAAAATGTGGCAGTTGCGGAAAGGTAATGCAATGTTTTTTATTGCTTTACAGGGAATGATTTAATTATGTCCGAAAAAGAAGTTGTTTTGAAGGTTGACGAGCCGGATCCAACCCATGTTGGGCGCAATATAGTTACTCTTGACCGCAGAACAAAGGTTTCTTTGGGCGTTACAAGCGGGGACATAATTGAAATATCCGGCAATCGCAGAACCGCTGCAATAATCTGGCCTGCCAGGACCGAGGATGAGGGCAGGGCAATAATCCGAATGGACCACTTCATAAGGCAAAACGCAGGTGCCAGTCTTGGTGAAAAAGTAAGGGTCAGCAGGATTGAAATAAAAGAAGCAAAAAAAGTTGTTCTTGCGCCAACACAGGAAGTGAGAATTGTTGCAAGCGGTTATGACCGGATTCTCAAAAAAAGCTTTCTTGGCCGCCCGTTAACTTCGGGCGACAAAGTTTGGGTCCCAATTTTTGGCTCGGGATTTGAATACAAGGTTGTTGAAACTATCCCGCGCGGAACAGTAAAGGTTTCTGATTTTACACAGTTTATGTTGAAGGAAAAACCTGTTAAGGGTGAACTTGAGGGTATTCCGCGAATTGCCTATGAGGATATTGGAGGGCTTGACGAACAGATTCAGAAAGTAAGGGAAATGATTGAGCTTCCCATGAAGCATCCGGAGCTCTTCCGCAAGCTTGGAATTGCGCCCCCGAAGGGGGTGCTGTTATTCGGGTCTCCAGGAACGGGAAAAACTCTTCTTGCAAAAGCCGTTGCAAACGAAACAAGGGCACATTTCATTTCGGTTAATGCCCCTGAAATAATGAGCAAGTTTGTCGGTGAGGCTGAGGAGAGAATCAGGCAAATATTCAAAGAGGCTGAGGAGAACGCACCAAGCATAATTTTTATTGATGAATTAGATGCTATTGCCCCAAAGCGCGAGGACGTTGTTGGTGAGGTGGAAAGAAGAGTTGTTGCACAAATTCTTTCGTCAATGGATGGGCTGGAAGCGAGGGGAAACGTAATTATTATTGCGGCAACAAACCGTGTAAACAGCATTGATGAAGCCCTTCGCAGGCCAGGCCGTTTTGACCGCGAAATAGAGTTCCCGGCCCCTGACAAAAAAGCCCGAAAGGAAATTTTGCTAATTCACACAAGGGGAATGCCTCTTGCAAAGGAAGAGGACCGCAAGGTTGACATGGATTACTTTTCAGGAATAACCCACGGGTTTGTTGGTGCGGACATTGCAGCACTTGCAAAGGAAGCTGCAATGAAGGCATTGCGTAGATATCTCCCTAAAATAAATCTTGAGGATGAAATAATTCCCCCTGAAGTTCTTGAAACTTTGGAAGTAAACCGACGCGATTTTCTGAACGGATTAAAGGACGTGCAGCCCTCTGGATTGAGGGAAGTTGCAATAGAGATTCCAAACATAAAATGGGAGGACATTGGTGGCTTGAAAAACATGAAGGACGAACTAAAGCAGGCTGTGGAATGGCCGCTTAAAAAGCCCGATGCGTTCAAGAAAATGGGCATAAGGCCGCCAAGCGGGATTCTCTTATTTGGGCCGCCTGGCTGTGGAAAAACACTTCTCGCAAAAGCGGTTGCAACCGAAAGTGAGGCAAATTTTATAAGCATAAAGGGCCCTGAGCTTTTGAGCATGTGGGTTGGGGAAAGCGAAAAGGGGATCAGAAAGATTTTCAGAAGAGCAAGGCAGGTTGCGCCCTCAATTGTTTTCTTTGATGAGATTGACAGCATTGCAACAAGAAGGGGGGACTCAACAGGCAGCCATGTAGGTGACCGTGTCCTCAACCAGCTTCTTACAGAGCTTGATGGGGTAGAGGCGTTACGTAATGTTGTGTTTATTGCGGCAACAAACAGGCCCGATCTTTTGGATCCTGGGCTTTTGAGGCCGGGCAGGATTGACAAACTGATAAAGGTAAGCGCTCCTGACAAAAAGGCAAGGTTGAGCATTCTTAAAGTTCACGCAAAAAGAATTGAAGCCAAAAAAATGCTTGATAAAAGTGTTGACCTTGAGGAAATTGCAGGAAAAACAGAGGGCTTCAGCGGAGCCGATTTAGAGGGTTTAGTGCGTGAATCTGCATTACTTATCTTAAAGGAAAACAACCTTAAACCGACGCCTGTTGAAAAGAAGCACTTTGATGCAATCCTCAAGAAGATGAAGCCAAGCATTTCAGAAGAGACTGAGGAAGCATACGATGAGTTTAAGGAAAACTATTCAAACTACAAGCCAAGTTATGTGGGCTGATTCTAAATAATTCCAATTAGGTATGCCACCGCAAGCGGCACAAAGAACAATGCCCAAATTCTTGGATCCCAAACAAAAACTTTTTTCCCATCAAGGGGCCCGATTGGAAGCATGTTGAAAAGCGCAAGGAACATGTTTATTTGGAAGCCCAACATTCCCAGGACATTTGTCCAGCTGTTAAATTGAAACCACTCAAGTATAAGGAATCCTATAGCAATGACCACATTTGTTGCAGGCCCTGCGAGTGAAATTATTCCATTCTGCTTTCTGGTTATGTTTCCAAAAATGTAAACCGCTCCGGGTGCGGCAAATATGAATCCAAAGAGTGCGGAAATCAATGCAAAAATAAGGCCTATTTGCCACGCCCTGTATTCTGCGTGCGCGCCAAACCTTTTTGCCATCTGCCTGTGTGCCATTTCGTGCGCAATAAATCCGGTTCCGACAACTATTGCGCTTATTGGGAATGCAACCACAAAAGCAACAATGTTGAGGAAACCCCGCCCAATAAGCATTGCAAAGGCTACGCTGATCGTAAGCCAGCTGACTATGAGGTCGTTTCTTTCCTTTGCTTTCATACTACTCTCATTTGCCCGCAAATAATTAAAAACAATGCCCTGTCTTTTTTTTCGCTTTTCAACGAATTCCCGCAATCTTTTTTAATGCGTTTTGGGCAGGTTTCTTTTTATGTTTTTGGAAACTGTTGGCTGTGAAAGGGCACAAATTTCAATTGAATTGATTATTGTGCTTGCGGCTGTTGTAGCCCTTGTTCTGCTTTTTGTTTCACAACTTCGTGAAACAAGCGAGGAGGGGACAAAATTGATTCAGGAAAAGAGTGACAAGATATTCAAGGAAATCGATAAGATTTGATTTGAATGGCAAGAGCTCAGGCAAGCATTGAATATCTCCTGCTTTTGGCGATTCTGCTTTCCTTTTTTGCAGCCCTTGCGCCATTAATGTACAGGACTTATTCGCTTGCTTTTTATGCAAGCGATGTTCTTGCAGCAAAGAATTTCGCTTCCTCGCTTGAACTGCGTGCGGGGGAACTTTCATTTCTTGGCAACGGCTCTTCCTTTCAACTTGAAGCCAGGCCGGTAAACGAATGGCTTATTGAATCAGATGGGCACGAGCTTGTTCTTAGGGTGGAAAGCAAGGCTCTTGGCGTGGAAAAAACAATCCCCCTAACTTTTCCAAACGAAATTCCTTCATTGCGCCAGTCGATATCTGAAAAGTCATTCATTCTGCTAAGAAAAGAAAATGGGCTTGTTTTTCTTGACCACGTAAACAACAACCCTGTTCCAGTTTCCTGACCGGTCAAGAAAATGCATTTCGGACGAAACAATCTCTCCTTCCAGTGCCCCAATTTCCCTCAAGTCGGTATTCAGTTCCACTGCCCCGTTCTTTCCGGGGAATAATTTCCTAAAGTCACCTTCCATTTCATCGGGCTGCACAGGCCAGGTTTTTGCCCAAATAAGCAGAAGATCATGTTCTTTTTGCAGAATATGCAGGGTCTCAAGGTTTGGCTGTTCGGTTCTTGGCATTGAAACAACAACCGCTATCAACATAAGCAGGCTCAGGGTTGCTTCAATGCTTGCAAAAAGCCCGTTACTTTTCACACACAACAACCCCTGCAATCGCCTTCTTTTCATTAACCAAAACAAGCCTTTCAACCGCAAGGCAATTCACCCCATCCAATTTGCTTAACCGCTTTCTTTCCTCCAACCCATTCTCTTTGATGTAAATCTCTTTCACAATGAACTCGTCCGATTCAATTGCTCTTGCCTTTCTAAATCTCTCCAAATTAAGTTCATTGCTTTCCACCCTGTGCTTTTCCTCATTGAATACGGCGCTTCCAAGCAAGGGATTTTCGAACTTGTTTTTTACAAGGGCATCTGCAATAAGTAACGCATTTTTCTCAAGCCCGAACGCATTTATTGCGTTTGCCGATTCTTTTGCCGCCGAACCGGTGTGTGCGGTTATTACAAACAGCATCACAAACATTGCCATTGCAGACAATGCGGTATCTGCGGATAGGGCAAAGCCCTTATTGGTAATGGGCATTCACCTCAGCCTCAAGGATTGTACGACTGCCTGTTTGGGTTGATGAAATGCGGGACAGGCTGTAGCTGGATTTTTCTTTGTCGTTAAATTTGTACACAACTTTGTGTTCTCCGGCGGCAAAACAGTTTTCCATTGTTTCAACTTTTCCACTCCCGTTGCCAAAAATTGTTCCCGCAATAAGGCTGCATTTGTGTGCGCCTGCTTTAGCAAAAAGAAGTTCATTGCTTTCAAGGTGTTGCGTTTTAATTTCTGCAACTGTTGAGAGTGCCGCCGCCGTGATTGCGAAGAGCAGGGCGATGCAAATAGTTGCTTCAAGCTGAAGTTGGCCCCTGTTTTTCATGCAAATCCTCCCGTAATTGTGTAGCCTGTTGGGATTCTGAATTCCTGCGTGAAGTTCTTTCCTGATATCTCCGCTTTTACAAAGTTGCTTTTTGTGATGCCCCCGTGGAATCTGTAAATGCCTTCACAACCCAGCAAATTTCTTTTTATAATCAGTGAACTGTTTGCGTTAAGAAAAACCAGGCCAATTTTTTCATTGGTGTTTGTTAGGGCTTTTGGTGCAAAGCTGCTTTTTCTCTCAATCCCATCAAAGTATCGAATGAGTGCTTCATTTATTTTTTGCTTCACTTCGTGCGGGTTGGTTTCGCAGCTTGCGCTTTCAATTGCAATTGTTTTTGCAACTATTAGGTCTGTATTTTCTTCAATCACACTTCTTAAGAAGTTTGCATTCGCAGCTTCCATCGCAATCGCTTCACCTTCCCAAAGCTTCTTAGTTTCCGGAATTTTTGAAGCCTGCAGGCTAAGTGAAACAAATGCCGCTACCAAAAGGAAACACAGGAACCCTTGTTTGTTAATCCGGCGCATTCAAAAAGAGCATCTTTGGAAAATTCTTTAAACAAATTTCCGCTATCGTCTTTTGCCGAATTTTATTCAGAGTCCCAACCCGTTCGCCGTAATTAGTTTCTCTAGCTCCGTTTCTTGCTTTTGTGCTTGTTCAACAACCTCATTTACTTCTTTATTTTTTTTGAGGTCGTTGCCAAGCCATATTATTGCAAGTGCTATTGCAAGCATTGCGATTAAGTCGTCCACTGGAATTGACGAAGTTAGCCCTCTGTAAAGTGATAGAAGTGTCGTTACAATCCCTATTGCTCTCAGCACCGCATATCGCTCCATTTCTAACCCCAATTATACTTGCAACATTACGAGGATATAAGAAGTCTTGATAAAAATCACCAAAAATTGCCTATTTTGAGGTGATTTTCACGAAAGTGTTTAAATTATGTTTGTGATTATGTATATTTAGAGGCAGTAAAATGGGTTTAAATCCGGTAGATTTGAAAATTCTTGATTTTGCCGTTCAACACGGCCTGCACTATTCGGATGAGGAAATTGCCAAAAAGCTCAGATTAAAGTCCTCTACAACAAACTATTCAATCAACAAGCTGAGAAAGAACAATGTCTTCCAGGGTTTTAGGTATAAGATTGATTACAGAAAGCTTGGGCTAAACGGCCTTGCATGGGTTCTTTTTTCAATAGGTAGCGAAGTTGAGGACCAGGGCGAGCTTATGAAAAAGCTTGTTGAGTTCCCACAGGTTCATGTGGCCGCATTTATTACCGGTGAAAAGGATTTTGCAATCAAAATTGTGGGCAAGGATGTTGCCAGCATAAACGCATTAATTCTTGAGCTTACAACCAAATTCGGTGAAGTGCTTAAACAACCGGAGGTTCTTTTTGTTACCGACCAGTTCAAAACACACAATCTCTGTGTCGGCACCTATAAGGGCCCCGCTGATCTTGACGAAATTGATCTAAGCCTGCTTGACAAGAAAATGATTGATCCGGACAAAACGCTTCGCGAAATAGGCAAGGAGATATCGGTACACAAGAACACAATTTCGAGAAGATGGAGAAAGCTGAGGAAGGCAAAGATTGTGCTGAAAAAATCCCCGCTTGTTAATCCGGATAACTACTTTGATGCAGGCATGGCTTTGCGCACAATGGTTTTGTTTGATGTGCCCCCTGAATTCCGCGCCCGCTTTTCATTAATGCTTTGCGGCCTGCCTCAGGTGCACGAGCTCCACGCTCTTCTTTCAGGGCACAGTTTTCTTTCGGTAATCAGAACAAAGAATGTGGATGAGCTCTATTCCCTCATAAGCAAGATTTCTTTCAGGGCGGGCTTTGTAACAAACACAGTTTCCCACCTTTTTTTGAAAACAACGTCGCACAAGCCAAACTATATTGGCGAGCTTAGGAAGAAGAACGTTTTTTCTTTTTGAACAGCGTTGGCATAAAAATTAGGGTTATTGCAAGCAAAGCGATTCCTGCGACAACAAGTGCCACCACTTCGGGAAGTGGAATTCCCCTTCCAATTACTGGTGCAGCCTCCGCAACACAGTTAACTGCCGTTGCAGGGGCGACTGCAAGAGCATCTTCTGTTATTGATTCTGCTGCTTTTCCAAGAAGCGGCAGATCATTGATCTGTTTGTTTACTGGTGCGGTTAAAACCATGGTTTGCATTGAGATTCTTGAAAACAGGCTGTAGAAAACCCCCAAAAATCCAATTACTGAAAGCCCAAGGATTATCAGCACATTGGTTGGTGCTTCCGGGTTGAGAATGCGTATCCCTTTTTTTGTAAGTGAATAATATTTCCATTTTCTGCCCTCGTCCATTTGCTGAATAAGCCCTGCGCCCTCAAGCAGGGCAAGGTGCTGCTTAATTGTTGGTGCGGCAAGTTCCATTTTCTTGCTTATTTCGCTTAGGGTGTAGTTCCTTTCATTAAGCAGTTTAATAATGCCTGACCTTGTTTCTGATGCAAGTGCCTTGAACTCAACGTTTCCAAGTATTATATCAGTCATATAAAATCACAGCAAAACGGTAATCAGCAAGAGCCCAGCAAACAAAATTGTTGCAAAGGTCCTGTTGTAGTAAGCAACCAATGCAAGCCCAAGCGGGGTAAGGAGCAGGTAAATTGAAATTTCCGGAAACCTTGGCACCACCAAATAACCATAAAATGCCCCAACTGCAATGAGTACAAAAAGAAATGCAACAAAGGTGGATATCCGGTCACTAAGGTAACTGCTGAATTTGTCAAATGCCTTATCTATGGTTCCTAATGCCTTAGCAATTGGCTTTGCCTCTTCCTTTGCATCATCCCCCATATCATAGTTCACGCTCAAGTGCTTAAATATCCTTCGTTTTTGTTAGTAAAAAAATAAATATAGGTTTGGTCCTATAAAATACGATGAATCTTGAAATTGGCGCTATAATAAGTGACCCTGTAAATTATTTTCTTCAGCAGTTCCTGCCTGCGCTGATAAATCTTGATTCATCTGCGATTGCAATTGCGGGAATAACTGTTATTGTTGCATTTGTCCTGCTGATTATTGTTATTAAATTGTTCTCCTGGCTTCTCTCATTCATCAAAAGGTTTATTCTTTTCCTGATAGTTCTGGCTTCACTTCTTGCGTTCTTTGTGCGGTTCCAGTCTGAATTGTTTATTGACCCCCCAAATCTTTTTGTTCTGGGGATTGGAACAATCGGGGTAATTTTTGCGGTTGTGGCATTAATTATTTCCCTGCTTTCGGTTAAGCGCGAGTGGACCAAGGCAAGGCCATTGAAAATGGGTGAAATCCGTGAGGATGTTAAGGAAGCGGTTGAAACAGAGCTCCAGAAGGAACTTGCAAAAGAGGCAAAGGCTGCGCCCGCAATTACCCCGACCCAATTGCAGTCGCCTGCAATGCTTACCAGACAGGCTCTGTCCCCTAGGAAACTGCTTGAATCATTCCATGACAGA
Organism: Candidatus Iainarchaeum sp.; assembly: GCA_017610175.1. Lineage (GTDB taxonomy): Archaea > Iainarchaeota > Iainarchaeia > Iainarchaeales > JAFCCO01. The sequence continues at coordinate 18,986 of JAFCCO010000003.1, read as the reverse complement.
AGCCTTCTCGCGGTTCTAAGCTACATGGTTGTTGCACAGTTCGGTGTGTTCAGTGGGGTAACAGTTTCAGCCCCAAACGAACTGGTTGGAATTATTTTCTTCGGTCTTTTCCTGGTTGCGGCATTCATCTTCATCAAAACAACTTACCACAATTACCTTACAGGGATAAGGCACCTTATTATTGCGCTTGTTGTGGGCGGCTCACTTTCCATATTGCTCGGATTCATTTGGGCCGAAATTCCAATTGAACAGCTCCTGTCCCTTGCATACTTCCAATCAACTTCGCTTGTTGCGCTTGTAACAGGGTTGGCGGTAAGCCTGTTTATGGGAAGCAAGGGCTAGAGTTTTTCCCAAAACTTTTTCATCAAGAGCGCGTCTTTTTCAATGTTTGGGCTTTCGCAGATTATTACCCCCGAAACCCTCTTTGCCTTCAAGGCTTCAAGCATTGCTTTGTAATTGAAATCGCTTTCCTCCATTGTGAGGTGGTTGCGCTCTCCCTTCTCAGAATAATTGATTCCGCTTGCATGCATGTGCAGTTCACCCAAATACTTGCGCGGTATTTTTTCAATCAGCTTTACAAAATCCTGCTTTTTCTTCAAACAGCCGTTGCACCTTGCGTGCAAATGCGCAAAGTCCGGCATTGGCAAAATCCCCTTAACTCTCCTGCACAATTCAACGGTTTCGTCAAGGCTTCCAAAAACGCTGTTCTTTCCGGTTGTTTCAGGGGCGAGTTTTACCCCAAACCCCTTCTCCCTTGCCTTGTCCGCAAGCTCATTTAATGCATTCTCGACTTCTTTCATGCACTCTTCCTTTGACCCTGTTCCATAAAACGCAGGGTGAAATGTAACGGTCTGTGCACCGCATATGTTTCCAATTTCCATTGAGTCCCAAATTCTTTTCTTGCTTGCCTGCTTTTTCTTTGCGTCCTCGCTGTTTAGGTTGATGTAGTATGGTGCGTGCACACTCAGAACAATGTTCTCTTCCATTGCGGTTTTTGCAACTTTCTTGGCGGTTTCCTGTCCCATGGAAACCCCCCGCACAAACTCAAGCTCCATTGCATCAAGCCCAAGCTCCCTAACCCTCTTTATGCCTGAGACAGAATCCCTTGATTTTGTGGATATTGGAACCCCTGCCGTTCCAAACAGTATTTTTGATGCCATTTTCCCAGTTTAATTATTTTCTGCAAAACATTTTAACCACTTCTGCCCTAAATTTAGTGCATGGGAACCAATATTTTTGCCAAAAAATCGCGGGAAAACTCAATTTTCAGGGACGAGCGTTTTCTCTACCCTGAATTTGTTCCGGAGAAGCTGCCTCACCGCGATGCAGAGATTGATTCCCTTGTTTTTGCTTTAAAGCCAATTACCGAGGGCAAAAAGCCGCAAAATTCCCTTGTGCTTGGAAAAAGCGGGACAGGAAAGACCGTTGCAGTAAAATATGTGGTTAAGGAGCTTGAGGAATTCTCTGACAGGGCAAAGGCCCTTTACTTAAACTGCTTTGAGTTCAACACAAGGCACGGAATCCTCACCGAAATAAGCAATTTTTTGGGGGAGCCGACCCCGCGCAGGGGAATTGCAACTGATGAAGCTTACACAAAACTTCTTTTCGCTTTGAAGCGCGCCAAGTTTACCCCGATTATTGTGCTGGACGAGGTTGACCAGCTTATGTATGCTGATGAGGCAAGCAAGCTTTTCTATGACCTGCTTCGCGTTGTTGAATTTGAGAAGGCAAGGTTTGGCATTGTTCTGATCAGCAACGATTTTTCTTTCTCCTCAAAACTTGATTCGCGTGTTAAAAGCAGCCTTGCGCACCAGACAATTTTGTTCGAACCATACAATCCGCAGCAGCTCAAGGACATTCTGCGCGAGCGTGCACAGTATGCTTTCTTTGACTCTGCCATTGAAAAGGAAACAATCAATGTTGCCGCAGCCCACGCCGCAAAGCTTGGGGGGGACGCAAGAATTGCAATCGAGTGCCTGCTTCGAGCCGGCAGGCTTGCGGAAAAGGAAAATGCTTCGCAGCTTTCACCCGAACACCTTCAGCAGGTTTTTGCGGAGGTTGATGCCTCGGGCGTAAAGAAATATGTTTCATCACTCTCAGAACACGAAAAGGCACTGCTTTCGCTTGTTCCAAGCAATGGTCAGGCAAGCACTGGCGAACTGTTTAAGAAGTACAGTTCCTCTGTTGAAAAACCGCTTACTGAGCGAAGCTTTAGGGCAATGGTTTCAAAGCTTGAATCGCTCAACCTAATTAGGGCGGCATTCACTGAAAAGGGCGTGCGCGGCAGGACAAGAAAGATTTCTTTAATGGTCCCGAAAGATGCAGTGCTAAAATACCTTGACTAAATTTTTTTTGTTCTCATGTAGAACAAAACCATTGTAATTCCAATCGAGGCAATTATTACTGTGAACACTATTCCGCTGAATGCTTCCGTTCCAGGCAGCCCATAACTTGCAGGAAGAATGGCAAGCACCGCCGCAGCCAATCCTCTTGGAATCAGGCCATTTACTATTGCCTTGTCTTTTTTTGGGATGGTTTCCCTGATTGTTCCAATCCAAACCGCCACCGGCCTTGCAAGTGTTACCGCCGCAACGACCGCAATGGAAACAAGAAGTGTTCCGGTCTCAATAAACAGCAGCAGCCCGATTAATGCAAAGAAAAATGTCTTCACAAAAAAGCTCACCTGGCTGTTGAACTCAACAACCCTTGAATTCAGCCTTATTTTTTGCTCCAGCCTGAGCATTTTCTGCAGCTGCAATGCATTTCCAAGCACCAGCCCGAATGCAAGCGCGGCAATGGCACCGCTCCCCTCCACAAATTCCGTAAAAGCATAGAGCAACAGCAGGCATGCGAATGTAAGCATGTAGTTGGGCCTGTAAAGCCTTTCCTTATTTTTGAAGAATTCAAGAACGTAAAGCCAGATCATTCCAATCAAGAGCCCCAGCATTGCACCTGTTGAAAAGTTTGCAATAACCCCTTTTACAATTCCCTGCACCCCGTTTCCAGGAATCAGCACAAACTGAATTATTGCGATTGTTATGACCACGGCAAGCACATCGGTTAGGCTGCTTTCAAGGGTGAGAATGTTTGAAATCTTGTTGTTGAGTTTCGCAGTTTTTATAAGCGGAAGGACAACAAGTGAACTGATTCCGCCCAAAATTGAGCCAAGCAGAATGCTGTTTGTGAGGGTCCAGTTTTGCAGATAGCCAACGCCTGCAAATCCCTCCAGAATCAAAGTTATTGCCGCCATGTTGATGAAGAATCCGACAACCGCAAGAAGAACAGAGGTTGGCGCGTTCTTTATTATGTCATAGATATTGAGGTGCAAGCTGCCCTCAAACATTATTACCATTAGCGCAATTGCGGAGAAGAAAGGTGCTATTGTCCAAAGTTGCTGCTGGGGCACAAGCCCAAGCAAGGGCCCTGCAATAAATCCGACCGCAATCAGTCAGAGTGCATCCGGAATTTTTGTTTTGCTGAAAACAAATTCCCCAAAAACCCCGAGAAAAATGACAAGTGCCATTAATGCCAGAAAGACAAGTACCATCATGAAAATATTGGCTTCTGAAGGTTTTTTTAATTCATTTGCGTTATCGAAACAAATAAAAACACTAGAACAGTAAATATATAATACATTAATCGTAATGAGTGAACTTTATGGCTGTTAAGAAGGCAAAAAAGGTTTCAAGGGCTAAAAAGCCTTCCAGGAAATCGGCAAAAAAGCCGGTCAGGAAGAAGGCTGCAAAGCCAACCAAAAAAGTCACAAAGCAGATTAAGGCTTTGCGAAAGGGCCTGAAGAAAGAGGTTGCACTCACAAAAACTGTTTCTAAGAAAACTTCCAAGCACGCAAAGGACCTTGAGGCTTTGAAGGCAGAAATTGAGAAGCTTATAAAGAAGAAGAAGAGGGCAGGCCTCTCCGATTACAACCGCTTTATGCGGCAGCAGATTAAGAAGGGGCTTACCTTTAAGCAGGCAGCCGCACTTTGGGGAAAGAAAAAGCGTGAGCAGGCCAAGAAATCAAAGAAAAGAACCGCTTACAATATTTTTATTTCAATGCAGCTTAAGCAGGGCAAAAACATGAAGCAGTCCATCGTTGCCTGGAACAGGCTTAAGAATCCGCCAAAGAAGAAAAGAAGAAAGCCGGTGAAAGCAAAGCCAAAGCCAAAGGCAAAAGCAAAGCCAAAGCCAAAGGCAAAAGCAAAGCCAAAGCCAAAGAAGAAGGCAAAAAAGGTTATTAGAAAAAAAACCGTAAAGAAAAAAATGGTCAAGAAAAAGACAATTAAGAAAAAGCCTGTGAAGAGGGCAAAGCCAAAGGTTAACCGCGTTATAAAGGTTAAAAGGACTGTGCGAAAGCCGGTTGTTGTAACAAGGGAAATTTTCCCTGCTGAAAAGGTTGCGGTAATTGTTAATGAGGCAATGAAGAAATTGCAGGTCCGCGAAAAGGAACGAATTGAAACAGTCAAGAAGATAGTTTCAGAAACCAGGGGGGCGGGGCAGGAGCTTTGTGAAGAGGAGATAGCGCTGAAAATGCTTGACGTGTACTTCACAGAGGTCGCAAGGCACGGCCTGAAGAGAAAACTTACTTTAGACGAGGTAATTAACGCATACTTTTATGCGCTTGCAAGAGTTGAGCGCAAGGGCATAGAACTCACCGAAGTCGAAGCCATAATCGACAAGGGCAGAGTATAAGGGGTGTTTTGATGGTTAAGGGTTTGAGTAATGAAGATATTGCAACAAGGATTGTGCAGATTTATTTCAAGGAAATTGCAAGGCTTGGCTACAAGCGCAGCCTGAAGCTTGATGAGGTAATAAACGCTTATTACTACACTCTTTCAAAGTTAAAGGACAAGAAGCAGGTAATGGTAAAGGTAATGAAGGAAGTTGTTGAGACCGAGAAGGAACTCAAAACAGAAACAAAGGAAGAGCTCCTCCCTTCCATGACCGAAACTGTTTCCAAAACAACAGAAACAACTGTTTTGCAGGAATAATTAGGGTTTCTTGAAAACGATTTCTACTGCATCGCGGTGCTTTAGCAAATGGCCCTTTCCAACCATTGTCTTTTTCTTAACATCAATTGCGCGAATAAATCCCTTTCCCATATCAGTGTGTAGTTTGAACGCAAAGTCCTGCGCGGTTGAATCCCCAGGCATCAGCAGGCAGTCGGGCAGAACATTTCCCTCCGAGTCAGCGAGCTTTTTTGCACCAGCAGGAAAAATGGCAATGTATCCAAGCGCATCAAACACGGTCTTGTCCAATACCTCTTGCACACCTGTGCTTCCAAATTCGCTTAGAACCTTTTCTTCCACAAGCGAAAGCATCTTCTCCTGCTTTTCATTTAGCTCTTTTAACTTTTCAAACTTTGGGTTTCCCGGCTGGTAATCTATAAACCCTTCCTTTGCGGCTTTCTTTAGCGCAAGCTCTGCAAAGCCGGAGCAGGGGATGATTGTTTTTTTCGGAAACTTTTCCCTCATTTTTTCAAGGTTTTCCTTTGAGCCGGCAATGTCCATTTTGTTGGCTGCAATAACAATTGGCTTTGAGGTTTCCCTAAGTTTTGTTGCAAACTCCATTTTCTCTTCACCGGTCCATTCCCCAAGCTTTTTCTCAATTAGCCCGGTTTTTTGCAGTGTTTTTTCAACTGTTGCCTCGCCCCCGCCAATTCCACTTAAGGCCTGCGCAAGCGCTGCGACGGTTGCGGCTGTTCCCCCCAAAGGCATTTTTGCAAGCTTGCCCCAGTTCTTCTCAATAATCCCCAAAAACCACAAATCAATTTCAGTTTCAAGGAACTCTATGTCCTTGCAGGGGTCGTGGCTTCCTGCCGCTACCGGCTCTCCCTTTTCGTTTGTTGAGCCGGATGCATCCACAACATGTACAAGTACGGCTGCCTGCCTCAAATCATCAAGGAATGCGTTTCCCTTTCCTTTGCCCAGGTGCGCACCGGGAACAAGCCCCGCCACATCAACCAATTCAACAGGAACATGCCTTATTCCATTCTTGCAATAACCGTGCCTTGGATTGCATTGCACATTGAATTCCTTGTCAATGCATTCAACCCTCACAAAGCCTGTTCCCTTGTTTGGCTCAATTGTGGTGAAGGGGTAGTTTGCAATCCCCACATCAATCATTGTTGCTGCCGCAAAAAACGTGCTTTTTCCGCTGCTTGGTTTTCCAACCACCCCAATTTGCATAGAAATTTTTAGGTGGGGTTGTAATAAAAACATAATTGGGGCTTTAAATATTTTAGGGGATTGAGTTTTGGCTGAAAAACCGAGGGATTCGAAATCTGCAGACAGGATGGCGCGCGGAGGGGAAATTCTTTTAGCGTCAAGCCGCTCCAAGGACAAGGAGCTTAAGGGGCGTGCGGACAAACTGATTGCCATCTTAAAGCAACTGAGGAAAATGGCCTTGCTTGAAGTGAAGCTTGGAATAAACCCGAAAAAAAGTGCGCGCGGGCTGGCTGTTCTTACACAGCGTGATATTTTGGCTACAGTTGGGGCAACAGGGCGCATTCCAAAAAAAGGATGGGGTAGTATGCTAATGCCTGATTTTTGGAAGACGATTCGCGAGATTGAGGGCTTTTCATCTGCACGGATCAAGAACCTTGAGAAACAGAAAGTTGTTAAGAAGCCAAAACCAAAGCCGAAAAAGCCTCCTCCAAAAAAAACAAGGCGGGGCAAAAAATGACCGGGCTTTGGACCGACGAGCATTTTCCCAAAACCTTTGAGGAATTTATTGGGAACTTTGAAATTGTGGACGAAGCCAGGAAATGGGCTACTGCTTGGAGTGAGGGCAAGCCACAGAAACCTCTTTTGTTCTTTGGGGCAACAGGTGTTGGAAAAACATGCCTTGCATTTCTGTTGGCAAAGCAGTTCAACTGGAGTGTGTTTGAGCTTAACGCAAGCGATTTGAGAAACAAGGACACAATTGACCGAATCGTTGGGGTGGCATCACAGGGGGCATCTTTTTCGGGCTCCAAAAGGCTTGTTCTTTTAGATGAGATAGACGGCCTGCAGTCAAGGGACAGGGGTGGCGCGGGAGCAATTGTCAAAATTATCAAGGAGTCAAAAAATCCGGTCATTCTTACCGCCAACAATATTTACAAGGACCAGAAGCTCGCGCCCATCAGGCAGGCGTCGCAGCTTATGTCCTTTAAGAGAATAAATTACCTTAGCATTGCAAGCAGGCTCAAGCAACTTTTAACTGATAAGGGCATTGAATTTGACCCTGATGCCGTAAAGGGGCTTGCGAAGAACTGCAAGGGTGATTTCAGGTCTGCACTTCTTGATACGCAGACACTTTCCCTTTCGGGAAAAGTGGATGAGGAAGCTGTTTCAACACTTGGTTTTAGGGAGCGGCAGGAGAATGTTTTCAAGGTTGTGGAAACAATTTTCAAGGGCAAGACGGTTGGGGAAATCAGAAAGGCCCGCTTTTCATCCGAGATAAGCAATGACCTTCTTTTTCGCTGGGTTGAGGAAAATATTCCGCGTGCTTATGCTGATCCCACGGATGTTGCAAACGCATTCAATGTTCTTTCAAGGGCGGACATATTTGAGGGCAGAATATTCAACAGGCAGCACTATGGCTTCAAGCGCTACAGTTCCGAGCTGTTTACAAGCGGGGTTGGGATGAGCAAGGCGCAGGAGTGCCATGGCTGGCTTAAGCTTCAGTTTCCGCAGCTTTTGAAAAAGCTCAGCGCATCATCCTCTTTGCGCGCCATGAAAAAAGAGCTGGGGAGAAAGATTGGAAAAAAAGTGCACAGCAGCCCGCGCGAAGTTATTTCAAGCGATTTGGTTTACCTGAAAATGCTTTTCAAGGACAAGGAGCGTGCCGCAAGGCTTTCTGCCGAATTTGATTTGGATGGGAAGGAAATTGCGTTCATGCTTGATGCAAAACCGGGCGCAAAGAAGCCAACCGCAGTTCTTGAGAAGGCACTTGAGTTGAAGCAAAAGCACATTGTTGAAAAGCGCAGGTCGTTCTCCGCTTTGGGAGAGCACCGCCTTAAGCAGTTTGAGCAGCCGGAGGAAACAAAAGCTGCTGAAAAAGAGCCTGAAGAAGACTTGGACCACAAGCAATCTACTTTGTTTTAGGGAAGATTTATTTCCAGAACAACAGTGTCCTGCTCCACCCCGAATGACTGCTTTGTTTTATTTGAGAGTTCACCGAGCAGACCCTTTTTTCCGCCAAAGCTTATTTTTGCCTGCCTTCCCTCTTTGAGGGATGGGTGTGCAGATTCCTTAAGTGTGTACTTGATTCCAAGGTTGTCGCTGACTGCATCAAGCGCACTTTTTATTGCGTTAAAGCCAAAACCTTTTCCGCTGAGCACAATGCTAAGGGTGTTCTCTTCCCTTGTCCCTGTCTCAGTGCCTGAATCCAACTCAAGTGTTTTTCCAAGCTCAAATATTTTTTGGGGGTATAGGCAGTGCTTGTTTCTTGAAAGGAATTCAAGCAGTTCGGGGAAGATTCTTTTTCTGAACACGGCGTAATTTTCACTAACCGGGTTTGCAATCTCGACAAATTCCTCTTTTTCCTCGTCCAAAGCTATTTTTTTTGCCTGCTTTTCCTTTGAGGTCATTGTGAATGAAAGTATTCCCTGCAGCCCCATGCCCACGCATATTTCGCGGACGATTTTTGCCTGCTTTGCCTCTTTTGATTCCCCTCCAACAGTTGCAACCTTTACCTCAGCGGGCTCAATGTTGCTAAAGCCGTATGAAATTATTATGTCCTCAATTACGTCCACAGGGTGAAGTATGTCCTGTCTGTAGGCGGGGTATTCAACGTATATTTTTCCGCCCTTTTCCTTTGCGTCGTATCTTGCCATTGCAAGCAGCTCAAGCGCCTTCTTTTTGCTCAGTTCAAGCCCGGAAATTCTGTTGATTTCCTTGAGCGAAACAATTGCCTTTTTTGGCTTGAAGTTTGGCGTTGTAACCTTTTCTTTTGGGTAAACTATGTCAACAGAGTAAACGTCAAATTCGCGTTCCGCCATTGCAGAAACCATTACGTTGAGCGCTGTTTCAACAACATCCTGTTTGTGCCCGGTCACCTCTACCAGAAGCTCGCGTGTTTTTTCGTCAACCTTCCCCGTGACCTGTGAATTAATTATAGGCGGCATTGACGAAACAACCCTGTTGTCGTCTTCCACAATTGGGTAAAGCTTGTGGCCCTTAAGCAGGTGCGCATACTCCCTTCCTTTCGGGTGCTCTTCAAGAATCTCGTTCAGGTCCATTTCAGCCTTGTATTCAAGCGGGATGAATTTCTTTTCCCTTGGCTTGTATGCGCGGTAGTGCATTGGCGCCTTCATTTTGCCCCAGTCGTATATTCCAACTGCTGCCTCTTTCCTTTTCCTTCCGAAGGTTAGGCAGACTTTTTCCTGCGAGTTAATCATTTGAATAAGCGTGTCTTGTGTGATTTTCACGTTCTTTATTATTGCCGCGGCAATTTTCGGGCGAACGGCCGAAACGTTTTTGTCAACAAGCAGCTTTACGCCGCTTTTTTTAATCTTGTATTTTGGAACTCCCCGGTCGTTTGAGATTCTGCCCCTTATCTCGCGGGCAAGGCCCTCTGCGCTGAGCAAATCCGGCCTGTTTGTTTCCTTTACATCGACCGTAATTTTGTCTCCCTCAACGGCATCAATTTCCCCTTTTGCGTAGAGCACAGCGTCTTCAAACTGTTTAAGGGAAAGCTTTTTTCCAAGAAGCTTCTGCATGTCTTTTAGGCTAACTTCCACATTCGGCATTATTTAACACTCACCATTTCGCTTTTTCTCAGCCAGTCCAAATCCTGTGCAAACAAATACCTTATGTCCTTGATTCCCAGCTTGAACATTGCAAGCCTGTCAATCCCGAGGCCCCATGCAAGCGTGGGGGCTTTTACTCCAAGCGGCTCCATCATTTCGGGCCTGAATATTCCGGCCCCCCCAAATTCAACCCAGCCAAGCTTCGGGTGCTTTGCGCTCATCTGAACGCTTGGCTCTGTAAACGGGTAGTAGTCCGGGAAGAACTTAACGTCCTCTGCACCCGCGACCTCTATTGCAAACTGCTTGAGCATTCCAAGCAGGTGCCTGAATGTAAAGCTTTCGTCAACAATGAATCCCTCAAGCTGGTTGAATTCAATCATGTGTGTTGCGTCAACAACATCCGGCCTGTAACATCTTGCTATTGTAAAGTATTTTCCCGGAACCTCCACTCCCTTGACAATTTGCCTTGCGCTGTGCGCCGTTCCATGCGCGGTCGGCATTACCCTTGCCGCAACTTCGCGGCTCCAGTTATAACCCCATCCTTTGCTCTTGGTTTTCCATCCGTTTTCGTGCGCGGCCTTAACCCTTTCAACTATGCTGTTGGGCGGAAGCTTTCCTGATTTTGGTTTTTTTAGCTGGTAGGTGTCTGTCCAGTTTCTTGCCGGGTGGTTCTGTGGCTGGAACAAAACATCGAAGTTGTAAAATTCCTGTGTTGTAAGCGGTGAAGCCATTTCCTGGAATCCGAGCGCAACAAGCTTTGACCTGATTTGCTCGAGGAACTGAATGTAGGGCTGTTTTTTTCCGATGAACAGCTTTGGAACCTGCCCCTGCACATTGTATGTGCGCTGCTTGACTGTTGAAAGCATTTTCATTGCATTAAGTCCGTTTTGGTTTAGTTTTGCGGTTCTCTTCACTATTGTGCTTTCCCCTGCAAGCCCTCTTCGCAGGAGCTCCTTTCTCTCCGCTTCTTCAATCTCTTCTCCGGCTTCAACCGCATTCAGCGCCTTTTCAAGCGAGTACTCTCCCTTAAGGAGTGCCTCTTCCAATCCGGTTAGCCCAAGCTCCACGCCTTTTTCTCCCTTGGAGATTGTGAGCCATGCGTTCTTTTTTGCAAGCCCCATTGATGCGTGAAGTTCGGGTGTGTTGAGTTTGCTTTCCTTCTTAACCTCTTCAAGCGCTGCCTTCCCGCCCAGCCTTTGCAGCGCCTCTATGAACATTTTTTCAGGAAGCCCTTTTCTCAGGCTTGATTTTCCGGCGGGGCTTAGCTTGAGTGATTTTTCCTCTTGCTCTTCGAGCTGAATCAGGTTTTTTTCCTTAAGCCATTGAACTGCCCTTCGCACCGAATCAAGCGGTATGTTTGCATCGCCCGCAATCTCTTTTGGGCCCTTTGCCTTTTCGCTTTCAAGTGCCTTAAGGGTTTCTTTTTCAATTGCTGAAATGCTTGCAATAACCTGGTTTAAATTCATTGTATGCACCGGCTTTAAAACATTTTATATATAAAAGATTAATAAAAGGTTTATGTGGTTGCATGATTCGCCTGATTGATTCTGCTGTTGTTCTTAATGACCCTGGGTTCTCTTTTTCAAAAGAGTTTGACTATATTACAACCCCAGGCGTAATGGCTGAGTTTAAGGATTTGCGCAGCAAAAGCATTGCGGAAAATGCCTTGGGCAACGGCCTTTTGAAGCTTGAGGAGCCCTCTTCCCCAAGTGTTGAGCGGGTGAACAAGCTTGCGTCGGAGAAGGGGTTGACAAGATTAAGCAAGGCCGATGTTTCGCTTCTTGCCCTTGCCCTTGATTTCACAAAGGGAGGGGATGAGTTTGTTCTTGTAAGTGATGATTACAGTGTGCAGAATTTGTGCAAATTGCTGGGTGTAAAGTTTGAGGCAATTCTGCGTGGAAAAATTTCAAAGGCAATTTCTTTTCGAAAAGTCTGCACAGGCTGCGGCAAGGAGTTTTCGCCAGATTTTGAGGGCAAGGAATGCACCGATTGTTCCGCGCCGGTTAAGGCGCTTCGCGCAAAGCCCTAGTGGCTTTCGGCCAGGTATGTTGTTGCGCTGAGCCCAAAAATGGCCAGTGCGGCTGCCTCTGAAAAAAGGAATTCAAACGAATGGAATCCCGCTATAATAAAGGCGGCAATCAGCAGATAGCATGCAATAAACAGCCAGGTGCTTCCCACAATTATTTTCAGCAAACTTGTCAATTTAATCCCTCACAGTAAGTTGAATGCAAAGAACAACCCCCAAAACAGTGCCAGCCCAAGCCATTTGTTGTTGTTGATTATTTTGCAGTCGTCGAATGCAAAGAGGGCGATGTTTCCCGCAATCATTGGAAACTGCATTATTGCCGGGATGTGCCAGCCTACAAGTTCCATGACGTCAACGAATGCGTAGAGCATGAGTATCAGTACCACCATGTGAAAGACTCTTCCCTTTGTTCTTGCCTGGAAAAACACCATTACCATGAGAAATATGAATATCCAAAGAAAGTTGCTAACGAACAGCCAGTGGAAGAATCCCAGGTCAAGGGTCAAAGCGGCAGTAAGTGTATCAAGGAAAAGCATTTTTTTTCACCCGTATGTTATAAGATTTGTTTCAAAGAACCCCATGCCAATTATGAGTATTGCCCCTGCAACTGTTGCGATTGCGGGGTCGAATATGCTCAGGCCGGCAACCTGTGTGAACACTATCAAAATGAAGAGGAAGAGTGTTACAACCATCCCTTTTAGTCCTCTTTTTAGCATTCCCATTTTTTTTACCTCAAGAAAAGATTGTAGATTATCAGCAGCGCAAAGAACTGTATTTCGCTGACAAGTATGAGCTTGTTTTTCAGCGACGGCATGCTTTCGGCAAACACCATAATCACCATTTTTGTCACGTAGTATATGGAGAGGAATCCGCCTGCAAACAAAACCCATCCGCTGATGAGTTCAAAGTCAACCCAGGCCCATGCAACTATGCTTAGGAGAACAGTTACTATGACTGCTTTCTTCATGCTGTTTCCCCAGAAGAAGAAGCACAACGTGATAAATGCGAATACATAGAACAGGTTGTGTTCTATTAGCCATACAAACCAGGCTATGTCGAAACCAAGCACTGCGTTTAAGAAATTGAAAAACATGCTCTCTCGTAAATATTGGGGCTTCCCCCATATTTAAAGGTAACTATTTCACTAAAATCAGTTAATTAATCCTCTTCTTCTGCTTCTGCAAACTCGCTGTTTTCAACAAGATAGCTTTCTATTTTGCCGGCTATTGCCTTTCTTTTCCACACAATTGCAAGCAGTATTACTACTGAGACACCCAGCAAAGGCGTAAACAATTCACTTTGTGCAATTCCTGCCGCAAGCTCGTTTAGGGTTACTGTGGATATTTGTTTCCAGAGCGTGTATTTCAAGGAGAGCACGTTTGTGCTTTTGTATCCTGTCCAAACAATCCTGTTTCCTGAAACATTTGCTTCCGGCTTTATGTCATTTGTAAGTTCTGCCTGAAGCGGCAAATCTATGATTATTGAAACATTTGTTGGAAGAACCCACAGGCTTCCGTCCAAAAAACCGCTGAAGAACTTTTCGTTCAGCGCAAATTCGGCCCGCCTGCTTGTTTCGCTTTGCTTTGCCATCAAAGGCTCTTTCAAGGTATACTTGATTTCAAGGTATTTGAAGTCGTTTTCAACAAAGCCAATATCGCTTACAACCTGGTCCTGTTCCTTCCCAAGGGTTGGCTTGAATTCATCGTTTAACTGTTGCCAGCCCCACAAATCAACCCCGATATCCACAATTTCCTCGCGAAACAGCTGTACCTGGTATGCGTCTGGAAAGCTTAGGAAGAACTTTTCGGTAATCTGTGCTCCACCATCTTCGTCCACCGCTATTTCAATGGATTTGGTGGTAATTTGGTAGACCTGTGCGCTTGCAAGACTTGACAAAACAAGCAAAATGGCGAAAACCAATGCAATTCTTTTGTTCATTTTTAAACCTGAAAATATAAACGCATTTCCCTAATTTAAACATTCCGCAATTGGACTGTTCGCTTTAAATGCCCTTTCCCGCAGAATTATTTTGGGGTTCGGGTTACTTGGTTAAAATTCAGTTTTTTGGGCATTCTTTTTTCAAAGTTGGTTTTTCCAAGGGGAATGTCCTGATTGACCCCTTTGTAGGCGAAAGCAAAAACTCTGATGTTGAGCGAAAAGTGAAATGTGCCGCCACCAAAAAGGATTTGAGGAACATTGCATTAATTCTTGTAACACACGAGCACTTTGACCATTTTGACAAGCAGGTAATTGAGGAGCTTGTTGCAAGGGACAATTGCTGTGTTGTTTCATATGACAACGTGCTGCAGGACCTCAATATTGCAAACAGGTTCAAGTTTCCGCTTAAGATGAACCAAAAGGTAACGCTTCGAAACATTGATGTAACGGCTCTCCCGGCGCACCATCCAAATTCATTTTATCCACTCGGCTTTCTTATTTCGGCAGGGAATGAATCGGTGTACCACGCGGGCGACACCGCTCTTTTGAACAGTTTTTCGGAGATCAAGGCAGATGTTGCAATTCTCCCAATCGGTGGCACATACACCATGGATGTTGTTGATGCGGTTCGTGCCGTAAAAACGATGAAGCCAAAGTATGCAATACCAATGCACTATGATACATTTGATTCAATAAAGCAGGATCCAAGGGAGTTTACCCAACGCATCGAAAAAAGTGTGCTCAAAACAAAGCCGCTTGTGATGAAGCCGGGGCAAAAGGTTAACTTAAAAGTCTAATTTCCGGAAAGCTCTTTTTCTGCGTTCTTCAAGTCCTCAACAGAACCAATGTCAAAGCATTTTCCCTCATAATGCAAAACGCCTGCCCTATTATTTTCGGCAAACCTCATTATGCTGTCGGTCAATTCAAACTCTCCGCGCTCGCTTTTTCCGGTCTCTTCAATTGCTTTAAATATTCTGCGCGAGAACCAGTACACGCCTGCATTAATCAATTTGCCGGGCTCCTTTCCCTTCTCCGGCTTTTCCACAATTTCTTTGAGAAAACAGTTCTCTGTTCTCAGCACACCGTATCTCCACGGCTCGTCAACTTCTCGCCCCACAATAACGGCATCAAGCTCTTCTTTTCCATGAAACTCTTCGATGAGTTTTTTGTAAAGCCCTGATTCAATTATCACGTCGGCGTGCGCGCAAATAAAATCGTCATCTCCAACAAAGCCCTTTGCGGTGTAAACGGCTTTTGCGGTTCCAACCTCATTTTCCTGCTTTAGGTAACTGAGTTTCATCTCGCCAAACTTTTCACCGAACTTTTCCTCGATTTTTTCCCCAAGCCGGCCGACAACAATTCCAACCTCCAAAACTCCAGCCTCACTCAATGCTTCAAGAACGTGCTCCAAAAAAGGCTTGCCCGCAAGCTCAACCAAGGCTTTTGGCCTGTCGTTTGTTAAGGGCCTTAACCTCCGCCCCTGACCCGCCGCTAAAATAACCGCTTTCATTAAAAAAAACCCAAATATGATTTGGTTGAATAAATTTAAATACCAAAACGCCATCATAATACTGTTCTCAGGTGAAAAAAATGCGCTTTGGAAAAACAATGGTTCTGCTTGCATTCTTTATTTTCTTTAGCAATGCTTTTGCCGCAGAGCTTGCATGTTCAGTACAAAACGGCGCTTGCGCAGGAGCTGGCGAAATTAACCTTTTCCAGATGAATGCAACAAGCAATGCCCACGCCTCAAGTGATGATTCTTACAGTGAAAAAGTGTGCTGTTCAGGTGACGACATCGATTCATTGTGTTCTGGAAACTTTGCGGTTGCATTGAAACTTTCTGCCACTACAAATGCTCATGTTGAGCAAAGCGACCAATCAAATTACGGCACAGATGTTTGCATTAGTTCCCTTAGCAGGCCGGTATCATGCAGCTACAGGGACACTGCATGTGCTGCTGGTGAAGCCTGCGTTGCAAGTATTTCAGGCGTTACAAATGCACACATTGCAGACTGCGCAGGCTACACAAAAAAGGTTTGCTGCATTTTCGGGGCGGCAAGTGACAAGCCCTCGCTTGATGCGCTTTCGGCAACAACAATTACCGTCGGGCAAGACACGAGAGTTTCCTTAACTGTTTCAAACCCGGTTGTGGCTCCTGCTACAACAGTAAGCCTCAAGTTTTTTGATGTTGTAACCGGGATTGAGCTTGCAGGTTTGGGGGTGGCAGGAATTGACCTTTCAAGCGGAAGCTATTCCGGAATGCACGGCCCGTTTGATGAAACCGGAAACTATCGGGTTGTTGCAACAATTGATGGAGCCAACTGCAGTGTCTGCGAAAGAAGTGTCATATTCAGTGTCATAAAGGGCGCGGAGGCCTTTGCGGTCCCGGAAATAAACATTGCCCTAATTGTTGTGCTTGCCTTTACAGTAGTGCTTATTGTAAGGGGCGGTAAGTGATTCATGAAGCTTGAAATTGAAAACAAGAAGCTTGCATTCATTGCGGTTTCGCTTGTTCTTCTCGCGGTTGTGGGCTTTGGAAGCGCCTACGCCGACAACCTAATCCTTAACCTTGCGACTCCCGCCGCGGGCAGCGTTCCCGCTGCAGGACATTCTTCAACAGCAATTGCTGTAAACATTCCGGACCAAGGGGACATGCTTTTGCAGGACGCGATTGACGGAGGGCATTTAGGTGCAGGCGGGGCAGGTGGAGCCGGTTTAGGCGCTTGGAATTCAACCGACTCCGACCAAGTTGGCGGGACAGGTGCGGCTCTTGCGCACAACACCGTGTACCAGGCTTCAACAGACGGGTTTGTTGTTGCCGAATTGATTGCAGGGCACTGCGGGCAGGGGGTTGAGGGATACACTGACGGAAGCAGCCCCCCAACCACCTTAAAGGTTTGGAACGGAAGCGGTTACATTGACACCGGCGGTGCCGCAATCACCTTGCCTGTTAAGGCAAATGATTACTGGAAAGTTAAGAGAAAGAGAACGGATGGGGTTTGTTGGGGCACTCTGAACATGCAGTGGCTTCCGCTTTTAGGCGGGGCAGGCGGCGGCTCTTTGAACACTTATGAAAGCACTTGGACAAGTGTTACAAGGGGAAGCACTTATACTTTTGTCCACTCCCTTGGGGTTGAACCGTTTATGATTCAGCTGTTTGTAAGCGACACTGCTGATGGTTCCGGAAGAGTTGCTGTCGCACCATATGGTGAAACAAATGCTTACGGGCTGCAGGTTGTTGATTCGGACTCATCTGAAATAAAAATCAGGGCCAACGTTTTCCTCGTTAACGTTGTTGATGCAGGCGGGATTGGATGGCAGCCTCAAACAGCATTTGTAAAGGTTAAGGCAATCACTTCATAATTAGAGCTCAACTTTCATCAGGTCCTCTGCAACTTCCACTTCGGCAAACTCCTGCCTTGCTTCGTTTTCGAGTTCCGAGCTTTTCTTGTGCCTTGGGCTGATGTGTGTTAGTATAAGTTTTTTTGCATGGGTTCTTGCCGCAACCTTTGCAGCCTGCCTTGCGGTGCAGTGGGTTGTTTCCTTTGCCCTTTTTGCGTGCTTTTCCGTAAAGGCTGACTCGTGAATCAGCAAGTCGCTGTTTTCAATGTAATCAAAGTAGCTTGCAGAGGGCAGGGTATCCATTACAACACTTACTTTTCTCCCGTTCTTCCCCTTTGAGTAATCCATTACCTGGTCAGGCGCAAATTCCTTTCCCTTAACTTTTACCTTCTGCCCTTTCTGGAGCTTTCCCCAAAGCGGGCCCTCAGGAATTCCAAGCTTCAGGGCGGTTTCCCTCTGGAATTCCCCGTCCTTGTCCTTTTCCTTGAATGCAAACCCAAAGCATGGCACCTCGTGCTTTAGGGGAAAAGCGGTAACCTCGAAGAATTCATCGTCCACAATCTTTTCAGCCCTTGTTAATTCGGTTACATTTATTTCAAAGTCTTTTCTCATAAGCCCAAGGTTAAGTGCGCGACTTACCCTTTCCTTGCAGCCCTTTGGCCCGAAGATGTGCAGGGGATAGTCCCTTTCATGCATGCTCATTGTTGCAACAAGCCCCGGAAGCCCAAGAAAGTGGTCTGCGTGAAAGTGCGAGAAGAAAATGTACTTTGTTTTCATGTAGGAAACCCCTGCCTTCATCATTTGCCTCTGGGTTCCCTCTGCGCAGTCAAAAAGGAGCCAGTTTCCCATGTACTTCAGCGCTATTGCTGAAAGGTTTCTTTTCACTGTTGGGTTGCTGCACCCGGTTCCCAAAATGACCAGTTTAAGCTCTTCCATGCAATAAAATTAATTGTCAAAACAATTATATAATAAGTAACCCCTTGATATATTGGAAAAAAAATAAGGGTGCAATTCTTGCAGTTGAACATTTCACTTTCGTCCAAAGCAGTCGCTTTTTTGCTAGTGTTTGCTGTGGCTTTCCTGTTGGTTGCAGGTGTTTACGCTGACGGCTTAATTTTACAGCTTGCAGGCCCCGCTCCCGCAAGCATTCCCGCAGTTGGGCACTCCTCTGAAGAAATAATTATCCATTTTGACTCAATTCCAGGGAACTCCTGCTCGGATTCGGATGTTTCGCTACAGCAGGCCCTTGACAACGACTGCTTAAGAATTTCAACCCCTTTCATCCCTGCCTGCGCAGACGACGAAGTGCTCAAGTCAAGCGGGGGGGCATGGATTTGCTCTCCAAGTGAAAGCATTGGGGATGTTTACGTTTGCGGTGTGGATGAGTACCTTAAGTTTGACGGAACCAATTGGGTTTGTGACACAACAGGACCCTGCACTCCAAACAATGCGTGTGCTGCCCTTACCTGTGTTGGAACGCAGTGTGCGGATTCGTGCGGAACCATTTACAATGGGACCAAAACAGATGGTACCTGCTGCATTGATACAACTTGGACGCCTGCAACCTCAACCGTTTGCTCAGGCGTGACTTTTACCCAAACAAGTGACTGCAGCAGGACACGAAGTGCCTCCGGGACAATGACCGGCGGAGCCTGTTGTGTGGATAGCACTTGGACGCCTGTCACTTCAACCGTTTGTTCAGGTCAATCTTTTGTCCAAACAAGCAACTGTGGGAACACAAGAACCTCAACAGGCACCAAGTCCTGCGGTGGCCCCACATATGTGCAGTCCTCGAGTTCAAGTATTTCAGGATGCAGTAGTTTGGGAAGGTATGTGCCTTGTCCGACGACCAGTAGTGGTTCCAATTATTGCCATCTCTGCCCCGGCACTTACACATTTGTTCAGTCTTCAAGTTCAAGTGTTTCGGGTTGTTCAAATATTCAGAGGTAT
>JAFCCO010000013.1 GCA_017610175.1 Candidatus Iainarchaeum sp. | reverse complement strand
AGCGCAATCCTACAGAAGCAGTGTTGTTGTGTTCGGCGAAAAAAAGCTGCGCCTTGCATACTACATTGCAATTACAATTTCAGCCCTTTCATTCATTGCACTTTGCCTGAACTCCATTTACAGGGTCAGCCCTGTAAAGATTGGGTTCCTCCCCCTGCCTTTTCTTGCCCTCGGATTAGTAATGCTGCTTGGGGCACCGTTTTACAGGACCGCGTTAACCGCGCCTGAAAAAATGGATATGAGGAAAATGTACTGGGTTGTTTACCTGCAGAACATTGCGTTTATTGCGGGAATGGTTGCACTCTTTTATTTCCTCTAAAAAGCGGAATTTTTTGCAGAGCCTGCCGAAGGCTAAACCCGATAACATAAGCAAAATTAGCCTTTATTTTAACTCTTTGCTCTCTTTCTCAGGTAGCGCTTCTTTCTCTTCTTTCTGCGCATCTTTTTCTTTTTCCATTTCCAGCGCTGCCTGGCCTTGGTCTTCTTGAACCGGCTTGTGTCTTTACTTCTATCACTCATTCAAAGAAACTCCAAAAAAAGTAGAGTTGTGTTTAACTAAATAATAGGAAAAAGAAAGATTTAAAAGCTAACCTCTGGTTTCCTACCAATTGTAGCCAAAGCTGTAGCCAGGACTGTATGAATACTGCCTATAATTGTAGGCCCTGTAGTACGGCTGGTAATAGTAGGGGGAGTAGTAGCTGTCTGCGCCGTAATAACTGCCTGAACTGTAGTGATAAGGGCTTTCGTTGCTGTATGAAACCCTTACATATGGCCCGTCATAGTCCCAGTAGGTAAAGCTCATGTTGTAGTAGCTGTTTGGGTAGTAGTTTGCAGGATATGATCCGCCCTGGTAATAACCGTAGGCTGATGCGTTTCCAACAAATGAAATTACCGCAAGCAACACCAATGCAAGAAATGCTTTTCTCATATTACAATTGGTGCATTTGAACTTTATATACTTAACTATTTCACTAAATAGCGTTAATAAAATCAGAGTTTTCGCTCAACCGCCAGAAGAAAGCTATGCAACCTGTCAGCCTTTGTTTCCTTTCCTGCCTCTCGATA
Organism: Candidatus Iainarchaeum sp.; assembly: GCA_017610175.1. Lineage (GTDB taxonomy): Archaea > Iainarchaeota > Iainarchaeia > Iainarchaeales > JAFCCO01. Next base: position 33,324 of record JAFCCO010000013.1, on the reverse strand, counting down.
AAGTGCAATTGCGTGGTCAAGGGCATCGACAAGAAGGTCCTTTGCGCCATGGCTCACACGCTTTTCACCCCTGAAAATAGGGACACGCAACTTCATTGCAACCCCGTTAACCATGTAATCTGCGACATATTCGTGCGCCCCCCTTTTTCTCGCAAAAGCCACCAGGCTAAGAATCAGCCCGCCAACAGACGGAAAAGCCCCCAGCCTAATGCTATTCCAAATCCTTTGGTCCATAAAGCGCAAGTGCTTTCCCTCATAGCTCTGCCTGAAATTGAAGCCCTTTATGCTGACCTGACCCGCAACAGCATTAATTTCCCGCATTCTTGCATCCTCAATCAGGGCAATCACTGCCTGACTGGATTTTTCCCTTGCCGCGCGGTTAAGCAGTTTAGTTATTGCATCAACCCTTTGGGCAGGGTCCTTGTAAAGCGTTTTAAGCCCGTTAACCTGCCTTCTTGCAGAGGCCGCATCGGCAAGAGGGGCAGGGGGCTTGCTTTTCCTAACAACTTTTCGCTTTGGTTCAGGTCTTTTTGGCATGGTTATCGAATGAAATTACGCAGGCATTGTTTTTATTGTTTTTGCTCTTTTGAAATTGAAGGAGGGATTACTATGGGATGTTATACTGTTCCGTTGGCCGCTGCAATTCTCCTGTACTTTGGCAGGAAAAATCACGACAGCCAGGCATTAAGGCTTTTGAACTTTATTCTTGGCGGAAGTTCGGTGATGCTTGTAATTGACCACGCTTGGAACGACGAACTGCTTGCTTTTTCGGCTTCAGATCTGCTTCTTGGATTTGTTATGACCGCAGGAGCAATGCTGTTTTGGGCCGCAATAATCACAGTTGAAAAAACAAGACTTCCGGCCCCGACAGAAAAAAAAGCCTGAACCCAAAATTCAGGCAACCCTTTCTTTTTTTTAAACCGGCAGAAGCATGGAAACGCCTATTGAAACCAGTGCCGAGAGAACCCACACAAAGAACGCCTGCGAAAAGGAAGTGCGGTAAATTATTTTAATCATCACAAGCCTGAACAAAAGAACAGGCAGCAGGCTCGCAACAAACAGCAAGGGCAGCGCAATAAACAAAGCCACCATTAGCGGGCCAGCAACCAGCCCGAACGCAAGGGACGCAAGGGTTACAATCACGGCTTTCTCAGGCCTGTTGTTTCCCACTTTTGAAAAGCCCGCAATGTAGTAGAGAACAATTACATCAACTACAACCGCAACAATTAAACCCATTGAAGCCATTATTCAGAGAACGCTTTTCAGGTATAAATAACTTTTGCAGCCTGCAAAACACAACGATGTTGCTGCCGCAGGGAATACACGTTGAATAATGCTCCAACCAATAAGCGGTTGCACTTCACTGCCTGTTTTAAATAAGCCACTCTGAAATATTTATGTATGGCGCTTTCAATAAAAAAACTTTCAATTTCCATTGGAAAACTTGAAATACTGCATGATGAGAGTATCGGAATTTCAGACGGGTCCAAAGTCGGGCTGATTGGCAGAAACGGGGTTGGAAAAACAACCCTGCTCAAAGCAATCCTTGGAAAAGTTGATTACAACGGCAGCATTGAATTCCACGGCAAGGTTGCCTATTTTTCCCAGCATATTGACCTGAACATGGACAAAACCGTGCGGGAAACAATAGGGGCGAGCGCCACAATCCACCAGCAGGGAACGTTTGAAAAGGAACTGCAGGAAGTTGAACGCAAACTCGCCGACCCCGCAACTTACGAAGCCGATAACTCAACGCTGGCCAAACTTACCCAGCGTTACTCGGACCTGCTTGCAAAAAAAGCAAAGCACAGCCAGTCCAAACCATCAAACAAACTCAAGTCCGTTCTGCAAAAACTCGAAATACCTGAATCCTGGCTTGACCAAAAAGTCGGATTGCTTTCCACAGGGCAACGCACAATCATCGCACTCAGCCAGATTTTATCCTCCGACGCCGACTTTCTTTTATTGGACGAACCCACAAACCACTTGGATTTTAAGCGCCTCAATATTCTGGAAAATTATTTGAAAACATTCAAGGGAACAGTATTGATGGTCACGCATGACAGGTATTTTCTTGACCGCGTGTGCGACACAATCATAAAAATAGAGAATGGAAAACTCGGCAAATATATCGGCAATTATTCAACATATCTGAAAACACGCGAAGCCACATTCGAAGCCCAAAAAACAGCCTTCGCTCTTGAAAAGAAATACCTTGCAAATGAAAAAGACAAAATTGCACGCATTGGAAAAAGCCCGCTGAAGGTTGCCCAGGGAAAATATAGGGAAAAACTGCTGCAAAAACGCAAAATAATTGAAAAACCGGACTTGGACAAATCGCAATTCAAAACCCACTTTGAATCAACCCCAATTAATTCAAAAATACTTCTGGAAATTACAGGCCTTTCAGTTGGATATGAAAAACCACTGATTTCAGGCATCAACCTTGACATAGGTCCGGGGGAACGCATTATTCTAACAGGAGAAAACGGGATTGGAAAAAGCACATTTTTCAAAACAATTGAGGGAAGAGTGCCACTGCTCTCGGGAAAAATGGTTTTTGATGCCCGTGCAAAAATAGGCTACGCCGACCAGGAACTAAAGGACCTCTCAAGCGACGCCACCCTTTACGACGAAATATTCAGCCTGCTAAAAGACATGGCAACAACCCGCCAGCATCTTTCAATGGTGGGATTTACTTCGGACGCGGAAGTGTTCAAGCCCATTTCAAAATTATCAATGGGTGAAAAATCAAGGCTTAACCTCCTTAAACTTTTAATCAACAAGCCGAATTTGCTTCTCTTGGATGAACCAACAAACCACCTGGATATTGACGCGCGCGAAATAATTGAAACGGCATTCCTCAATTACGATGGGGCAATTCTTGCGATATCCCACGACCGATACTTCATAAAAAAAATCGCCCAAAGGCTGCTGAAAATAGAGAACCAAACAATCAAGGAAATGCCTGTAAAAAATTAAAAAAATTAGTCTTTTGCGTTTGGCTGGGGCAAACCCAAAAAGTGCTCCCACCGGGATTCGAACCCGAATCTTCGGCTTGAAAGGCCGAAATGCTTAACCGTTACACTATGGGAGCATTCGTTTTAGCAAACTCTTGCTAAAATTAGTTATAAATAGATAGAATTTGTAATCATTTATAAATTTAACTAAGGCACAATTAATTAGAAACGAATTTTATTGGTGGTTTAATTGCCCAGATTTGAGGAAGCGGACAACAGAATTTTCAAAAATGTTTGGATTTGCATGAAATGCAATGCAAACAACAGATGCACTGAAGGCAGCAAGCCGATTAGATGCAGAAAGTGCGGATCAAAGTCCCTTAGGCTAAAGCACAAATCAAAGAAGAAGTAAAGTCAGGCAAAATGATCATAGCCTGCATTTTCCATTTTCTTTTTTACACCATTCTTTGCAAGCCACAGCCCGCGGCCCTTAACAACTTCCCCCACAACAAAGCCCTTTACCTTTGAGGCATGCTTTTTTGGAACGGTTGCAACAAGCTCAAAGTCTTCCCCCCCAAAAAGGGCAAAGTTTCTTGCATTCTTTCCCAAAGCCCTTGCGGCCTTTTCACAATCCCCTGAAACAGGAATCTTTTCCCAATTAATTACCGCGCCGCACCCGCTTGCATTGCAGATGTTTCTCACGTCAGACGCAAGGCCGTCACTTATGTCCTCCATTGCACTTGCATACTTTGCAAGGGTGTAGGCCTTGCCAATGTTTGCCTTTGGCTCAAGATACTTTTTTCTAACCGCATCAAAACCGCGCTTCTTTTTCAGGAAAAGATTCAGGCCGGCACAGCTTGCACCAAGCTTTCCGCTTGCAACAATTACGTGCCCGGGCTTTGCACCACTCCTAAGAACGGCCTTTCCCTTAAGCTCCCCAATAAGGGTAATGTCCACAACAATTTGTTTCCCGTGGGTCATGTTGCCGCCAATAATGTCAAGCGAATACTTTCGCGCGGCAGAATAAATTCCCTTGTAAAGCCCGTCAACAAACTTGAGGGTAGTATTCTTTGGCAGGCAAAGCGAAACAAGCGCGTAAAGCGGAACGGCATTCATTGCGCCAATATCTGACACATTAATCTCAATTGCTTTCATCCCAATCTGCTTTGGGGTAAACCAACTGCGGGTGAAGTGGTCGCCTTCAACCAACGTGTCCACAGTAAAAACAAGTTTTTTCTTTCCAACCCTTACAACAGCCCCGTCGTCGCCGATTCCAACAAGAACGTTTTTGTTCTTTGCTTTTCTTGCAATGCGCCTTATCAGGCCCTGTTCCCCAAGCTCTTTGAGTTCCATAAAAATCATTTCAGTGCACAAAGCTTACCACACATAGTGCACTCCTTGCTTTTAATCTTTGACCTTTTTCGATAGGCCCTTGCCTTATCCGCATCAATGCACTCCCCAAACATCCCTTTCCAGTCCAGGTTCCTGCGGCACGCGGACATCCTGTCATCCTGGTCGCGCGCATGGGGAATTCCCTTTGCAATGTCTGCCGCATGGGCCGCAATTTTTGAGGCAATTACGCCCTCTTTTACATCATTCAAATCAGGCAAACTCAGGTGTTCGGACGGGGTAACGTAACAAAGAAAGTCGGCTCCGTGAAATGCCGCAAGCGCCCCACCGATTGCGCTGGTTATGTGGTCATACCCTGGCGCAATATCTGTAACCAGCGGTCCGAGAACGTAGAATGGCGCTCCCCCGCAGGCCTTTTTCTGAAGCCTTACATTTCGCTCAATTTGGTTCAGAGGAACATGCCCGGGCCCCTCAATTATTACCTGAATACCCGCATTTCTCGCGCGCTCAGCCAGCTTTCCCAGAATGCGAAGTTCATGCAGCTGCACCTTGTCTGTTGCGTCCTTCAAACAACCGGGCCGCATTCCGTCCCCAAGGCTTAATGTAACGTCAAGGTCCTTTGCCATTTCCAAAATATAATCATAGTTTGTGTAAAGCGGACTTTCCTTCTTGTTGCATGCAATCCACCGCAACAAAAGCGAACCGCCCCTGCTTACAACACCTCCAAGCCGGCTGCGCGAAAGTGGAATTGCCCTCTTTGTGACCCCGCAGTGTACTGTGACAAAATCAACCCCGCTTTTGCAGTGCTTTTCAATTGAGCCAAGAAGGTCATCGCCTGAAACCTCGGAAATCTCCTTTCCCAAAAAGGCCTGGTAAAGCGGAACTGTCCCAACAGGAACCGTTGACTTTTTTATAATCTCTGCCCTTATCGCGTCAACGTTGCCGCCAATGCTTAAATCCATCACCGTGTCGGCCCCAAACTTTATTGCAACCTCCATTTTCTTAAGCTCAAGCTTCAGGCTTGCCTTAAGCGGGGAAGTTCCCAGGTTCGCGTTGATTTTTGTTTTCAATCCCCTGCCAATTGCAATCGGCTTTAAGCCCTTGTGCCTGGAGTTTGCCGGAATTACCGCGTGCCCTTTCTTAATTAGCTTGCGCAGTTGCTCTGCATTAACAGGCTCCTGCTTTGCGGCCTGCCTCATTTCCTTTGAAACCTTTCCTGCACTCGCAGTCTCAAGCTGGGTCATTTTAGTCCCTCAATTTTTTGAACAATTTTCTCTGCGGCGTCAAAAACATTTTCAGCGCACACGATTGCAGAAATTATTGCAACAGAGTCGGCTCCCGCCTCAAAAACCTGTTCAAGGTTTTGCCCGTTTATTCCGCCGATTCCGACAAGTGGAATTCCAACCTTTTCTTTAACGTCCCGCAAAAGCTTTACGCCCGCAGGCTCTCCGGCATCCTTTTTTGTGTCTGTGTGAAAAATCGGTGAAATTCCAAGGTACTGTGCCCCGCTTTTCTCAGCCTCAACTGCCTCAGCAACATTGTGGGCTGTTAGCCCAATCACTTTGTTTCCAAGAATTTTTCTCGCTTCTGCAATTGGCATGTCATCCTGCCCTAAGTGCACCCCGCCTGCACCAACTTCCTTTGCAATTTCAACATCGTTGTTCACAATGAAGAGTGCGTTGTGTTTTTTGCAGAGCGCAAGCAGTTCCTTTGCTTCCGCAATCTTTTCATCCAGCGGCTTTTGCTTTTCCCTGTACTGAACGATTCTGCAGCCTGCTTCAAGCACCTGCTCTGTGTCTTTGAAGACGCCCTGTTTGGTCAGGCTGGGGTCTGTGATAAAGTACAGGCCGTCAATTCTCATTGCAAGCCCTCTACGTTCTGCATTTTTGACACAGTTTCGGCTTCAAGGCCGTGGATTTCGTCAAAGAACTTCAGCTTAAATGCAGCCGGAGCGCTTGCTTCCTTTGCGGCAAGCTCGGCTGCAACACCGTAGCATGAAAGGGCTGCTGCGCTTGCGGTTGTATGGTCGGATTCAACTGCGGCAAAGCATCCAAGAATTGATGCAGCCATGCATCCTGTCCCGACAAACTCGCCAAGCATGGGGTGCCCGTTTTTCACCAAAAAAGCTTTTTTGGGTGAGGCAACTATGTCGTGCTTGCCTGTTACAATAACTGTTGAGCCGTATTTTTCGGCCAGCTTTTTTGCAAGAGTAAGCATGTCGCCCTCAACATCGCTTGATTCAACTCCGCGGGTTAAAACATCGGCTCCCGCAAGCTTTGCAATTTCACTCTGGTTTCCTTTCACAATATCAATGTGAACCGAATCCAGCAATTCAAATGCCTTGTCGGTTCTAAGGGCTGTTGCCCCAACCCCAACCGCATCCAGCACAACAGGGTGCCTTTCAGCGTTTGCCTTTTTGGCAGCAAGCTTCATTGATTCAACAAGTTCTGTTGTTAAAGTGCCTATGTTGAGAACAAGCGCGCTTGAAATTGCCTGCATTTCCTCAACTTCCTCAATTGCGTGGGCCATTACAGGCAGCGCACCTATTGCGCGGGTTACATTTGCACAGTCATAAATTGTGACCCAGTTGGTTATGTGGTGAACCAACGGCTTCTTTTTTCTTACTTCTTCCAACAATTTTCCATTCAAAAACAAAAAAATCCCTCCAAAACCCGGAACAATAGTTATTAAATTATTACAAACAACTAATAATTGAAAATGACCTTAAAAACTTATCTTGAAATTTTGCGCCCCGCAAACTGTGTGATGGCGGCATTTGGTGTGTTCATAGGATATGCAATTGCATCCGGAGGCCTGGCAGTTAATATGCAGCTGGTGGTTGCAATGGCTGTTGTGTTTACAATCTGCGGCGCAGGCATGGCCATAAACGATGTGTTTGACGCTTTGGTTGACGCAAAGCTCAAGCCCCAGAAACCGATTCCAAGCAAGAAAATCACTTCGCGAAACGCGCTTGCATACTCCTTGTTCCTTTTCCAGGGGGCAAACATTGTCGCATTGCTTTTCCTGCCTGTTCAGTCATTTATTATTGCGCTTGCGTTCAGCATTCTGCTGATTGCCTATGCCGCAGCCCTTCCAAACTTCAAGTACTTTGGAAACTGGGTTGTTGCGCTTGGAACCGCATTCACCCTGGTGTTCGGCGCTTCCCTTTTTGGGAACTATTCAACCGTTTTCTTTTTTGCGGGTTCGGCGCTGTTTGCAAACGTTGCCCGCGAAATAGTTAAGGACATTGAGGACATGAAGCAGGATGAGGGGTTCAAAGTGAGCCTGCCAATGATTGTGGGGGTGAGGCCTGCAAAGTACACCGCACTAACCTCAACCGCCCTTGCAATTATGTTCGGGTTTGTTCCGTTCTTCAACGGGTTTGGAGGGGCAATCTTTGCTGTGTTTCTCTCAATTGCGGCGATTGCATTTGTTTATGCCGCGCTACTCTCATACAAATCAAAATTTGCCCGCTCCCAAAAAATTTACAAGATTGCAATGTTTGTTGCGCTTGTTAGTTTCCTTTCAGGGGTAATCTGATGAGGGAAACTCTCCTGTTCAATGCGATTAAACTGCTGGAGCAAAAGGGATTTATTGTTGAGCCATTTTTCCACAGCAACACCTGCTTTGACCTTGCCGCAAGAAAGGGCAGCACCACCGTTTTGGTCAAGGTGTTTAACAATGTTGATGCCCTGCGGGAAGAACACGCAATCGAAATCAAAAAGCTTGTTAACCTGTTCAATGCAATCGCTGTTGTGATTGGAAACAAAACCAAGGCATTCATTTTGAAGCCAAATGTGGTTTATGAAAGATACGGAATTCCAACCGTTTCAATCCAGTCCTTTGCCGGAATGCTTGAGGGAAACTTTCCAATCGTTAAATCGTTCAAGGGCAAGGAAATTGTGGAGCTTGACTCCGATGCTTTGAGACGGAAGAGAAAGGAACTTGGCCTAACCCTTAGCGAGCTTGCATCAAAGATTGACACATCCATTGAGTCTGTGCACCGCTATGAAAAAGGGCACTCTGCCTCGCTTGAGGCCGCGGAAAAGCTTGAAAAAGTCCTTGGGGCTGGGCTTGTGAAAAAGGTTGACCTGTTTGAGAGCACCGGGCATCTGCAGGAAACAATTTTTGATGATGTAATGCCTGATCCTGCCCTTGAAAAGGTCCACGATCTGGGCCTGAAGCTTGCGCTTTTCAAGCACGCCCCGTTTAAGGCGGGAAGCAGCCCGTCTGAGCGGCTTCTTATTTCAAGGAGTGAAACAAAGAGGGATGTGAAGCGCAAGGCACTTGAGCTGCATAAGACAAGAATTGTGTTCGACGGAAAAGGAATGGTTATTGCAAGCAAAACAAAGTTCAGGGTTGTGGGGGACGTTCCTGTTGTGGAGGAAGAGGAACTTACAACATTGAGCAAATTCCGCGATCTTAAAAAACTGCTTCAAGAGCGGGAAAAAGAATCTGAAATTTAGCCCCATTGCCCAAGCCTTGACTGCGTTCCCGTTTCCTCGGCCTTTGCTGTTAGTTTGTCAAGCGTGCTCTCAACCCTTTCCCTTGAAAAGTCGTGCCTTTCAACCATAAACTCAATTAATTTCTCCCTGTTTGGCGGCTTGAATTCAAGGCTGTAATCCGAGGTGCTTTCGGGCTCCATAAAAAGTTTCTCAATTTCCCTGTAGTCAAAGCCGGGATCGTGCCCGGTGCTTTTAATTATTTCCTCAAACGAGTCGTGTTTCTGCACGAGTTTCAAGGCAGTCTTTGCACCAACCTTTGGAAACTTTTTATTAAAATCCGTTCCGACAAGAATGCCCATCCAAATGAGTTTTTCGCGCGTGATTCCAAGCTTGTTAAGGTTCTTCTGCAGGTCAATTTTTTCAGGCTTAACGTCGTAGTAAAAGTTTCGCCCGGGCGCTTTTCTCTTTCCGCTTACCGTTATGTTTCTGAACAAAAGTGTGGTTCCAAAAAGTAATGCATCAAAATCCTGTGAAATGCATCCGTACAGGTCCCCTTTTGCAACCATTGTTGCAACCTGTGCCTCCCCCTCACTCGGAGCCTGCACAACAGGCAGGCCCATGTATCCAATAAGCTCTTTTGCCCCCTCAATCATTTCGCCGGTAAGCCTTGTGGACTGCATTGCGTACTTCTTCGCCTCGGCCTCTAGGCCCGCGTCCTTTGCTTCCTTAAATTTCTTTTCCGCAGCGGTTCTAATCGCCTGCCTTTTCTCGCGCGTTTTGGCCTTTAGTTCGTGCGGTTTCCCATCAAAAACAAAAACAGGCTTAATGCCTTTTACAAGAAGGTTTGTTGTCCTGTACAAGAGGCCTGTAAGGTGTGAGGTCACTCGCCCCTTTGAATCCATTAAGGGTGTTCCGTCCCTGCCCCTAATGCTTGAGAGAAATTGGTAAAGAATGTTGAACGAGTCAACTCCGACAAGCCTTTCGCCCAAAAATTCAAGCTCAATTTCTTCCTTTAGAAGAATGTCGCCAATTGCAGTGCCCATAACCAATTAGTAGGCTTAATCGTTTTTTTATTCGTTTTGTAGGGCTCGCATAGCATTAAATTCAGTATGGTATTAGAGATACGAATATGGTGAGTGGAAAGGCAAAAACAGGAACCTTTGAGCTCAAAACAGGGCTTGCAAAAATGCTTAAGGGTGGCGTGATTATGGATGTTGTCCGTGCAGAGCATGCAAAAATTGCAGAAAAAGCGGGTGCATGCGCTGTAATGGCTTTGGAGCGTGTCCCGGCAGACATTAGGGCAGATGGGGGAGTGGCACGCATGTCCGACCCGCTTATAATAAAGGAGATTCAGAAAGCGGTTAGCATTCCTGTTATGGCAAAGGTCAGAATTGGGCATTTTGCCGAGGCGCAAATTATCCAAGAACTTGAGGTTGACATGATTGACGAAAGTGAGGTCTTAACGCCCGCCGACCCATTCAACCACATTGACAAAATGCAATTTAAGATTCCGTTTGTTTGCGGCGCAAGGAATTTGGGTGAAGCGCTTAGGCGAATTGCAGAGGGTGCGGCAATGATCAGGACAAAGGGAGAGGCCGGAACAGGAAACGTTGTTGAGGCAGTGAGGCACATGAAGGTTATAAATTTGGAAATTGCGAACCTGGAAAAAATGAGTGCCTCAAAACTCAAGTCTTATGCAGAGCACGAACGGGTCCCTGTTTCATTTGTACAGGCAACAAAGAAGGCCGGAAGGCTCACTGTTGTGAACTTTGCAGCAGGGGGCATAGCGACACCAGCGGACGCATCGCTTATGATGCAGCTTGGATGCGACGGCGTGTTTGTAGGAAGTGGCATATTCAAATCCTCAAAGCCTTTGAGGATGGCAAAGGCAATAGTTGAAGCTGTAACAAATTTTGACAATCCAAGCGTGCTGGAAAAGGTTTCTGAGGGACTTGGTGACGCAATGAAAGGAATCCCGGTTGACGAGCTTGAAACAAGGATGCAGGAAAGGGGCTGGTGAGCCATTGATTGGAATTCTTGGCTTGCAGGGCAACTTTTTAGAGCACCAGCAAACGCTTAAGCTTGCGGGTGCGGATTCAATGCTGGTTAAGAGTGTTGAGGACTTGAAAAAAGTTAATGCACTTATAATTCCCGGGGGCGAATCAACGACTTTTTCAATCCTGCTTGAAAGAACAGGGTTGGCTAAGGCAATTAAGCAAAGGGTGAAGAATGCAATGCCTGTTCTTGCAACCTGTGCGGGGGCAATTGTTGCAAGCAGCGAAATCATTGAACCAAAAGGGGCAAAGCCCCTCTCGCTAATTGATATCACAACAAAAAGAAATGCTTTTGGCAGGCAGAGGGAAAGCTTTGAGGCAAAGGTCAAGCGCGGGGAGGCCAGTTTTAATGCAAAGTTCATCCGCGCTCCTGCAATCGAGCGCACGGGTCAGGGGGTAAAAATTATCGCGCAACTTGATGGGAAACCAGTATGGGTTGAGAGTGGGAAAATTATTGTTGTTACCTTCCACACAGAGCTGGATGGTAACCCAATAGTTCACAAAAGATTGCTTGAAATTATAGGATAAAATACGCTATCAAAAGTCCCTAACTTAAGTTAAAGAAAGGTTTAAATATCATGGTGCCTACAAATACTACTTGTAGCTAAATTTTTAGCTATGTTGAACTTAGTCTGGTGAGCCTATCCAATTCTTAGCTCTAAGTTCAAGCAACTCTCTTAGCTTAGAAGGTAAGGTTTCGAAAATCTTGTCCTTCTCTATTTTAACGTTGCTTACTATTTGGACCGAATAAGGCTTGCCAAATATCTTTATTAACCCTAACAGCCTTTTTTCTTCTATGCAATGCGAAATTTGCGGCAGCGAAACAGCCTTGCCTAAGAAAATTAACCTTGACGGTTCACACATGCTTGTGTGCAAAGGCTGCGCAACATACGGGGTTGAAGAGCGCACACCACAGCCGCAGTACACTTCAGCGCAGGCACAAAAACCGCAGAACCTTTTTGAAATGGGCGGCGACATTATCCCGGGGTTTGGAAAAGTTATCATGCAGGCAAGGCAAAGAAAGGACCTTACATTTGACGAGCTTGGAAAAAAAGTTTTTGAAAAGGCCTCGCTTCTGCACCGCATTGAATCGGAAGCAGTAAAGCCTTCCCCAAAGCTTGTGAAAAAGCTCGAGAACGAGCTTGGAATAAAACTTACAGGGACGGGTGATTAAATGAAATCACTTGAAAAGTTTTTGGCCGGGCTAATTGCCGCGGGCGCACTGCTTCTTGCGGTTGAATTTTTAACCGAAGCAGACATTTCATTCTGGCTCTGGGCATTTGTGGTTGTTGGATTCCTCTTCTTTTCAACCTACGCATTGAAACTGTTTACAAACGTTGAAACACAGTACCTTGTTTCCCTTGTCCGCACAAAACGCTGTATTGGATTCATTACATGGATTTCAAGGTTCAGGCTGTGGGATTTGCTTGCGGACATTGGGCTCGTGTTTGGATTCGGAACCATTGCGGTTGATTTCCTTTACGCAAGAAAGTTTTCCGGCATTAAAAGACTGATTGTGGACATTTTTGGATTCCTGCTGCTGTTCGGGCTTTTCTTCCCGTTCATCTGGGGGCTAATGCTTTTCAGGGCTGACGGAATGGGACTCTCCCTTTTTCTTTCGCTTTCTTTTGCATTCGGCGGAATGATGCTCTTTGCAATTGCAGCACTTGTATGGCAGGCTTACGACATATTCGCAAAGTTATTTATTGGAAAAAAGCCCTGCCCGGGCGTTGCTCCCGTAATTCCGGGAGTGCAAATTCCAAACGTCCCATTTGTTCCGCCGCTCTATGTTTGGGGTGTGTTCCTTGTGATTCTCGTAATTCACGAATTTTCGCACGGCGCAATGATTAGGCGTGCGAACGCAAAGATTAAGTCTGTTGGATTGCTTCTCGCAGGAATTCTCCCCATCGGTGCATTTGTTGAGCCAAATGATGAAGAAATAAACAGCAAGTTGGAGAGGCAGCAGATGAGAATTTTTGCAATGGGCCCTGCCGCAAATCTTTTCTCAATCCCTGTATTTCTCGTAATATTTCTCCTGATTGCGACTTCAATCTCAGCCGTTGCAGGGCCAAGGCTTGAGGAACTGCAGACAGCAGCAGAAATTGAATCTGTAACCATCAACAAAGTTATAGAGGAATACGATATCTGCGGAAACGGCTATGAGAGTGCAGCCTTTGGAAAGGTTGAGGAAGGATGGGAAATTATTGAATACAACGGGTTTGCATTAACAAACCTGCAAATGCTTGGGAAAGCTATTGCTTCCGACGACAAGAATGTAACTCTTCTGCTTAGAACAGACAGTGGGGAAATTGTTGAGCGGGAGCTTATTGCAGATGAAAAAACCGCGCTTGGCTTCCAGATTTCAAGGAACAGCATCAAATATGTTGAGGGAAAAGAGCCCGCTGACGAGTTTTACTTTATTGGAACCTCTGTTAAAACAATTGAGGGCTTCTTCAACTGGCTTCTTTTGCTGAGCTTTGCCGTTGCAGTATTCAACTTCCTGCCTCTTGCCGGACTGGACGGTGCAAGGATTGCAAAAATAATGCTTGTTCCATACTTTGGTTTCATGCAGATGAACAAGGAAGAAACACAGAAGTTTATTGGAAGACTCTTCCTTTGGGTTATTGCAGGGCTGCTGCTTTTGAATTTTTGGCCAATTTTGCTTTAAAAAAAAATAGAAATTGGGCAGCGGACAAGCCGCCACCGCTTTTGAATTTACTTTATGTAATCTATGTCAAGGTCTTTTGAGTCCCTTCTGGGGTCCCTTGCACTATTGCTTACTGGCCCCTTAATGTAGGGTGAGTGCACTCCGGTGAAGATAGCAATTACTTCTATCTTGTTCTCGAAGGTTGGGTCAACTCTTGATCCCCAAATAACGGTTGCCTTGGAATCAATCCTTTCTGTGAGCAGTTCACCAACGGCGTTTGCTTCACCCAAAGTTAGTTCCGGACCACCTGTTATGTGAATTAATGCACCGCTTGCTCCGCTGATGTCAACATCGAGAAGCGCGTTCTTTAATGTGTCCTCGACAACTTCGTTGACCTTGTCCACGCTCTTGCTTTCTCCAACAGCGATTACGCTTAGTCCGTGGTTGCTCATTATTGATCTCACGTCCGCATAATCAAGGTTGATTAGGCTTGGCTGTGTGATTGTCTCCGTTATCCCGCGAACCGTTCTTGCGATTACTTCGTCAGCAACCTTGAACGCGTCCTGGATTGGAAGGTTGGGAACCAATTCAACAAGCCTGTTGTTGTCAATTACAACAACCGTGTCTGTGACGTGCCTCAATGCCTCAATTCCTTCCTCGGCCTTTATCAGCCTTGCCTTTTCCAAAGCAAAAGGGTATGATACAATCGCAATAACAATTGCGCCCTGTTCCTTTGCAATTTCACCAATTATTGGTGCAGCCCCGGTTCCTGTTCCTCCACCCATTCCGGCTGAAATGAACAGCATATCAACGTCTGCAAGAATTTCCTCGAGCGCTGATCTGCTTACTTCTGCTGCTTTGGCGCCTATTTCAGGAAAGCCGCCAGCTCCAAGTCCGCGTGTAACGGACTTTCCGATGAGAACCTTTGTAAGCTCATCGTTAATGAGTGCAAGGTGCTGCTTGTCTGTGTTTACCGCAACAAGCTGTGCCCCCGAAATACCCATGTTTGCAAGCCTGTTAACTGCGTTACAGCCTGCTCCTCCGGTCCCTATAACCATTATTTTAGGGGTTCCGAATTCCTCAAGACGGTCGTTTTCGACTACTGCCGTCTTATCCATTGCATTTTCAACAATACTCTTCATTATATCACCCCGCTTTTTATTAAAAAGCAAATCTGATACTATTGCAGCTTAACTCCTTAATATAGTTTTACTTTTATGTATAAGCGGATATTAACATTCTTAACCCGAAAAGAAGCCCAATTTACGCTCCGATAATTATGTATAATCTTGTTTTACCCCTTATAGGTTAAATAAGGCAAATCAAGGGGTTAACATTTGTACTTTTTAGCCAAAAAGTGTTTAAATTGCTTATTTTACAATTATCTGGGTTTTCAGACTATATCTTTAGAATTTAAGCCCTCTTAAAAATAGAATGCCCTGAAATTTTGCCACACCCAACAGGCAAAAAAGCTTTAAACTACCTGTTTTTTAATATTTACATTGGTTAATTAGATTAAATACAACAACAAAAAAATGCCCTTGTAGCTCAGTAGGTAGAGCGTCCGGCTGTTAACCGGTAGGTCGGAGGTTCGAATCCTCCCGGGGGCGCACTTCTTCTTTTCAGATTCCCTCGCCTGCCATATTTAAATGGTTTTCGGCGGGGGAAGGTGTAGCAACATGAAAGAGTACATCCACCCTTACGGGCGGAATCTCGAAAGAGAAATTGAAAGGGTAAAAGAATCAATACTTTGCACAGAAAACAAGGACGCAATAATGCGTTTTTACTAGCACAACCCTGCAAAGGGAATAAGCATTCCCAGAATGCTCAGGCAGATGTCTGTTCTTCGTCTCACCGCAAAGCAGCTGAACAAGGACTTTGAAAAGGCCTCAAAGGAGG
Organism: Candidatus Iainarchaeum sp.; assembly: GCA_017610175.1. Lineage (GTDB taxonomy): Archaea > Iainarchaeota > Iainarchaeia > Iainarchaeales > JAFCCO01. The sequence continues at coordinate 17,969 of JAFCCO010000013.1, read as the reverse complement.
GCTATAAACTATCCCTAAGCTGGATGAAGAACAGGGGCTACAAAGACGGAAGTATCTGGACATACAACCAAATCCTGAAGGTCTTTCACAAATAGCTCAACAAAGGAAAATACCCCGAGTCGGTTGAATGGTTTTCGTTCAAAAAAACCGGCAACAACATTCTGCCCGAACAACTGCTTGACTAGGAAGACATCAAAAAACTAATTAAGGCAGTAACCAACAAAAGGGACAAGGCACACGGTCTCGAACAAAACACAAACAATGCAGAGGAAACAACATGAAAGACCTTGACACAAAATGGAAAAAAGCAGTAATACAAATAGCAAAAGAACTACAAATAGCAAAAGAACTACAAAAATCAAACAAAATAAGCGCAATAATCGAAAGCACAATACTCAAACAAGAACTCAAACAAACCAGACAAAAAAAAAACAAAAATTCAAAGAAATAGAAGAAGGAAGAAGAGGAGCGAGCTAAATTAATTCTTATAAGGGGGTTCTACTTTAGTGTTAGCATGTTAAGTAAAATAAAGGAAAATATTTCTAATAATCAAACAATGTCTGCCTTTGCAGTGGTAATATTTATTTTGGTAGTCTTACCTATTATCTTTGCATATCTGGAGATTGGTTTTGTTAATAACTTCTTTTTTGCCCCAAAAGCCAGAGAATTAGTTACGGAAGAGAATTTTGATTTCAGAATAAATTGTATAAATCCGCATTCCTTTGAGTTGGAAAGTACTGACTACAATAAAGCATATTTATTGTGCAATTGGGTCAGAAGTAAGTTCAATGGAGATTCTATTCAATTTTTGTTATTTCGATTTTTTAATTTAGGTACCACTTGGCTTTTTTTTATGGGAGAGGGACGCTGTGGTGAGGCATCTAATTTGTATAATTATATGGGGCGCGCAGTGGGATTAGATGTAAGAGAAATTCGTAATGATGGGGAAAACCATCAATGGAACGAAGTATATTTGGATGGAACTTGGGTTCATATTGACCCCTCTATAGGCTTGTTTAATTATCCAGATTATTATGAAAAAAATCTGGAATCAAACAAACAGTACTCTTATGCTTACTGGGTGGATGAAAAGGGACAAAAACAGAGTGTAACTGAAAAATATACTGAAACTTCAGAATTACACATATCGGTAGTTGATAAAATAAAAAAGATTGAAAACGCAATAATAGAGCTTAAGAGTAAAAATGAGAAGTACCCAGCTAATAATACAGTCATAACTGGAGTTACAAACGCTGACGGTGATTTTACAGTTTTTTTAGGGGATAATAACTACGAGCTTATTGTTACTGAACCCACCTGGTTGGGGCTGTTTGCCAGACAAGTTACAAAACAAGTTGAACATAAGTCTGAAATACCAACCACGCTTGAAATAAACTTAAACGAAAAGAACTAAGCTAGTTTTTATGCATAACCCCTTCACCTCTTGCTTTTATACTTCTTGAGTTGAGTAATTGAACTCGTGTTCAATTCCAAGGTTTCTTTGGTTAATTTGCTTAAGCCTTCTTTTGTGCGTAATGCGCCTGACTGCATTCAGGTCAACGATTTTTTTAACAGGTTGGTTTGTTTAAACATTTGGCAAAAAAATTGTTTTGCATGGATTTTGTATCAGAAAAATTTTTATAGTACTCACCCCTGATATGTAATAATGAGTACTACCCATATTGAAAACCGAATTTTTACTAGAGTGAACAGGGTTCGGGAGAAAAAAAATCTCGCAAAATTTAAGAAGTATGGTAGGCTTACATCTATCGCGCGCAAACATAGTGCAAAGATGGCTAAAAAGAGACGCATTTGGCATGGTTCTGGAGTACACAAGGCTATAAAAAGTTTTGAAATTAAACCAAAGACTTTCTGGCAGAAAATATGGTTTTTTCTGGAGGGTACAATTTCCATGAACTATATTACTATTTCAGGTGAGAATGTCGCCATGATGTGTAAAGGCCAAATCCTTGGATTTAAACATCCTATTAAAACAGAACAAGACATAGCTCGTGCTTTGCATAAAAATTGGATGAATAGTAAGGGGTACAGGGCAAACATTCTAAATAGTAATTTTGATAAAATTGGGATTGGAGTTAAACAGACGGGTAACAAGTTTTATGCTACACAACTTTTTTGTGGATGATTTTTTCACACGGAGTGCTAACAATTGTCCCGTCCGGACAGATATATTCTCTTTGAGTGCATCCGCTTAGCAAAACCAGTGCGATGACTCCTAAGATAATCAATCCTGTTTTCATTTCAAATCACTTTATCAATTTCTATACCATATTTGTTAACCAAAGATGTCCAACGATTGTATTGTGTTTGTGAAAGAACGAACCCCATCTCCCGAATTTTATTCCATTCTTTAGCATCTTCATATTCTTTTTTTATACTCTCAAAGGAGTCCCCCTCATTTACAAGAGTTATTGAAGTTGGATTACCCAATGGCCCAGACAGAACATAATTTTCTTTATCATTTGTTGGAATTGTTGGTCTTGTTGTTTCAATAAAGCAGTATCCACTGCCATTTAAGCTGTATTGTTTTGGACATTTGACTCCTACTGCTTGGTGATCAGAATAATTGAAAAGGACAACCCCGTAACCAATTTCTTTTAACAGATATGCAAGAAGTTTTGCTTTTTCTCCACAAACTCCTCGTTCATCAAACAAAACTTCATAAGGGTATCGCCCAGTTAAAGTTCCAGTTTCAAGTGCACCCCAATCATAATCTATTTTCTGAACTAAACTTATTGCAATTCTGGCTTGTTCATCACTCTCACTTTCTTTACTTTGAATTAATTCAACTAGTTTATCTAGTTGTTCACTTTGTTGTGGTTCACTAATCACTTTTAGTTCAAAATCCTCTTGAGAACAGTCTGGGGGGCAATAGTAAAACTTAGGCTTTCCAGCCAAGTAATCATTAATTCCACCATATAACTCAAAATTTATTTTATCTAATTTTCCATCGACAACATACTCAAACTCTTTTTCGACAGGGTTTGTTATGTATAAGGATATGCAATCTTCATCAACTAATTCATATCCTTCCGGGCAATTTAGAATATTTTCAATTTTTCCAAGTGCCCCCCCTGTTACTTCTTCTGCTTTTCCACTAACTGTTTTGTAAGTAAAAATAAGCGGATTGAATTTGCCCAAATTGATATTCTCGTATTTCTCTTTCAGTGTTGGGAAGACTGTATCTTGATTGGCGTAAACTCCTATTGCTAACATAAACAGCGCCAAAAATAGCAATAGTTTGATGGCATTTCTGCTGCCTTTGTAGCCATATTTAAGATTGACATAAAATCTTTTTAGTAAGATGATGCTTCCGATTGTAAGAGCAACCAGTGCAATACTTCCAATTCTTAAAAATAGAAATGGTTTTTCATTCAAACTTTCAACATTTGCATAAACAGTTAAAGTCAGAATCAATAGTGCTACAAAACCGATGAGATTCTTTAATGCAGAGTAGGTTCTGAAACGATAGTTACTAGTATTGCTTCCAAGCCACCACTTAAGTTGCCTAAATGCTTTCCTGGCTTTTTGTGTTATACCTGTAATTTTTCTTTTTGGTGGAGCTTTTTCAACCCAATAATCAGGCTTGCCTTGTCTTCTTGCTTCCTGTCTTTTTTCTTCTATTTGAGCATTTCTTGAAATATCTTCATAATTATCTTCAGGGGAAATGTAAATTGGTTTTGAAGCACTCCTTTTTTTAGTCCCGGAACCACTGCTAATCCTTGCGCTTTTTCCAAACTTTTTATTCAACAGCCTCTTTTCCCTTTCATCAGGGTCATCAACAAAATCATATCTTCCACCCGAATGTCTACGTGAACCCATTTCAAATCACTTCTTTTTCTTCATTTTTTCGGATGCATAATCCCAAAGTTTTAAAGCCCCGAACACCACCACAAATGTGACTATTGCACCAACAATACCTGAAAGAGACAACATCCCATATGGGCTTCTTATGAGAGATAGTCCTGCAAGAACTGCAGGAATTATTATATCCTGTTTCTTTATTTCCATCCCATCATCACTTTTTTTCTCTTCTGAGATAACAAATTTCCCTATCATTGTTTCCAGAAGGAATTACTGCAATAAGTTTCCACCCCTCTGTGCTTAATTTGTTAAGCTCATCTGTCAATTTCTCAAAAACCCCTTCATTATTGACTGGCCATGGATTCAATATACCTGCCTGCACTGTTCCTTTCACAAGATACTCATACTCAACCATTTCAAATCACCCCTCAGTTATTTTCAATTCTTAAACTTCCGCATCGTGAGTAATGTGTAAGTATTCAGTCTTCATCTTTTTTAAATGGGGATAGGCACATAATTGAAAATTCTTTTTCGTTTGCTCTAAAGTTTGAACTTTTTTCTTGGGTGTAACTTGCTTCTATACCAAACGTTTCTAAAGTTTCCCTAATTCTTCCAAAAGTAGTTATACCCATTTCCATTGCTTTTGTGAAATCCCCTAAAAAACCTATTCTTTTCGAAAATTGGACATCAAAACAGCAAATTTCAATTGCACCAATTTGTTTTTTATCAGGCGTTTGTAAGTTCAGCATATAAGTTTTTTTACAAAATCCTGTTTCTATTGGAATGTTCGCCACTGCCCTAACTTTGTGTTTAAACTCTTGATAGGGGACTTTGTGTTTGAATTCAAAATAAAGAATAGAACAATCCCATTTTCTATCAAAAAAACTCATAACAAAACCATTCAACCATCACTACTAATTACTGCTTAATTCCTGTATTTCTTTTTGTTCACCCACTTTCTTTTCAATTTCTTTGTCGCATTTTGTGCAATAAGACATTATAGCAGTATGTGCTTTTTCATTAAAAAAACTATGTAAAAAGGTTTCGAAAAGTTAGTTTGTCAGTTAATGTAATTTATTCCAAATTGCTTGTTTTATTTCTGACATTGTTTTGTTGAATTCCAATCCATGTTTTTCTACAAAAAGGTGGCAGACTTCATGAACTGCAGTGTCTTCTACATCCAAGTAATTCATCATATGTAAGCTTCTTTTTGGAACACAGATTTTTCCTTTACCTTCCAAGTGAATATGTGCGATTTCATTTTTGTGGTTTGGGCAAAATGTTTCATTGAATATGACTTCAGGCATTGAAACTTTTTTTACTTCCGCCGCTAATCTAACAATCCGTGTGAATCTTTTCTTTTTTTCTTCTATTAATTGGTTTGAGAACACATCTGGCATCAACACTGTTTTTTCTGGCTCTTTTTTAATAATAATAACTTCTTGTTGTTCATTTGCGCTGATGAGTTTTACAAAAGCTTTTTCTAATTGTTCTTTTGATAAATTTTTTGTACCTCGCAATTGATCAAGCCAAGGACGGTAATATTTTTGTATTGTTTCTTCACGGGGCCCACGCAAGGTGCCCAAATTATGTTTAACTGCAAGAGAACTAAAGACCCTAAACATTTCAGCCTCCCAACATTTGTGATTCTCTGGAAAACGACAAGAATTAGAACAAAAGTCATTATGACAAAACTTGCAATTGAACGACGTTATAATTTTGTTACCACACTTCGGGCAGTTCATTATAGTAACACCGCAAAAAACATGTAAAAAGGTTTCCATAAACAAGTTTTCAGGCTATAGGCGGGTTTATATTTTTCTAAACCGTAATTATCACAAGGCATTGGGGCTTGTTTTAGAGGTTTTCTTCCAGGGGCGAATTATACTTACAATAAACATATGTTTATATATTTGTAGGGATAATATTATTGTATGGTTTACATCAAAGAAAAGACCATCAAAAAGAGGAAATACTATTACTTGGCAGAATCTTTTAGATTGCCCAACGGAAAGGTAAATTCTGTTGAAAAGATTATCAAAAAGAAAGAACCTTTAAAGAAGCTTAAAAAGAAATATGCTGATTTTTTTGATTCAAAGAAAAAAATGGCTTTTACAGAATATGCTCTAAAAAAATACAAGACAGACTCCATTTTCAGTAAAGAAGAAATTCGCAAGGTTGAAGAAATAAAGGTTGACTACAGGAAAGCATTGAAGGGGTTTAGCAAGCCACAGCTTAAAGATGTTTTCGACAGGTTCATAGCAAACTTTACTTATGAATCCAACGCTATAGAGGGCAATTCCCTTACCCTCAAGGACGTTGCAATAGTAATGTTTGAAAAACGCACAATTGAGGGAAAGGACCTCAGGGAAATTTACGAAACAAGAAACAGCAGAAAGGTCATGGATTCTCTTGTAAAGAAAAAATTTGACGTAAATGAAAAAGACATTATTAAAATGCACAAAATTCTCATGAAAGACATGGATGAAAGAACAGGATACAAACAAATACCAAATTATATTGCCGGTAGCGATGTTAAGCTAACCCCCCCTGAAAAAGTGGAGGAAGAGATGGCCGCGCTAATTAAATGGCATGAAAAAAACGCTGAAAACATGCACCCTATACAGGTTTCTGCATTGTTCCACGGAAAGTTTGAAAAAATACACCCATTTGAAGACGGAAACGGCAGGGTGGGAAGATTCATATCAAACACAATACTAATCAACCAGAATTACCCCCCATTTATCATCAGAAAAACACAAAGAGACTCATATATAAAATGCCTTCAAGACTTTCACAGGGGATACACAAAAAACCTCGAAAGACTATTCCTAAAAAAATACAAAGACACCTACAAAAAATTCTTCGAAGGATACCTAAAATACATCAAATAGCCAACACCCCACTGCAATAAAATCAAAGCTATTTTTCCCAAAATTACCAAACAGCGAACCGAATTAACAACCTTGCACTATACTATTTCAGTAGAAAGAATTCAGCCAAAAAAAGCCCGGGGCATCTGATTTAAAGTAATAAGCCCCCAGGGGGCGCTTTTGAATCAATTAGTTTCTGGTTTTTCGCTTTCTTCTTTTTTAGGTATTTTTTCAAAAAGCGTGGCATATATGAGGCCGCCAATTATGATTACATATATTACCTGCGTAAGCATAAAAATCCAGAAAAACTGCTGGACCGGCAAAAAAATGATTACCAACAAGATAAATATTGCCGTTTCCCTGCTTATCCAAAGAGGAATCTGAAAAAGCAGCAGTGCAATCAAAATCAACGGGTCAATTAGTATGGCAGGAACAACCGGGAAAAATAAAATCACGTGAATCAGCGCAATCAGTGCAATAAACTTCAGTTTTTCCACGTCACTCTTTCGCTTGGTAAAAAGGATTAAAATCGAGATGTAAAGCAATATCTTTATACCCCAGGACATTGTAAACATCAAAGCCTCAATCACAATCAAAACCACCTGGCAAATTACCATTTCCACTTATTGATAATCGGGCAAACCCTGCCTGAACCAAACGCTTTTCTGGTTACGCGAATTACCGGCGGGGCCTGCTTTCTCTTGTACTGCGAAAGGTCAACAAGCCTTTTTAACTTCACAACAAGTTCCTCTTCAAAGCCGGCCTTTAAAATTTCTTCCTTCGACTTTGCCTCAATAATCATGTCAACAAGGGGACTGACTTTTTCGTAGTCAAACGGGTCCTCCTGCCCTGGCGCAAGCTCCGCGGATGGAACCTTTTCAATGGTGCTTGCGGGAACTGCCTTGCCCATTGCCTTGTTAATGTAGTTTGCAATCTTGTAAACCTGCATTTTGTTCAAATCCCCAATTACCCCAACCCCACCGGCCATATCCCCGTACAGTGTGCAGTAACCAAGCGCAAGCTCGGTCTTGTTTCCGGTGCTAAGCAATAGCCTTCCCTGTGCGTTTGAAATTGTCATCAAAGTGTTTCCGCGAAGCCTTGCCTGCGGATTCTCTGAAGCTGTTCCCTCCAAGTTTGCCCCAAAGGTTTTCTCATAATTCTCGCGGTTGATTTTAACAATTTCCTCAATCGGCCACTCCTTGAATTCAACCCCCAGATTTTCAGCAAGCTTTCTGCTGTCATCAACACTTCCTGAACTGCTGAACTTTGATGGCATGGTAACCCCAAGAACATTCTCTGGCCCAAGTGCCTTTGCGGCGATGCATGCAACAACGGCTGAATCAATTCCCCCGCTCAGCCCAAGAACAGCTTTCTTAAAACCACATTTCGCGGCATAACCCTTTAGCCCAAAAACAATTGCCTCGAATATTTCCCTTGATTCATCAAATGCCGGAAGTTCAGCAGGCTTGTCATTCAAGTCAAACACAACAAGGTCTTCTGCAAACTGCTTTCCGACAGCAATGACTTCTCCCTTTTCGTTTGCGGCAATGCTGTTTCCGTCAAACACAAGAATATCATTCCCATTGTCCTGCGAACCAACCTTGTTTGCAAAAATGAACAAAACCCCTTTGGATGAATGCCTTTCAGCAAGCGCTTTTCGCTCCGCAAACTTGCCCAAGTGGAAAGGGGAAGCTGAAATATTCACAATAATTTCTGCGCCCTGCTTAATTAATTTGTCAACAGGTTTCTCAGAGTAATTCTCGTCCCAAATGTCCTCGCAGATTGTAAGGCCAATTTTCTTGCCCTCAACCTCAAAAACACCGCATTCGGTTGCGGGGGTAAAAAAGCGCGCCTCATCAAACACATCATATGTCGGAAGCAGTGACTTTACCTGTGTACCAACAACTTTTCCATCGGAAATAATTGCAGCCGAATTGAATTTTTTTATGCTGCCGTCCGCACTCTTTTCTTTTTCATTAAAATCAATAAAACCGAGTACCACGGAAATTCCTTTTGTGGCCGAAGCAATTCTCTCCAGTTCCTTTTTGTTTGCGCGAAGAAAATCAAGCTCGTACACCAAATCGCAGATTGGGTAGCCAGTCAAAACCATTTCAGGAAACACTACAAGGCTGCAGCCCTGCTTTTTGGCTTTGCCTATGAATTCCCCTATTTTTTTACCGTTTTCCTGCAAAGCACCGGCAACGGTATCAATTTGCGCAATAGCCAGTTTCATGCAATGATTGGGCTTCCAAACCAATTTAATGGTTTTTGTACAATAATAGAACAGCTAATTCAGCAGTGGTGAGCCAAATGCCCAAGAAAACACTTAAAGCCAAGAAGATTGACGAGATTGTTGAGGACATCTCCAAAGAGGTTGAAGAGAGTGGAGACAAGCTTGAGCTGATTGAAGAGCAGGTTCTTGACTCGGGAAAGGACGTTGACGAAATAAAGGAACAGGTTATTGACGCCGGAAAAGACTTTGACGAAATAAAGGAAGACGTTGACGACATCAAAGAGGACGTTGACGACATTAAGGAAGACCTTGACAAGATTCAGAAGGGCCAGGAGTCAATTCTCGCAAAGGTTAGGGCAAAAATTGTCCCGGACAAGTTTGCTTTCGACGACCTTGCGCAGCAAATTGTTGGGGCACTAATCCTGAGCGCACCGCTTGCCGTAACCGAAGAGGTTTGGATGCTTGCCTTTGCCCTTGACATATACCGCGTTATTGTAATACTTGCAATCACACTTACTTTCGACATACTGCTTATTTACTTCACCAAATACCAGGAAGTTGAGTCACAAAAAATATTCAACATTGTCCCAACCAGGCTCCTTTCACTGATTATTGTTTCATACTCCACAGCGGCATTGATTCTGTTCATTTTTGGGGTAATCGGCGGGCAGGTAACCAGCTTAGGCTGGGCGCTAAGGCTTGTGCTGTTCGTTGGCTTGTTTGCAAACATAGGGGCAGGCACGGCAGACATGCTGAAGTGATTCACCGCTTTATTCCAATAAACACAAGTACGTTGTGCACTGACTCAATTCCCTTAATCAGCTCTGCCTTCCTGAAAACAAGGAGATAGCCAAGGCCAATTACCGCTCCAATTGCGTGCATGAAGTGGCTTATGTCCAGTCCCTTTGCGCTCTTCTCTTCCTCAACTGTTTTCTCAATCACCTGCTCGGTTCTCTCAATCATTATATAGACCGCCCGTGCCCGGTTCACATCCCCTGCAATTATTGCGGCATTGTAGTCCAGCTCAAGCGTTTCCCTTTCCTGCGAAAGGGATTCAAGCGAGGCCGCATAGCTTAGTGCCGCAATCGGCGAAAGAAGAATTGAAACAAGAACTGATGAGGCAATGAGTGCGGCAATCGCCTGCTTGGGACGCGACGCAAAGGCCACAGCAACCCACGCGCTCGAGGCGGCACTTGCCCCGACAAACGAATAGCCCGGAAAAATAAGGACCGCAGCAAGTGCGGAACCAACGGTTGAAACAAAGAACAGCGAGATAAAGTGCTTTTTTCCAAGAACTTCGTAAATCACGTAGCCAAACGCAAACAAAACCGCGGCGTTGAAGAAAAGGTGGTGATACCATGAGTGAACCAAATAGTAAATCAGCACGTTTTGAAATTTGAAGAAGTTTGCCCCCAGCGCAAGAAGAGTCGGTTTTGGGGTGAAGAAATTCAGCCCCGTAACCAAAAGGTATCCAATCGCAAGCAGAACCGGAAAAAGGAGCGCAAAAGCAAGCTTTTCCCTGCGTTTTTTATTCAAAAGCATTCAAAACTATTACGCTTTTGCGGCTTTTAATGGTTTCATTTTAAAGTCTTTGCCCACACATTTTGATTAAATGCAGGGGTGGCGGAGCGGTTAACGCGCAAGCCTGCTAAGCTTGAGTCCTTCGGGGCGCGCGAGTTCGAATCTCGTCCCCTGCGCTTTTAGTTATTTCTTACGCACTGACGCATAGTCTTAAAAGGGACGTTAGGAGGCGAAGTGTGTATGAGTAAATGGAAAGAAACTGAGCTCGACATTCATGGATACGAAGGCAAGCTCAGAAAGGAAACATCAAACATTAAGGCAGAGCTTTCTGCCCACAACCAGAAACTAATTTTTGAATTCCACGAAAAGAACTGCATTTTGAATGGCAACAGCAACGCAAGACAGCTAAAGGTGCTGAATACCCTGAAGCAAATATGCAGACGACTCAAAGGAAAGAAGCTTGACAAGCTTGAGAAAGCGGACATCGAGATTCTCTTGCTTCAGTTGAGGAAGGAAAAACGCAAGACCAGCACCATTAAAGATTATAAGACGATGGTAAAGCAGTATTTTCGCTGGTTAGATGACGAAGAAGGCAAACGCTACAAGGACATCAGGAAACTGTGCAACACAAAGGCAGGAAAAAGCAGTTCCTGTATACAATCCAGACGATTTTCTTGACACTGAAGAACGCAAAAGGCTTGTGCAAGCAGCCCAAACCTTGTTGGAAATTCTGATTGCCTATGCCTATCTGAAAATCGGTTCGCGAACTGCTGAATTTGGTAACAGCCGTATAAAAAACTGGCAATTTCTGTCTGAGGAAAAGGACTGCGTGCTCTTCCATGTTGGCGAACAAAACAAAACTGGATACAGGCAAATCAAACTCTACGAGCCGTTCACTTCAGCCCTCAGAAACTATCTCAACCAGCATCCTTTTCGGGCAGACCCTGACGCACCTTTGCTTTTGAACTCAAGGGCAAAGCATTTGTCATACGGTGGGTTCTACAAAAAACTCAGGGCACTGGGCGAACGAGCAGGCATTGAGAAGCGATTGAATCCATACTCCGGTCGTCACTTGGTTTACACCGACTGCCAAGTCAAAGGCGTTCCACAAACACTGATTGACCTTCGCTTTGGTCATGTTCATGGTTCGCGCATGGCAAAGAAATACACACACGCCAAATTCAAGGACTTGCACGACTACGAGGACGCAATGCACGGCAAACGTGAACAGCGATACAAGCCACAAGAGCTGGAAATGCAATTCTGCCCACAGTGCGAACAAAGCTTTGCACCAGACCAAAGTTTCTGCCCCAAATGTGGCAGGCACTGTGAACAAACTGTGAGGGACGAGCAGCAGAAGATGAAGGGGAATTTCCTCAGCAATGAGAACGCGCAACTGTTCAAACAGATACTCGACCAATGGGCAACAGAAAAAGGAATCATCTGAGCGGGAAACCGCTCACCTTCTATTTTTCAAACCAATTTAATAGAAAATTCACGTGCCAATTGTTCGTCTATAATTTCCTTTTTGCTTTTTTTCGGCGCGTCATTTGAAATAATGCCATCCAAAACAGACCTTGTGTCACCTTTAACGAAACGCCTGTAAATTTTGTTATATGCTTCGTTGACAATGTAGAAATATTGGTTTTGAACAGATTCAATAAAAAACAAAAATTTCTCTGAATCCAAAAGCACTTCAAACAGAGCGTTCCAAAAATCGTCCTCATTCTTAATTTTCTCGCGCCTGTCGCCAAGCAATTTCTCCGCGTTGCGATTGGAAAGCCCATCATTGACTTTGAATGTTGAACGAATGGCTAACTGTAAATCATCTTGAATTGCTCCATCCCAAACATGGTTAATGTCATTTTCTCCAATAGTGTCAACCATATACTCTATTATATTGCACATTCTTTTGTCCATGCCAAGAACGAGAAAATATTCGGGAATGATACCGTAAAATTTAGTCTTGCCAAAACCATCCTGCTTTTCGATTAACTCATCACCCATATCATTAGGGATTTTCTCAAACAATATTTGCCTGAGCTCTTGAGGGTTGGAAGAAGGTTGTGGTTTAAGACTGATTCCACCTTTTGAATTTCTGATAAACTTTTTCTCCAAAACAATTATTTGTTTTATGAGTGTTTCGATTCTTGTTTTGGCTCGCTCACTATCCCGCCCTTTCAACCCCCTGATTTCCTCCTTTGCTCTTTTGATGTCATCAAGATAACACTTTTTTAAAATCCCGTTATGTTCTTCAGGCAACTTGGCAAGTTTGCTGGGCTGCTTTTTCCCTGAGAGCAGGTTCACAAACATTTTGACAAAATTGATTTGAACGAAATTATTGAATGGTGCGAGGAACAAATTTACCACAACAAAATGAACCCCATCTCATTCAGGATTTGGTCGAATGAGGTGCGGGACGCAAACAAGTTTTGCAGATACGACGTTGGCAATATTGATTTTTATGACATTGAAGGGTTCAACCTTTGGGATAAGAAATCGTTGCCTGCTCAGAAGAAACAGCTTGCGAGTGTTATGATGTTTTGGGTTGACAAAGACGAGAAGAAAATGCTGAAGCGAAAGAAACGCAAAGCTGAGAAGAGGGTGAGAAAATGACTCAGCGTGAATTGGAGGTTGGCACATACATGCAGGACATGAATTTCCAGACGAGTAAGTGGGAGCGGATGTTTGAAGTTCGCGGAAAGCGTTTGACTTCGAAGGGCTCGGCTTATTCTGAATTTCTGAGCCTGAAGTTCGGCGAGCTTGAAGCACACACTTTGAATGGGGATGACGAGCTTGCAATTCATGCCGCAATTTTGTTTGTTGAAATTGCTGCCCCGATTATTTTCAATTCGAAGAAGGTGATTAGCTTGCAGAACTTTGTTCTCGCAAAGAGATATTATGCAGCTGCGCAAAAGTATGCAACCGTCAAACCAGTGCTCAGTGTTTACAGCCCTACATTGAGTCACAGTGGTTATTCTGAACTTAATAAAGATGAAACTGCTGCGAAGGCAAAGTTCATTGGAGCAAAGCGAAAAAGGTTACTGAAGCAGGCGTTACTTTCTGGAAAGCTTGCAGTGGACGAGTCAATAATGCGTTTGCTTGAGTTGGATATTTTTGTGCTAAGTTCGGCGCAGGAAATTCTGAAGGGAACGGGTCTTGAGGACGAAACTTTGGGTTACCGACTTCCCAAAAAAAACCCTGCTCTTGTGCCTCGCGGAAAGGAAGAAGCTCCAGCCCAGCAACCTGTTCAGTTGATTGTGCAACAAGCTGAGAAAAAGGAAGAGGGTGAAGATGAAGTCTGAGCGCGTGAAGATTATTGGGCACGAAAAGATTTTCGATGACGTTCGACACGTCGCTCTGTTCGGGGTGACGGGGAGAGGAAAAACTTGCCTCTTGGAATCCATTGCTTGCAACAAATGATCTGCTGGGCAAAAAGTGATTATTTTCACGTTGAAATCGGAAGCCATCACTCTTGGCTTTGCTGAGGACGACCCTGTGCTGGTTAGGGCGTTGAGGTATGACCACAATAAGCGACCCCGCCCTTTCCCGACTGAGGTGCTTGTTCCATTTGTGCGAAACAGGTTTCAAATAGAGGGAAACAAAATGTCCGTGACCCTACCGCGCCATACTGACAAGTTTGTGGAATTTCAAGAGAAAATGGCTGGCGAGGGACGTGATTTTGGCTGGTTGGACATGAAACCTTTCAAAATTGCGTTCAGTGATTTGAGAGCGGATGACTTGTTGGTTTTGATGCGGAACGCAACCGTTTCTGCACAGATTTCTTTGGACACACTGTTCAAGCTTCGGGAATTCAAATCAATTGAAGAGTTCATCACGGTACTCGTGCAACTGGTGGATGACAAGAATTACAAGCTGTCCATTGAATCGAAGGACGGCTCGGCTGCGATTGGGCGAAAGGAAATCTTCGGCGGGATGCTGAGGCTCGTGTCGGGACTGCAACGGTCGGGCTTGCTTTGTGATGACGACAACCAGTTCCGCATAAACCTTGATGAGGTTCTCCAAGACTCTGGAACAATTACAACAATTGACTTGAGTCGGTGCGAGCAGTCTTATGCCTTTTTGATTTTTTGCGTGGTCGTGAGAAAGATTTTGGAGTTGAGGTTGACAAAGAAATACCCGTCCATGTTTCTGGCGATTCCAGAGGCAGCAAACTTTTGTCCTTCTAAGGCAAGCATTTCCCCTGATGCTGCATCGTCTGGATTCAGTTCGCTGACGGTTCTCAGAACAATTTCAAGAGAGTCCCGTTTGTTGGGCGTCACGCTTGCTTTGGATTCACAGCGTCCTGCGGATTTGGACGCCACCGTTTTGTCAAACATTGGCTGGGTTGTGAGTGGCGGGCTTCATGCAAAGGATGCTGCGTGGCTGTCTGACAATTTCAATTTCATTCCCTTGAATGTTCGGGCTAAGCTTCCGAGCTTGCAGGCGGGAGTGTTTTTCGTTCAGAGGATTGGAGCACAGAATTTTCTTTATCCGTTTTTCGGTGCGCCCTGTCAGGGCAGGCATCGGAAGGCAGGGGAGTCAGTGTTTGATTGGATTAACGCTCAAGCCTTTGTTGAGTCGGTGACATACACTGACACATTGAACGACAGCTTGAGGGTTGTCATCAAGAAGTCAGGGGATGTGTCTGTGGGATCTGAGGAAAAGGAAGAAGAAGAGGAAGGTGAGTTCTTGTGAAGAAAGAAGTTAAGCAGTGGAAGGTGTTGCACGGAAAGTATCAGACTGACCCGAAGGGCGCGTTCTCCTTTGAGGTTCAGGTTGGGCAAATGGGAAGCAATAGCCGATGCCTTGTGTTGACTCCTCTGAAGGGTGGTGTTGCTTGTCATCGGAAACAAATTTTCATTGGTGAGGTTCACTGGCGAGAGCTTTTTGGAAAGCGGAGTGGGTTGGTTCAGAAAATTTTGCAGGAGGCTGTCGGGGGAGAAAAGGAATAGAGTTTACTCTATAAGTTAAACTATACTAATAGGGAAAATCGCTTTTTCTTAATTTTTTGCTTTTCTGGGTAAGTTTAGTATTAGTTACCACGCGTGCGTGCGTTGAGCCCCCGCGTTTTGGATTGATGCAATGATTGCTGTCCAGCTACTGAGCATAAACCAAATCATTGCAAAAAAAGCACATGCAATGAGGACGATATAGATTGCTTTTTTGAAATCTGTCAGTGTTGATTCGTGTTCTTCAAATACCCACCCCAGCACCAGCGTCACTATAAAAACCGCGCCCAAACCTATCCAAACAAGCCAAGCATACCACTCAAATATCTTGTTGAAAACAGCCCCCGCCATTCCTGAAAGTATTGCAAAGACTGCTGCAAACAAAGCGAGTTTGTAAATAAGTTTGTTACTGCTTTGAGATGCACGAATTGTATCGCTGGTTGTGTCCACCCTAATTGTGTTGATAGGACTATCTGCGAGGGGGGAAAGACCTAATTTTTTCAAACGGGCATCCCATTCAGCCCCGCTTGCTTTAGCTTCCCTTCTTAGCTTTTCCCCAAGTGTTTCACCCATTTTCTTTCAGCTCCTGAAGTTTTCCCCTGAGCAGCGTTCGATGCGAGCAGGGTAGCCTCGAACTATTTTAGAGAATGGTTCGTTCGCGTTGTAGTTACAGGTTACGAGGTCGAATGTTTCTTTTGTTACTCTCTCTGAGAAAGGCGCTTTTTTAGATTGGAGGACGTTGGTGTATTTAACATGGCATATGTCAAAAACTCCAAGATAGTCTGCTATTTCTCCTGTTGTGTTTGCGGTGGCAAAGTATGAGTAGGTATCTACTTCTGTGATTTTGTTTCCATCAGGAATTGTTACTATTGCTGGCTCGCAGTATTTCAACCGCTCTGAAAAACAATCAATGTCTGAACCGCAATCAAGGAATTGAGGATTTACAGGTGGCTCAACAGGAGGCTCAACAGGAGATTCAATGGGTGGCTCGATAGGAGTTTCCATAGGGATGTTGGGTGCGTTGCATTGGTTTGGATTGCTGACAACTTGCCCATCGGCACAGACGTATTCTCTTTGAGTGCATCCGCTTAACAAAATGAGTGTAAGAACTGCTAAGATAATTGTTCCTGTTTTCATTTTTACATCACTTTCCAAGTTTTGTTTTGAAGATGAAAATTATTTTGACAGTGGTTGTTCTGTCTGCCATTATTCGATATCATTCTCCTCAATGAATTGAATTAATTCTGAAGATTCAATTGCTTCTCCAATCATAACTTGGGTAAGTGTTCTAAGGTGATTCAACAGTTGTGCAACAATTTGAGATTCGGCAAATTTTGTTTCAATCCCTTTACTATCTTTAGCAGTATAAATAAGTCCGCTTTTGTTTTTAGCCAATACCTCAATTGCTGAAAGCAAAAATTGTGAGATTGGCGCATGTTTGTTAACCACTACCCCAATTACTTTATCTTGACCTGTAATAAATATGGGTCCGCCTGAATTACCTGGATTGAAAGCGCCATTAACAACAAAATGTTTAACTGATTGTGAATCCTTAGTTTCTTTGTGTTCTTTGAATCCTGAAATGTAACCTATAGAAAGAAGGGGGGCGGGTCCATTGTAAGCTAGAGGATACCCCCAGATTGAAATTTGCACGCCTGGTTTTGGTTCTATTTTAGTGTCAATTTCAAGCCCGCCTTTTAATGCTATTTTAGGTTTTAAAAAAGCCAAGTCTTTATTTTGGTCAACAACAATATCGACAAAAGATATTTTGTTTCCTTTGCTGTCTATTGCAAAGATATCATTCAAATTGCAATCTCTTACCACATGCTCATTTGTAATAATTCCTAGGTCTTTGTAAAGAAAACCACTTCCTTTTTTACCTAAAGACACAATCATAAACATTTGTTCAATTACATTCCGTCCTGTATCTCCAACAGAATCAAACAGCCATTTAGTAGAAATTGGAATATTTTCTTCAGCACTCATTTCTTCTCCACAACCACTTTTCCTTTTTCAACTGTCCAAACGAGGCGCTGTTTTTTGAGGTCTGTTTTAAGCCCTAAAATGTTGAGGGCTATGTCGCGAGGAATTGCTGTTCTGAAATACGTTCCCTCATGGTGAGCTGTGACAGTTGACTCTGCTTTAAATTTATTCACCAAACAACCCCCAGTTTTGTGTCCCGTATTCAATTATTGTCAAAGCAACAAAGCAGGCAGCGATAACTAAGAAGTAAAGCAGTTTCGATTCAGGAGTCCATTCCCACGCAATAGCAACAACAAACCCCGCTACTATTGCCAAGCTAAGAGGCTTACCTACTCCAATAATTGCCATTGCTTTTTTTTTACCTACAGACATACCCAAATATTGTGAACAATTCTTTTTAAACAGAAGGCTTTTAAGGGGGGAACACACTTAGTATGTCAGTCAGTGCGTAAGAAAAGACAGGGAACTCTCGTCCCCTGCGCCATTTTTATCTAATGCCAAAGTTCAGGAATATCCATTATACCCCTTAATTCTTCCTAATCCAACAAAAACTGGCTTTGCTTAAGGCCTTTTTCGGGTGGC